>NZ_VOSL01000036.1 GCF_007997005.1 Lujinxingia vulgaris | reverse complement strand
CCCGCGCCTCAAACGCGCGCGCCCCGAGCTGTCCGGCGCGCACCGGGGCGGCCGCCCCCTGCAGGGCGCGCTCCATGCCGCGGAGAAGATCGCGCAGGGCGTCGCGCTCGCGTGTCGACCAGCATAAAAGCGGCGTGGTCCAGGGAAGGTTCGCAGGCTCGCTTAAGCCAGTGGCAACACAAGGTGGGTCAAAGACGTTGAGTTCCAGGCTGGTATCATGGGCCGCCCGCCAGCTGCCAAGGTGGCGAGCCTCTTGCGCCAGAAGATCGCGCCAGGACTGGGCCAACTCGGCATAGGTGGGCCAGGCGTCGAGCGCCCCGCCCTGGGGCGTCGCGCCTTCAGCGAGCACCTCAGCCACCAGACGAAGCGCGCGTGCCTGATCGACGCCCGGAATCGATCGCAGCGTACGCGCGGCCTGGCGCAGCGCCGATCGGGGAGAGACGCCGCCGCACTCCCACAAGAGCTCGGTGAGTGCCCCGGCGTGACGGGCCCAGGGCGTCTTCTGCAGCGCGGCACCTGCCGCCTCCACCGCACTCTGGAGGTAGGGCACCTCGCATACATCAAACCACTCCGGCCACCGGGGCTCGCTGGCCAGCGCCCGCATCAGCGGCTCTCGGCCGCTGACATCAAAAGCCAATGCCGAGCCGCTCAGCCCGGCGAGCAATCCGGCGTGGCGGGCCTCAAAGCGCTCCAGGCGCCACCGCACCAGGGCGGGGATCTTCGTGGCGGCCACCGGCTTCGCCGCAGCGTGGCGGGCCGCCTGCCCGGCGAGGTTGCGTACCTGCTGGTCGTCCCGAAGCCTGAGGATGAGCGTGACCAACGTGGGCGAGAGCCCCAGAATCTGCGCGAGCGTGGGTGCAAAGGCATCCGCCAGCGCCACCGGATCGAGCGCCATAAGCAGCGCCGCGTTGACCTTCAGCGTTCCATCGCCGCTGCCATCAAAGGCGGTGAGCGTTGGCCGACCTCGCTCCTCAAGCCCGCGGACGACCTCCACCCCGTCGATGGCGAGCACCAGGCGCTCCACCCGCGCGGCCTGCCCCTCACTGCCAAGTCCCGACTCCGCGAGCGCGCCGATAAACGCCGGCAGGTAGCTCTCCAGCACCTCGACCACCACGCGACGGGCACGCTGGTGGGCCGCCTTAAGATCCTCATCATCGCCCTGGATCGTTGCGACCTCTCTCACACCTGCTCCTGAACTCACCGCGCGCTGAGTCGGACTCAGCACCACGTCGTCGACATCACTCTTCGGGGGGTTGTCGCCACCATCTTAGGCCCGGCGTTACAAGATTTGAAGTGCAGAACGCGATCTTCTGCTCCGAACACGACTCCCCACCTGCCTCGTGACGTCGACGCGGCGCTCCGGCCCGCGGCGATCCCGGCCGGGATCGCTGCGCGCGCGGCGCTTAGAGCGCCTCCAGCCCGTAGGGCCAGCTCACCGGCCCGGGCTCGGAGGTCTCGGTGCCTTCGATCTCCCGACCGAGCTCGCTGTCGCCGTTTTCTCCCCAGCACAAAAGGGCGCCGGCGGTGGTGATGCCGCAGGTGTGGATCTTTCCGGCCTCGATCTGCGCGAAGGTCTCGGTGGTGTCGACCTCCACCGGCACAAGCTCATTGCCCGTCTGCTCCACGCCGATCTGACCGTGGTTGTTATAGCCCCAGCACCAGGCGGCATCATCGGGGGCGATCGCGCAGCTGTGGATGTTGCCGCTGCTCACACCGCTGAGCTCCACGTCGGTGCCCACCTCTTTCGGTTCGAGGATCAACGTCGTTGAATCATCGCCGGTGCCCAGCCTCCCGGTCGAAGCAGGCCCCCAGCAATAGACCCGCGATCCCCTCGAGGTCGCCATATCGGCGCAGGTATGCTGAAACCCGGCGGCCAGGCGCACCACCGTGGCGTCTTCGACCGCCGCAACCGCTGTGGGTTCACTCAGGTTGTCGGTGCCGCCATAGCCCAGGCGGCCATCGCCCCCTCGCCCCCAGCAGAACGCCTCATCCGCCTCCGTCAGCCCACAGATGTGCTCGGCGCCCGCGCTGATCTGCTGCCACGCGCGCTCTCCCGACACAGGCGTGGGTGTGGGCACAGTTCCCGCCGTGCTCCCCACGCCCAGACGACCCGACGGGTTGTACCCCCAGCAGTACGCCTCGGTGCCTCGCCGCGCACAGGTGAGCGAATCTCCCGCGCTGACTTCATCCCAATCATCGAGCTCGCCGACCTGAACCGGATCGGCGACCGCGTCGAGGTCCACCTCCCCGTTGCCCAGCCGCCCGTACTGCTGCTGCCCCCAGCACCACAGCGTGCCCTCGGTGCGAATCCCACAGGTATGCGACGTCCCCGCGCTTACCTGCGCCCAGCTCCCTTCCACCTGCAAGGGGGTCAGCGAACGCTCCGGCTCGACGCTGCCCAGCTGCGCGTCACCGTTGTTGCCCCAACACCACAGGGTGGCGTCAGCCAGAATCGCGCACCCATGCGTCTCCCCCAGCGTCAACGCACTCCATTGAGGCTCCACAAGCGTGTACGTGCGCCGATCCTCGTTGCAGCTCTCCTCACCGTCGTCCTCCACGCAGGCACGCACCACAAGCTCCACCTCCGCTTGCTCCAGCACGAGCGCGGCGCCGTCCTCGCACCCTGCCAACGCCTCGCAACTTCCCTCCGCGCACACCTCACAGGTGATCGTGCAATCCTCCCGATCGGTGCACCGGGCGGACACAACCCCGAGGTCGGTGCGATACACATCGCCGCCCGGGGGCGCGTTCACCTCCAGCGCGGGAACCTGCACCGCACGAATCACCACACGCTCGTCCACCTCGTCCCCCTCATAGCTCGCGCGAATCACGACCTCATGCTCGCCAGCGTTGACCTGAACGGTGTGTGGCGAGGTGCAGGGCTCGGCTTCCAGCGCATTGAGCTGGCAGGTGGTCACACAGCCCGCGGGCTCGCACGAGAAGGTCAGCGTGACCTCAGCTTCCTCCCCCTCAAAGGTCACGGGCGAGTCCACCGGATCGACCTCCAGACTCAGATCGCCCGGCGGCTCCCCATCATCGGGCACATCGAGATCGGGGTCCTCACCATCGGGGGCGTCCGGGCCTGCGTCGGCGTCGGGCTCCTCACCGTCGGGCTCTCCGCCTCCATCTTCGACCCCGCCATCGCGATCTTCGGGGGGATCATCATCGCCGCACCCCGTCCCTACGCCCACCAACAGCATCACTACCAGCACCAGCCCCCATCGTCGCCCGATCCTCATGCTCCCCCCCCTCATTGCCAGATAGATGCTCGCCGCACTCGCCACTGGCGAGCGCGCGCCCCCCTTTTCCTTGCTCTCAGCACTCCCGAAAGATGCGCGCAGCCTCATCAGGGTCAACCGGGTTAAACACCGGCACCGTCGGCCAACGCGCCTCCAACCCCTGGCGCAATGCCCGCCCGTCGAGATGCGCTCCCGCGATGGAGCTCGGATTGTAGGTGATCGCCAGCAGCCGACTCGAATGCCCCACCCGCACCTCCCAGCTCCGCCTGAATCGCCGCCACAATTTGCTGCTCGGGTGCAGCGCTGTACCGTCACCCACCACCAGCATCCGCCGGCGCTGCGTCCCGACCGCCAGCAACTCCTCCAGCACCCGATCGCTCACAAGCCCCGGCACCACCACCCCCGCCGTCGACGTGCGCCACAACTTGCGCCCCTGGCTCAACCCCACCAGCCCCGAAGCGTGCGGAAGTTCGCGCAGCTCGCCATCGTCTTCAACCAGGTAGGCGCGCTGATCACGCTGCGCGCAGGCCAGCGCCTCACGCCAGATCGCCCGCTCTACCGCCGGAAGCGTAAGTCGATCCACCACATCCGAGGTGCGCCGCACCACCTCCCGCACCGAGTGTCCGACCACCGCCCCGGTCGACATCACAATCGCCTGCGCCACCTCCGGGTGCGCCCCCACAACCCGACCGTACGCCCCGTCGACAAAGACCGGATCAGCCCCCAGATCTTCGAGCGTCTCCAGCGCCGCGCTCACATCCCCCCGGTGCCTCAGCCCCGCCAGCACCACCTCGCCGGCGCCTCGCGCCCGGGCCACCATCACCTGCCCCAGTGGCGAGCTCACCCCCAGAGCCCGCACGTACTCCAGAGGCGCCGTAGAACGCGCGAGCGCCTGCTCCGCGCTCACCACCCAATGCCCTTCCCCCACCACAATCGCCGGCTTCTCCGTGCCCAGCAGCACATCGGACTGCTCCCCATCAATGCCCACCGACACCAGCCCCACCGACCGCTCGTGCTGGCGCGCGATCAGCGCGTTGAGCGTGGTCGTCTTCCCGCAGTTCTTCGCCACCCCCACCACCGCCAGCCGCCCGCGCTCCCACCAGCGCTCCCCCTTCGGCTCTTCGCGATCTTCTCCCTGACTCACGCCCTACTCCTTGACGCCCAACACCCACGCTCCATCAAAAAAACCAGCGGCGAGGAGCCCCCGCCGCTGGTTCACCGGACGCAAGCTACGCGTCCGCTCTTAAGGCTCAGTCCTTACGCACCGCGGTGGGTCAGCTTCTCCACCTGGTCGAGGCGCGGGTGCCCGTTGCGGAAGTCCTCCGCCGTCAGACCCTTGCCGCCGTTGGCCTCATCCATCTTCTGCAGGGTGCGCACGATGGCGTAGATCGAGGCCAGCACGTCGCCGGTATGGCCCAGCTCCGAGACGGTGTGCATGTTGCGAATCGGGAACCCGATCGAGGTCGCCGCCGCGTCCACGCTCGCCAGGACCGCCGCCATCGCGTCGGTGCCGGTGTCGCGGCCGCACACATCGCGCTGCACCGGAATCTCGTTGGCGATCGAAGCCTCTTCAAAGAGACGGTTCAAGAACTCGCTGGCCACCGCGCCCACGCTCAGGGTGTAGCCCTTGCCCATCTTCAGCGGGGTAAAGCGCTTGTCGCCCACGCCCGGGGCCGCCTCAAGGTCGTGGTTCACGTCCACGCCGATCACCACATCCGGCTTCAGCTCGCCGGCGAGCACGCGGCTTCCGAAGCGACCGATCTCCTCGTGGGTGGCGATGGCAAAGAGCACGCGCACGTTGTTGAGCCCGCCCTCTTCGGCCAGGATGCGTGCGCACTCCGCGCTCACAAAGCAGCCCAGCCCGTTGTCCAGGTAGGCCCCGGTGAAGCTGTCCGGCCCGAAGCCACGACGGATCGGGCGATCGAGCAAGATCGGATCGCCGGCGCGAATCCCCAGCTTCTCGACCTGCTTCTTGCGATCGTCGCCGTGAAGGCCCAGCTCCAGGTAAAGCTGCTCGGGCTTAAGCCCCTTATCACCGCTGCGCACCGAGCTGTCGGCGAAGTGAATCGCACCGAGCGCCTCAATCGTGCCCCCGCGGATCTCGCGGTAGTTACCCGGCTTCTCGGGATCTTCGCTGAAGAGGATCACCTCATTGCCCAGCAGGGTCAGCGGCAAAAAGGAGTCGCTGTTGATCCAGATCTTGCCGTCGTCGGAGATGCTGCGCACCTGCATGCGGATCTTGTCGGCGTGACCGATGATCATCACCGTGAGGCGATCGTCCTCACCCGGATGCGTGTCGAGCACCAGCCCGGCGTTGCCGCGGAACTGATGCACCGCCCAGCCTTCCATCTTCACCTTATCGAAGCGTGGCTTGAGCACCCCGTAGGTCATCGCGCCTTCCAGACCAATGGGGCTGGGGGCGGCGAGTATGTCGCGCATAAAGTTAAACTGCGCCTCGGGCATCGACTCGTTCCACGGTTGCTTCGTCTCGCTCATAATCTCACTCATCTTGGGTTGCGTGAACTTCCGGGCTCAACCTAGTGACCACAGAGGTCGCTGGCAACGCTCGATTATGACGCGCTGCACCACGCCCGGGTTCGGGTTTTCAGTACGAGGCCGCACGCTCAGATGCGCGCTGCCAGCGTCTGCAAACGTTTGAGATACTCCGAATCATCCACGCGCCGCACACCGCGCACCCGCAGATCGAGGAAATGCTCCAGCGACGCCAGGTCCATCGCCTCTTCGGTCCCCTTCAACGACGCCGAGTCGCGCTCCCAGACCCGCACCACCGCATAGAGCAGGTAGGCCAGCTCATCGACAAGCCCGCGCATCGCCAGGCTCGCGCTGGCCTGGTTGAGGCTTAAGACCCGATCGACCTTCGCCGAGAGCTCGCCCAACACATCAGCCAGCTCATCGGCGCGCGCCTTCTCGGCCCCCTGCACCTCGTTGAGCAGCCCGCTCAGATACGCAAAGAAGCCACCGTGCACCTTGTAGCGATGCATATCGCGCAACACCTGCATGTAGAGCGTGTTGTGGGTGCCCTCCCAGTTCTCATACACGATCGCGTCGCGCAGAAGGCGCGGCAGCACCGAGAAACTCTCAATAGCCCCGTTGCCGCCGAGCACCTCAATGCCCTGCACACACGCCCAGCGCGCCGACATCGCCGTGCGCGACTTGTTGATGTTGATGGCCATGCGCAAAAACTGCCCCTCGCGCTCGCTGGCGCCCCCATCATCGAGGCGATCCTGGAGCGCCGTCAGATGGAAGTTCGCAGACACCATCGCCTCCAGCTCCGCGCGCACATCGGCAAGCGTCTCCTGCACCAGCGGGTAGTTGATGATCGCCTGGCCAAAGGCCTCGCGATGATCCGCGTAGAGCTTTGCGGTGAGGTACGCCCGGCGCATCACCCCGCAGCACCCCACCGCGTTATAAAGACGCGAGGTGTTGATCACGAGGTTCATCATATGTTTGAAACCCTCGCCAACCTCCCCCATATGAAAGGCCCGCGCGCCGCGAAAATCACACTCCCCCGACGCCATCGAACGCGTGCCCAGCTTATCTTTGAGCCGCCGCACGTAGAATGCGTTGACCGTGCCGTCGTCGAGTTTGCGCGGCACCAGAAAGAGCCCCAGCCCGCGGGTGCCCTCGGCGCCCAGCTCCTCCACCCGGGCGGTCATCAAGAAGACGTCGGCGTCGATATTCGAGCAGAACCACTTCTCGCCATAGATGCGGTAGCTGCCATCCTCCTCACGCACCGCGCGGGTGCCGTTGGCGCCCACATCGCTGCCTCCCTGAATCTCGGTCAAAAACTGCGCCCCCTCCAGGTGGTTGGCATACTCCGCGTCGAGAAAACCCGGCAAATACGTCGCCTTAAGCTCCTCGCTCCCCAGCTCCTGCAAGACGCGGATCACCCCGGCGGTGCACGCCAGCGGGCAGTTATGGCCGGCCTCCCCGTTCAAGCTCGAGAGGTAAAAGCGGCTGAGCGCCCCGATGTTATTGGGGTGCTCCGCGTACGCCGCCATCACCCCGGAGCCATAAATGTGGCGCCCGGCCTCGTGGTAGGTGGGGTGATGATCGATCTGCTCGACCCGCTCCCCAAACCCCGTATAGCGGTTGAGCTGCGGCAGGTTCGTCGTCTCGTTGTTCTTTCGTACCACCTCATCGAGCTCGCCCAACACCACCTCACCAAAGGCGTCGAGCGCCTCCTCCAGCGCCTCAAGACGCTCGGGCCGGGCGTAGCGGCGAATCACCCGCTGAAAATGGGCGTCGGCCTGATAGGCATTGTGACGCTGCGCCTCCCCGAAGTTGTTGAGAGCCTGACGTCCGCGGGCGTTGGGCTCGGGCGTCTCAAAGCTGGGATCGATCGTATCGGCCATCGTCTCACTCCTTCGATGCGCCCGACAGGTAAGCGAGCGCTCACTTTTGATGATGTTAAAAGCCATTGGGGGCGATGCGCGACGCCCTCTCGGCGCGTGCGACATCGGACCGGGCAAACCTACACACCGCACACGCACACCGCAAAGCCCCCGCCCTGCGCCCTCGCCATTCACACCGGCGGCGGGCCAAACTGCTGATAGAGCATGTACATCAGAGCCACGATGAGCAGGATGAGGATCAGACTCATCATCGTCACAATCGTCATCGGCGCGACGAGCGGCTCCGGAAAGATCAGCCCGATCAACCCCTCGCGCCGCGGCGGAAGTCGCGGCCGATCCGAGTCGTCCGGCTCCAGCAACATCAGCGGCAGCGGGCTGCGCTCACCCGTGGCATCCAGGGCGTCGCTCTGCGGCGGAATATACACCGAGGCATCCGGATCGCGCACAAGCTGCGTCTCGCGCATCCGCCGCAACCGATCGCGCACCTTGGCCGCATCGCGCGGGCGCCGCTCGACCTCTTTCTCCAGCAGCTCGCAGGTCAGCTCGATGACCTCCTCGGGAACCGCCGCCCCCACCCTGGCGCGCAAATTGGGCAAAGGCTCGGTCTTATGCGCGCGCATCAACGCCAGGTCGTTATCCCCCTTATAGGGCGCCTCCCCCGTCAGCGCCGTAAAGAGCAGTACCCCCAGGCTATAAAGATCGCTGCTGGCCGAGGGCCGCTTCCCGTCCACAAGCTCCGGCGCGATGATCCCCGGCGTGCCTGCCACCTGCCCGCCCTGGGTCAACTCCCGATCGCGGGAGAGCAGCTTGGCCACCCCGAAGTCCAACAGCTTCACATGGATCCGTCCGTCGCGCTGACGGGTGAGCATGATGTTGTCGAACTTCAAGTCGCGATGAATGATCTGCTGGCCGTGGGTCTCAATGAGCGCCTCGCACACCTGGGCAAAGACCTCCAGGATGTCGGCCAGCTTCAAGTGCCCTCGCCGCAACGCCTGGCGAAACGTCACCCCGTCGACGTACTCCATCACCAGGTACGTCAGCCCGCCGGCGTCAGTGCCCGAGTCGATGAGCTGCACCACATGCGGGTGCGCAATCCCCGAGACCAGCTCCACCTCCAGCTGAAAACGCTCCACCAGCGAGGGATCGCCGGTGAGCGTCGGCTTGAGCACCTTCACCGCCACGGTGCGATTCACCGAGAGCTGGCAGGCCTCAAAGATAATGCCCATCCCTCCGGCGTTGAGCACCCGGTCCAGACGGTAGCGTCCCTCCAGCACTCGACCCACCAGCATCTGCGGGGTGTCGAGGGGCTGCGTGGAGGAGCGCCGCCTCGGTGGCGTTTTGTCGGTGGGCTGCGTGGTCATCGTCAGACGCTCGCGGGGCTGCCAGCCTTGCATCCATCATCATCAAAGAGGGCCCCACCATAAACCCTCTGCGCTCCGGCCACAAAGCCCCCGCGTCTTCACGCGACCAGGCAAAAAACGCCGCCGGCCAGAGCCGGCGGCGTCTTCGGTCCGATCAGACCCCTGCCCGATCGTGACGTTCCATCGCCAGCGCCTGCGCGCTGCAGGCGCCTCACCACGATCCCCGCTTAAATCTGGGAGGTGGTCATCGGCGTATCCCCACCGCGCAGGATCGCCCCGAGCCCCGTCTGGCTGGGCATCTTGTCGTGGGGCAACACCACCACCTCGCCACCCATCTCAATGACCACCTCGGCCAGCTCGTCGTAGACATCCTTGGCAAGGGCCTGCTCGCTCTCCTCGGCACCATCTTCGAGCTCGTGAACCTGCCCCATCTCCCGGTCGAAGTCGCCCCGAAGCTGCGCGCTCTCATCGAGCAGCAGCATATGCACTCGCCCCTCGACCACCCGACGGGCAACCTGCGAAAGATCGATCTCGGCGCTGCCCTTGCCGTAGCTTCGCTCCCAGAGCTCCAGCGCTCGCTCCACCCGCGCCTGCGCCTGAGCCTCCACGATCGGCCAGGCCCGCTGGTGAATCTCCGCATCGCTCCAGAAATGCACGTTCCCCTCAATGCCCGACTCCACAAGCTGCGAGAGCCCGGCGCTGCGCGCGGCGTCATGGAAGATCGGATGGCAGAAATCCACCGCCGCAAGGATCAGCGGTCCCTGCGCCTCCCCCAGATAGTCGGCGATCGCCTCGCTGACCCGCGTAAAATACTGCTTCAGATACGCCTTATGCTGATCGCGCCCGCCGCCGTGGCCGTGCACCATCGGCGACATAAAGCCGCCCGGACGACCGTTGCGCGGCCCGGTGGCCGAACGCAGCATCAGACCGTCCTGATCCTTCTCTTCCTCGAGCTTGAGCGCGTCATGAAGATCGCCGGGCAGGTTCTCCACCTCCACCGGCGACGCCCCCGAGACGCTGCCCTCCCAGAAGTTCACCTGCTCCTCGCCAATCGCCAGCACCCAGTAGTTGGCCGGCGTGGCCAGCATCCCCAGCAGGGGGCGAGTGTGGAAGTTGTCGCCCACGACCACCTCTTCCTCAAAGGCGCGCGGCAACCAGTAGACCCGCTGAAGCTCCGGAGACACAAAGATCGCCACCCCTTCGCCGGACTGATTCCAGAAATCCCGATCCTCGACCATCGCGTAGAGCGGCTTGAGCAGCGCCTCACTTTCCTCGGCATCGAGCACCTCGGCCGCCTTGATCCTCCGCTCCGCCTCCTCCAGATGCCCGCGCAACTTCAGACGGTTGACCTTCCCCGTCATCTCCCGGCGCTCCACGGGCATGTAGATCGAGATCGCCGGGGTGGCATTCACACCCACCAGCTCGCGAAATTCGGTCGTCCCAAAGCGGTCCATACGTACTCCTTCATCCGTTGGATTGATGTGCAACAGAGGCTCCCCGCCCGTGCCTCCGACGCCTCCCTGGCGCTCTCGAAGTTGTAAGACCGAAGCCCCCCGCGGCAAGCCGCACAGCGCCGCATCCCCCTTTAGTTTCAAGACGTTACATGCACACACCGCCCCCCAACACACCCCGAAAATCCTCAGGACGAAGGCTCCGCGCTCGCGCCCGCGCGCGATCCACTCTCTGCCTCGACGCTCGCGACCCTCCCCGGCCCCCCGGCACCCTCCAGGCGCACCGGGGTCTCCAGATAGAGCGACTGGCTCGGGAAGGCAAACGAGCCCCCCTCTTCATCCACGATTTCCATCATCGCGAAGAAGAGCCGCTCGCGGATCGCGTGCCACTGATACCAGTTCTGAGCCCGCGCAAAGCAGTGCACATAGATGTCCAGCGAGCTCGCCCCAAAGCCCGCAAAGCTCACCACGAACTGGTCGTTGACCACCTCGTCATCCTGGCGCAAGAGCTCCCGAACCCGCGCGATAATTCGCTCGATCGCCGCCTTCGGCGTCCCATAGGTCATGCCCAGGGTTGTCGAGATGGCGATCACCCCCTCTTTGCTCAGGTTGGCCACCGCCGTGGTAGCAATATCGGCGTTGGGCACCGTGATGATCGTGCGATCAAAGGTGCGGATCTGGGTGGAGCGAAGCCCGATCTCCACCACGCGACCCTCGCCATGCTCCGACTCCACCAGATCGCCGATCGTAAAGGGCCGGTCGGTCAAGATCATCACCGAACCAAACCAGTTCGAGAGCGTCGACTGCGCGGCCAACGCAAACGCAAGCCCCCCCAGCCCCAGCCCGGCGATGAGGCTCGTCACATCGTAGCCCCACTGCTGAATCACGGTGATCACCATCACCACCAGCACCGCCAGGCGCATCACCCGCTTTAAGAGTGGCACCAGATGATCATCGATGCCCGAGTCCGTGCGCCGGGCCAGCCCCTCAAGGTACGCCCCGATGGCATCGACGACGTTGAAGATCATCCAGGCCACAAAGACCGTGCCCATCGTCTGCAGCACCAGCACCGTGACCTGATGCAGCGCCTCGGGCACCTGCAGAATCAGCACCGCCGCATAGGTCGCCACCAGGTTAAAAAGCCAGCCCAGAGGCCTGCGAATCGCGGCGAGCAGGCGATCGTCGACATCGGTCTCGGTGCGCGCGGCCAACGCGTGGAGCGGCCGCATCAAGCGATCGAGCAGGGTGGTGCGCATCAAGATGCCCGCCATCAACACCACACACGCAAGCCCCACCCGCCACAGCGCGATATCGAGCACGTCGAGCGCCATCACATCGTCGATCACCGCCTCGTAGCTCGGCAGCGGCGAATGACCGGCGGCCTCACCGGCGCTCGCACCGTGGGTCTCCACACCCGTATCCTGAGCAAAAGCACGTCCGGCGCCCAGACACACCCACGCCCAGCTCGCCACACCCACCGCCATCGCTCGATTTAACATGCTGCGTGTCCCGTGCATGATCGCTGCTCCGCTCGCCAGATTTGCATCATCCCTTCTCCCCCACCTCGTTCACACCCGACCTTCCAAAACTCCCCGGCCCGGCATCCCCAGATTTCGGACACAAAAAAACCAGCGCCCTCTCAGGCCCTGGTCTTTTCGATGATGCGGAAGGGGGGAGTCGAACCCCCACGGGCTTTTACGCCCACTGGATCCTTAGTCCAGCGCGTCTACCAATTCCGCCACTTCCGCCCGCTGCGTTGGGGGTTTCCCCCTCAGCGAGCTTGACGGTGTATAGGCAGATGCTCCGGGAGTGTCAATCAAAAAAACGTGCCTCCCCCACAAAAGTTTCATCCCCTTCAAGACACGCCCTCTTCCCTCCGCGGACCGCTCCGCATCAACGCCACCACGACAGGCGCCACAACCCCCTGAAACACCACAAGAATTGGCCCTCAAGCCCTGTCTGCAACGCGACCCGACGCTCATGGAGAGCGCCTGATGAGGGCCGGCGTTGTTTCAAACGCGAGCAGGCGCTAGGATCCGCCCACTTTGACTGGCACCTTTTCCCGGCGGCCTCACCGCCCCTGCTCGGAGTTTTTTGTGCGATCTTCCTACCTCCCCCACCTCCTCGCCGCGCTGCTTATTGCGCTGGCCGGGCTGACGGCGTGTTCCGAGCCTGACGGCCCCGCCGACACCCCTGACGCCACCGACGAAGACACCGACATCGACGATGTCGGTCCCGACGCCGACACGGACGCCGACGCCGGACCGCAGACCTGCGAGTTCCAGTCGGAGTGCGCCCTGGGAACCTACTGCGACACCGAGGCCGGTGAGTGCGTGCCGGCCCCGGAGTGCGGCCGCCGCGATCAGTGGATCCCGTGCGTGGATGCCTTCGCCGAGATCAATCCCGAGTTCGCCCGCCGCACCAGCTGCATTGAGCACAAGTGCGTGGTCCATTGCGCGCTGGATTCGCACTGCCCCGCCGGCAACGTCTGCACCGACAACGGCGAATGCCTCCCCTTCACCGGTGAGCTTACCGGCGAACACCCCGGTGGCGACGCCCCGGCGCCGCTTCAGGCGGGCGTCGCCAACGTGCTGATGAAGTTCCCCATCGGCCTCTCGATGGGCGGCTACGGCAGCCGCGCGGCCTTCAACGCCGGGCGCTACGTCGAGTCGATCCGCCCCAGCCGTGGTCAGATGCACGGCCTCTACGCCCGCGGCCTGGCGCTCGACGACGGCACCCGCCAGCTGATCCTTTTGCGCGCGCCGATCATCTTCCCCTCCGGCGCCCTTCACGAGGCCGTCGCGCGCCGACTTCAACAAGAAACCGGCCGCGACTGGCGCTCCAGCCTGGTCCTCAGCGGCACGCACACCCACTCCGGCCCCGGACGCCACTGGCACCTTCCCGCCGGCGATGAAGCGGCCATCCCTCTCGGCACCCTGGGCACCGATGAGTTCCACCAGGAAGCCTTCGACTGGCTCACCGACTCCTTCGCCGAAGCCGCCCTGGCCGCCCTCGATGACCTGGCCCCGGCCCGCATGGGCTGGGATGTGGTCGAGAGCTTCGACGTGGATGACGTCATCTCGAGCGACCGCTGGGGGGCCACCCCTGCGTTTGATGACAACCGCGTGCTGATGCTCCGCGTCGACGATCTTGAAGGCACGCCCCGCGGCGTGCTCGTGAGCTTCGGCAGCCACGGCACCCACAACTCCGGCGATTACATGACCGGCGATGCGCTGGCCGGCGTGGAGCGCGGACTGGAGAAGGCCCTCGGTGAGCACTACGACCGCTTCGTGCCCGTGATGTATTTCAACCAGAACGGCGGCACGATGTCGCCCCGCGGCGATCGCTACGGCCACCGCGGCCCCCAGATCTTTGAGCGCATCGGCCTGCATTTTGCCGAGCGCGTCATCGCACCCCTCACGCAGATGGAGACCACCACCGAGTGGAGCTTCAAGGGGCACACCCAGCGCTTCTCAATTCAGGTGGACGATCTGGGCTATGAGCCCGGCGAATTTGCCATGGAAAACAGCCCCACCTACGAGGGTGAGTTCTACCACGGCGCCTTCCAATGCGATCTTCCCGAAGATGATGATCCGGCAACCTTCGCGCCCCCAGGGGAGTTCGGCTGCATGGGCATCCACGAGATCGCCTTCCACCGCCCGGTGACCCTCTTTGGCAAGAGCCAGGTCACCGCGCTGCAGCTCAACGACCTGACCATCGTCACCATGCCCGGTGAGCTCGCCATGGAGCTGGGCTGGGACATCCAGCGCGCGCTGCGCGACGCCTGGGGCATCGATCCCTTCAACTCCTTCACCTGGGGCTATGCCCAGGACCACCTGCTCTACCTCTCGCCGACCAACGTCCGTGGCGAGCGGCCGCCCTTCCCCGGCCACTCTCTGGTGGGCGATCTCGACGACTATCCCGAGTTCACCTTCAGCTTCCTTCAGGGCGGCTATGAGGCGCAGATGGGCACCTGGGGCTACAAGTTCGGCGACTACCTCGTTGATCGCGCCGTTGAGGCCGTGGGCATCATGCGCGGCGAAGACGTCACCGTGAGCGTGCCCGAGCCCCTCCCCGATGAGTTTGCCCCCACCGGCCAGCCCGACTTCCCGATGGATCCGAGCGATCCCGACGACGTGGGCCGCATCATCGACCAGCCCCCCGCCCAGGTGGAGCGTCGCCAGGCCGTCGATATCACCTGGCGCGGGGGTGACCCGGGCGCCGAGATGTTCCAGGCCCCGCGCATCGCGCTGGAGCGCGCCGACGGCGAAGGCGGCTTTGAGCAAGTCCTCCTCCCCAGCCGCGCGCCCTACGACAACCGCGAGCCCGTCTTCATGACCCGCATCCGCCAGGCCGAAGACGAGGCCTGGGAGTGGGGCGCCTACTGGGAAGAGACCAAAGACTTCCCCACCGGCACCTACCGCTTCCGCATCGAAGGCCACTACCTCGACGCCGACTCGGGCGAGCGCACCCCCTACAGCGCCACCACCGACAGCTTTGAGATCGTGCCCTCCACCGCCATGGTCATCGACCAGATCGAAGTGCTCAGCCCCACCACCTTCAGCGCACGCCTCGCCTACCCGGCCGCCGGCGAAGTGCTGACCTCGGGTCCGGCCGGCGACCGCGCCAAACTCATCGGCTCCTTCCGCATGCATCACCCCGAGGTCGCCTCCGGCCTCCCCATCCCCGTGATGGCCGACAGCGAGTTCAACACCCTCACCGGCGAAGTTCGCCAGGGCCAGAGCGCGCTTAACTTCACAGATGTGACGGTCTCCACCGAGCTTGAGACGGTCGAGGGCCGCAACAACGTCCCCGTCACCCGCGCCATCATCACCCTCGATGGCGAGCTGAGTGAGGGCGAGGCTGACTTCGAACTTCTGCTCACCGATCTGCTCGGTAACAACGGCGAGCTTCTCACCACCCTGAGTGTGGATCTTCCATGAGCCTCCTCAAGCACCGCACCGCCTGGCTGGCGGTGGGGTTGGGCCTGACGCTTGGCGTCGGCTGCAAAAACCCCACCGTCAACGCCCCGCCTCCCAAACCCACCCTCGAAGACGCCCTGGGTCTGTGGGCCATTGACGCCTACCGACTCGATGAGCAGGGCTGCACCCCGCAGCCCACCCAGGCTCCCATGGCCGGCGTAGAGGCGCGCCGTGGCAGCGCCGACGGTGGGGCCCGGGCCGAACCAAACGCCGAGAGCACCGAAGGCACAGAGAGCGTCGAAGGCACAGAGAGCGTCGAAGGCACTGGCGCCGGCGCAGACGCCACATCACCCACCCTGGAGCTGGCCGATTGCTCCGACTTCTCCAGCTGCGCCGACCTCACTCGCCCCGAAGATCGCCTCACGTGGAACAGCGACGACGCCACGGCCAGCGCAAGCTACGCCTACGCTTCGCCTGCCACCCGTGGCGAGCTTGAGAGCTGGTGCCGGGTCGGCCGCGTCGACTCCGAGTTTACCCTCGACGGCCCCTCGGCCCGCCACACCCGCCAGCGCTTTGAAACCCTCATCGTTTTGGAAGGCGACCTGGAGTGCACCCCTCAGCTCGCCAGCGATCTGGGCGATGAGACCCCCTGCGTCACCTCCGAGGTCTTTGAGCTCGTCCCTTACGAGCCCATCCCCGAAGCCAACCCGACCACCACTGGCGAGCCCGAAGCCTCGCTGGACTGAGCCTCACACCGCGCCGA
The DNA here is from genome assembly GCF_007997005.1 of Lujinxingia vulgaris. Taxonomy (GTDB): domain Bacteria; phylum Myxococcota_A; class Bradymonadia; order Bradymonadales; family Bradymonadaceae; genus Lujinxingia. The sequence continues at coordinate 165,812 of NZ_VOSL01000036.1, read as the reverse complement.
CATCCTCCGCGCGCTGCCCCGCGCGGCGCGCCACCCAACGTCGGATGCGCCTGATACAAAAAGCCCCGGCAGCTGTCGCTGCCGGGGCTTTTTTAGGATCGCGTCGTACCTCGTTTCGTTCGAGCGGGCGCCATCCTCGCGCCCGCCCTCACTCACCTTACTCGCACTGCCCGCTGGCCGAGCAGCTCAGACCGCTGGGGCAGTCGCAGTCGTCGTCGCACTGCGCCACGCTGCCGGAGGGCTGCTCGCACATGCCGGTGTCCATGTCGCAGACCTGGCCGGTGCCGCACTGCTGGTTGCAGCTGCAGGGCGTCTCGCAGCTGCCGTCAACGCAGATCTCGTTACGAGCGCACTCGGCGGTCGCGCGGCACTCCACGTTCGGATCTTTGACGCAGTAGTTGAGGCTCGAGCAGATGAACCCGTCACCGCACTCCGCGTCGCTCTGGCAGGAGGGCTCGCAGGAGGCCTCCACGCAGATGTTGCCCGCGGCGCAGTCACCGCTGCGACGACACTCCACCACCTCGCACAGCCCCTGACGGCAGCGCTCGTTCGCGCCACACTGCGCGTCATCGGAGCAGGTCGCCTGGCACTGACCATCGACGCAGCGCGCATCCGAGTCGCACTCTTCATTAAAGACGCAGCTCTCATTCTGGCGCACGCACTCGCCGTCGATGCAGATCTCGCTCGACGAGCAGTCGTTGCGATCGACGCACTCCGGCGCATCCACGTCCACGCAGCTCAGGTTGCGGCAGACTTGCCCGTTGGGGCAGGGGTTGTTGGTGCCGCACTCCGCGCTCTGCGGTCCGACGCACTCGTTGTTCACGCAGCTCTCACCGAGCTGGCAGTCGTTGGCCCGCACGCACTCCAGCTCCGGCGAGGGGTTGCAGGTGCGAAGCTCCGTCTCACCGATGTTGGGCAAGCACTGAGCCGAAACGCCCGTCTCACCGCTGATGTTGATGCAGCTGAACCCGGCCGGGCACTCGTGGTTGTACTCACACGCCCGTCCACAGACCTTCTCACCGGTGTTTGTGGCCTGGTCGTAGTTGAGGCGAATGCAAAGCGCGCCATCTTCCACACAATCCGCCGACGACTCACACGCCTGGCAAAGTCCGGACTCCCCACGCACATCGGTGTCGGCGGCCTCGCAGCGGTTGCCCACGCAGATCTGGCCCTGGCCGCACTCCACGTCGCTGTAGCACTCCGCCGAGTCCCACGGATCGGTGTAGGGATCGTCGGGGTAGTAAGTCTCGTCACAGGTCGTGGTGCAGGTCGTCTCGGTCCAGTACTCGTCCCAGCACTGCCAGGCGTCGCAGTAGGTCTGGACCATCTCGTAGTCGTAACAGTCCACGTCGCAGTCGTCGTCGTGGTAATCGGTCTCCGAGACAATCAAACAGCCTGGCAGCAGCGCCGCGACCACCAGCGTCGCTAACAGTCTCCACATCGCGTTGGCGTTCATCTTCTCTCTCCTCATCGTTTTGGCGTGTGGCCGGCTGGCCAGAAAGCTCGCTCGGGGTCTCGGTTTACATCGTCGACACCCTTATCGACGACGCCCGAATTTTCTTTATTCAATCCGATCTTCATTCAGATCGCCAACTCGGCGCGATCCGCGGCTTCTCTACTTTAACATTTTCTTACACGCACACGCAGACCGCCCCCCATCGCGCGAGTCACCGGAACCTCCTCCCGGAGTGACGCGCCTGCATGCCCCCCGGGCGGCGTCTCAACACCATCTCACACCGCGATCCCCCGCGTCGCTAAAGGACCTCCTCACCATCGCACCCACCGGGCATCCGCAACATCCCGCGCGCAGACGATCGCAAGCGTGGGCCTGTTCCTCCAAAATCCTCCCCTTTTTCGAGCAGGTTTCACTTAATCTCTCAACCTTTTGACGGCTCTCCTACACTTCGCTACCCTTACGCAGTTGCGAGACGTCCTCGGCTCCCCCCGCGCACAGCGCAGAGTCCGACAATCACGCTTCGCTACCGGTGTTCACGCTCACTGACCCACGCTTGCCGACGGATAGATTCATGATCCAGACACCCTTCTTCGCCCGACGCCCCTCCGGCCTGACGCTGCTGATAAGCGTCTTCCTCTCCCTCGCGCTCTTCGCCTGTGGCGACGACGACGGCGACGGCAACATCACCGGCACCGACGCGGCCACCCTCACCGTCAACCCCACCCAGCTCAACTTCGAGCAGGTGGCCATTGGCGACTCCATCGCCGAGCTCATTGTCATTGAGAACACCGGCGCTGCCACCCTCACCGTCAACAACTTCCAGATTCAGGGCGAGAACGCCTCGGCCTTTAGCCTGGCCGAAGGCTCCCCCTCCTCGCTGAGCCTGGCGCCCAACGAGCTCGCCGAGATCTATGTGGAATACGCGCCCTCGGCCATCGCGGCCTCCAGCGGCGTGCTCAACATGAGCTCCAACGACCCGGATCGCGAGTCGTTCAACGTGGAGCTGCGCGCCGACGCGCCCTCCCCCCAGATCTTCACCCCCGAGATCGTCACCTTCGCCCGCACCCCGGAGGGTAGCGAGGAGTGGCGCGTCACCGAGATCGCCAACATCGGCTACGCCCCGCTGGAGATCGACTCCATCGAGCTCGACGGCCACCCCGACTTCTCCATCACCTTCCCCCAGCCCACCGGCGAGGAAGAAGAAGGTCAGTTCCCCGACCGCGCCAACGACACCACCGTGGCCCCCGAGCTCATTCAGCCCGGTGAGTCGATCATGGTCCGCGTGATCTTCCTGCCCACCAGCTCGGAGTTCCGCACCGCCGAGATCACCATCGAGAGCAACGACGCGGCCTCCCCGCGCACCAAAGTGCTCATCTCGGCCAACAGCGACGCCCCCTGCCTGGAAGTCGACGAAGAGATCAACTTCGGTCAGGCCTCCATCGACAACATCGCGCGCCGCACCGTCACCGTGACCAACTGCAGCGCCATCGCCGAGCTGGTCATTGGCGGCATCGAGTTTGAAGATGACGCCGGCGTCTTCGACGTCGCCGAATCCAGCCTCCCCGGCAACATCTCCACCGGTGGCGTTGCGAACATCGGCCCCCGCCAGAGCGCCAACTTCGTGCTGACCTACGCTCCGCTGGAAGAAGTCCTCAATGAGGGCGTCCTCAAGATCACCAGCAACGACGCCGCGCGGCAGTACACCTACGTCGACGTCGTCGGTCAGGGCTCGCTCTTGACCTGCCCGAACGCCCGCGCTCGTGCCCGTGTCCAGGGCACCAGCCGCTGGTTCGACGCCTCCGAAGGCATCGTCGCAAGCCCTCTGGCCACCATTGAGCTCGACGGCAGCCTCTCCGACGATCCCGACGGCACCCAGGTCACCTACGAGTGGTCGCTGCGCGACAAGCCCCTCAGCGCCCAGACCCAGATCTCGCCCTCCATCACCTCCGAGACCCCCACCCTCTGGCTCCCCTACGCTGGCCGCTACGTCGTCGAGCTCACCGTCTACGACGGCGCCGGTCTCACCTCCTGCGAGCCGGCTGAGCTCTTCATCGACGTCGTCCCCGGCGGCGACATCTGGGTGGAGCTCGCCTGGGATACTGCATCGGGCGCCCGCACTGACATGGATCTCCACTACCTCAACCTGGAGAACGCCTCCCAGTGGAACTCCAGCCCCTGGGATGTCTATTACGCCAACCGTAGCCCCAGCTGGAATGACGGCAGCGAGATCAGCCTGGACCGCGACGACCTCTGCTGCGGCGGTCCCGAAAACGTCAACCACAACGAAGCCGTCGCCGGTGATTATGCTGTGGGCGTCTACTTCTTCAGTGGCGGGGGAGGCGGCACCGACGTCACCGTCAACATCTACCTGGGTGGCAGCCTCGCCCAGACCCTGACGCGCCGCATGAACGCGCGTCCCGAGTTCTGGTACGTGGCCGACATCAGCATCCCCGAGTTCATGGTCACCGTCTACGATGAGCTCCTCCCCGACGGATACCCCTCGCTCTAAATAGATCCTGCTCCTCCTCGCCGGGGAGTTGGCTAAGCATGAATGAAGCATGAAAGAAGAAAGGCCGAAGTCACCGACTTCGGCCTTTCTCTTTTGCGCAACCGACCTCGCGAACCATTCTCATGTCAACACGGACGCTCGTGCCAGTCTCTCCCGACTGAATGGCGATTCAGCCCGAAGATTGACGCGCCGCGGCGCGCTCCCTATAGTTTCCCCTCCTGACTCACGCCCTCCGGCTCCAGCTCTCCGCGCTTCCGTGCACGGGCGAGCGTCTTCACGACCCGATTCGCACGATCAGGGCACAGGGTTTCAGCGCAATTCCGCACCGTCATTTTGATCTTCTTAGCCTGCTGACTGATCTAACTTTTCCGATGGATACATCCATGCTTCCCACACGCCGCTTCTCACGCCCCCCCGGCCTGACGCTGCTCTTAAGCCTTCTCCTCTCCTTCGCGCTCTTCGCCTGCAACGACGACGGCGATGGCGGTGGACAGATCTCCAGCACCGACGCGGCTACCCTCACCGTCAACCCCACCTCGCTCAACTTCGAGCAGGTGGCCATTGGCGACTCCATCGCCGAGCTCATCACCATCGAGAACACCGGCGCTGCCACCCTCACCGTCGACAACTTCCGCATCCTTGGCGAGACCTCCTCGGCCTTCAGCGTCGCGGACGACAGCCCCTCCTCGCTGGAGCTCGCCCCCGGAGAGCTCGCGGAAGTCTACGTGGAGTACGCCCCCTCCGCCGTCGTGGCCTCCAGCGGTGTGCTCAACATGAGCACCAACGACCCGGACCGCGAATCCTTCGACGTGGCGCTCAACGCCGATGCCCCCTCCCCCCAGATCTTCACCCCCGAGATTGTCACCTTCGCCCGCACCCCCGAAGGTTCCGAAGACTGGCGCATCACCGAGATCGCCAACATCGGCTACGCCCCGCTGGAGATCGACTCCATCGAGCTCGACGGCCACCCCGACTTCTCCATCACCTTCCCCCAGCCCACCGGCGAGGAAGAAGAAGGTCAATTCCCCGACCGCGCCAACGACACCACCGTGGCCCCCGACGTCATTCTTCCCGGTGAGTCTGCAATGGTCCGCGTGATCTTCCTGCCCACCAGCTCGGAGTTCCGCACCGCCGAGATCACCATCGAGAGCAACGACGAGTCCTCCCCACGCACCAAAGTGCTCATCTCGGCCAACAGCGACGCCCCCTGCATGGAGGTCGACGACGAGATCAACTTCGGCCAGGCCTCCATCGACAACATCGCGCGCCGCACCGTCACCGTAAGCAACTGCAGCGCCATCGCCGAACTGCTCATCACCGGCATTGAGTTTGAAGACGACGCCGGCGTCTTCGACGTGGTCGAATCCAGCCTCCCGGGAAACCTCGTCGACGGTGAATTCGCCAGAATCGGCCCCCGCGAGAGCGCCAACTTCGTGCTCACCTACGCCCCCCTTGAAGAAGTCCTCAATGAGGGCGTCCTCAAGATCACCAGTAACGACGCCGCTCGCCAGAGCACCTACGTCGATGTCGTCGGTCAGGGCTCGCTCTTGACCTGCCCCAACGCCCGTGCTCGCGCCCGCGTCCAGGGCACCAGCCGCTGGTTCGACGCCTCCGAAGGCATCGTTGCCAGCCCCCTGGCCACCATCGAGCTCGACGCCAGCCTCTCCGACGATCCCGACGGCACCCAGGTCACCTACGAGTGGTCGCTGCGCGATAAGCCGCTCAGCGCCCAGACCCAGATCTCGCCCTCCATCACCTCCGAGTCTCCTTCTCTCTGGCTCCCCTACGCCGGCCGCTACGTCGTCGAGCTCACCGTCTACGACGGTGCCGGGCTGACTTCCTGCGAGCCCTCCGAGCTCTTCATCGACGTCGTCCCCGGCGGCGACATCTGGGTGGAGCTGGCCTGGGAGATGCCCACCGGAGAAGGTGCCGACATGGATCTCCACTACCTTAACGTCGAGAACGCTGACGGCTGGAACACGCGCCCCTGGGACGTCTATTACGCCAACCGTAACCCCGCCTGGAACGACGGCAGCACCGTGAGCCTCGATCATGATGACACGTGCTGGACCTGGCCCTGCGGGGGCCCCGAAAACGTCAATCACGATGACGCGGTGACGGGAACGTATTCCGTTGGCGTCTTTTATTACACGGCAAGTCCCGACATCTGCGAAAACAACAGCCCGGTCGACGCACACATCAACATTTATATGGGCGGCACCCTTGCACAGCAATTTACCCGACGCATGAACCAGCGGTGCGAATTCTGGCATGTGGCTGATATCGCGATCCCCGAGTTCGACATCACCGTGTTCGACGAACTCATAGAAGGGTTCCCCGGGCGATAGGTTTTATTGAAGAGTAGTGTGGCGGTGCCATAAAGCGGTGTCACAAAAAAAGCCGGAGTCGACGACTCCGGCTTTTTCGTGCGAAGAAGATCGTTCATTCCACGTCATCAGGATGACGATCCTCACCCCGAAATGAATCCAAATTCATTCCCCCGAAGATTGACGCAAGCTCAAGCTCTGCCTATAGTTTCGCCCCTGACTCAGGTTTGCATGGCTGCGATGTGCTCCGGCCTCCTCCTCATCCGATGACGGCCTGGCTTATGTGTGCCGGCGATAACGCCGCATCAATACGAACGAAGGACGACCACCATGAAGCGACCCTCCCCCTCCTACTTGCGCGACGGCAAGAACCTGCTGCTGCTGGCGCTGGCCTTACTCTTTGTCGTCGGCACCGCCGCCTGCGGAGATGAGGGCATCTCCAGCGGTGATCCCGCGGCGTTCTCGCTGAACCCCAACCCCATCTCTTTCCAGCAGATCGCGTTGGGCGAGGAGATCGCCGAGACGATCGTCATCGGTAACAGCGGCGCAGGCCCCCTGCGCATCACGAGCATCGAGATCCTGCAGAGTGGCAGCGCTTCGATCGACGCCTTCTACCCCGGCAACAACTGGCCCGAAGGCACCCTCGAAGTCGCGCCGAACTCCGAAGTCGACTTCCAGCTGATCTACCGTCCCGAGCAGCCCATCGCCTACGGCGGCATCCTGCGCCTGGTCACCAACGACACCTCGGTGGGCAACCAGGGCACCGTCGATGTCAACATCCAGACCCAGGGCCTCAACCCCGAGCTCTTCTCGCCGCCCACCATCAGCTTCCCCCGCGTGCCCGCGGGCTCTGAAGAGTGGAAGCTGGCTCAGGTGGCCAACATTGGCCAGGCGCCCCTTCTCATCAACGACATTGTGGTCAGCGGTAACAGCGAGTTCCGCGTCTCCTTCCCCGGGCCGCGCGACGGCGACGGTGTGCTGCCTCCCCCGGAGCAGGACACCAGCGAGTTCCCCTCCGAGCTCGCCCCCGACGAGTCCTTCGAGATGCGCGTATGGTTCAACCCGGCCACCGACGATCCCACCACCGGTGAGCTCACCATCTACAGCAACGATCCCAGCCGTGAGGAGTTCCGCATCAACCTCAACGGCAACAGCGGCTCGGCCTGCATCGCCGTGACCGACGAGGACGGCATCGACTTCAACATCGCCACCCTTGATCGCGCCACCAACCGCACCATCACCATCAGCAACTGCTCGCCGGGTTCCGAGCTCAACGTCAGCGAGATCGCGCTCAACGATGATGGCGGCGGCACCTTCAGCCTGCGCGCTGAGAGTCTTCCGGAGCTGCCCATCACGCTTCTGCCCCGTGAGTCGGCCAACTTCGTGCTCACCTACACCCCCGATGAGATCACCACCCACGAGGGCGAGCTTCGCATCCTCTCGGATGACCCGGCCAAGTCGGTGCTGGAGATTCCACTGATGGGTCAGGGCTCCGACTCGGTCTGCCCCATTGCCGTGGCCACCGCCGCCATCCAGGGCTCCAACCGCTACCAGGAAGAGCTCGCCGCCAGCCCTCTCGAGACCATCCAGCTCAACGGCTCGGACTCCTCCGACCCCGACGGCACCAACGTCACCTACGAGTGGAGCGTGATCTCGCGCCCGGTCGGCTCGCTCTCGCAGTTGCAGCCCTCCTCGGCCAACGCCCAGCCCACCCTCTGGCTCGACATCGCCGGCACCTACGAGGTGGAGCTGGTCGTCTACGACGAGCTCGGCATGGCCGCCTGCGAGTCCGACATCGTGCGCATCAACGCCGTGCCCGAAGACGACATCCACATCCAGTTGACCTGGACGATTCCTAACGTACCCCAGCCGCGTCGCGGTAGTGCCGGCACCGACCTTGACCTGCACTACCTCAGCCCCACCGGCACCTGGGGCGGCAACCAGGCGGTCTGGTACAACAACACCCGCGCGTTCGGCGCCTCGCTCGACATCGACGACCTCTGGGGCGTCGCTCCTGAGAACGTCAACCACAACGATCCGGGCGAAGGCCTGGCCTACTCGGTCGGCGTGCACTACTACAGCGACCGTGGAAACGGCACCTCGCTGGCCACCGTGCGCTACTACATCAGCCAGCAGCTCGTGTACGAGTACCGCGACAAGCCCCTGACCCAGGCCAAGCAGTTCTGGTACGTTGGTGGCATCCTCTGGAGCAATCCGCCCACGGTCTTCGTGCGCGACGAGTTCATTCAGACGGCTTTGCGCTAATACCGACCAAACGCGCTTGCCTTCGGCAAGCGTGCTGGCCATGATTCGGGCGCCCTCCCCTGTGCGGGAGCGGCGCCCGCGTCGTTTCTTGGCGCACCCTGATCTCGCTGACTGACTGCCCCCCTTAACGTGATGGAGTCTTCTATGAGCACCTCCGAGGTGATGATCCGCATGCGCATCGGCATGGAGCAGGTTCACTACGCCGGCGATCTTGTCGACGGCGCGATGATGCTCAAACTCTTTGGCGACGTGGCCACCGAGCTGCTCATTCGACACGACGGCGACGAGGGCCTCTTCCGCGCCTACGACGCCGTCGAGTTTCTGGCCCCGGTCCAGGCCGGCGACTACATCGAGGCGGTCGGAAGCATCACCCACGTGGGCAAATCCAGCCGCAAGATGCAGTTTGAAGCTCGCAAGGTCATTCAGCTCACCGGCAACCCCGACAACCCCGCCGAGGCCGAGGTGCTCGACGAGCCCATCGTCGTCTGCCGCGCCTCCGGAACCTGCGTGGTCCCCGTCGCCCGCCAACGCCGCTGAACCTCTGCCCCTCTCAACGACGAGCCCATCATGACTGAGCCCACACCCCTGATCATCACCGCCGCCGTCGTGGGCGCCGAGGTGATGCGCGAGCACACCCCGCATGTGCCCTACACCCCGGTGGAGATCGCCGAGGAGGCTGCCCGCTGCCGCCAGGCCGGCGCAGCCATGGTGCATGTGCACGGCCGCCTCGACGACGGCACGCCGACTCAGGATCGCGCCACCTTTGAGACGATCCTCAACGAGACCCGTCAGCGCACCGACGCCCTGGTGCAGTTCTCCACCGGTGGAGCGGTCTGGATGAGCGTCGACGAACGCATCGAAGGCCTCGATCTCAAGCCCGACATGGCCACGCTCACCACCGGCACGGTCAACTTCGGCGACGACGTCTTCATGAACTCTCTGCCGATGATCCGCCAGATCGCCTCGCGCCAGCGCGAGCTGGGTATCGTCCCCGAGATCGAGGTCTTTGATACCGGCATGGTCGACACCGCTCTCAACCTCCTCAAAGAGGGCGTCGTCACCGCGCCTCTGCACTTCGACTTCGTGCTCGGCGTGCCCGGCGCCATGGGCGCACGCCCCGAAAACCTGCGCTTTCTCGTCGAGATGCTCCCCGACGACGCCACCTGGTCGGTCGCCGGCATCGGCCGCCACCAACTCCCGCTGGCCGAGCTGGCCATCGCCATGGGCGGCCACGTACGTGTGGGCCTCGAAGACAACATCTACCTCTCCCGCGGCGTGCTGGCCAAAGGCTCCTATGAGCTCGTCGAGCGCGTCGCCGAGCTCGCCGCAGCCGCAGATCGCCCTCTGGCCACCCCGGCTCAGGCCCGCCAGATCCTTCAACTCGATCGTTTTCAGCAGGTCTGAGCGGTCTCGATCGCATCTCAGCCCCTATTCTCGCGCTAAAAAGGCCTTGCAAATTGCCAGATTGCGCGTAAATAAGGATTGACACGCGATCCGGCCAGCCCTATTCTCGGCCACGATTCGCAGTCCGAAGTCCATGGATACTCACTCAACCCGCATCCTTTTGTTTCGCGAGTTGAACCTGGGTTGGAATGGTTTAAGCCACGTTCTCACCTTAATTTCTGTTTTAAGGGGATCACCATGACGAAGTCCGATCTGATCAACGCCGTTAACGCTGCTGCTGCCGAGAAAGGCATTGAACTCACCAAGAAAGACACCGGTGAGCTCATCGACATCCTCTTTGACACGGTCTCCACGACCATCAAAGAAGATGAGCGTTTCTCCTACCCCAACTTCGGCACCTTCAGCGTCAAGCACCGCAAAGCGCGCGAAGGCCGCAACCCGCGCACCGGCAAGACCATCAAGATTCCGGCGTCCTACTCGGTGGGCTTCAAGCCGGCGCCCCACCTCAAGGACCTGGTCAACGACAAGTAAGACCAGCACCTTGAGCCAGACCGAGCACCTCGCCATCGGCGAAGCCGCGCGGCCTGCATAGAGATCTTACTACGCTGTGAGCAGAAGTTGACGCTGGTGGATGCGAAATTGAGAGTGACGCGGGCAAGGCGCAAAACGCAGGCGATGCTTTAGCATCGTCGAGGCTTTGCAACGCAGCCCGCGGTGCTCTCAATGCAGCAGACACAGCGTCAACGATAGCTCACGGCGTAATGAGCCCCCTCCCGAAACTCGGGAGGGGGCTTTTTTCATGCCCGCATGCCAGCCCTCACACCGGACGCCGACACCGACGCCGACACACACGGGCCCGATCTTCACCGGCCCCGCGGTCATCCCCCCGCCCTTGTTCGTAACGTTGTCGTCGCAGCGCACCGGGCTCAGAGCACGCTCAGCACCACCATCACCGCCGCCCACACCCCGATGTTGAGCACCAAAGGTTTGTCGCGCAGCATCATCTCGGTGGGGCTTCGCGCATCCTCGCGACGCACGATCTGAAAGAAACGCGCCAGCCCCACCACCACCATCGGGATCGTCACCGGCAGCCACACGCTGGCAAAAGGCGTGGCCACCGCCCGAAGCGGCTGGTCGGGCAACGACGCCGTCAGGGTGTAGATCGTGTATGCCGCCGTCGTCAGACCTGAGCAGACCAGCATCCCGAAGTCCACGTTCTCCAGCCGGTAGCTGTCGAGCACGCGTCGCGTGCGCTCCACGCTGCCGCTCAAGTAGAGCGCGAGCTCATGGCGCCGCTTTCCAAGCCCCAGGTAAAGCGCCAGCAAAAAGGTGCAGGCCACAAGCCACTCCGAGACCACCACCGAGACCGCTGCGGCCCCGGCGAGCACGCGGAGCACGAAGCCGGTGGCGATGATGGCCACGTCGACAAAGGCGTAGTGCTTCAACTTCATCGAGTAGGCCAGGTTCATCACCAGGTAGGTGCCCACCGCCGCCGCAAAGAGCGGCGCGAGCACATACGAGCCCACCGCCGCCACCGCCCCGATCCCCACCAGCGCCCGCCAGGCCACCGCCTCCGGCAAAAGCCCCGAGGCGATCGGCCGATACCGCTTGACCGGATGCTCCCGGTCCCGCTCCACGTCCATCAGGTCATTGAGCAGATACACCGTGCCCGCCGCCAGCGAGAAGAGCAGCGCCGCGGCCAGCGCTTTGGCGCTGAGCAGCGGGTCGGTGTAGGCCTTGGCAAAGAAGAGGGGCGCGAGCACAAAGGCATTCTTGACCCACTGATGCGGGCGCAGACTCTTCCAAAGCCCGCGCCAGGGGCGCGCCTCAACCTGCTCGATCGGATGTTGGGCGGCCAACGCCGCCGATGGGTTCTGCTCTGGCACAATCGGGTCCAGGTCTGCTAAGTCACGTTGGGTCGCGCGCGCGCGCCGAACATCAATGCCCTGCATTACCACAGATGCACCCCGGAGTTCTTCCCCGGCGCGTTCGCCCTGTCGTAGAGCCCTATCTTATGTCGCACCTGCAAGACTACAACCTCTGGGAGCTCAGCGTGCTCGCGATCTACTTCGCGGTGCTCCTGCTCCTCTCGTTTTACGGCTCGCACCGCTACGTCATCGTACGCCTGTACCGCAAGCACGCCAGCGGCCCCGATCCCGAGCCCGCCCGGCGCTTCGCGCCGGAGTCGCTGCCGGTGGTCACCGTGCAGCTCCCCTCCTTCAACGAGCGCTACGTCATCGAGCGCCTCATCGACGCAACCTGCCGGCTTGATTACCCCGCTGATCGCCTCGAAATCCAGGTCCTCGACGACTCCACCGACGACACCACCGAGCTGGCCCGCGCCCGCGTGGCGCACTGGCAGGCAAAAGGTGTCGACATCAAACTTCTCCACCGTAAAGACCGCCACGGCTACAAAGCCGGCGCCCTGGAGGCCGGGCTTAAGAGCGCGCGCGGGGAGTTTGTAGCGGTCTTCGACGCCGACTTCATTCCGCAGCCCGAGTTTCTGCGCCAGACCATCGACCACTTCACCGAGCCAGATATCGGCATGGTGCAAGCGCGCTGGGACTATCTCAACCGCGACTACAGCCTGCTCACCCGCGCCCAGGCCGTGCTCCTCGACGGCCACTTTGTGCTCGAGCACACCGCGCGCAACCGCTCCGGTCGTTTCTTCAACTTCAACGGCACCGCCGGCATCTGGCGCCGCCAGACCATCGAAGACGCCGGCGGCTGGGAGCATCACACCCTCACCGAAGATCTCGATCTCTCCTACCGCGCCCAGCTCGCCGGCTGGCGCTTTCGCTTTCTGCGCGATGTCACCGTCGCCAGCGAGCTCCCCGTGGAGATGAACGCGTTTAAGAGCCAGCAACACCGCTGGTCCAAAGGCGCCTTGCAGACCGCCTTTAAGGTGCTGCCCCGCGTGCTGCGCTCCGATCTTCCCCGCACCATCAAACTTGAGGCCATCCACCACCTCACCGGCAACCTCGCCTATTTTTTGATGGTGATCCTGGCGCTGATCATGCCCCTGGCCACGCTCGTGCGCGTGCAGCAGGGCTGGCACGAGGTGCTTCTCTTTGATCTTCCGATCTTTTTGAGCGCCACCTTCTCGGTCTGCTACTTCTACTGGGTGAGCCAGCGCGAGGTGGGGCGATCGCGGCTGGAGATCATCCGCATGATGCCGGCGGTGCTGGGTCTGGGCATCGGCGTCTCGCTCAACAACGCCAAGGGCGTCGTCGAGGTGCTCATCGGCCATAAGACCCCCTTTGTGCGCACCCCCAAATACGCCATTGAGCGCCGCGGTGAGTCCTGGGCAAAGCGCATCTACCGCGGCGGCCTCAACGCCATGCCCGCCCTGGAGTTCGCGCTGGGCGCCTGGTTCACCTACGCCATCTACGTGGTGCTCGTCGATCCGGCCCACCCCTTTGGCAGCCTGCCCTTTTTGATGCTCTTTCAGTTCGGGTTCTTCTACGTGGCTTTCTTAAGCGTCACGCAGACCCTGGGCGGCCGCTCCGAGCCGCACCGCTGACCCTCACCCCGCGTTCACCGACTGGAGGTAGCGGCGCGCCGCCTCCTCAACATCCTCGGCGCCGAAGAGGCCGCCGACCACCGCCACGCCCCAGAACCCCGCGCGCAGGCAATCCGCCCCATGCTCCGGCCGCACCCCGCCCAGCGCGTACACCGGCACGGAGCTTGCGGCCACAAGCTCCGCCCACCTCCCAAGCCCCACCTCCCCGCCATACCCCGGCTTGGACACACTTTTGAAGATCGGGCTGAGCGTCACAAAATCCGCCCCCGCCTCACCAGCTCGACGCAGCTCCTCGGCGTTGTGGCACGACACCCCCACAAGCGCCTCCTGGCCCAACCGCCGCCTGACCTCGGCCACCTCGCCAGCCTGCCTCGCTTTGAGGTGCACACCTCCGCACCCCAGGCTCGCGGCGCGCTCGATATGGGCGTGCACCATCACCACCGCTCCGGCCTGCCGCCCCAGCTCCACCACCTTTTGAATTTTTTTCCACAACCGCTCGCGCTCCCCCTCGTCGCGGCCTTCGAGCGCGTCGCCCACCCGCACCGAGAGCATGTTGACGCCTGCGGCCAGCGCCTGGGCCACGATCGCCTCCAAAATAAGCCCCCTGGCCTCGCAGAAGCCTACGTCAGCGATCGCATAGAGGCGCGAGGGTAGCGGATGCGCCATCGATTAACTCGTCGGCTCCGAGCCCACCGCACCCTCCAGGGGGGTGGAGGCCTGCGCGTAAAAACGCCGCGGAATCCGCCCGGCCTCATAGGCCCAGCGCCCCGCGCGCACCGCGTCGCGAAAGGCTTTCGCCATCTTCACCGGCTTCTCCGCCCCGCTGATCGCGCTGTTTAAGAGCACCCCGTCGCAGCCAAGCTCCATGGCCAGCGCCGCGTCCGAGGCCGTCCCCACGCCGGCGTCCACGAGCATCGGAACCTCCATAAACTCCCGGATGATCTGGAAGTTGTAGGGGTTGCGGATCCCCATCCCGCTGCCGATCGGCGAGCCTAAGGGCATCACCGCCGCGCAACCGATATCCTGGAGTTTGCGCGCCAGCACCGGATCGTCGTTGGTATACGCCATGACCACAAAGCCATCTTCGACCAGCGTACGCGCCGCCTTCAAGAGCTCTTCGCTGTCAGGCAGAAGCGTCTGATCGTCGGCGATCACCTCCAGCTTGATCAGATCCGTCTCCAGCGCCTCGCGCGCCAGCTGTGCGGTCAGCACGGCATCGCGTGCGGTGAAGCAGCCGGCAGTGTTGGGCAGAAGCGTGTAGCGCTCCATCAAGATCTCTAAGATCCCTGCCTCCCGCGACGCCTCAATGTCCAGGCGGCGAATGCCCACGGTCACAAGCTCGGTCTCGCTGGCCTCCAGGGCGTCGAGCATCACCTGGTAGTTCGCATAGCGGGCGGTGCCCACCAGCAGCCGGCTCTCAAACTCGTAAGGACCCACCTTCCAGGTCGACTCCTTCGACTCACTCATCTCGTTCTCCTCAGCTCACACGTCCCACGTCGTCACGGATTAACAGCCTCAGCCGCCCTGGGTGGCGCGAATGATCTCCACGCTGGCGCCGGCCTCGATCACCCGCTCGCCCCAGCGGCTGCGGGGCACGACCTGATCGCCGACGGCCACCGCCACCCCCCGGGCGGCCTCCACCCCCAGCTCCGAGAGCAGCGCCTCCACCGAGAGGCTCCCCTCATTCGCGATGTGCTCCAGCTTGCCGTTGACCCGAATCTCCATCGCCTCCATCCTCCGAATCGCCGGCGGCGCCATGTCGCCGCCGCCTTCAAAAAACTTCGCGCACAGCCCTGCGCGCGCTACATAGAATGCTGAACACGGCTCCCGCGCACCCCGGGCATCATGAGCTCCGAGACCTCCGAAAAACCTCAAAAACCCGCCCGCTCCATCGGCCGCCGCATGGGCATCGCCGCCCTGATCCTGGCGGTGAGCACCTTCTTGAGCCGCATCCTGGGGTTCTTGCGCGAAGCGGTCATCGTCTACACCCACGGCGCCAGCGCCACGACCGACGCCTACCAGGCCGCGTTCACCATGCCCGACATGATGAACTACGTGCTGGCCGGGGGCACGCTCTCGATCACCTTCATACCCCTCTTCTCGGCCTATGTCGCCTCCGATGACGAGGAGGGCGCCTGGCGACTCTTCTCCACCATCGCCACGACCATGGGCTCGGTGCTGGCGGTCTTCATCGCCCTTGGGTACGTGCTGGCCCCGCAGATTGTTCCCCTGCTCAACCCGGGGTTTAACGATCCGCAGCAGCTCGACCTGGCGATCAGCATGACGCGCATCGTGCTGCTCGCGCCGATGGCCTTTTACATCGGCGGGCTGATCCAGGGCTCGCTCTTTGTGCGCGAGATCTTCTGGCCCAGCGCCATCTCGCCATTGATCTACAACCTCTGCATCATCGGCGGCGGGGTGCTGCTCGACCCCTGGTTTGGCATCAAGGGCTTTGCCATTGGCGTGGTCATCGGCGCGCTGCTCGGGCCCCTGGCCGTGCCGATGTGGGCTGCCCGCCGCGAGGTGAAGTTTAAGGCGCGCTTTGCCCCCTTCGACCCCGACTTCAAAGCATTCTTGCTGCTGACCCTCCCGCTGATGGTGGGCGTGAGCCTTGTGACCGTCGATGAGTGGTTCCTCAAGTACTTTGGCTCGATGCAGGGCGACGGGGCCATCACCTGGCTGGCCAACGCCCGCAAGCTGATGATGGTGATCTTCGCGATCATCGGCCAGGCCGCCGGTCAGGCCGCGCTGCCCTTCCTCACGCGCCTCTTCCATCAGGGCGAAGAAGAAGAGATGGGGCAGATGCTCTCGCGCAGCCTCCAGCGGGTGGGCTTTCTGGCGATGGTCGGCGCAGCCGGCCTGATCGTGGCGGCCTACCCCCTGGTGCACGCGATCTTCCGCCACGGGCAGTTCTCGGCCTCCGACGCCGACACCATGGCGGGCCTGCTGGTGGTCTTCGCCTGCGGGCTGTGGGCCTGGGCGGTGCAGACGCTGGCGGTGCGCGGCTATTACGCCCGCAAAAACACGCTGACGCCCATGATCCTGGGCTCGATCACCGTGGCCCTGGCCGCGCCCCTCTACGCGATCTTCGGCGACACCTTCGGCGTGCGGGGTCTGGCGATGGCCACCAGCGCCGGGATGACCCTCAACGCCCTGGTCACCATCGGGTACTACCGCTGGAAGGTGGGGCATCTTCCCCTGGGACCGATCATTCGCGGCACGCTGCGCGGCACGCTGCACGGAGCCTGGGCGGCCGCTGCCGCCTACGGGGTCTTCCGCCTCTGGGACACGCCGGCCGCCGATCTTCAACTCGCCGGACTGGCCGGGATGCTGGCCACCATGGGCACCGCCTTCTTTGCGGCGCTGGGCTTAAGCGCCTGGCTCCTCGCCCCGCCGGAGCTCGACGTGATCCTCGATCGTGTCAAACGACGCCTCAAGCGCCCCCGCTAACCCACTGATTTCATTCAAGAATACCGCCGAAGCAGCGACCGAATGCCAGACGCTCAGTCGACCTTCGGAAGGTCGACGCGCTCGGTGACTTCGAAGACGAGAATCTCGACCTGATGCAGCAGGTACACCGTCCGGTAGACCTTCTCGTGCTGGTCGGGTGTGAACTTCGAAAGGAGCGCGCGCAGGTTATCGCCCGAGCTGAGCTGGTTAAGCACGCGCAGCTCGTTCGCCCGAAGCCGCAGCCGGTCCACGCTGAAAGGCGCCGGCTCGTTGAGGTAGATGCTCACGAAGTTGCGGTTGCGGTAGAGCTCTTTGATGCGCGCCAGCGGCACCTGCTCACGGCAGCCCTCCACGATCATCTCGTAGGTGTCCAGCCCCAGCGAGTAGCCCTGGGTGTCGGGCTCCTGGTTCTCGTAGTAGCCGTAGTAGCCCTCGGGCCAGGTGAAGATCTCCAGCAACTTCTCACGCATCTGGCTGGAGAGGTGCGTGAAGATCGCGTGCGCCGGGATCGCGCCGATCGCCACCAGCGCATCGCCCAGGCGGCCGCCCCACTCGTTAAGGCGCGCCAGGCCCTCCTGAAGCTGCGCCTCGGTGATCAGGTTACGGGTGCGCAAGAAGTGCCCGAGCAGCTCTTCGCGACGGTTGGAGTCCACATAAATGGGCTCCCCGCTGCGAATGAAGATCGACTTCTCCACCTGCCCGTTGGTCACAAAAAGCCGCCCCGTCTCCCCGGCCCGGTGCAACCTGCCCAGGATCCGCGCAAAGGAGACCTCCGCCAGCTCGCCCTCATAGCTCGCGTAGAGGTTCTTGAGCTCCTGGAAGGTCGACCCCAGCGCCCCTTCGGTCATCATCAGCCCCATTGAGGGGGGCGATTGAGAGACCGGCGAGGACTGCCCGCCCAGCTCCGCCTCCGCGGCTGAAGGCGGGCTCATATCGGCCACATCGGTGCTGCCGGCGGCCAGCGAGTCGCGCTCGTCGAGCATCACGTCGGTATCCCCGGCGGCGGCGCTCTCTTCCTCCATCGCGCCGACCGCGCGGCGCACATCGCGCATCACGTCGGTATCACCGCCGCGGGTGGCGGCATCGAGCGTGGCTTCCACCGCCACCGGGCGCGCGCGCCGCGCGGTGGCGCGGCCGGTGGGCACCTCGATCTCACTGACTTCATCGAGCTTAACCCAGGGCCCGTCGCCCACCGCGACGCGATCGTCGGCGCGAGGCCGTCGCACGCGCAAAAGATCGACCAGCGTCTGTGGCCCCATCGGCCCGAACACAAGCCCGCTGCCGTCGCGATAGCGATAACGCCGCTCGTCCCCCTCCTCTTCAGCCGGCGCGTCGGGCTCCTTGCTCCGCGCGACCTGCCCGGCGAGCTCACCGGCGGGCATACGCCCGGTGTTCTGCGGGTCGCGCACCGCGGCGGTGTCCCCCATCGCCATCAGCTCGGCGCTGTCGGCCTTCTGCTCCGGGGTAAACTCCACCTCCGAGGCCACCGACGTCTCCTTCGGCGCGCTCTCCTCAAAGAGGCGCTGGGCGGCGAGCCCGCCAGGCTCACTGCGACGCTGACTCTTCTCCTCCTCGATCTCCCGGGCAAAGAGCCGGCGCATCAGGTTGGAGAGGTCGTTGCCGCTGACCTTGATGCTGTGCTGAAAACAAAAGTCCATCAGCGCCTGATAGAACTCCCCGGCGCTCTGGTAACGATCTTCGCGGTGGCGCGCCAGACCGGTGCGAATGATCTGCACCAGATCCGAGGGCAGAGGCCCCATCTTCTCCAGGCTTGCCTCCACATCGGCGTCGCGCACCTTGAGCATCACGTCGAGATCGGAGCTCCCGACAAAGAGGCGGTTCATGCTCAGCGCCTCCACAAACACGATGCAGGCCGAGAAGATGTCGCTGCGCGAGTCGATCTCCTCGCCCATCACCTGCTCGGGGCTCATGTAGCCGACCTTGCCCTTGAGCGTGCCGCTCTCGGTGAGGTTGCGCTGGATGGCGGCCTTGGCCACCCCGAAGTCGCCCACCTTCACATCCCCGGCGTAGCTGATGAGGATGTTCGACGGGCTGACGTCACGGTGAATGATGTTGAGATCGTCGCCATAAGGGTCTTTGGCGCGGTGGGCGAAGTCCAGCCCCTTGAGCATCTCCATGGCGATGAAGAGCACCAGGTTGAGCGGGATCTTGATGTTGAGCTCGGCGCAGCGCGCCAGCACATCGAGCAGATCCTTGCCGTGCACAAACTCCATGGCGATGTAGTACTGGTGGTCCATCTCCCCCAGATCAAAGACCTGCACCACATTGGCGTGGTAGAGGCTCACCGCGATCTTGGCCTCGTTGATGAACATCTCGACGAACTCGGTGTCGTCGACCAGGCTGGGCAAGATCAGCTTGATGGCGAACTCTTTCTCAAAGCCCGCCGCCCCAAAGGTTTTGGCGCGATAGATCTCGGCCATGCCCCCTGCGCCGATCTTTTGCAGGAGGGCGTAGCGCCCGAACTTTGTCCACTCGCGGTTGCTCTCAGCCACAGATGATGCCTACGCGCTCAAGATCGAATCGCTCACCGGCCGAGCCGGCAGGGTACAGACACGCCTGATTGTCGATGGCCTGACCCCGAAATTTGGCAGGTTGGGTCGTCGCCTCGGTCCGCTGATTCACTGACATCTCTTCGGGTGAAGCGTTGCACCTGGCCGGCGGCGGCCTGGCGCGCGCTCAAAACCGGTATCGGATGTATGGATCGCGTCGTTTTGACCGCCGAAGCTTAACACAGACTTTCGGGCGCAAGCCAGCCGGGTTTACGCCGGCAAGAAGGCGGCAGCGACACTCAAAATTTCGCGCACGCGGCGGTTGCGCCGATCGCCTCAGCGCGCATAAAAGAAAGCCCCGCTCACCCCGAGCGCCCCCGCCGCACTGCCCTGATGAGGAGCCGGAGCGTGACCAAACACAAAAGCCCCGACGAACGCGCCGACCAGATCCTGGCGGCCGCCCGCATCTGCTTTCTGGAGCGGGGCTACTTCGCCACCAAAATGGACGACATCGCCCGGGCTGCAAAGCTCTCCAAGGGAGGGGTTTATTTTCACTTCCCCTCCAAACGCGAGATCTTCCGGGCGCTGGTGCAGGCGGAGTTCGATCGCGCCACCGCGTTTATGGATCAGGTTGTCGATGAGGAGGGCGATCTGCTGGCGCAGCTCTTACGCCTGGGCGACCACTTCGTGGAGGCCTTCGCCGCGGACGCCACGATGCCCCGCTTTATGCTCATCGCCGCGGAGATGTCGCTGCGCGATGAGCCGATCCGCCAGATGTTGCTGGAGCTTCAGGAGGCCTACATCGAGCGCCTCACCGCGATCTTAGAGCGCGCGATCGCCGACGGGCACCTGCGTCAGATCGACGCGCGGGCCACGGCCATCGCCCTCAAATCGCTCGTCGACGGGGTGCAGGCCGCCTACGCGGTCGGCTATGAACCCGACCGCGATCGCCTGGTCGAGGCGACCTTCGCGTTGATCGGCAAGGGGCTGGCCCCCGAGTAAGGCCCGACCCTACATACCCGTGGTGAACGAGCACATCAGGCCGGCCAACCCGCGTTGCGTTCTTATTCAGCCGGAGCAGCTTCGCCTTCGGCCGGAGCAGCTTCCCCTTCGGCCGGAGCGGCTTCGCCTTCAGCCGGAGCGGCTTCGCCTTCAGCCGCCGCGCCTTCTTCACCCACACCGCTGGGCTCGTAATGCGAGCAGCCAAAGCCGACTTGCGTGCCGAGGAAGGCCACCAGCACCACCGCCAGAAAGCCGAAGATCAATCCCTGCGTAATTTCTTTCGCCATAACGAAGGCTTACCTGAGTCTGTGGACGTTGCCCCACCGGGGCAATTTCGGGTGCGCATCGACCTGCCCGACACCCTCGTCGCTTTAGTCATCATCGGCCCCCGGTCACACACGCTCAATGAGGGCCGCACAGCGTGGCGAATGGTCTAATATAACGCCGCCACGCTGGCAATCCCCATTCCGCCCCTGAGACCATGCGCCGCACCCCGGCGAGTTTGCCGCGTGTGTGGCGCTGTGCTACATCTGCAGGGTCTATGTCATGTGCGCCCCACCGCTCGACTCCGGCCCACTTTCCGGCGGCTCGCGGTGAGTCCCGATTGAGCATTTCTCTGGATACGTCATGCAACGTCAATTGATGCGATCACTCACTCGCCACCTCCTCCTCGCCACTGTGTTCGCGTTGTGGGCGCTGGTGCTCAGCGGCTGCGGCCGCACCGTGCTCATGGATCGCTGCGAGAGCGACAGCGAGTGCCCCACCGGCTCCCAATGCCTGGGCGCGGTCTGCTCCGAGCCGCTGCGCTGCCAGAGTGAGACCGACTGCCCCGAGCAGGCCATCTGCCGCGGAGGCTTCTGCGCGCCGGCGCCCGAGTGCACCGAAGATGCCGAATGCGCCGAGGGTCAGGTCTGTCAGGAAGGAAGCTGCGTCGATGACGGCCCCACCTGTGAGAGCGCCGACGATTGCCAGCCTGGCGAGCGCTGCGTCGAGGGCGATTGCCTTCCCGAATGCGCAGAAAACAGCGACTGCGAAGAGGGCGAGCTCTGCGTCGACGGCTTCTGCTCTGTAACCTGTGAGTGCGCTGAAGACGCCGACTGCCCCCAGACCTTCACCTGCGATGATGCCTGCCAGTGTGTCGAAGAAGAGGGCTGCCAGAGCGACGATCAGTGCGAGAACGGGCAGGTCTGCCAGGAGGGAAGCTGCGTCGATCCGATCCCCGAATGCACGATCGACGAGCAATGTGCGCCCGGCGAACAATGCGTCGACAACCTCTGCGTCCCGGCGCCGGAGTGCCGCATCGATCAGGACTGCCCCGGTGACGCGGTCTGCCTCGACGGCAGCTGCCAGGTGCTGCCGCCGGAGTGCGAGTTCGACGACGACTGCGGCCCCAACGCCATCTGCCTCGACCAGATGTGCATGCCCATCGATGGCGAGTGCCGGACCAACGAAGATTGCCCGGCGAACTTCGACTGCATCGATCAGTTCTGCGTCTTTACTGGCGAGTGCCTGCGCGATGACGAGTGCGCCTTTGGCCAGGTCTGCCAGGACGCCACCTGCGTGGCCCCCCAGTGCCAGACCGACGCGCAATGCGGCCCGGGCGGCCAGTGCGTCGAGGGCTCGTGTGTGTTCATCCCCTGCCAGAGCGACGACGCCTGCCCCGACAACCAGTCCTGCCAGGAGGGCATCTGCCAGCCGGTGGAGCTGGACTGCCGCACCAACGCCGACTGCGGCGCTGGCGAGGTCTGCATCAACAACGTCTGCCTGGCGCGCCCGCCGGAGTGCTTTGACGACTTTGACTGCGGGCTGGGCCAGAGCTGCATTGACGGCCAGTGCTTCGGCGGGCCCCAGTGCCAGAGCGATCAGGACTGCCTGCCCACCGAGATCTGCCGCGCCGGCCAGTGCGTGACCACCCAGGGCTGTCAGGTCGACAGCGACTGCGGCCAGGCCGAGATCTGCCTCAGCGGCGACTGCTACTTCGTGGGCGACTGCCGCGCCGACACCGACTGCCGCCGCGACGAGCAGTGCATCGACTTCCGCTGTGAGTTCACCGATCCCTGCCAGGCGATCTCGTGTGAGCCGGGCACCGTGTGCGAGCGTGGCGACTGCGTCCCGGTCGACGGCTGCATCGTCGACACCGACTGCCCCGCCGGCGAAGCCTGCATCGAGGGCAGCTGCACCAACCCCAACGAGTGCAGCACCGACGCGGACTGCCGCGCCGATGAGTTCTGCCAGAGCGGCCAGTGCCTGCCCCAGGGCGAGTGCCAGGTCGACGGCGACTGCCGCGATGGCGAGGTCTGCGAAAACAACTTCTGCGCCACCCCCGATCAGTGCCGCCGCGACTCCGACTGCCCCCCGGGCGAGGAGTGCGAATCGCTGACCCGCCAGTGCCAGCCGGCGGTCGAATGCACCAGCGCCAACGACTGCCCCGACGGGTTTACCTGCCTCGACGATCGCTGCGTGGACATCCGCGAGTGCACCGTCGACCGCGACTGCCCCGCCGGCACCATCTGCAACGGCTTCTTCTGCCAGCCGCGCCCCGAGTGCAGCGCCGACAGCGACTGTGAGACTGGCGAGCGCTGCGACCTGGGCAACTGCGTGGCCACCCGCTGCCAGGGCGATGATCAATGCCCGCCCTCCTGGCAGTGTCTGGCCCAGCGCTGCGTGCCGCCCCTGGCCTGCACCGGCGACCAGGACTGCCCGCTGCCCAACCTGGAGTGCATCAACAACGTCTGCGTCGATCCGGGCGGCTGCCAGTCCGACGCCGAATGCTTCCCCGGCACCAGCTGCATCGCCGGCGTCTGCCTGCCGCTCCCCCCGCCGCAGTGCAGCGGCGACAGCGACTGCCGAAACGATCAGATCTGCGAGTTCGGCATCTGCGCGCCGCGCCCCGAGTGCACCAGCGACCGCGACTGCGCGGCTACCGAGCGCTGCCTCAACTACCAGTGCCAGCGCGTGCGCGAGTGCCTGCGCGACGACCAGTGCCCGGAAGGCTCCCAGTGCATCGAAGAGAGCTGCGTGGCCGTGGAGTGCAGCGCCGACGGCGACTGCGGACCGGGTCAGATCTGCGGCGCCGACGGCCAGTGTGTGCCCAATCCGCCGCAGTGCAGCCTGGACACCGACTGCCCCGACGGCTTTGAGTGCCGCGGCGGCAACTGCCGACCGATCGTCTCGGAGTGCTCCACCGACGACCAGTGCGGCCCCGACCAGACCTGCCAGCAGGGCGTGTGCGTAGACCCGCCGCCCGAATGCGTCGACGACACCGACTGTGAGAACGGCCGCGAATGCGTGCGCGGCTCTTGCCAGGCCGCCCCGCCCTGCCGCCGCGACAGCGAGTGCGCCGCCGACCAGGTCTGTGACGCCTTTAGCGGCCGCTGCATCGCCGAGACAACCTGCGCCACCAGCAACGACTGCCCCCAGGGTCAGACCTGCATTGGCGAGACGTGCCGCCTGGTGCGCAGCTGCCAGGTCACCGCAGACTGCGCCGCCGGCACCGAGTGCATCGACGGGCTGTGCCGCGTCGCCACGACCTGTGCGGCCGACACCGACTGCGCCGACAGTGAGCGTTGCGACGCCGGCTACTGCCAGCCCTTCGCCTGCCAGAGCGACAACGACTGCTCCAGCGGCGCGCTCTGTGTGGCCAACCGCTGCACCTCCGAGCCCTTCTGCGAATCCAACGCGGACTGCCCCGCCCCCACCAGCTGCATCAACTTCGTCTGCCAGAACCCCGGCGGCTGCGCCGACGATGGCCAGTGCCCGCTTGGCCAGGTCTGCTACGCCGGCGCCTGCTTCAGCTTCCCGCCCTCGGAGTGCAACCGCGACACCGACTGCGCCGAAGGCACCGAGTGCAACTTCGGCGTCTGCGAAGACACCTCCCCGCCCCAGGCCTGCCGCATCAACGCCGAATGCGACCCCGGCGAGCTCTGCATCGGCGGGGTCTGCCTGGGCGGCACCGAGTGCAACTCCAACCAGGACTGCACCTTCCCCGAGGTCTGCCAGAACAACCAGTGCGAGCTGGCCGCGCCCTGAGCGCGCCGACCGGGCAAACGATGCGCAGGCTGGCTTAAACGTTGCGCTCAGGCCTGCCCCTGTACTATGGGGGCAGGCCCGGGCCGCCTCCCCGCGAGGTGGCCCCGCTCGTCATGCGCTCTTTATCGAGCGCGGGAAGATCGCCTGCGCCAAACCCCTTCTACTCCCGCCTGTGCGCTCGCCGCCCCCTCGCTCGCCCGACCCTCCCCAGGTTCTCCCATGTCTCTGACCACGCCCGCCCAGCGCGCCGCCGATATCGCCCAGGAGCGCGGCACCCCCGAACGCGAAGAGCGCAGCTGGCTGCGCCTCACCGAGATCTTTTTCAGCATCCAGGGTGAGTCCAGCTTCGCCGGCATGCCGTGCACCTTTGTGCGCCTCTCGCGCTGCAACCTGCGCTGCACCTGGTGCGACACCACCTACTCCTTCAAAGGTGGCGAGCGCACCGAGATCGACGACATCATCAGCCGCCTCGATGCGATCGGCTGCAAAGTCGTCGAGATCACCGGTGGCGAGCCCCTGCTCCAGCGCCCGGTGCACACCCTGATGAGCCGCCTGTGCGACCTGGGCTACACCGTGCTCATTGAGACCTCCGGCTCACTCGACATCGCCCCCATCGATGATCGCGTGCACGTCATCATGGATCTCAAAGCCCCGGGCAGTGGCGAGGTCGACAAAAACCTCTTTGCCAACATCGCGCACCTCAAGCCCACCGATGAGGTCAAGTTCGTGCTGCTCAACCGCGAAGACTTCGACTGGGCCATCGCCACCATTGAGGAGCACGCCTTGCTCGATCGCGCCCAGATCATCTTCTCACCGGTTCATGGCGAGCTCTCCGGGCACGTGCTGGCCAACTGGATTTTGGAGAGCGGCAAATCGATCCGCCTGGGCCTGCAGATCCACAAGTTCCTCGACGTCGAATAACGCGCAGGTCCCGGGGCGGCACCGCCGCTCCCACCCGCCAGACGCAAAAAAGCCGGCCGCTCACCCCCGAGCGCCGGCTTTTCTCTTGTCTCCCCCTGCAATGCGCACGCGCCAGGCTCAGGCACCTTCCAGCGTGTCGACGCGCTCGCGCAGCTCTTTACCCACCTTAAAGTGCACAGACTTCTTGGCTGCCACCTGCACCTCATCGCCGGTGCGGGGGTTGCGCCCCTTGCGCGCGCGGTAGTTGCGAATCGAGAAGCTCCCAAACCCGCGCACTTCGATGCGCTCATCCTCCATCAGCGCGTCGCTCATCGCGTCAAAGACCGCGTTGACGATCTCTTCGGCGTGGTTTTTGGGAAGATCAATACGCTGCGACACCAACTCAATGAGTTCCGACTTCGTCATTCTACTACTCGTCCGAATGCAGTTCAGCGGGCACAAATAAGAACATCTAGCCCTTTTCAAAGGGCAAAATCCTTAATTCCCACGGCAGGTTATCAACACCGGCGTTGATCTGCCACGCCCCCATCCCGATGTCAACCCGCGATACCCCTTAAGGATGAACACAGGCCAAAACGCTCGCGCCCACAAAAAACGCCTCCCTGAAAAGGGAGGCGTCTCTGAGTGGTCCTGAAGGATCTTGCGATGCGCCGGGTATCCCGCGACGCGATCAGCTCTGCTGCTCCTGGTGCACGCGGAAGAGCTGCTGGCCCATGAAGATGTAGTCGCGATGACGCAGGCGCGTCTTCTCCCAGATCTTGATCCAGGTGCCATTGGAGGAGTTCAGATCGACCAGGTAGCAGTGGTTGTCTTCCCCGGCGTAGATCTGGGCGTGGCGGCCGCTCATGAACTTATCGTGCGGGAAGACGATGTCGCCCTTCTCGCGCCCGAGCACCGCGCCGGCTTCGGGGAGGCAGTAGACGTTCTGGATGACGCCACCGATCCCGATCTGCAAGATCTTGAAGGTCCCCCCGGGCGCGGGGCTTCCCATGTAGCGGGTGCCGTCGCTGCTCTTGGTCTTCGGGGTGATCGACTGCTCAAAGCGCTCAAAACGCAACACCTGGCGCCCCATCAGGATGGTGTCGCCGGCGGTGAGTTTGGTCTCATCGCGAAGTTTGATGAAGGTGCCGTTGAGGCTGTAGAGATCTTCGATGAAGAGCTTGCCATCGACCACGTGAAAGCGCGCATGACGCGGGCTTAAGAAGGCGTCGGTGGGGAAGCGCTGATCGCCGTCGCGTCCCACCGTCGTCTCCAAAAACTCCAGGGCGATCGCGCTGCCATCGCTGCCGTCTTCGTTGATCGAGATGAGCTGGATCGGCCAGGGGTTCTTCTGGTGCGCGGCCTCGGAGGCCGGCGGGGCTTCGCGACGCTTCTCCACCAGGGCCGGAGCGCCGGCGCCGCGGCCGCGCAGGCTCACCTTATGGGTACGGGGCTTCTGGGGCGCGGCCAGCGCGCCGCCGCACTCCACGCAGAATTTCATCGAGGCCGGATTCTCGGCATGGCACGAGGGGCAGACCACCGGGCGCCGGCTCTCTTCGAGCGGCTCCACATCGACCATCGGCAGGTTATCGCTGGTCTGACCGGGATCTCTCCCGGTGATCGAGACCTCGCCAAGATCTTCGAGCGGGGCCAGGGTCACCGGCTCGGCGGTGGCCTCAAGCGCGTCGAGCAAAAATCCGGCGTCGACATCGGCCGAGCCCTGATCGCTGTCGAGGGTGGGCGCGTCTTTAAGCGCCGCGCCTCCAAGCGCCGCGCTGCTGCGAAAGCGTTTGGCCACCGCGGCGACCGCCTCATCATCATCGGGCTGGTAGGTGGGCAGATCGAGGCCGCCCGAGCGCGGCGCGCGAATGCGCCCGCCCAGTTTAAAGGACAGCCCCTCTGCGCGCTCCTCGTGTGCCGTCTCTGCCTGATCGCCTTGCAACTTCGACGACAGCTTCTGGTCGCTCACCGATTGCCTCCGGAGGTCGATGTTTCGCGAGCTTCCCTCGCGTGGGCTTGCTCGTGGTTGGGTCGCCGGCAATCTACAAGAGCCCCCCCAACCTTTCAAGGCTGACCGGCGCGTCAACACCGCCCAAGCGGGAGCTATCTCCCTGCGATGATCGGAGTTTTAAGACGATCGACTTGACATCACCGGGCAGCGCTGCCAGTCTCCCGCCTCCGAAGCGCGCCCTCTTTATCGCGCCCGGCCAAACGCTCAATGAAGTTGTAGTCACGACACCACGTCGCTGAGACCGTTGATTCATAGGAGATCCCATGGCTCGCAAATGCAAACTGACCGGTAAGAAGCCGCTTGTTGGCAACCGCGTCTCCCACGCGAACAACAAGACCAAAATGCGCCAGCTGCCCAACCTGCAGCAGAAGCGTATCTACATCCCCGAAGAAGACCGCTGGGTCCGCGTGCGCCTCTCGGCCCGCGCCCTGCGTACGGTCACCAAGAAGGGGCTGCTTCCCTTCCTGAAGTCCGAAGGCCTCACGCTGAAAGACGTGACCGCCTGAGCTTGTGATGACGCGAGCCCCTCGCGATCTTCAGACGCTTCAAAGACGCCAGCCTCTCGGGGCTGGCGTTTTTTTATGCCTGCCTTCAGACCTCCGCTCCGGCGAGGTCGTTTGTGCCGCTTCGCGAGGGCGCCGGCGCTGTGTTACTCTGAAGATGCGCAGCGCGGCGATCGGCCGCTCTCCCCCGGCACGGCGATCGAGACGCGAAGCCAGCCCGGGTCCCCAGCCACTTGTTGACGTAGTGCAGGCCCTCGCGATGTCTGAGAAGTCGTTAAAGACCCCGCTTCGCGCCCGGCGCGTGCGCCAGATCACCGGCGCGCTGGCCGCGATCCCCACCGCGGCGCCCGACGCGCCCGAGATCCTGCGCGACCCCGGCCAGCTCACCGAGCTGAGCCTGCGCCTGCTCAGTGAGGGCGAGAAGATCGAGCTCTTGCTGGCGTTTCGCCGCCAGCTCAAGAAACAGCAGCGCCGCTACAGCTCGCTCCTGCAGATCAGCAGCTCGCTGGGTGCCACGCTCGATCGCGAGGAGTTTTTAGAGATCACCCTGGAGCAGCTCACCGAGCTGATGCGCGCGGAGCGCTCCACCCTCTACCTCATCGATCAGAGCACCGGGCGGCTCTACGGCAAGATCGCCCAGGGCTCCCAGACCCAGATCGTGCTCGATCCTGGCCAGGGCATCGCCGGCTGGGTGGCGCAGAGCGGGCAGAGCATCAACATCCGTGACGCCTACGACGATCCTCGCTTTCACTCCGACGTCGACTCGCGCACCGGCTTTCAGACCCGCTCGATGCTCTGCCAGCCCATCCGCAATATGGAGGGCGAGATCATCGCGGTGGTCCAGGTGCTCAACAGCGCCGGGGGCAACTTCTCGGAGGACGATGAGAACCTCCTGAGCGCCATCGGCGGTCAGATCTCCATCGCCCTGGAGAACAGCGAGCTCTACCAGTCACTGGTCGACAAGAACGCCCAGCTGCTCACCACCAAAGAGCGCCTGGAGCATAAGTTTGCCGAGCTCGATCTCCTCTACAACATCCAGAGCAAGCTGAGCCATCACAGCGATCTGGAGAGCCTGGTGCAGACGATCACCCAGGAGACCCTGGAGCTGGTCAACGGCAAGGCCTGCGCGCTCACCCTCCGCGAGGAGGGCTACCATCGGGTGCACGTGCTCATCGATCGCAGCGAAGATCAGTCGCGTCAGTGGGACTTCTACACCCGCGCGGTCACCGACGAGAACACCATCGGGCAGGCGGTGATCGCCAGCGGTCAGCCCTTTGTCTGCCACAGCCAGGCCTGCCAGCATCTGCCCGGCCCCACCAGCGAGGCCAGCGGGCTGAATGTGGAGAACATCATCGCCGTGCCCCTCTTCGACGATGAGGTCTGCATCGGGGCGCTGGAGGTTTTTAACCTGGTGCTGCCGCAGCAGGAGTGCCTGGGATTTACCGACGATGACGTCAAAATCATCACGCTGATCGCCTCCCAGATCGCGGGCACCGTGGCGTCGCGTCGCCACCGTGAGGCCCAGGAGAAAGAGCATCGCCTGGCGAGCATCGGCCAGATGATCTCGGGCATCCTCCACGACTTTAAGACCCCCTTCTCGGTGATCAGCGGCTACGTACAGCTGATGGCCGACACCGATGAGGCCGAGGAGCGCCAGGAGTACGCCGGCCGGGTCAAGCACCAGATCCACCAGCTCAACCAGATGACGCGCGAGCTCTTAAAGTTTGCCCGCGGCGACTCCCGGATGCTGCTGCGTAAGATCTTTGTGAACGCCTTTATGGATGAGACCCGCGAGCTGCTCGACGCCGAGCTCAGCGATCGCGACATCGAGCTGAGCATCGATCTTCAGTACCGCGGAGAGGTGCGCATCGACGTGGTCAAGATGAAGCGCGCCATCCTCAACCTGGCCCGCAACGCCGCCGACGCCATGCCCGAAGGCGGCCGCTTCACCATCGGCGTGGATCGCCAGAACGATCAGGTGATCTGGCGCTTTAGCGACACCGGCCAGGGCATCCCGCCGGAGATCCGCGACCACCTCTTTGAGTCCTTTGTCACCCAGGGCAAACAAGACGGCACGGGCCTGGGGCTGGCCGTGGTCAAGAAGATCGTCTCGGACCACGGCGGCACCATCACCTTTGAGAGCGGCCCCGGCCAGGGCACGACCTTTGAGATCCGCACCCCGATTCATCCCCCGGAAGAGCCGAGCTGAGATGAGCACGCAACCTCTCCCCCGCACGCTCCTGGCGCTTGTGTTATGCGGCGCTCTTGGCGCCTGCGATGCCTCCGAGCCCGTCAAAAGCCCGCCGGTGACCGTCCCCGGCGCTCCCAAACCCCAGACCAAAGCGCCGCCCGAGGCGAACCCGGCTTTGGAAGGCACCGAGCCGGCCGACGAGGACGCGACGACGCCCGCGGAGACCCGTGCGCCCGCAGAGCTTCCGCCCGGCACCCCCGAGCAGCAGGAGGCACTGATGCAGGCGAAGATGGCCTTCTTGCAAAACCGGCTGGTCGAGGCCGAGGAGCTTTTTAAAGACATCGCCTCCGCCGAGCCTGTCACCGGCGATACCGTCTCGGCGGCGATCGCCCTGGGTCAGATCTACAGTGAGACGGGCCGCCGTCAGCGCGCGCTGGAGCTCTATAACGATCTTCGTGCCCGCGTCAGCGATCTTCCCGAGGTGCTGCTCGTGCTCGCGCGCACCATGGCCGAGCTCGATCGCCCCGACGACGCCATCGCCACCTACGAGGAGGCGCTTAAGGCCCAGCCTGACTACATCTTCCTGCTCACCGAGCTGGCCGAGCTGCACATCCAGCAGGGCAACCAGGAGAAAGCCGGCGAGCTGCTTTATACCTATGAGCAGCGGGTGCACACGCTGGCCAACCGCCTCGAAGATCACACCACCGCCCCCGAAGATCGCCTCTACCTGGTCGACGTCTTCTCGTTTGTGGATGACGAGCGCGGCTACCGCGCGCTGATCGAGGCGCTCGACGATCCCCACCCCCAGGTGCGTCGCGCCGCGGCGATCACCGTGGGTGAGTTGCAGCTCGATGAGGCGCGCAACATCCTGCAGCGCGTCGCCATTGAAGATGAGGTCACCGAGGTGCGCCTGGCCGCCCGCGCCGCCCTGCAGGTGATGCAGGAGCAGCGCTGAGCGCGCTCAGCGCACGAAGTCGCCGCCGGTGGTGATGTTGTCGAGGGGCGCGATGTAGACGGTGCTCGTGCCCGCGTCGACCAGCGCGATCTGGCGACCGGCGCCGAGCTCATCGATCACGACCAGCTCCGAGGGGAGCGCCGTGCCCAGCGAGGCGCCATCGACGGCGAAGGCCCGATCGACGCGGAAGGTGTAGCTCAAGCCCTCACGGGCCCCGACCTCACCCTCGCGGATGCGCAGCGCCAGATAGGGGCCTTCCCACAGCTCGCCGGCGGCGACCCGCCCCTGGATGCGGCCGTTGAGCGCGTCTTCTTTGAGCACGCAAGCCTCGCCATCGCGCTCCCACACCGAGGCGAACCCGCTCTGGGTGCCGGTGGCGATCCACTGCTCCTGAGGACGCACCTCGTAACGAAGCCCCGTATCAAAGCACTCGCGGGTGGGAAGCATCGCCGCGAAGCCCTCGTCGTCGATGGGGCTGATCGTGAGCGTTGTCGCGCCGAGCTCGGTGATCTCGTAGGTCAAAAAGGTCTCACTACCCTGGAAATCGGCGCAGCCCGCGCCGGCGGCAGGCTCGGAGAGGATGCGCAGGCGATCGCCCACCTCCACGCCGGCCGCGCAGTAGTCGACGCCGCCGGAAAGAAACGCTCCCGGAGCCTCGGTGCTGATGATACCGCGCTCCTGGCTTCCCACGCCGGGGAGCGCGCCTTCGTAGGTGAGCGTCCAGCTCTCGTTGCGCAGGCGCACGTCGTAGACCTGGCGGTTGATCTCGGCCTGAACCTCGTCGCCCTCGACCTGAAGCTGGGCGCGGGCCAGCTGCATCAGCTCGGCGCGGGGGGCGTCGATGAAGTTGCGAAGCTCGTCGTCGACGCCGGGGGCCACCGGTTGATCGATGAGCGGGGAGCCGCAGCCCAGGGCGGTGGTTGTGCCGGCGGCGGCCTGGCTCATGGCCTGGCGAAGATCATCGGGCTGCTCGCAGCTGGCGCGGCCGACCAGGCGGCCCTGGGCGCTGGCGGCGTCGCGCAGCGCAAAGATCGGCGTGATGGCCAGGGTGCGATCCTCGTCTTCGATGACGCGACGCGCGAGCAGCGCCTCGTCGGTGGTGTCCACGCTCTCCTCGGCCGAGGCCAGGGGGAGGGCCGGCAGCGTGAGGCAGCGGGCCTCCGGGTGGGCGTCTCGGAGCTCGGTGTTGGCGGCAAACTCTTCGTCGCTGAGCAGCCCCTCGGGGGCCTCGAAGGCGCACTCCACATCGAGCACATCCACGCGGTAGAGGCTTCCGTTGTCGGAGGCGACCATCAGGCCGTGACGATGCGCCACAAGGGCGGTGGAGCCATCGACGAGCACGCGGCGCTCCAGCACCGGCGCCATCGTGCGGGGCTGGCGCACCAGCGCGATGCCCGGGATATCGGAGGCCCCCACCGTGGTGGGCTCGCTGGCCAGACGAGCGTCGATGAGCTCACCGCGCTCGCGATCGATGACCACGACCTGGCTCTCAGCCTGCTCCAGCACATAGATAAACGCCCCGGCCGGATCAAAAGCGACCTCGGTGGCGCCAAAGAGGCTGCCACGCTCGCCGGCCCAGTCGATGCGCGCGATCTCGCAGGGGGCGGCCTCTCCTTCCAGGCAGCTCGCGTCTTCCAGGGCGGCGTCGTTGAGCGCCACAAGCGAGAGCTCGGCGAGGTCGCGGTAGACGATCGCCGCGAGGCCGGCTCCCTCGTCGAGCGCGATGTCGGTGGGCTGGCCGGGCAGCGCGAGCTCGACGGCCTCCTCCTCGCCCCAGGTGCAATTCTCGGGGGTGTAGTCGCGGCGATCGAGGGTGCCCTCGGGGCGCTCGCAACCCAGCGAGGGTCCGACCCAGAGGGCGTTGGGCGCGGCCAGCAGCGCGGCGATCCCGGCACTCGACGCGTTCTCAAAAGTCTCAATGGCCACCGGCGTGCCGGGCAGCTCCACCGCTTCGGGGAGCGCGCGCATCGTCCAGAGATCGATGGCGCTCAGGGTGTTATCGCCCTGGTTGGCGACCAGCGCGGCGGTGCCGTCGAGGCTGGCCGTCACATCGATCGGGCGCGGCCCCACCTTGATCTGCGTGATGCCGGGGATGCGGGTGTCCAGGTTGACCAGGCGCGGGATCGAAGCGGTCAGGTCGACCACACCGACGCGCTCCGAGACGGTGTTGACCACCAGCCCGAAGCCGCGGGGGCGCTCCACATCGGCGCAGCGCGGCAGGGGGCTTGAGGGGATGGAGAAGTCCTCCACATCGAGCGCGGGCAGGCAGACCTCGCCACTCACTGCTTCGATGGCCACCGGCGCGTTGAGGCCCTGGGGGGCCACCCGCACCTGCTCCTCACAGCCGGTGGTGGCCAACGTGAGAAGTCCCAACCCGCTAAGAATCGCGATCGTCCTGGCGTTGCTCATACGCGTTCACATCGTGTGCTACCCAGCCTCAGGTCCACCTGGCCACGCCCGGAGTAAAGGGGTGACGGGTTGGCGGGGAGGTGGGGTTATTGAATATGATCGATGACCTGATGAAAGGTCTCACTGGCCGGGTCGAGGTCGATCACGGCGATCGCCCCGCAGCCCTTATCGTCGTCTTCGCAGCGCTCGCCACGCTGATCGCCGCGCTGGTCAAAGAGCGAGACGTAGGCCTGGCAGCGCGCGCCCGGCGCGTTGCAATGGGCCGGTGAAGGGTCGATCACCATATCGTAGGGACTACGCCCCACCTCGATGATATCGACCACCGCACCCAACGCCGGATCGACAACCTGAATGATCCCGTTTCGGTACGAGGAGACGTAGACCCGCTCCACCCCGTCGGCGCCCTGATGGACCACCACCCCGGAGGCCTGCGGCTCCAGCGCGATGGTGTCGATGATCTCGTGGCGAAGCCCGTCGGTCTCGTCGATGCCGATCACAAAGAGCGCGTTCGGGCGGCGCGCGGCCACATAGAGGCGGTCGCCGGCGGCGTTGAACGCGAGCCCCCGCGCGTCGACCCGCTCCACCGCCCGGGAGAGCTCCACGCTGCCACGACGCACGATCGCCTCAACCTTGCCCTCTTCGTTAACGTAGGGCTGGAAGATCGCCACGACGTTGGTCGCCCGACCCGCCACATAGACATCCTGGGTGCCCGGGCGGATGCGCGTCTGGTTGCCGCCGTTGAGCAGCGCGGCGCTGCGCATCGACGCCCCCTCGATCTCCCCCTGAGGGAAGCTCAGGGAGGTGACCTGATTGCCCTGAAGATGCGAGAGATGCACGAGATCAAAGTCCACCGACTCCCCACCCACCTCCCGGGTCACGCGCCCCACCGAGAGCCCGAAGGGATCGACGGGGATCTCGGCGCCATCGCGCACATCGGGCACCCGACGCACCATACAGCTGCGCGTGTCGCGCTGCGGCTGACCGTCGACCTCACAGAAGAGCGCCTGGCCCTCGGAGGCCACCTCCAGCACCGTCACCTCGCTCTGCTGACGGCTCGTCACGTAAGCGCGCGTAGCGTCTGCGTTGAGCTCGATATGACCGGCGAACGAGGGCACATATGGCGAGGCGTCGGCCAACAGGGTGTTGGTCGTGGTGTCGATCACCGAGACCGTCCCGCCCATCTCTTCGTTGAACTTCAAGTCAAAGTTGCTGTTGGTCACATAGAGGAAGCGTCCGTCCGGGTGGAGCTCCAGCCCGATCGGGTAGTAGAGCGCGTCGCGGGGCGGCAGGGGCTCCTCGTAACGCTCCCCACATCCGCTCATGCCCAGCGCGCAGCCGGCGGCCGCGATCAGCAGCCGCACCTTCATTCGGTCATTCATACCAGTCCAGATCGCCCTGTGTTCTTCTATCGATGCCCGCCAACGTGGCGAGTGCGGATTAGCACCTGCGCGCCCGCCAGCGCAAGCGCGCCCGCCGCAGCCCCGTGCCGCCATGGCGAGGCGTTCCGCCGGGTTGGAGCGAGCCCGCCGCGCAGACCTCGCTGAAGAGAGCCCACTGCGATCGCAGGGTAAGCGCCGGGGATCCCCCTCACGCCCCCCGGGCGATCGCTCTCCCCACCGCGACGGGCATCGGCCCTGGTGCGCCTCGATGGTCCTACCTCCCCCTGGCGCTTCCCCCCGAAACTCGGGCGCTTCGCCCCGTCGACGCGCCGAGCATCGAGGGAGAACCCTGCCCCATCCCCCCGCGTTATACCCCGGTTGCAAGAGGTTCGCGGACGCCCGCGCGCGCTTTCGGCCACACCCGGCTTGTTTTTTTCTTCAAGGCCCGTTATGTAGTCCTCCGCCCACCCGCTGGGTCAAAATTTTGCGACGCCGACTTCAGGCCTGTGAAGCCTTCGCGCTTTTGAGCGCCACGATATTCTGGAGAGTTTGTCATGCGAGAGAAAATCCGACTCGTTTCGTCCGCCGGCACCGGCTACTTCTACACCACGACCAAAAACAAGCGGAACACCCCCGACAAGCTTCGCATCAAGAAGTTTGATCCGAAGGTCCGCAAGTACGTCGAGTTCGTGGAAGCCAAGATCAAATAATGTAGGCCGGCGCTCCCGGCTGACCCTTAAGAGGAACCCCTTATGTCCAAGTACGGAAAGATCAACTGGCGCCGCCGTCGCAAGATCGACCCCTTTGAGCAGAACCCCTCCTGGCGTCTTGATTACAAGAACGCCGAGCTGCTCAGGCTCTTTGTGACGACCACCGGCAAGATTCTGCCGCGTCGCATCACCGGCGTGAACGCCGTGAACCAGCGCCGCCTGCGCCGCGCCATCCTGCGCGCTCGCCAGATCGCGCTGCTGCCCTACACCACGCATAAGTCGTAAGGGTTGCGCGCGCAGGCTTCGTCTCTCAAACGAGCGAGGCGTGTGCGCCAGGACAACGACGACGGCGGCCCCCTCCCCCAGCATTCCGCTCCGGCGGATCGGGAGGGCGGCCGCCGCGTTACGTTCTTGCCCCCGACGATCTGCCGGTCATCTTCGCCGCGGGCTCACCCCGACAACCTCTCCTCGCCGGCCACACCTCGGGGTTACGCTTTATTACAAGGGCCGCTTCGGCCGCGCTCTGGCGAAAAATCAACCTCGGCGGCCCCTGCGCGCCCCGAAAGGGGGGCAGAGGCTGTAGACACCGCCGGGGCTCTCCGCTAGCCTTGCGCTCAACCAGAAGCTCCTCAACCCGCTGGATGATCAGCGCTCTTCTGAAACGACATGAGGCCAGATATGGGATGGAACGTGCCCGGCGCCCCGCGCCTGTTGACCGCGACCCTTGGGCTATGCACCGTCGCCGGCATCACCGCCTGCAACGAATACCCGGTTCAGCTGACGCGCTCGACCAGCGCCATTGAGTTCATTGAGCCCCAGACGGCCAACGGCACCGATAAGGCCGACATCCTCTGGATGATCGATAACTCCGGCTCGATGTGCCAGGAGCAGAAGCTCTTGCGCGACGGCTTTGCCGACTTTGTGGAGATCCTGGGTGAGGTTAACCTCGATTTTCATATCGGCGTGACGACCACCCACTTTGTCGATGACAGCGTCGACGGCGGGCGTGAGCCCGTGGCTCAGCCTGGCTATTTGCAGTCAACCCCGCAGCCTCTGCCCGGCACCAACCGCACCTGCTACTACGGGCTTGATGAAGAGGGGAACATTAACGTCAACGACATGTCGCCGATCATCGACTCCATCGCACTTGCTGTGGAGTGCACGACCAACCCGGGCGACTATCAAGATCTGCTTAACCCGGACTTCACCGAGCTGCGCTGCGCCTTTGACGGTTTTAGTTTTGAAGAAGAGTGCACCGGTGAGACGCGGGACCAGGAGTCCTTCTTCCCGCCGCCCTCCGCCTATCGACCCATCCCTAAGGTGCTTCGCGCCCAGGATTATACCAGCGAGCAGGGCGTGCTGGATGTGGAACGCCTCTCCGATGATTTTGCGTGCATGAGCCTGGTGGGCGTTCGCGGCTTTGGCTTTGAGCAGGGCCTGTCGGCGGTAGTTCGTGCCTTCTCACCCGAGCTGACCGGCGGCCCCGACGGCGATCCGGCCCAGTATCCCAACGCCGGTTTTGTGCGTCCCGACGCCCAGACCGGGGTGATCTTCGTCTCCGATGAGAACGACTGCAGTAACGACGGCACGCTGGACTACCAGAGCACGTGCCTGGTCAGCGAGTGCACCTACCAGGAGAACCTGGGCGAAGCCGGCGCGCTCTTGCAAATCGACACCCTGCGCGACGAGCTTCTCGCCAACATCGCCGCCTCCCGTGGTGTAAACAGCGTCGACCCGGACTCCGAGGTCATCATGGCCTCGATTCACGGTCGCGAAAGCCGCTTCCTTGAACCTCGCCCCGATGAATGCCGGCCCCCCATCCAATTCCCGGAAGACCACGTCCCGATCAGCTGCGCCAGCGTTAATGGCGAAGCGTATTCAGGTCACCGCTACGCGGAGTTCATCAGCGCCTTTGATATCTCCTTCCCGAAGAAGCCGTCCGAAGACGCGCCGATGACCGGGCTTATCTGCAGCGACTTTACGCCAGCTCTGGAAGAGATCGCGCGACTTTTTGAGCCTGCCGGCTCCGGCTGCATCGATGATATCTACGCCTGCGACGGGCCTGAGGCGGCCTGCCCGGCCAACCCCTTCACCGGCGAAGCGGGTGTCTGTCGCCCCTACCCGGTGGAGGCCGGCCTGGAGTCCTCAGGTTATTACTGCGACACCGGCCTGCAGGTGCGCATGAAGCTTCCGGACGAGGCTGAAACCGACCTGACGCGTCTGGAGACCACCCGGTACTGCCTGGAGGGCACCATCGGCATGCCGGAGTACCCGCGGGGTTGTGTGGTCGATCCGGCCAACTACCAGCTCAGCGCCTGCCCCGGTGGCACCTCCGGGGTGATCATCGATTGGAACGATGAGCAGTGGTTCAACATCCTCTCCGGCCTGGCCGTGGAGGCGCGTTACGCGCGCCTTCCCAGCGAGCGCTGAAAGCCTCGCCCCCGGCGAGCGTCGAGAGATGCTCGCCGGGAACACGATGCCGGGGAGCATGAACGAGAATCGAGCCACCTCCTGTGATCGGGAGGTGGCTTTATTTGTGGGTCATCGTGACGACACTTGGGTCAAAGCCTTGACAAGATTTGACAAAAAGGGGCTTGGCGATCTCAAATAGAAGTCATTAGCATACCGGCGCATGGCACAGATGAGCGGGGGATGATCGTGGTTTGTGCCCCGTGTCACCGATGTCGACGCCGTCAGGGAGCGCATCATGTCCAACGTGGGTTCGTCCTCCGGGACAGGCCAGCACATCCGCGCATTACGCGAAGCGCGAAGGCAGAAGCTGCGGGAGAAAAGCCCGCAGCATCACTGCCCGAGCTGCATGTCGGTGGTCTTCGCCGATGAGCCGCAATGCCTGGAGTGCGCCCTGAGCGCGCCCGAGGAGGGATGGCCCCCGCTGGAGGAGGCCAACGACCCGTGGCTTGGGCGGGTGATCGACAAGCGCTACCTGGTCGCAAAGCCCCTGGGGCGCGGCTCGTCGGCGGCGGTCTACCGGGCGGAGTCCCTCTCGATCTCGCGCCATTTTGCCATCAAGATCATCGCCACCGACAAAGGCCAGGCCGACCAGATCATCGAGCGGCTTAACCGCGAGGTCGAGGCGCTGAGCCGACTTCGCAACCCGCATATCGTCTCCTTCTACGAGATCCTCGACCTGAAGGGCTCGTACGTGGCCGCGATCATGGACCTGATCTCGGGGATGACGCTCGAAGATCTGGTGATTCGCCAGGGCCCCCTGAGCGTGCAGCGCGCCTGCGCGCTCTTGCGCCAGATCGCCAACGGGCTCTATGAGGCGCACCAGGCCGGCATGATCCACCGCGATCTCAAGCCGGAAAACATGATGGTCGAACGGCTGCCGGCCGGCGACGACTTCATGCATATCCTGGACTTTGGCATCGTGCGCCTGACCGACGACTCCGGGGTGAGCATGACCCACGGTTTCATCGGCACGCCCCTCTACGCCAGCCCCGAGCAGGCGATGGCCAAGACCGTCGACCGGCGCAGCGACATCTACAGCCTGGGCGCGATCCTCTTCTTTATGCTCACCGGCAAGCCGCCCTTTATCTCCAACAACGTCTACAGCGTGCTGCGCATGCACGTGCGCCAGAAGCCTCCGCGTCTGAGTGAAGCGCACCCCGAGCGCATCTTCCCCGAAGAGCTGGAGCGCCTGGTGGCGCGGATGCTGGCCAAAGAGCCCTCCGAGCGCCCCAATGATCTCTCGGAGGTCATCGCCGCGCTGGACACCTTTGCCAACTCGCAGCTCTCCTCCGAGGTGACCTCCTCGTCTCAGGTGGGTGGCGGGCGGATGACCCCGACCTCCGGGGTGTTCGGGGCCACCAGGGCCACCGTCGCCTCCAGCGCCGAAGCCGCGGCGACCTCCGACGCCTCGGTGGCCTCCGCGGTGGCCTCGCCAGACGAGCCCCACGGGTTCGCCCGCGAGGAGCACACCAGCGCAGCCACTCTGCAGGCTTTTGGCAAGCGTCAGCCGGCCCACACGCCGGTCTTCTCCCGCACCGACACCCCGCAGCACCATGAGGGGCTCAAGGCCATCCCCGCCCAGGTGCGCTACGCCCCGCACGAGAGCAGCTCGGCGACGGCCGTGCCCGGGGCGACGCATACCCTGCGGGTGAGCCCGACCGAGGCCGTGGCGAGCGCCCGCAGCGAAGGCGCTTTTGTGATCCTGGAGGGCGCTCCGCACGAAGCGATGCTCTTTGAAGCCAGCGCCAGCAACCCTCGCCCCCTGGCGGTGGCGACGGCCTCACGCGTGACCGCGCTGGCTCTAGGCGATGACGCGATCTACGCCGGGCACCGCGACGGCTCGATCTCGCGCACCTCCCTCGACAAAGCGCAAACGCGCACCCTCTTTCAGGATGTGCGTCGCGCCTCTATTGCGTCTATCGCGGTGAGCCCGGGCACCAGGAGCGTGATCGCCGGGTCGACCTCCGGGCGCGTCTACGTCCACCAGCCCGGCCGCTCCAGCGCCAGCGAGTGGACGCGCATCCGCAACGGAGAGGCCGTGCGCTGTGTGACGCTGGGCGCCGGTGGCGACACCGCCGCGATCAGCCGCCGCGACAACAGCGTGGAGGTCATCTCGCTGGGCTCGCCACGCCAGCCCACCGCCCAGTTCCGCACCGAAGCGCCGGTCATCGCCATGGCCCTCTCGCCAGACAACTACCTGCTGGCCGCGGCCCTGGCCAACCACACCCTGGCGCTCTTTCAGATCCCCACCGGGCACAAGCTGATGAGCCTGCCCACGCGCCACCTCGATGTGCTCGCCCTGCTCTTTGCCGACGGCAGCACGCCGACGGCCATCTGCGCGGTGGATCGTCAGATTCAGACGCTCTGCTTTGAGCAGATCAGCGCCGGTGCTGCCGCGCCCTGAGTCGCCAGGGCTACCGCCCGTTTTTCACCTCATTGCGGCGCTTCCCACCCCAGCCAACGCACCCGCCGCGAGCGCAAGAGCCCGGCTTCTGCCTGATCGAAGAGCTCCTCGAGCCTGGCGAAGAGCGCGCTGTTATCGCGCGGCTCGTAGCCCTGCAACGCCTCGCGGTAGCGAGGCAGATCATCGACAAAGTCCACAAGATCCGTCGGTCCCATCCGGCGGGTGTAGGTGCCGTAACCCAGATCTTTGAGGTAACGCGCGTTGAGCAGCTGCTCAAACTGCCCGCCCACCGGCGTGGCCAGGTAGGGCTTGCGAAGATGCAGCGCCTCGCCCATCAGCGTAAAGCCGGCCGAGCCAATCACCCCGGCGCAGCTGGCCAGATCTTCGACAAACTGCGTCTCGCTGAAGGGTCGAAAGACCAGGTTGCCGTGGCGCTGATCCTCGTTGATGTCGCGGCGAAGGCCGTAGATGTAGACCGGACGCGTGAGCCCGGCGAGCATCCGTGGAAGATCCGAAAAGCTCGGGGAGGTCTGGTAGACGAGCAGGTGCTCGCCATCGGAGGCCTGCGCGTTGAGGAGCTCCGGGCGTAAGATCGGCGGCACCAGCGAGGTGCGCTTTTTGCGGACCTTCGGCTCCACAAAGGTCGTGATCACATAATGCGCCGC
Organism: Lujinxingia vulgaris; assembly: GCF_007997005.1. Lineage (GTDB taxonomy): Bacteria > Myxococcota_A > Bradymonadia > Bradymonadales > Bradymonadaceae > Lujinxingia. The sequence goes on along the minus strand of NZ_VOSL01000036.1, from coordinate 124,738 downwards.
GCGCGGGCATTTGGCCTTCACGATGGATTTGGCCAGCAGAAACGCGTTCATCTCGTCACCGATGATATGCTCTTCGTGCCAGCAGCGGTTGATGAGCTGAATGTTGTCGATGCAGATCAGCGGGATGCGGTGCACTTTGGCAAAGAGCCAGCTCCAGCTCTCGAAGTCGCTGATCACAAGATCGGGCTCAAACTTCGCAGCCATCTCAAAGTAGCGGCGCACGTTGGCCGGCCAGCCCTCCATCGCGCCGCGCAGGTTGTCGACGGCGGTGGCCATCCGACGCACCTCGTTGTTCTCCATGGCCATGGTCAACCCCCAGATCTGGTCGACCTCGGGCACGCGCGCCTTAAGGTAGTCGTGGGCGCGCCCGGAGGCGACAACCTGCACCTGGTGGCCCTGCTCCAGCAGCCAGCTCAACACCACGCCGCTGCGCATCGCGTGCCCCATGCCCTCGCCGACCACGCCATAAAGAATCTTCATACCAACTCCCGGGCTTCGCTTTTGATCTTCGGATGACCTCCTCCTTGTACCGCTCTCAAAGCGCGCGCTTCAAGCGCGTCGCGGCCCGGGGCGGTGACACTTTCGAAACGCCCACCGGCCCGGCGGCGAGCTCCTGCATCGTCCTTGCCCGATGGCCCCCCTCGAAGTATTGTAACGCCGATCCATGATGATGCGGCGGCGCTTGGTGGCGCGCACCTCCTGCCCATTTTGCCGGCGACACAGAGCCGGCCCCTTAAAGCGCCCCGACTCCGCCCATCGTCGACCGCTCCAGCCGGGAGCGGCACCTGCCAGAAGACGTCATGAATCACTGCGCCACGCGCCGGAATCTTCCAGGGATTCAACCCACCGCGCGCTGCCGTCAAACGGGGTCAAGACCGTGCCGATCAAACTGCGATACGCTGGAAACACCCACGTCGGGATGAAGCGGGGCCACAACGAAGACAACCTTCGTCTTGTGCCTGAGGAGAACCTCTACATCGTCGCCGACGGCATGGGAGGACACGCCAGTGGCGAGGTCGCCTCACAGCTGGCCGTCGACACCATCGCCGAGTTCTTCATGGAGACCAGCAAAGATGAAGATCTGACCTGGCCTTATAAGATGGAGAAGGGGCGCACCTACGAAGAGAACCGCCTGGGCGCGAGCATCAAGCTCGCTAACCTGCGCATCTTCGAGACGGCCAAAAACGACCCGAGCAAGCATCACGGCATGGGCACCACCGTCGTGGCGCTGTGCATCTGCGGGGAGACCATCTACGTGGGCCACGTCGGCGACAGCCGCGTCTACCGGCTGCGTGGCGAGGAGCTCTCCCAGGTCACCGAAGACCACTCGCTGCTCAATGACTACATCAAGATGAAAGATCTCACCGAAGAAGAGATCGAGAACTTCCCGCATAAAAACGTCATCGTGCGGGCGTTGGGCATGAAAGAGACCGTCCAGGTCGATGTCTGCCATGAAGAGCCTCAGCACAAGGATCTCTACCTTTTGTGCAGCGACGGGCTCAACGGCATGATCAACGACAAGACCATCCGTCAGATCATGCTGGATAACCGCGACAACCTGGAGGTCTGCATCGATAAGCTCATCGAGGCGGCCAACAACAACGGCGGCACCGACAACACCACCTGTGTGATGGTGGAAGTTCTCAAAGAATAACCCCCCCTTACATCCCAAAGGATTGGGCCATGTCCGAGGAGCTCGACGAACGCAGTGATCCGGGCGCCGGAGCGCCGCGCGTGGTGATCGTGACCGGGCTGAGCGGCTCGGGCAAATCCACCGCGATCCGCGCTCTGGAAGACCTGGGGTACTTCTGCATCGATAACCTGCCGGTGCCGCTCCTACCCAAGGTGCTGGAGCTGGCGCAGAGCGGACCCTCGCGTCAGGAGTGGCGGCGGCTGGCCTTTGTGGTCGACACCCGCGACCACGTGCACCTGGATCAGGCCAACGCCACGCTCAAGCAGCTTCGCGACGAGGGGATCGACGTGCAGGTGGTCTTTTTAGAGGCCACCGATGACGTGCTGGTGCGCCGCTTCAGCGAGACGCGCCGGCGCCACCCGGTCAGCGAGGCGCGCACCGTGCCCGAGGGCATCCGCCTGGAGCGAGAGTTTCTCGACGATATCCGCGCGCGCGCCGACGTGGTCGTCGACACCTCCACGCAGACCGTGCACACGCTCAAGGCGCTGATTCAGGAGCGCTTCAGCGATGATGCGCCCCCGCCCTTCTCGATCTCCGTGCTGAGTTTTGGCTTTAAGTACGGGCTCCCCATCGAGTGCGATCTGGTCTTTGACCTGCGCTTTCTGCCCAACCCCTACTTTGTCGAAGAGCTGCGCCCCAAAACCGGGCTGGATACCGACGTGCAGCAGTATGTGCTGGGGTTGAGTGAGGCGGTGACCTTCCTGGGCCTGTTTCAGCAGATGGCGGAGTTTACGCTGCCTCTCTATGAGCGCGAGGGTAAGAGTTACCTGACCATCGGCATCGGATGCACCGGCGGACAGCACCGCTCGGTGGCGATCGCCGAGACGATCACACGCCGGCTCTCCAACCGGGGCTGGAATGTTTCGACCCGCCACCGCGATCTAGAACGCAAGTCACGCTGAGCGAGGACACCTCGCTCAGCGCGCATTGCGCCCCTGGTAGCGCTCCGTTTTTTTTCGCCCCACCTCCTTCGCCCGCCTCGTCCGTGGCGAGCTTTTGAAGTTGCCGCACTGAGCCGCTGATGTCTGCACGTCGTCCGGGCGCAAAGCCCCTTTTGATCGCGCTGGCCGTGATCGTCTTTGTGGTGGTCGCTGCGCTCAATATTGAGCCGATGCCCGCCCCCGGCGCTCCGGCTGTCGCCCCCGAGCGGCTCGAAGACCTCTCCGCCGAGGAGGCCCTGGCCGCCGCCGAGGCCTTTTACACAAGCCGCCCCCTCTATGAGCGCCCCCACCCCTACACCCCCGTGCCCGAGGGGCTCCCCGATCTGCGCGCGGAGACCTGCGGGGCCTGCCACGCCGAGATCTATGCCGAGTGGCAGCTCTCCACCCACCGCCGCGCCTGGCTCGATGATGCCCAGTTCATGGAGGAGCTCGCCAAGTCCCGCGGCGACCACGCCGAGCCCGGCGCCGAGCGCCACGACGTGAGCTGGATGTGCGTCAACTGCCACACCCCGCTGGTCAACCAGCTCGAAAAACTCGTCGTGGGCCTGGAAGACGGCGACATCGCCAAACCGATCTACGTCGACAACCCCGTCTTTGATGCCGAATTGCAGCTCGACGCCATCACCTGCGCCACCTGCCATGTGCAGGATGGCGTGGTGCTCGGCCCCCGGGGTGACTCCGAGGCCGCGCCCCATCCGGTCGCAAAAGGCGATCACCTGCTCGACGAGGAGAACTGCGTGCGCTGCCACCAGGCCGAGGCGCTCTTCCCCGAGCAGAACTTAGGCTGTTTCTTCACCACCGGCGCCGAGTGGTCCCAGTCGGAGTTCGCCGAGAAGGGCCAGCACTGCCAGGACTGCCACATGCCCCAGACCGAGCGGCCCATCGCCCGGGGCTTCGATGTGCCCGTGCGCAAGACCCGCCATCACTGGTTTGGCGGATCGCTCATCCCCAAAAAGCCCGAATATGAGGCGGAGATCGCGCCGCTGCGCGAGATCTTCGGCTCCGGCGCTTCGATTTACCTGGAAGGCCCCGCCGACGACTGCGCCGGCGACGGCTGCGCCGATGCCCGGGTGGTGGTGCTCAACGATAAGGCCGGCCACCGTTTTCCCACCGGCGATCCGGAGCGCCACGTCGACGTCAGCGCCCGGGTCACCACCCCCGATGGCGAGGAGCTGAGCCGTAACGCGGTGCGCATCGGCGCCATCTTTGAGTGGTGGCCCGAGATCAAGCTCAAGAGCGACAACCGGCTGATGCCCGGCGAATCGCTTGAGCTGGGGCTGAGCTGGGAGGAGGAGGAGCTCGCCAACACCGGGCCGGTGATCGTGGAGATCGAGGCCGTCAAACAGCGCATGCACGAGGAGGCCTTTGACTTCCACGAGCTTGAGGGGCGCTATGTGCGCGGGCGCCACTTCCACCGCTCCCGCTGGGAGGTGGCTGAAAACGGGCAGGTGCGCCTGCTTCACATCGAAGACGATTTTGGCGCCCGCCAGACGCTGGCCCCCCGGGACGCGTCGCCCTCGCCAGAATGAGTGCTTAGCTTTAGAGGAATTGCGCCGATCGCACCACCGCACGGCCCCTGACCTCCGAGGCTTTCCATGCGCCACGCTCCCGCTGCCGCTCTGCCCCGCTCCGCGGAGGCTTTCTCTGCCTTTTTTCTGGGCGCGCCCTGGCCGATGCACCTGGTCGACGCCCGGGGAACGCCGGGGGTCTGCAACCCGGCGCTGGTCGAGCTCTTGGGGCTGGAAGATCCCACCCCCTCCGCAAGCGAGCTGCTCACCCCGGAGGCGGTCCGCCAGCTCGCCCAGGCCAGCCGCCGGCTGGCAAAAGGCGGCTGCGACTTTGTCGATCGCCCCCTGACCTACCTGCACGCCTCGGGCACCCCGATCCGCGCCGCGCGCCAGCGCCTGATCCCTCTGGAGCGCGAAGACGAGGGGGAGCCCACCTACCTGGCCATGCTCAGCGAGCTTGTGCCGCCGCAGCCCTTTAGCCGCGCCACCCTGCAGAGCCGCATGGCGCAGGCCATCGCCCACGACTTCAACAACGTGTTTACGGTCGCGGCGAGTTATGTGGATCTGGTGCGCCACCAGGTGGAGGAGGACCCGCACGGACAGCAGCTGGAGCGCGCGCTCAAAGCCTGCCGCCGGGGCATCGCCCTGGTCGATGCGCTGCAACTTCTCACCGCGCTCGACGGGCTGCCCCCCACCGAGACCGACCTCAACGAGCTCCTCGATCGCCAGGAGCGCGTCTTAAGCCAGACGCTCTCCCCGGGGCCAAAGCTGCGCATTCAGTGTGACGAAGATCTGCCGATTCTCAGGGCGCATCCGTCCCGGGTCGGGCAGCTGGTGGCCGATCTGGTGGCCAACGCGCTGATGCGCTGGCCGCAGGCCAGCCGCCTGGAGCTCCATGCGCGCCGCGCCCGCGCAGAACACCCCGGCGTGGAGCTGACGATCACCGGCTCCGACGATCCCAACGCCGCCTACGAAGGCCCCTTCTGGCCGATGCTCGTGGGAAGCGTCGAGCAGGACGAGCACCTCACGCGCGTGCCCGAGATCATCGCCGAGTTCGCCGTCGACGTGATCTGCGATCAGCACGCTATCACGGCCTTTTTGCCAGCGCCGACGCTGCACTGATCCTTCCGAACGCCACCCGCCACGCTCTCCGGCGGCCTCGCCGGGTCGCCGGCGCGTTGTAACACGCCATGGCATACCCCTTTCGGGGGTTGAACCCCCTCCCCTCCCGTCCGCGAACGCCTCAAATCGGGTCGGAACCTCGTCGGAGCCGTCCCGGGACACGGTCCCTTCATGGTCCTACCCCCCCGGGGGCCGTCCGCGGACACGGTCGCTTCATGGCGCTTCGCCAGCCGAGGCGTCCCGGGACACGGTCCCTTCATGGTCCTACCCCCCGGGGGCCGTCCGCGGACACGGTCGCTTCATGGCGCTTCGCCAACCGAGGCGTCCCGGGACACGCTCGATTCATCTCCTCTCCGCACATCTGGCGTCCCGAGGCGCCTTCCCTTGAGGTGGTTTTGCCAGATCGGGCGTTCCGGGGCGCCTTCGCTTGATGGCGAGTCGCCAGCTCGGGCGCCGCTGAGCGTCGCGAGGCGGCAGCGGCCGGCGGCGGTGGCGCCCGCAGGCAACCTGGGGCATGCTCTCGCCAGGAACGCGCTCGCCAGAAACGCCCCCACCCCGATCTGCCCTTTTTTCCGAGTTTTTTGAGTTATGCGTTATTACCCCCGCGTCGATCTGACCCAACCCCTGGAAAATGTCCTGCGCGCCGGGCACCCCTGGATTTTCGAAGACGCGCTCCGTCACCCCGAGCTTGAGGCCGGCGACGCCGTCGACGTCTACGACATCCACGGCGCCTGGCTGGGGCGCGGCATCATCGACCCCGCCTCCCCCATCCGCGTGCGCCTGTGGACGCGCAACCCCCAGACCGAGCTCGACAACCGCCTGCTCGACCAGCGCATCCGCCAGGCGATCAAGCGCCGGCCCTTTCCCACCACCGATACTAACGGCTTTCGCCTGCTCAACGGAGAGGGCGACCGGGTACCGGGGCTGGTGTGCGATATCTATGGCGATGTGGCCGTGCTGCGCCCCGACGGGCTGGCCGCCGAGCGCTGGCTCAAGCCCGCGCGCCAGACGATCACTAAGCTCCTGCCCATCAAACACTGGGCGATCAAACGCTCGAACCTGCACCGCGGCAAGCTCCCGCGCGCGGAGTGGTGGGAGTGCGAGGCCCCCGCAGAGACGACTTTTGTGGAGGGCGGGCTGACCTACGTGGTCGACCCGATGGAGGGGCAGAAGACGGGCTTTTTCCTCGATCAACGCGCCAACCGCCGCCGCCTGGCCGAGGTGTGTGTGGGGCGCCGGCTGCTCAATCTTTTTGGGTATACCGGCGCGTTTTCGCTGGCGGCGGCCGCCCGGGGCGCGGCGCGCACGACCACCGTGGATCTGGCGGCGCCGGCGATCGCCGACGCCCGGCGCAATTTTGAGCGCAACCACATCCCGGCGCCGGCCCACGGCTTTGAGGCCTGCGACGCCTTTGAGTACCTGGAGCAGTTCGAGGCGGAGCGCGCCCCCTTTGAGGTCGCCGTCTGCGACCCGCCCAGCTTCGCCCACCGCCACAGCGACGTGCCGCGGGCGACCGAGGCCTACACGCGAATTTTCCAAAAATTGATTGAGGTCATGCCCACCGGTTCTACCATTGCTCTCGCGTCGTGCAGCAGCCACATCGATCGGGGGCGTTTTTTGAACATCGTCTCGGCGGCCAGCGAGCGCGCCGGGGCCGAGCTGGTGCTCAGCGGCACCTTTGGGGCCGACGTCGATCACCCCACGCTGGCGGCCTTCCCGGAGGGCGACTACCTGCAGTTCAGCATGGGCACGCTCTGCCGCGACTGAGCCTGCTGGCGAGCTGAGAGTTCACAGGTCGGGTGGCGAGTCTTGTCAGCGAGGGGGGGCTGACCGATGGTGGGCACGTTGATACGACGTGACACAGATCCCGAGTCTCAGAGCGCCACCCCTTAAAAGGGTCGGAGCGCGGGTTTGGAGGAGAAGGTGGCAAACGACTCAAATTCTGGCGGGTTGGGCGACTGGATGTCCTCGGTATGGGGCGCGGTGGAGCGGGTGCCCCGGCTGGAGGCGCGGGTAGCGGCCTGGATCCCCACGCTTTTTGCCGCCAAACGCGCCTCGGGCGCGCTGGTGGAGCTGGGCCGGCAGACGCTCGGCCCCCTCACCGACGAGGAGCGCGAGTGGCGCCTGCCCGACAACGAACTTGCGCAGCTCGTGGGCGCGATGGCGGAGCTGGCCGACGCGCTGCCGGCGCTCGACAAAGCCTTTCCCAGCCTCGGAGAGATGAGCCAGCTGCGCGCGGAGGTGGCCGCCGATCCGGCCACCCATGAGCTGGGCATCAGCCTGCTCAAAAGCCTCGAAGAGCTCGCCCAGAGCGGGCTGACAAAGGTCGTGGAGCTGGCCTTTTTCTCGCGCGAGAGCCCGCAGAGCGAGGCCACCGCCGAGCGCCTCACCGCCCTGCTCACGCGGGTGGAGCGCGCCGCCGACAACCTCCTGGCCGCCGGCATTGAAGCGATGGCAAAGCCCCCCACCGACGGCAGCACCGGCGACTCGCCATGCCCTGAGCCCACGGATGCCCTCGACACGGCAGTCGAACCCCTTTCCCCCGAGGACTCATGAGCCTGAACCCCGCTCCCAACCTCTCTGCGGCCATGCAACGCGACCTGGAGGCGATTGTCGGCGCGGAATGGGTGCGTTATCAGCTCCCCGATCGCCTGGCCTACGACAACGACTGCTGGCCGCGGGGCATCATCCTGACGCGCGGGCGCCGCCTGGGCGTGCATCGGCCCTCGGCGGTGGTGCAGCCGGCCAACGAGGCCGAGGTGGTCGAGCTGGTCCGCTGGGCGCGCAAAACCGGCACACCCATCATCCCCTTCGGCGCGGGAAGTGGGGTGTGTGGGGGCACGGTGGCGCTCGATGAGCGTGCGATCGTCATCGATCTCAAGCGTTTGGACCGGCTCCTGGAGGCCGACGCCGAGCGGCTGATCATGCGCGCGCAGCCCGGGCTGATCGGCATGAACATGGAGCGGGCGCTCAACTACCGGGGGCTGACCCTGGGTCATTTTCCCTCTTCGCTCTACTGCTCCAGCGTGGGCGGGTATCTGGCGGCGCGCTCGGCCGGGCAGTACTCCAGCCTCTACGGCAAGATCGAAGATATGGTGGTGAGCATGCGCGTGGTCACGGGACGCGCCGATGTCATTGACAGCGCCGCCAGTGTGCGCCGCCCCGGGGTGTGGGAGGGCGCGGCGGCCGAAGCGATGGCGCCGGAGAGCACCCAGCTTTTTGTGGGCAGCGAGGGCACCCTGGGGCTGATCACCGAGGCCACTCTGCGCCTGCAGCCTTTGCCCTCCCGCCAGCTCTACCGCGGATTTCAGTTTCCGACGCTGCAGGGCGCGCTCGACGCCATCCGCGAGCTGATGCAGCAGGGGCTCAGGCCCGCGGTGGTGCGCCTCTACGACGAGTTCGACAGCCTGATCGCCGGCAGCGGCCGAAAACGCGCCCGCAAAGCCAATACCTCCCCTGTGAGCACGGTCCCCCCCGCCACCGCCTCGCCAACCCCGAGCGCCGGCGAGCTGCTCAAGGGGCTGGGACGCCTGGCGAAGCGTACGCTGGGGGATCTGGGGGTGGCCGCGCCGGTGGAGCGCCTGGTGGACCGGGCCTCCCGGGAGCTCTTAAGCCGCGCGGTGGGCCAACCCCTGCTGATCAACCGCCTGGCTGAGCGGGTGCCCGCCCAATGCCTGCTCGTCATCGGCTTTGAGGGCCACAACGAGCTCATCGACGCCGAGGCCTCCTTCGCCTTTGACCTTCTGGGGCGCTACGGGGTCGACCTCGGCGAGGGCCCGGGCAAGCACTGGCTGAAGAATCGTTTCTCGGTGAGCTACAAGCAGTCGCCGATGTTTGATGCGGGCACCTTCGTCGACACGATGGAGGTCTCCACGACCTGGGAGAACGTCTTGCCCCTCTACGAGGCGGTGCGCCGGGCGGTGGAGCGGGAGGTCTTCATCATGGCGCACTTCAGCCACGTCTACGCCGAGGGCTGCTCGATTTACTTCACCTTTGCGGGCTTCGGCAGCGACCTCGACCAGACGCTGCGCACCTACGAGCTGACCTGGAACCGGGCGCTCGGGGCGGTGGCCGACGCCGGCGGCTCGATCGCCCATCACCACGGCGTGGGGCGCTCCAAAGCGGCGTTTACCGCCCGCGACCATCGGGGCGGCGAGCCGCTCTTTAAGGGGCTGAAGTCCACCTACGATCCGGACGGGATCCTCAACCCATCGAAGGTCTACCTGTGAGAGAGACAACGACGTTGAGCGCGCCCACTCGCCAGCATTATGAGGCCCGCGGGCTTGAGCTCCCCCGGGAGGAGCGGGTCGTCTCCACCAGCGGCGAGCTCATGGAGGGCTGCCGCGAGCTCCGCGCCGCCGGCCGCCCGTCTGTGGTGGTGGGCGACGGGCAGCATCTTCGCTATTCGCCGGCCGGCGCGGTGGCGCTGCGCACCGAGGGCATGGATCGCATCCTGTCCATCGATCGCCACAGCGGGCTTGTGCAGGCGGAGGCCGGCGTGCGCTGGCGCGACCTGCAGGACGCCCTCTTTGCCGAGGGGCTCTCGGCCGGAGGCTATGCGCTGCAGCCCTCGACAGCGACCCTGGGGGGCCTTCTGGCACGCTTTCGCCCCGGACCCAAGACGCTCGGGATGGGCTCGGTGCGCGACGGCTGCGTGGCCTTGAGCGCCTTCTCACCGACGAGCGGCAGCTACGAGTATCTGGCGGCGCCGCGCAAGGCGGCCGGCCCCGATCTGCGTTATCTATTTATTGGCGCGGAGGGGCGCAACGGCCCGATCCTGGAGGCCACGATGGTCGCGCGCCGACCTCTGGAGAGCGAGCTGCTGATCTTTGAGGGGCTCGGGCTCAACGAGGCCCTGGCGCTTCTGGAGGCCATCTACCGCGCCGGGCTGCGCTGGCAGTGGATTCACTACGTGGCGAGCTCCGAGCGCCTCCAGATCGCGCTGAGCGCGCCAGGGGCCCTGTTGCGGGGGCAGATCCGGTGGATCGAGGCGAACCTGCGCCTGCCCGAGGCCCATCTGGACGTGGAGGGGCTACGGGCGCGGCGGCGCTGGCTTGAAGATCGTCACCCGGCCCGGCGCGCGCACAGCCGCGCGGAGCGCTCAAGCGGGCTGTGGTGTACGGCCCGCGCCTTGCAGAACCCGCCCCTGGATCGGAGCACCCCGGGGGTGGACGACCTGACGATCACGGCCTTTACCCCCGATCGCGTCGAGCTTGTGGTCGAGCACCACGCCCCGCTTGATGTGCCCATGCCCGGGGTGATCGCGCGCTGGCCGCTGCGCCAGAACCTCCCCCTTGATTCAACCGCCACCACGGAGCTTTCCTGATGCGCCACGACGACGCCCCACCCCGGGGAGACGCCCCCCCTCTGACGCAGGCTCCGCAAGGCGACGCGCCACCGGCTGTGCGGCCGGCGGCGCTCCCCAACGACATCTCGCGCATGAGCGCCTACTGCACCTACTGCCCGAAGATGTGCCGCTTTAGTTGCCCGGCGTCGGCGGCCGAGTCGCGCGAGACGGTCACGCCCTGGGGGATGATGCGGCTCCTGGAGCTGACCCGCGATCAGAGCGTGGCGATAAGCCCGGAGGTGGCCGAGACCTTTTACCATTGCACCGGTTGCCGGCGCTGTCAGGCCTTTTGCCGCCACGACAACGACGTGCCCCGCGCGCTGTGGAGCGCACGCGAACAGACGGCCGAAGCCGGGCTGATCCCGGCCTCGCTCACCCCGCTGCGCGAGAGCTTCGCCGCCCACAGCCGCCCCCACGCCGACCCGGTCGACTGGCGCCCTGACCCCGAGGTCTTCGACGCCGAGAGCACCGTGGGCTTCTGGCCGGACTGCGACACGCTCACATCCAACCCGACGCTCATCGATCGCCTGGGTCGCTTGCTCCACCGGCTGCTCGGCCAGAAGGTGCGACTTATCGGCACCGGCCCCGACCACCTGCCGGTCTGCTGCGGGTTTCCCTTAGGCGCCACCGGCGACCGCCCCGCCCTGGACCATCACCTCAACGAGCGCTGGCCCTCGCTCGACGGGCTCACCGACCTTTATACCGACTGCCCGGCGCTGCGCGCCTGGGCCGATCCGGGGAGCTCCTGGCCGGAGCTCTCCCACGGCGATCCGGAGCGCCTCAAGCCCACCCACCTGGTGGAGGTGCTGGCAGACGCCGTGAGCCAGAACCCGCCGCCGGAGAAGCTCGACTTGAGCGCGCTGCTGGTGCACCACAGCTGCATGATGACCCGCCAGGCCCCGCTCGCCGGACCGAGCCTCAAGCTCTTGCGGGCGCTCGGCTCGGGGGAGCCCTCCGCGATGATGTTTGATGGTGTCGAGGCGGAGTGCTGCGGGGGCCAGGCCGTCTACCGCGCGCTGGAGCCCGACGCCGCGCGCCGCCAGGCCACGCGGGTGGCCGAGCAGCTGCACGACCATCCCACGGCCACCCGTCAGGTGAGCACAGCGGCGACCTGCGCCTGCGCACTCGGTGAGGCTCGCGAGGACCTCGACATCACCTCCCTGCTGGAGCTGGTCTGCGAGACCTACTCGCTTTAGATTCACTCCGTGGTCTCACCTGTTTGTTGAAGATTCACCGGCCTTAGCTCGCCGGCTGCCCCGATGGGATTTTGTATGAGTGAACACGCCGCACATCTTCGCACCTTCGTCGTCGCCAACCCGGTCGCCGGAGCGGGCAAGGTCAAAGAGGACTGGCCGCTCTTAGAGCGCCTCTTTCGCGCGAACTTGCCCGAGGTCGACTTCGCCTTTACCGAAGGTCCGGGCCACGCCACGTTGCTGGCCCGCGAGGCGTTGCGGACCGGCTGGGAGATGATCGTGGCCGTGGGCGGCGACGGCACCCTCAACGAGGTCGCCAACGGCTTCTTTGAGCGCCCCGACGCCTCGGCCTGCTACGCCCTCGATGAGGAGGGCTGGGTGCGTCGCGGCGATCTAACGCTTAAGCCCATCAACCCCGATGCGGTGCTGGGGCTTGTGCCCCTGGGCACCGGCGGGGACTTTCGACGCTCGGTGGGGCTGATGGCCGGCGCGCCGGAGGCCATCGAACGGCTGCGTGGCCGCGAGACCCGCGCGCTGGATCTGGGGCAGGTGGGCTTTCTGGATGCCCGCGATCGCATCGCCACACGTTATTTTGTGAACATCGCCAGCGGAGGCATCAGCGGGCTGGTCGACGCGACGGCCAACAGCACCTGGAAGGGCCTGGGCGGGCGCGCGAGCTTCACCCTGGCCACGGCGCGTGCCTTTGCGCGCTGGAAGAACATCGAGGTGGAGCTTCGCCTGGATGATACCGCCGAATTGCGCGAGCGGGTGCTCAACCTGGTCGTCGCCAATGGCGAGTATTTTGGTGGGGGGATGTGGGTGGCTCCGGGCGCAGAGCTCGACGACGGCAAGCTGCAGCTGATCGTCATGGGCGATCTGAGCAAGGCGCAGGCCGTGCGCATGTTCACCGACATCTACAAGGGCAAGCACTTAAGCCATCGCCACGTCGGCCGCCACCGCGCCCGCCAGGTGGCGGTGCGTCTGCTCAAGAAATCGCCCCACGCGCTGGTGGATCTCGACGGGGAGCAGCCCGGCAAGCTCCCGGCGACCTTCAACGTGCACGCCGGCGCGATGAAGTTCAAAACCTGAACCCTTTCAAACACTTAAACACCACACATCAAGCTGCGAGCGCCGGTTCTTCAGCCGGCGGCGCGGGCTGTGGGGAAGGCTCGGGCTCGCGGCGCAAGAGGCGCATCGCGTTCATAATCACGAGCATGCTCCCGCCCATATCGGCCACGATCGCCATCCAGAGCGTGGCCCAGCCGCCCATGGCCAGCACCAGGAAGATGACCTTAAGTGCCAGGGCCACGGTGATGTTCTGCAGGATGATCGCGCGGGTCTTTTTGCCGATGGTGATGGCCTCGGCCAGGCGAGTCAGATCATCGCCCATCAGCGCCACGTCGGCGCTCTCCAGGGCCACGTCGGTGCCGGCGGCGCCCATCGATACGCCCACCGAAGCGGCCGCCAGCGCCGGGGCGTCGTTGACGCCGTCGCCAACCATCGCCACCCGATCCTCGGTGCGGGCCTTGAGCGCTTCGACCTGCGCGATCTTGTCGTGGGGGCTCTGACGCGCAAAGACCAGCTCGGGCGAAAGCCCCAGGCGCTCGGCCACAGCGAGGGCTGCGGGGCGACCATCGCCGGTGAGCATGGCGATCTCCTCGATCCCGGCCTCCCGCAGCGCCGCGAGCGCAGCGGGCGCCTCGGCGCGTACACGGTCACCGAGCGCGATCACGCCCAGAAGCCGCGAATCGCGGGCGACGGCAACGAGCGTGTGGCCGCGCTCCTCCAGCGCCTGAGCCTGTCGGGCAAACGCCTCATCGAGCACCACACCCAGCTCCGAGAGCCACACAAGCTGACCCACCCGCAGGGTGGGTGTCGACCCCGGAGTTGTGGCATCCGCATCCGCACCGTCGGCATCTTTGCGAAGTCGGGCCTCGATGCCCGCCCCGACCACCGCGCGGGCGTCAACGACCTGATCGACAAAGCGCCCCGGCTCAAAGCGCCCCATCGCCGCGGCCACAATCGCCCGGCCGATGGGGTGCTCGCTGGCCGCCTCCACCCGCGCGGCCGCCAGCAAAAGCTCATCGGCCTCCACGCCCGGGGCGGCCTCCATCGCCTCCACCACCAGGTTGCCCTCGGTCAACGTCCCGGTCTTATCGAGCGCCAGCGCGCGCAGCCCGCCCAACTTCTCCAGCCACTTGCCCCCCTTGACCAGGATGCCCCGGCGCGCAGCCCGCGCCAGCCCCGCCACGTTGGCAATGGGCGTGGAGATCACCAGCGCGCAGGGGCAGGCGATCACCAGAAAGACCAGCGCCCGGTAGAACCACAGCTCCCCGCCCCCGCCGGCGATCACCGGCCCGAGCAGGGCCACGGCCACCGCCAGCGCGACCACCGCCGGGGTGTAATAACGCGCAAAACGATCGATGAACTGCTCGGCTGGCGAGGCCTGAGCGCGGGCCTCTTCGACCGCGTCGATGATGCGCGCCAGGGTGCTGCGGGAGGCGGGCTCGGTGCAGCGCATGCGCACGCGCCCCGCCTGATTGACCGTACCCGCGTAGAGCGCGTCGCCCTCGACCTTGCGCACGTGACGCGACTCCCCGGTGATGGTCGACTCATCGATCTCGGTGACGCCGCTCAAGAGCACGCCGTCGACGGGCACGCGCGCGCCGGGGCGAAGTTCCACCTCATCGCCCGGGCGCACCTCGGCCACGGCGACCTCTTCAAAACCTTCGCCTCGCCGCACCCGCGCCACCGGCGGGGCCAGCGAGACGAGCGCGCCGATGGCCTCACGCGCCCGCACCATCGAGCGGGCCTCCAGCCACTCCGCAAACCCGAAGAGCAGGATCACCGCCGTGGCCTCAAACCACTCCCCGATCGCCGCGGCTCCGATCACGGCGATGGTCACCAGGATGTTGATGTCGATGCGCCGCTGACGCAGAGCATGAAACGCCTGGCGATAGACGTAGACGCCGCCGACTGCGATCGCCGCGCTCAGAGCCAACATCTCAGCCATCGCCGCGCCCTCGACGCCAAAGCGCAAGAAGGCACCCAGGGCGGTAAGCAAGGCACCGGCGAGCACCGTGAAGAAACGGCCGTCGAAGGCGGAGCTTGAGGGCGCGGCGCGGCGGCCGGCCTCCTGACGCGCGTGGGCTTTGAGCCCCACACGCCCCAGCGCGGCGACGGTGGCCTCATCGCGGGAGCTCTGCCCGTCGTGGTAGACGGTCAGGGTGCCCGAGGGCACGCTGATGCGCAGCTCCGAGACGCCCGGCGCGCCGCGCAGCGCGTCTTCGATCAGCCGAACCTCGCTCTGGCAGCACAGCCCCTCCACATCAAAGACCGTACGCGTCGCGGCCGAGGCCTCGTCGGCGTGTCGCTCGTCGTCCCGCGCATCCGACGACGCGTGGTCATGGGCGCAGTCCTGCGCGCCATGCTCATGGCGAGCATGATCATGGTGAGCGTGATCGTGCCCGGCGTGATCATGATGATCGTGATGATCATGCCGGCGCTCCCCGCCCGGGTACGGATCGGCGCTGTCCGTACGCGTCGCGTCGGAGGCGCACCCCGCGCCGGTGCAACAGGTCGAGCTCTGGAGAGGATCACGGTCCACGAAAGACTCCTGAAAAAGATGCAGCTTGAATGAGGCCCGTCGGACCGGCGGCCCGACGGCGTGCTACCTCAAAGACGGCGGCGCGCCACGAAGCCTTACGCTGCACCGCCACCCCGTCAACCCACAGCAGGCCTCGGCTATGCCGCAGACCCTCGGGGAATGCGCCCGGGCGCGCGCGATGTTCTTGACGATGCGCCGACCCGCGCACCCGCAACCGACTCGCTGCGCTCAGGATCGCGCCCGAGCTGGCAAGCGCCGCGTCGGTTGGTATGTTTAGCAGCGTCACTGATGACCCGCACCACCCGGTGCCGCCGCGTGTTGACGATTCGCTCGCGAGAGCATGTTCGACGCCCGCGCGCACCGCACCTTCAGGAGCACCCATGGCCTCATCGAAGTTTAACCCCTCGGCGCGCACGCTCTTGCTTTTTGCGGTGGCCCTGGTGGTCGTGACCATGCTGGTGCCCTACGGCTACATCGTGGCCTACCCGCTGCGCCTCTTTGGCACCTTTGTGCACGAGACCGGCCACGCGCTGGCCACGGTCATCACCGGGGGCACGGTCAGCGGGATGCACGTCAACCTCGACACCAGCGGTCTGACCTTGAGCCGCGGCGGGGCCAGCCTGCTGATCAGCTCGGCGGGCTATCTGGGCACCGTGGCGCTGGGCGCAGCGTTGCTGGTCGCCGGCCGACGCCAGGCGTGGGCGCGTAAGGTCTTGATGGTGCTGGGTGTGGGCACGTTGCTGGCCACCGCCGTCTTCGGCGGCTACGGGAGCTCGATGCTCGCCGTCGGTGGGTTTGTGCTGGGTGTGGGGCTGTGGGCGCTTGGGCGCCGACGCTCGCGGACCGACCAACCCGCCGGCGCGTTGTATGCCGGCGGCGCGCTCGCCACGCTGGCAGCGCTGGCCTACCTGGGCTTCTCCGGCGCGCTCTTGACCTGGACCATCGGCCTTGTGGCCGCCGCCCTGTTGCTGGGCGTGGCTTTTTATGCCGCACCGTGGGTGCAGCATATGCTGGTGATCGCGCTGGGCGTGCAGCTGAGCTTCGACGGGCTGCACTCCATCCGCTACCTCATCGACCACACCGTGGCCGCGCGCGGCCACTCCGACGCCGTCAACATGGCTCAGTTCACCGGCATCCCGGCCACCGTCTGGGCGGTGCTCTGGGCGCTTGTGGGCGTGGCGATCGTCGTGGTGGCCTTCGCCCTCTTCTGGCGCGAAAACAAACGCGAGAGCTTTGAGGCCTCCATCCAATGACCTGCCCTTCGGCCCCCGGAGTTGTACCGCCATGAGTGAGCTTAAAGACCGCCTGATGCGCACGGTGCGCGCCAACCTCAACCACCTGCTCGATAACGTGCAGAAGTTCGAGGAGCGCGGCGGCCTGCGCTCGATCATCAACCCGGAGAGCGCCGACGAGGGTTGGGAAGAGATCGGCCAGAACCCCCGGCCAAACGCCGCAAACGCCGCGCCGCCGGCGCCTCAGGGCCCCAAGACTCTGCGCGATTACTACGCCAACCTCGAGGTCCCCTACGGCAGCGATCTTCCCACGGTCAAAGCCGCTTACCGCACCATGATGCGCCGCTACCACCCGGATAACTTCGCCAGAGATCCCGAGATGGAGAAGGTCGCCACCGACCTCTCCCAGGAGCTGGCCGTGGCCTACCAGGCCATTGAGCGCTACCTGCGCACCGGAAGCTACTGAAGCGCCCCCGCGACAACGTTTAGAATGAGGCGTCGTGAAACTGCGCCTCGTAACGCTCAAAGAGCGCGTCGATCAACGCCTTGCTCTCCCCGCTCAGTCGCGTAAACGCCACCCCCATCCCCATCTCCGGGCCGCTCGTCTCCACGCGCACCACCTCGCCCTCACCCTCGACCGTCTCCACATCGTCGAGGATCACCGAGAACTTCAGGGTGACCCGGGTGCCCAGCGCGAGCGGCTTCTTGGAGCGAATGAAGACCCCGCCGCGCGAGATGCTCGTGACATACTCGGCGATGTAGGCGTCGATCACCGCAAACTCACGGTTGACCGGCACGCGATCATGCTCGCGCCGCTCCTGAGAGCTCGCGCGCTGCGTGGTGTTGAGGAGCTGCGGGGTTCCCGCGCCCGGGCGATTCGCGTCGCTCATCGCAATGACCTGATTCGCTGTGGACGTGTTCGTTGTGGCGAACAGGACCAAGATTAACGCGTCGCGTCGACGATGGCGAGCTTAGAGCGCGCTGGCGAGCATGAAGTCGATGTGCAGGCGCTGCGCCTCGCGGTTACCAAAGCGACGCCGGCGCGCCGCGGCGGCCGCGCGGCGAGTAACCCCGTGGGCTTGAGCGTCCTCGCTGACCCGGGCGTAGAGCTCGCGGGCGGCCTTGCGTCGCCCCTGCAGATCGAGCGCCCAGCCCAGATAGAGCCCCACCTCGGCGCGACGCCCGGCCTCATCGATCGCATCGAGCGCGCGGCGAAACGCGCCCTCGGCCCGCCGGCCGCGCAGCGCGCTCAAGGCCACAAGCCCTGCCAGCACGTGGTAGCGCGCCGAGGTGGGCTCCAGCGCCACGGCGTACTCCAGCGTGATCAGGAGCCGCTGCGGATCTTCGCCTTCGAGGTAGAGGCGGTAGGCGTTGCGATAATAATCGGCGGCACGCCCGCGCGCGCTCTCCTGCCAGGTGGGCCAGGCCTGCACGGGTGCCTCGCGCGCGTCGAGCTCAGCGCGGGCCTCGCCATGGGCGCCGCGCAGGCGCAGCGGCACAAACCAGCGCAGAGAGGTGGGCGCCCGCCCGGCGGCCACCCACAACCTCCCGGCGGCCGGCTCGAAGATCACCGACATCACCTCGGCGATGCGGATCGGATCAGCACCGGGCGCAGCCTCATTGTCGCCTCCCAGGCCGCGGGCGAGCTCCACCAGCGGGAGCGCTCGGTCGGAGCGCCAGGAAGCGAGCAGGCTGCCAAGGTGGGCATCGCGCCGCGCCTCCTCCCGCGCCAGGGCTGGCGAGCGTTTTAGCTCGGCGATCGAGGGTCCGCCGCGCACCACAAGCCCGCGCGTCGCCTCAACCTCCACGCCCACCCTCAGCGGGCTGACCTCCACCCTGGCACTACGCCCGCTCGCTGCCTCACTGAGCATATACGTCCAGCTGGTCATCGGCGGGTGCTGCCGGAAGATCGCGACGGCCTCCTCAATGGTGCGAGCCTCATTGAGCACCTGCAGCGCCGCCGGTCCCAGCGGCACACCCGCCCGATCGCCCAGACTCGCCGGCCCCGGATGCGTGCTCAAGGTGAGGCCGGCGGCGTTCATCCCGGCCGGCAGCCCCGTCAAAAAGCCCAGCGACGTCACCAGGGCATAGCTAAACCCCTGGTCGGGGTGCATCACGACCACGCGCGCGGCCCGATCCCAGCGCTCCACCGCGGCGTTCTCAAAGCTGAACGCGTGCAGTATCCCGCGCTCCTCCGAGGGCACCACCACCGCGCTGGACGCCAGAAGCGGCGAGTGGGTGCGGGCTTTCAGGCGCCCCTCCACCAACCCCCGGACGTTGCCGGCGCGCGCCCACGCCCACTGATCCCAGATCTGCTGGGTGGCCAGGGCCTCCTCCACGTCCAACCCGGCGCCCTCGGCAAAGGCCGTGAGCATCTGCAGATACGCCGTGGGAAGTTGCTGACGCAAAAGGCGCGGCAGCACCGCCCCACCCACCACACGCCCGGCCGCGGCGATCATCCGCGAGCCGCTCTCGGCGCTGATGCGTTGCACATAGTCGTCAAAGGCGCGGTAGGCCCCCTCGCGAAGCTCCGGGGCGAGCCGCCTCCCAAGGTCGCGGCTGGCCGAGGTCAGCGGGCCGTTGATGTTGGCCACGTGCACATCCCCCACCGGCGTGGTCACGCGCCCCAACCCTCCGGCGCGCTCCGGGTAGTACACCGCCTGCGACCCGGCCGACGCCGAAGCCTGCGCCTCGTCGGAGGAGGTTGAGCCCATCGCGTCGTCTCCCTTCGCCATCAATGCGGCACGTCGACAGGTGCGGCGAACCCTCGCGAGCGCCACATCACCACAGCCATCAGCACGTTAAAAACTGTCGCCAGCACCACCTGCATCCCCAGCGCCGCTTCGGGCGTGACGGCCATCAACGCAATTCCCCCGTAGATCACAAACATATGCGTCCCCAACCCCATCCAGCTCGCCAGGCGCATCGCCGGACGGTGCTCGGCCCGGTAGCGGGCGATCGCCCCCGGATCATTCACCTCGCTGCGCTTCTCGGTGCTGCCGCTGGCAAAACGCTCCTGCACCTGCAGATAGCCCACGTAGATCCACAGCAAAAAACGTTCAAGACGTTGGCCCTGCGCGCGGGCCTCGGCCAGCTCGGCGCGCACCGCCTCCACCGTCTCGGTGCCCTCACCGCCTCCGGCCTGGGGCATGGTGTGCGCCAGATACAGATTCTTGAGCTTGTCGTAGATGATGCAGTGAATCCACGTCGAAAACCCCGCCACCGCCGCTGCCACAAACCAACCGCTGCCGTAAAGGTGGCGAATCCCAACCCCCAGGATCACATAGGCCGGCAGGAGCACCAGCACATCCACAAAACCATCCAGAATACGCCCCACCCGCGTGCCCCCGCCGCGGGCCCTGGCGAGCTGACCGTCGGCACAATCGAGGATCACCGCGCCAAAGAGAAAGAAGGCCGCGACCAACCACCCCATCGAGCCGCCCCAACCTTCAAAAAAGCTGAGGTAGAGCGCGACCGAGCCCGTCCAGCCACTGATCAAACTCATCAGCGTGACGTGATTGGGGCCGAGCCCTGTGGGGATCAGCGCCGCGGCCACCGCCGCGGCTACCGGGCGATGAAAGTAGCGGTCGATGGGCTCCTCCACATCGAGCGACTTAAAGGCCAGAGCCTGACTCAAGCGCTCGCGGTACGTCGAGGAGCTCATGCCACGCTCCAGCTCTGGTAGAGCGCGCGGGCCGCCTCCAGATCGTCGATCGTGTCGATCTCCGTCCAGCTGCCCGGCGCGACCTCACGGGCATAAAAGGCATGCCCCTGCGGGATCAGCTCCGCAAACACATCTTCGTAATACAGGCGCACGCGCTCCTCGGCGTTGAGCGCTTCCAGACGATCTTGGAGCGCCTCAAACGCCGACGGCCCCACCTTCTGCACGCCCAGCGACTCACCATGCGCGCCCGCCGGGTCGAGCCCCTTGCTCAACCCCTCGACGGCCTCGCCATCTCCGAGGCGGATCTTCATCTCTTCCTGACCCAGGGCATCAAAGCGGATCATCGTGAGCACGTTCTCGCGCTCGTCAGCGAGCAGCTCGGCCACCCAGGCGGTCTGCCGGAGCAGGATGTCGCCGTCGCAGAGCAAGAAGGAGTCGCCCTCCAGCGCGCGCATCCCCACCAGGGTCGAGATGGCGTTGTTCTCGCTGGCGAAGGTCGGGTTCGGCGCAAACGCCACATCCAGCGCGAGCTCCCAGGACTCCACCTGCGCGACCATGCGCTCGTGCAGATACCCTGTCACGAGGATGGCGCGTTCAATGCCCACCGCAGCGAGCTGGTCAAGCAGGCGCTTGAGCAGCGCTTCACCGCCGACCTCCAGCAGGCATTTGGGGCGATCTTCGGTCAGCGGTCGCAGGCGACTGCCGGTCCCGGCGACCAGCAAGATCGCCTCGCGGGGCGAATGAGAAGGACGGTTTTTCGACATCGGATAGCTCCGGCAAGGGCATCAGGCGCGCCGAAGGTAGTCCTCGTAAAATAGCGTGTCAAACCGCTCATTCTCCCCATCACATCAAAGAAATAGGGCCCCTCCAACACCGCTCATTGAGCAAAGCATGGGAGGGGCCCCGGCTCCCCCCAGGCCATTTGTACAGCAACTTGTACGACTATCTTTGCGAAGGCTCCGGGCGCGCGTGGCGCGCCGGGGCGCATCGTCGTTGTCTGAAGGGGCGGCGCGAGCGAGGTGCGCTGCGCGCCGCCGGGGAGGTCAGCCGAAGGCGGAGGTGTCGGCCCTCACGACGCCTCCGCCCGGAGCGCCACCGGCAATCTGCCGGTGCGATCGGCACGTCGACCGAAGGGGGACACATCGCCCCCTCCTGCAGATCTGCCCGCCCCTCACGCCGGGCAAACCTGACTCCCCCCGGGCGCTCGCTATCGCAAGCGCCCTTCGCCCCCCCCATCCCCCCGCGGATCGCCCACCACACACTCCGGGCGAACTCGGAGAACTTGCTCAAAACTGGTCTTCCTCAGTCGACCCGCGCATCGCCACCGTCTCCGACTCTCCGCCGGTGATCGTGAGCTGGACCTCATCGAAGTAACCCGCTCCCACAAAAGCCTGGTGGCGCACCGCGCTGTAGTTTTGCTGACGCGCCAGCTCAAACTCGTGCTCCTGCAGTTGCGAGTACGCGGCCATGCCCCGCTCTCGATAGTCCAGCGCCAGCTCGAACATCGCCGCGTTGAGCGAGTGCCACCCCGAGAGCGTCACAAACTGGAGGGCGTAGCCCATCTCGCCGAGCTTCTCCTGAAAACGTGCGATGGTGCGATCATCGAGGTTCTGCCGCCAGTTGAAGGAGGGGGAGCAGTTGTAGGCCAGAAGTTTGTCGGGGTACTTCGCCCGAACTTCTTTCGCGAACTCCTCGGCCTCCCCCAGATCCGGCGTCGACGTCTCACACCAGAGCATGTCGGCATAAGGGGCGTAGGCCATCGCGCGCTCGATCGCGAACTCCAGCCCGCCGCGGATCGTGAAGAAACCCTCGGCGCTGCGACCCTTCTCACCCTTAATAAAGGGACGATCCGCCGGATCAATGTCGCTGGTGAGCAACTTCGCCGAGTGCGCGTCGGTGCGGGCGACCAGCACGCTGGGCACCCCCATCACATCGGAGGCCAGGCGCGCAGCTACCAGCTTCTGAATGAACTCGCTGGTGGGCACGAGCACCTTGCCGCCCATGTGCCCGCACTTCTTGGCCGACGAGAGCTGATCCTCAAAGTGCACCCCGGAGGCGCCGGCCTCGATCATCGCCTTCATCAGCTCAAAGGCGTTGAGGTTGCCGCCAAACCCGGCCTCGGCGTCGGCCACAATCGGGGCAAACCAGTCGCGCTTCGGCGAGCCCTCGATGTGGGCAATCTGGTCGGCGCGCTGCAAAGCGCGGTTGACCCGGTCGACGAGCTTGGGCACCGAGTCCACCGGATAGAGGCTCTGGTCAGGGTAGACCCCCCGTGCGGAGTTGGCGTCGCCGGCGACCTGCCACCCGCTGATGTAGATCGCCTCCAACCCCGCCTGCACCTGTTGGATGGCCTGGTTGCCGGTGACCGCGCTCAAGCAACGCACAAAGGGACGGTCATGAAAGAGCTCCCAAAGCCGCACCGCGCCGCGCTCGGCCAGGGTGTAGGTGATGGGGACGCTGCCCCGCAATTTAAAGACCTGGGAGGCCGGGTAGGGGCGCTGCACCCCGCGCCAACGCGGATCTTTATCCCACTGTGCCTGCAACGCCTCAGAAGATTGGGCCTGACTCATCTGCTGCTCCTGTTCTCAATCAAGTCGATGATGAACAGGCCGCCATGAGGGGAGCGCATCCGGCGCTCACCCGCCACGACGTCGCGGCCTTGTTAAAGTTCGCTCTACATCGTTGTGATCGTCCTCTCCCCCGGTCTCAGAGCGCCTCGTAGGCCACCAGGGTAAAGAACTCGGGAAACTCTTCGGAGGTCGCCACGTCGTCGAAGATCTGACGCGCTCTCTCGAAGGGAAGCGCCTCAAAACGCTCGCTGCCCATCGCCTCGCGAATCGCCATGAGCTCCTCGTCCACCAGGCGCTCATAGAGCTCCCGATCCACCCGGCGACCGTCGTCGAGCACCACATCGGGGCGGTGCAACCACTGCCAGATCTGCGAGCGGCTGATCTCGGCGGTGGCCGCGTCTTCCATCAGGTTGTAGAGCGCCACCGCGCCGAGGCCTTGCATCCACCAGGCGATGTACTGCAGCCCCACGTTGATGTTGGTGCGCAGCCCCTCCTCGGTGATGCGCCCCTCGGCCACGCGGAAGTTGAGCAGCTCCTGGTCGCTGATAGCGCTGACCTCGCGTCGACGATCTTTCTGATGCGGGCGCCCCTTCAACACGTCTTCGAAAGGCGCGCGCGCCACCGCCACCAGATCCGGATGCGCCACCCAGGTGCCGTCAAAACCGTCGCTGGCCTCGCGCTCTTTGTCGCTACGCACCGCCGCCAGCGCGCGCTCGTTGACCGCCTCATCGCGTCGCGAGGGGATAAAGGCCGCCATCCCTCCGATCGCGTGCGCATCGCGCTTATGGCACACATGCACCAGGCGCTCCGCGTAGGCCCGCATAAAGGGCACCCCCATCGTGATCTGAGCCCGGTCCGGCAGCACCATCTCCTGGCGAGCGCGGAAGGTCTTGATGACGCTGAAGATATAGTCCCAACGCCCGGCGTTGAGGCCCGCGCTATGCTCCCGCAGCGCGTAGAGGATCTCCTCCATCTCAAAGGCCGCGTGAATCGTCTCGATCAGCACCGTCGCCTTGATCGTGCCGGTCTCGATGCCCAGGCGCTGCTGCGCCATCAAAAAGACGTCGTTCCACAACGCCGCCTCCCGGTGGCTCTCCAGCTTCGGGAGGTAGAAGTAGGGCCCGCTGCCCCGTTGCACCAGCTCTCTGGCGTTATGAAAGAAGTACATCCCGAAGTCGAAGAGGCTCGCCGAAATCTCCTGGCCGTCGACGAGCACGTGCTTCTCGGGGAGGTGCCAGCCCCGGGGGCGCACCATCAACGTGGCCGGGTTCTCGTCGAGCGTGTAGTCCTTGCCGCGGGCTTCATCGCGAAAGTCGATCTGGCGGCGCACCGCATCAAAGAGGTTGTTCTGCCCCTCCACCACATTGGACCAGGTCGGTGAGGTGGCGTCCTCGAAGTCGGCCATAAAGCTGTCGGCCCCGGAGTTGAGCGCGTTGATGATCATCTTGCGATCGACCGGGCCGGTGATCTCCACAGTGCGCCGCTGCATATCCTGAGGCACCCGGGCCACCTGCCACTCCCCCTGGCGAATCGCCCGCGTATCGGCCGGAGCGCCGGGGTTGGCGCCGCCGTCGATCGCCTCCTGACGACGGCGACGATCGGCCAGAAGTTGGCGTCGGCGGCCCTCAAACTCCCGGTGTAATGCCGCCACAAAGCCCAGCGCCTCCGGACTTAGAATGCGTTCATACCCGGGAGCAACATCGCCGAGAATCGTGATCGCGTCGGGCAGGCCGGCGCCTTCTGTGGAGGGCTGCATCATCGGAAGTCTCCTGATGGTGGAGGGTTGAGTCAGGTCAGCTACAGCGCGTTATTCGTTGGTCGAAGAGCACACAACGCTCGCTGCGGGCCTTCTGAAACGAGCCCGCCTACTGCGCCGAGACACCCCCTGCGTCGACTTCCGTCGGTGTCACGATGAAGCCAAGTTTAAACACGCTTAAGACCTGTCAACGATCGCCCCGAAGAATCTTCTGCGCCTTGGCTCGCGCCCGCGCCAACGCTTGAGGATCGTTGATCCCCTGCCCGCTCTCCCACTCCCCCGGTGCGTCGAGACGCCGCGCTCCGACCGCCTCCAAAAAGCGCCACACCGAGCGCTGGCCGCCCTCCATCGCCGCCTCAAGATCCGGTGCCAGCTCCGCCCGATACCAGCCAAAGAGCGGCTCCAGACGGCCCTGATGCTCAAAGACCACCGCCGGCGAACGCCTGGCCTCCCAGAGCTGCTCCACCCACGCCGCACGCGCCCACACCGCATCGCAGCTCGTCACAAAAAACCACCCCCTGCCCCGATCGATCGCCGCCGTCGCAATTCCCCCCAGCGGCCCCTGCCCCGGCCACCGGTCGCCGATGGTGCGCACCCCCAGATCCTCATACTCGCCGGCCTTTGCCCCCACCGCTGTCCAGCTCGCCACCGCCGGCGACAGGCGCTCGGTCACCCACGCCAGCAGCGTCACCCCCCCGACCAGCTGCGCGCGCGCCTTATCCTCCCCCAGACGCCGCGCCTGCCCCCCGGCCAGCACATACCCCACCCGCTCACTCAAGGCGTGTGCCAGTCGGCCACCGGCCCGTAGAGCGGCTGATCGCCTTTTTTGGCCTGACGAATCAGACCGCCCAGCGTCTTCGAGGGCCAGTCGCGCTGAATGCGGTTGACCAGCCAGTCCGGTAAAAGACCTTTGGGATCGGTGTGGACCTCCACGATCATGCGCGTACGTTCCCCCTCCAACGCCTCAAAGCGGTAGTAGGTCGAGTAGGTCATCGCCCGCACGCAGCAGTCGTTCTCCGGCCGACGCGCGTCGTCCACCGACTCGATCGTCGCGACAAAGACCTGGTCGTCCTGATCGAGGCGACCGTTGGTTTGCAGCACATAGTCCCGATCCTTGATCGGAAAGGGCAGCCCGAAGCGAATCCAGTAGCGCTCGCTGAGCTCGCCGCGCTCCAGCGTGCCGTGCTCGTCGTAGCGGTCCACCCAGTGGCGGCGCTGGCTGCCGTCGGCAAACACCGTCAGGATCTTGCCAATATGCACGTCCGCCACAATCTCACCGCGAAACGCAAAGACCGAAGATCCCTCCACCTGCATCCGCGAGATCGCCACCCCGTCAGACTCCCCCAGCGCCTCCCAGTTGCCATCTTGCTGGGCCGCCGCTGGCGAGCTGAGGGCGAGCATCAAAAGGAACATCAGAACCGTAGGAAAAGGACGCACAGGTAACCTCCACAGGGTGGATCGAACCGAGTCGATATGAGCACCCGCGGCAAACCGAGAATTCGGCTTGTTGCAGGCGAACTTAAAAGAGCGCGAGTGACGCACGATACTAGCGTGATACGTCAACATCACAAGGCCTATTCAACGCGCTCAAACCCGCGAATTCCTTGCCGCAGCGCGTCATTTCGCCCGCTGCGCGATTGAAATGTGCCCCCTCTTGCAATAGAGCTGTCCACCGGCGCCCCCGAGCGGGCGTTCTGGATGTTGCGTTGCCCGAACATGAACCTGCCAGGATGTGCACCACATGAGTGAAGTGAGCGCGGCCCCCCTCGATCTTCAGCCCGACGACCAGGGCTACTACCGCTACCCGAGCGTGCATGGCGAGCGGGTGGTCTTTGTCAGCGAAGACGATCTCTGGGAGGTCCCGCTTCAGGGGGGCTTTGCGCGCCGCTTAAGCGGCTCGCGGGGCCAGGTCAGCGCCCCGGCCCTCTCCCCCGATGGGCAGTGGTTGGCCTACACCTCCACCGAGGAGGGGCGCCCCGAAGTCTACGTGATGCGCGCGCGCGGCGGCCCGGCCAAAAAGCTCACCTTCAACGGGGCCTCGCGGGCCTGGGTCTGCGGCTGGAGCCCCGACAGCGAGCGGGTGATCTTCACCTCCAACCTGCGCGAGCACGTCTCGCGCCAGCTCGGCCTCTACGAGGTCCCCCGCCAGGGCGGCCCCACCCGTCGCTTGAGCCTGGGCGCAGCCCAGGCGCTCAGCTTCGAGCCCGACGGCCCCGGCCGCGTGCTCGCCAGGCACGCCGATGATCTGGCCCGCTGGAAGCGCTACCGCGGCGGCACCGCCGGCGTGCTCTGGATCGACCGCAAAGGCGATGATCACTGGGAGCGGCTGCTCCCCGAGATCACCGCCGGGCTCTGCCGACCGATGTGGCGCCAGGGCCGCATCTTCTTCATCAGCGACGTCGAGGGGCACGGCAACCTCTACTCCTGCCTGCCCTCCGGCGACGATCTGCAACGCCACACCGACCACCTCGGCCACTACGTGCGCTTCGCTTCGGCCGATGACACCACCATCGTCTACACAGTCGCCGGTGATCTTTACCGCTTCGACATCGCCTCCCAGACCGAGGCGCGTATCGAGGTCGATTACGCCTCGCCACGCACCGCGCTGAACCGCCGCTTTGTCGACGCGGAGTCCTTCCTCGACGACTTCACGCTCCACCCCCGCGGCCACTCCCTGGCGCTGACCACCCGCGGCAAAGTCTTCAACATGGGCGGCTGGGAGGGCGCCGTGCGCCAGACCGGCCGCGAGCAGGGCGTGCGCTACCGCCTGGCCCGCTACCTGGCCGACGGCCAACGCCTGCTGGTGGTCAGCGACGAGGGCGGCGAAGAGCGCTTCGAGCTGCACAGCGTCGACGGCTCCCACGCGCCACAGCCCCTCGACACCGGCGACTTTGCCATCGGCCGCCCCGTCGAACTGCTGATCTCGCCATGCGATGATAGCGCGCTCTTTACCAACCATCGCCACCAGCTCATTCACCTCGACCTGAAGACCGGCGCCTGCCGCGTGCTCGACCGCAGCGAATACGCCCGCATCGCCGGCGTCAGCTTCAGCCCCGACGGGCGCTGGGCGGCCTACGGCTTCTTCACCGGCGTCTACACCGCGCAGATCAAGCTCGTGGACTTGGCCTCCGGCGAGCTGCACACCCTTACCGATGGCGAATTTCAAGATGTGCAGCCGGTCTTCGACCCGGCCGGCCGCTACCTCTACTTTTTGAGCTACCGCCACTTCGACCCGGTCTACGATCAGGTCTTCTTCGAGTTGAGCTTCCCGCGCGGCACGCGCCCCTGCGTCATCACCCTGCAGGCCGACGCCGACTCCCTCTTTCTGCAAAAACCCCGCCCCTTAGGCGGCGATGATGACGAGGGCGACGACACCTCCGACGCGACCTCAAGCGACGACGACGACGAGGATGCTTCCTCCGACGACGCCTCCGAGACCCGCACAGAATCTGGCGATGCGGCCCTCGACGCCGACGCCAGTGAGGCTAACTCGGACACCGAAGACGAGAGCGCCGAGGGCGATGAGAGCCCCAAACCCGTGCGCATCGATCTCGACGGCATCGGCCAACGCGTGGAGGTCTTCCCTGTGCCCGCCGGCAACTACGGCGAGCTCGCCGCAACCGCCGAGCGCGTCTTCTGGACGGTCTACCCGGTCACCGGCGCGCTGAGCGGCGACGACGACGATGACACCCCCGGGGTGCTTCGCTACTTCGGGCTCAAGTCCCTCAAGCAAAAGACCTTCGCCCGCGGCGTGAGCGCCTTTGAGATCGGCGCCGACCACAAGACCCTGGCCCTCTTTGGCGAAGACGGCGTGCAGATCGTGAGCGCCTCGGCCGAGAGCGTCTCCAACGAAGACGACGACGAGAGCGAGCCCTCCCGCGAATCGGGCATCGTCGACCTGAGGCGCGTCTCGGTGCAGGTCGACCCGCTCTCGGAGTGGACCCAGATGTTGCGCGAAGCCTGGCGCCTGATGCGCGACCATTTCTGGCGTGAAGATATGGGCGGGGTGCGCTGGGAGGAGATCTGGGAGCGCTACAGCGCGCTGCTCCCCCGGGTGGGCAGCCGCAGCGAGTTCTCCGACCTGGTCTGGACGATGCAGGGCGAGCTGGGCACAAGCCACGCCTATGAGATGGGCGGCGATTATGAGCGACCGCCTCAGTACTCCCCGGGCTTTCTGGGCGCGACCCTGCGCTGGGATCCGGACTGGCGCCTGGCCGCCGATCCGCAACGTTTTGAAGGCGCCTACCGCATTGAGACCATCCTGCGCGGCGACACCTGGGAGCCCTCCAAATCGTCGCCGCTCTCCCGCCCCGGCCTGGGCTTAAGCGAGGGCGACGTGATCCTCGCCATCAACGCGCGCCGCGTCGACGCGCAGCACAGCGTCGAAGAGCGCCTGGTCAATCAGGCCGCTCAAAGCGTCGAGCTTCTCGTCGCTTCCGGCGACGGCCTCAGTGAGCCGCGCCAGGTCACCACCCGCGCGCTCCGAGGCGAGGCCGAGCTGCGCTACCGGGAGTGGGTCAACCACAACCGCCGCCGCGTCCATGAGGCCTCCGAGGGCAAGCTCGGCTACGTGCATATCCCCGACATGGGGCCTGCCGGCTACGCGGAGTTTCATCGCCACTACCTGAGCGAAAACACCCGCCAGGGCCTGGTGGTCGACGTGCGTTTTAACGGCGGCGGCCACGTCAGCCAGCTCATCCTCGAGAAGTTGGCGCGCCGTCAGGTCGGCTTCGATCTCCAGCGCTGGGGCAAACCTCTGGCCTACCCGATGGAGTCGATCGCCGGCCCCATCGTCGCGCTGACCAATGAGCACGCCGGCAGCGACGGCGACATCTTCAGCCACACCTTCAAGTTGATGAAGCTCGGCCCCCTGCTCGGCAAGCGCACCTGGGGAGGCGTGGTGGGCATCTGGCCGCGCCACACCATGGTCGACGGCAGCGTGACCACCCAGCCGGAGTTTTCCTTCTGGTTTGAAGATGTGGGCTTCTCGGTAGAGAACTTTGGCACCGAGCCCGACGTGGAGATCGAGCTTCCGCCCCAGGCCGACGCCACCGGCGACGATCCGCAGCTGGAGGCGGCCATCGCCACAGCGATGGCCTCGCTTAAGGAACGGCCGGTGCAGCTCCCGGACTTCGCGCCCTACCCCGATCTTCGGGCGCCGCAAACGCTGCCGCCGCGCCCCTCGCTGAGCGGCCGCGGCGACAGCGGTGGCTCAGACGATCGCTGAGCGCGAGGCTCAGCCCCTGGTCACCCGTGCGGCCAGCTCTTCTCAAAGCCGTAGAGCGGGCCGTCGAGCCCGTGGCCGGGCCAGCGGCTTAAGTCGCGATCGACGGCGTGCAGCGCGTCGATGAGGCGGCGGTTGAGGTAGGCGTCGAACTCAAAATACGCCCGCTCATCGGCATGCACCGCCCAGACCGCCTCCACGCTGTGGCCCGCGCTGCGGGCCACCTCAAAGAGCTGTGTGGCGATCGCCCGGAGCGCGGGGCTGGCGCCGGCGAAGAGGGCGATCAGGTGCAGAGACTTTCCAAAATACGCCTGAAAAGGGCCGTGTGCATACTGCAACGCCTCAAACACCGGCGGGAGCGGCCGCCACAAGCCCTCCATCAACTTCCAGCTTAGCCCCTGCAGAAGCTCCGTCGTCTCCCCCACGCTCACCAGCGCGATCGGGTGCGCCAGCCAGTGCGACGGGGCGAGCGGCGAGTCTTTAAGACGTTGGTCACGCAGCGCCGCCACCGCCTCGGGCACCTCCCGAAGTCCCAGCCCGAAGCGCGGCGCGCCCACCCGCTCAGCCAGCGCGTCGGCCAGCCGGAACGCGGTCAGATGAGCGACCGCCGGCGTCTGCACGCGCAGGAGCAGGCCATCTTCGCGCTCCGGGGGAATGGTCAGCACCGCCAGGCGCCCCCCCTCCAGCGCGGGTCCGAGCCGGGGGCATCGCGCCACAAGCTCGTCTTCCTCCAGCCCCGTCACCACCAGCGCCTGCTCGGCACGGGCGGCCGCCCGGAGCGCGAGCAGCGCGTTGGGGCAGACCCCCTGGCTAAACACCACCAGGGTGCGGCTCTCCACCTCCGGCGCTCCGATTGCAAAGCGGGAGAGCGGCACATAACGCGCCGCCAGCCCCACCCGCCGGCTCGCAAGCTCGGCCAGCACCCGCGCCGGCCCCTCCGATAGCCCCACCCCGCAGACGAGCATCCCGGAGGCCGGCACCGACCTCAGCGGCCAGATAAGCGGCCGGCGAGCCTGCTCGCGTAGAAGTTGCGGGATCGCGTCGACGCGCCGGGCCACAAGCCCCACGTCGCCGCTCCTCGGTTCTGGATGCACACTCACATCGCCTCCGTGGCTTCGCCGCTCCCCTCCTCGGGGCTCGCCTGGGGTTGTTTCTTTCGGTCGCGCATCGCCTCGAGATAGCTCCAGAGCGAGGCCAGCTGCGCCTGGCTCAGATCTTCAAACGAGGGCATCTGGCTGTAGCGAAACGCCTGCGCGTTCTGGATAAAGCGCAGCGTCTGCTCCCGCTCCCGGTACTCGGTGATGTTCATCGGCAGGTTGAGCTCCGGCCCTACGCGCCCCCCGCTGCGGTTGATGGCGTGGCATTGCACACAGCGGGCCTGAAAGAGCTCAAAGCCCGCCCAGGCCTCATGATCCTCATCGAGGCCCAGCGGCGCGACAAGCTCCCGGCTGCTCTCTGGCGAGGTGATCGCGATCTTCCGAAGTTTCCAGGGGCGCGGATAGACCGAGGTGTCTGTCTGATGCTCCCCGGTCCAGACCAGGTAGAGCGGCGCCGGATCAGCCTGCGCCGGACCAATCGGCTCCCAGCCCGGCGAATACTCCATATCCTGGAAGGCCAGGTAGGCGCCGGGCTCGGTAAGATGCGAGCCCGGAATCGGCGCGGCGTAACCATCAATGGCCTCCAGCATAAAGTCCTGACCGGCCAGCTCCGCGCTGCTCATGCCATAGGCCTCCTCCAGCACGGGCAGAAGCTCGATGGCCCGAAAGGTCTTGGTCTTCTCATAGTAAGGATCCTCCACCGTGATCTGCTCGGTGGGCCCCTCGGGGATGCCTTTGCGGGCAACCTCCTCGGTGCCTCGGGCGAAGATCAACGTGGCCCCGTCGCCGTCGCGAGCCTCATCGGGCGCCTCACACCCCGCGCTCCACAGCCCCAGCGTCACCGTCATCATCTGCACGCACAACCTTCGAAGCATCAGCGGTCCTCCAGGGGTGGGGCGCTCAGCAACACCACCGGCAAAAAGAGCGCGTAATACATCAGGTTGGGGATCATCCTGAGCAGATGGCCCCCCTCAAAACCGGCCAGGATCACCACATCGGCCCCGGCCCACAGCGCGTACTGCACCATCACGAAGATCGCCACGCGGCTCAGCCAGCGCCGCACCGGATCATCCGGCGCCATCGCCCCGAGCACCCGCACCCGCCAGACCAGCGCGACGACCACCAGCGCGATCAGCTCATAGGTCAGGTAGAGCCTGCGCGCCGACGCGCCGAAAAGATCGCTGGAGACGCTGATAAGCCCCACCAGCACCGAGGCTACCAGCGTCCAGCCCAGCGCCCGCACCCACACCCCGCCGCCCCCCGACCAACGCTCAGGCCGGGGCTCGCGGTAGCGCTCCAGGAGCAAAAAGACGCGGTAGTCCCCCGCCAGCACAAAGAACCAGGAGAGCCCCACGTAGGCCGGGTGCGCCTCTCCCCCGAGCTGACTCCAGCCGCCGGTGACCATCGCGTCGGCCGCGCTCACCGCCACCGCCCCGATGATAAAGGCGTAGAAGAAGGGCAACCGCCTCAACATCACCCCCAGCACCAGGGCCGCCGACAGCCAGGCCGCCCCCGGATGATGCAGGGGATGAACGTACACACTCTCCCAGATCGACACGTCGCTACGCCTCCATATCACGGCTCATCTCGCCAACCATCCATCACCCCGCCAAGCGTAACCACCCCCCTGCCGGCGGAAAGCTCGCCGCGATGATCCCCCCCTGCACGCCCTCTCGACGATTTGGTGGCATCTGGGAGGCGATTACATTTCCTCAATGTTCGAGCGCACTTAGCCCGAACCCGGAAGCAACCCAACGCAGCCGGGCCCGCAGGAATGAATCGCCGAGCGCTATTGGCGCAGGTCCGCTGTGTCCTACCGCGACGTATGACGTCAGGAGTGCAGCCATGAACGCAATCCGGCAACGTAAGCTGTTGAAGAGTGCGGCCCTTCTGGCCGCCGCGCTGGGAATGACGCTGAGCACCACCGTCCAGGCCCAGTCTCCCCCCTCCTCCGAGGACCAGCCGACGCACTACGCGCAGTACCCGCCGGCCGGCGAGCAACCCTCGGAGTCCACCGAACCGGCCCCGCCGGACAACCAGCCCGAGCAGGCGCAGGGTCAGGAGCAGGCATCGGGCGACTCCAAGCTCAATGAGGATGTTCAGGCCTTCAAAGAGTTCGTCGATAACGAGGCGCCCGAGAGCGATGAGGAGGCTCAGGCTCAAGAGGATCAGGCCAAGGCCATCTCCACCTACATCGAAGACGGCACCAAACTCTTAAGCGACGCCATCGCCGCGCTGATCCCCGAGGAGAACGAGGTGCTCAAAGAGCGCCATAACGCCTGGGATGGTCGCATCGACATGCTCGGCGACCACAACGAGGAGGGCTACTCCCAGCAGGCCCGTGACGTGCTCATCGAAGGCGCGCAGCTTTTGACCGCGCTGCAGGTCGACGCCTACCCCGGCCAGGCTCAGGGCGTCAGCCAGCTGATGGAGACCGCCCAGAACATCGACGCCGAGGCCGAGATCACCGAGCAGCAGGAGGTCTTCAAAAACTACCTCACCCAGGCCTCCACCGTGGTTGAGGAGATGGACCAGTCCCGCGAGGCCCAGACCAGCGCGCTGACCCCTTCGCTTACGCCCGCTTCCTACCCCATGCTCGCCCAGAATGAAGGCGCGCAGGAGGAAGGCGTGCCCGACGAAGAGAGCGAAGACGGCATGTTCGACTGGGTGCCCGGCGTCGGTGAGGACGAGCCGAAGAAGTCCGCCGACGAGTTCTCCAACTTCATTCAGCGCACCGAAAATGAGGGCATCACCAACCACGGGGAGTTCGTGCGCGAGGGCATCAACGCCATGGATGACGCCATCGCCCAGGTCGTGCCCGAAGACAACCAGGTGCTCAACGAC
This sequence comes from Lujinxingia vulgaris, assembly GCF_007997005.1. GTDB lineage: Bacteria > Myxococcota_A > Bradymonadia > Bradymonadales > Bradymonadaceae > Lujinxingia. The sequence continues at coordinate 90,940 of NZ_VOSL01000036.1, read as the reverse complement.
GAGCTCAGCCGCCTCAAGGATAAGAGCGGCGAGCTCGATGACACCGCTGCTGATGACTATGTCGAGAACGTGCGCACGGCCTTCTACGACCGCGCCATGCTCATGACCGCGATCCAGCAGGCCGAGTTCCCCGACCACGGCGCTCAGGTTCAGTCGCTGCGCATGGCCGCCGAGTCCATCGACATCAACAAAGGGCTCGCCGAGCAGGATGAGGCGCTGATGAACTACTTCAGCACCGCCTCCGAGACGCTCTCGTCGATGGCCGACGCCGAGCAGGACGCCACCGCCTCGGCCGAAGGCATCGAGGGCGCGCCCCCGGTCAATGACAACGTCGAAGAGCCCATGTTTGAAGATGAGATGGCCTACGACGACGAGCTCGGCCAGGCCGAAGAAGATCTCGCCATGGACGATGAGATGGCCTACGACGAGGAGATGGGCACCACCGACGACGATCTCAGCATGGAGGAGGAGCAGGCCATCGAAGATGAGCTGGCCATGAGCCCGGACGCCTCCACCGAAAACGAGCCCCCGATGGGCGCCGAGGGCGACCAGCCCCGCGAGGGCATGCCCGAAGAGAACATCGGCGGCGGCCCGGTCCTCACCCCCGAGGTTCAGGCCTACGTGGACTTTGTAGCCATGACCGGCGAGATCGACATGAGCATGAACCCCGAAGATGTCGCCATCGAAGGCATGCGCCTGCTCGACGGCGCGCTGAGCAGCTTCATTGAGTCCGGTCAGCAAGACATCGAAGACAAGCGCGTCGAGTTGACCGAAGCCATCGACAAACTCGAAGAAGACCGCGGCGATGAGGCCTTCACCAGCACCCTCAACGAGGGCATGGACAAGGGGGTGGCGCTCTTTGAGGCCATCCAGCAAAACACCTTCCCCGAGTCGCTGGAGATCGTCAGCCAGATTGAGATGGCCGCCGATCAGTTCAACGAAGATATGCCGGTAGAAGAGCAGACCGACGCGCTGCTGAGCTACTTTGAGTCCAGCCGCGACGCCGTCCAGACCATGGACACCCAGCGTCGGGGCGCACAGGCCCAACTCATCGAGCGGGGGCTCTTCTTCTAAGCTCCGCTCGAGCTGAGGTGCTAGACCGTGTCGCCTCGGAGTCGCCGCGCAAGCTGCGTGTAGCGCTCCGAGGCGCGGTCGTTCTTGAGCGCCAGGCGCACCGCCTCCTCACTTCCCACCACCACCACCAGCTCCCGCGCCCGGGTCACCGCGGTGTAGAGCAGGTTGCGCTGCAACATCACATAGTGCTGCGTGGACATCGGCAGCACCACCGCGCGGTACTCCGAGCCCTGGCTCTTGTGCACCGTGATCGCATAGGCGAGCACGAGCTCATCGAGGTTGGCCCGGTCGTAGGTCACCTCGCGCTCATCAAAACGCACCCGCAGCTGACTCTCTTCGGTGTCGACGGCCACCACCTGGCCCACATCCCCGTTGAAGACCTCAGCCTCGTAATTGTTGCGGGTCTGCATCACCCGATCGCCCAGGCAGAATCGGCGCTGACCGCGCACAAGCTGCGGACCTCCTTTATAAAACGCCTCCTGCAAGGCGGCGTTGAGGCGAGCACAGCCGACATCTCCGCGGTGCATCGGCGCAAGGATCTGCACGTCCTGCAAAGGGTCGAGCCCAAAGGCCCGGGGCATCCGCTGGCTGACGAGCTCCACGATGCGCTCGTGGGCCTGCGCCGGCTCCTCGGCGTTGATCGTATAGAAGTCGACGAGCTCGCCGGGCGCGCGCGCCGGCACCACGGGCATCTGCCCGGCGTTGATGCGGTGGGCGTTGATCACGATCGTCGAGGCCTCAGCCTGACGGAAGATCTCGCTAAGACGCGTCACACCGGCCACGCCGCTCTCAATCACATCGCGCAAGACCTGGCCGGGGCCCACGCTGGGGAGCTGGTCGATATCCCCCACCAGCACAAGGCTTGCGCTTGCTGGGAGCGCCCCGGCCAGCGCAGCGAGCAGATAGGTGTCGACCATCGAGGCCTCATCCACGATCAAAAGATCCGTCTCCAGCGGCCGCTCCTCATCGCGTTGAAACCCGCCGGCGTGAAAGCTGTACTCCAGCATCCGGTGCACCGTCGTGGCCACGCGCCCGGTCGTCTCGCCAAGGCGGCGCGCCGCACGCCCGGTGGGCGCAGCCAGGGTGACCCGCCAGCCGAGCTGCTCGGCCAGCTCACAGATCGTCTGCACGATGGTGGTCTTGCCGGTGCCCGGCCCGCCGGTGATCACCGAGACCTTCTGCTCAAAGACCGAACGCACCGCCTGGCGTTGCAACGCAGCGAGCGCCACACCCAGGCGCGCCTCCACCCCGGCCAGCGCATCGGCGTCGGGGCGGCCGACCAGACCGGGCGATTGCATCAAGCGACGAAGTTGGCGCGCGGCGCGCTCCTCAACGGCCAGCGCGCCGGCTGCATACACGCGCGCCTCCCCGGCCAGGGTGGCCTCTACGCTGACGCGCTCTTCGTGACGCAACACCTCGAGCGCGTCCGCCAGCATATGCTCACCCACCTCCAGAAGTTCGGCGGCGCGCTCGCGCAGCAGCGTCCAGGGCAGGTACATATGCCCCTCGCTCGACGCCTCTCCCAGCGTGTGCAAGAGCCCGGCGCGCAGGCGCGCCAGCGCCGTGGGTTCCACCCCGGTCTGCATCGCGATGCGATCGGCGCTCTTAAACCCGATGCCAAAGATCGCCTCCGCCAGCTCATAGGGGTTCTGCTGGATCACCTCGACGGCCTGCGCCCCGAACTTGCGGTAGATGCGCACCGCGTTGGCGTTGGAGACCCCGTGCGAGCGCAAAAACACCATGATCTTGTGGATCAGCCGCCCCTCCTCCCAGGAGGCGATGATGCGCGCGGCGCGTTTTTTGCCGATCCCCTCCACCTCCTGCACCCGATGCGGGGCGGCGTCGAGGATCTCCAGCGTCGCCTCCCCAAAATGCGCCACGATGCGCCGGGCCAGCGTCGGGCCGATGCCCTCGATCAGATCGCTGGCCAGGTAGCGCTCCACTCCCTGGCGGGTCGAGGGCAGCACCGCCTCCAGCCGCTCGATGGCAAACTGGCGGCCAAAACGCGGATCGTCGCGCCAGCGCCCCCACACCTCGACCGTCTCGCCGGGGCGCGTGGCCAGGATGTTGCCGACGATCGTCACCGGCATCACCCGCTCAGGCACCACCAGGTCGCAGACCGCAAACTGCCCGTCCTCGCTGGCAAAACGCACGCGCTTCAACTCGCCGCGCAGCCGCTCCAACTCGTCTGCGTTGCCCCTCAAAACGCACCGCCACAGCGGCGATCAGGGCATCGGCAGAGACGCGCGGTGAAAGAATTTTCCCCGGTGGCTGGAAGATCACATGCTGGTACCATGTTTACTCACGTAACGGCGACGAGGTTCGCTGTCTGTCATCAAGACGTTCGAGATGGTTCCGTAGTCCCCACACCTGAGTCAACCGCCTCGGTGTGGCGGTACATAATTTCTAAGGATTCTCATGAGTTCTGCATGGGCTCTAATCGAGGATCGCGGAGAGCTGCTCTTCATTCGCCGCGCCTTCAAAGTGGGGCGAGGAGGCCAGTGGTGTCCTCCCGGGGGCACGATCTGGAGAAACGAATGGCCCGAGGTTGCCTGCGTCCGCGAGGCGTTTGAGGAGACCGGCCTTCGTGTCACTGTTGAGCGCCCGATCGCAGTGTTCGAGTCGGCGCATTATTTTGTCTGTCGGCTCAACGGCTCCCGCGATCAACTTAACCTTCGCGCCCGCGAGTGCATCGACTTTCGCTGGGTCTCGCCGACCGAGCTGTTGCGCATCGGCACCATTATGGACCTAAGGCGCATCATCCCCATTCTGGAGTTGGGGGGCTTCCGCGTCCCCGACGTCCCCCGGGGCCTTGTGACGGCCATCCCCAAAAAGATCTACTGACCGTCGACTCACGTCCACGCCGCGCTCTTCGAGCGCGGCGTGCTCGCTCTGGGCCGGGCGGTAAACTCGGAGCATCGCCCGCACAGCTCAGAGCGCTCGAGGCTGAAGTTCAAGCGCGGCGCGCTCCTCCTCGGAGATCGCGCGCACCTCGAAGGTCTCATAGCCCAGCACCGCCCCGCCCTTGAGCGCCGTCTCCACCCGCCAGAGGCCGTCGGGGATGTTTTGCTTGCGCGAGTAAAAGCGCCACCCCTCGTCCCGACCGCCGCGGATGGTGATGGGGATGGTGTCGGTGGTCACCCAGCCCTCGTCGGTGCGGCGTCGCCAGCGATGCTCCAGGTTGGCCACCGCCCGCAAGGGCGCCGAGACCGCCACGACCACCGTCACCGGCTCGCCATCGGCCCGGGCCACCACCCGCTCGCGCAGCCCCACGCGCTCCAGCAAGGTGGGGCGCTCACCAAGCACCTGATAGCGCCCCTCGGTCTTCTCGAAGTTCAGCCCCACCACCGCGCCCTCCTGCACCAGGGGCACCGGCGGGATCAGCCCCAGCGGGTAGAGCACACCCAGCACCAGCGCAAACCCTAAGGTGGGCACCGAGGTGCGCCAGCCTCGCGCCCCCAGCAGGCGCCGCACCCCCAGCACCCAGCCCATGCCCACCGCCAGGCTGATGTAAAACCACACCGCGCGCACGCTCCCCAGGGCATAGGGCAGCAGGAAGTTGAGCAGCATCACCGCGCTCACCCCGTAGATGCCCCACAGAAGCTCAAACTGGCGGCGCGCGCGGCTGGAGAACTCGTTCCAGACCATGATGCCGAAGAGCACCATCACGATGAGCATCGTGATGAACTGGCCGGCGCTTCGGAAGTAGAGGACGACCAGCGCGCTGAAGAGGGCACCGAGCGCGAAGTGCAGCGCCAGGCTCGCCCCTTTGAGCCACTTCTCGTGGGTCGCGCGCCCGAGCACCGCAAAGCAAAGTGGGATGAGCAGCACATAGACGCAGACCAGGCCCAGCGCGCGCAGATCAACCTCGCGCCCCAGCGTCCAGGCGTCGATGCCGAACCCACCCACAAACAGGCTCATCGGGGTCCAGCGCTGCACCGCCTCGCTCTGCAGCGCGGCGCGCAGGGCTGCAAAGCGGCCCTGCGGCGCACGGGGTGAAGCATCCCCGGGGGGCTCCTCCCCGCCGGACTCAACGTGCTGCTCAATCTCGTGCGACTCGCTCAAATCCAACCCGTCTCATCTCTCGGAGCGCGCCGCATCACCTTCATCGAAGTCTCAGCAGCGCGCCTTGCAGCGGTTCTTCTCGTGGGCGCAGGTGCTGGCGCCTTTACCGCGGCCTGCGTTGCCCCGACGCCCGTCTTTGCATGTATGAAAGCGCTCCATACAGCGATCCTGGCAGACCTTCTCCGACTCCAACGCCTGCCCTCGACGCCCGGCGTCATCCTCAATGACAAAGGTGGTGCACCCGCTCAAACCCAGCACACCCGCCACGATCATCATCGTCCAGAATCGCTGCATCACCGCTCCTTGTTCCTTAAAAGGAGCTCAGCTCAGACGTTTGAGCTCCTCTTCCAACATGCCCACAAGCTCATCCATGCGCTGCGTGACCGCACGCACCGTATCGGCCTGACTCAAATCCACGCCGGCCTTCTGCAGCTGCACCATCGGGTGATCGTTACCACCACTGGAAAGGAGCTCCAGATAACGAGCCTGCGTGGCCTGGCGCTCGCTTTCATCTTCGCTGAGCAGCCCGGCCACGATCTTCGCCGACGAAGCGTAACAGGTCGCGTACTGGTAGACGTAGTAAGGAGAGTTAAAGAAATGTGGAATCCTCGCCCAGGTCACCCGATAGAGTTCATCGAGGGTGAGCGCGTCGCCGTAAAACGCCTTCATCTTCTCCATATAAAGCGCGTCAAGGCGCTCGGCGGTCATCGGCTCGCCGCGCTCCACCATGCGATGCGCTTCGAGTTCATAGTCGGCAAAGAGCGCCTGAGAATAAAAGGTGCCGGCGATGCCGCTGATGGCCTGCTGCAGCAAAAACGCCCGCTTCTCCGGGTCGTCCGTCTGCTTGAGCAGGTAGTCGAGCAAGAGCGCCTCATTGGTCGTGGAGGCCACCTCCGCCACAAAGATCGTATAGCTCGACGTCGCAAAGGGCTGCGCCTCACACGAGAGCACCGTGTGCAGGGTGTGCCCCAGCTCGTGCGTCAACGTGAAGACATCATCGAGCGTGTCGGTGTAGTTGAGCAGCATGTAGGGGTGCACCCCGTACACACCGGCCGAATACGCCCCGCTGCGCTTGCCCTCGGTCTCGTACACATCGATCCAGCCTCCGCTTAGCGCCTCGCCAAGAAGCGTCTGATAGCGCTGCCCCAGCGGGGCCACGGACTCAATCAGCGTGGAGCGCGCGCCCTCGTAGGTGTAGACCTCGTCGTTCTCCAAAAGCGGGATCGAGCCGTCGTAAAGGTGGTACTCGTCGAGCCCCAGCACTTCTTTGCGCAGACGATGGTAGCGGCGCAGTGGCTCCGAGCCCTCGCGCGCCGTCTCAATCAAGGTCTCCAGCACCGAGACCGGCACGTTATCATCGTCGAGCGCGGCCTCCGCGGTGCTGCTGTAGTTCCGCGACTGCGCCTGAGCCCAGTCCCTCTGGCAGAGGCTGTTGTAGAGCGAGGCGAAGGTGTTTCGCTTCGCCTCAAAGATCCCGTACATCGCCTCAAACGCCTTACGACGATCCTCCTGATCGCGGCGCGTATGCAGGAGGTTGGAGTACTCCCCGTAGCTGACTTTAACATCTTCGCCATCGGAGAGGGTGATGGTGTTGAACACCACATCGGCCGTGGTCAGCGCGCGGTAGACCTCGGCCGGCGCCGAGCGAAAACGGCTTCCCAGCGCGAGGATGCGCTCCCCACCCTCATCAAGCACATGCTCCTGCGCGCGGTAGGCTTCCAGGATCGGGAAGCGGTAAGGCGCGAGCGCTTCTTCCTCGTCCAGCCACTGCTCCATCGTGCTTTGCGCGATCGTGAGCAGCTCCGGGGTAAACCAGGCCGAGCGCGAGCCATACTCCGCGAAGAGCTGCTGCACCTGTTGCAGCCGCGCCTGCACCTCATTGTCGCGCTGATCGAGGTCGAAGCTCAGCTGCGGGTAGCGGTAGAGCTTGTACGCCATCATCCCGATAGTGTCCTGAAGGCGATACGCTTCGAGGATCTGCTCGGCGCCCTCGGCGAGCTTGCCACGGAGTTCGACGAAACGATCCATGTGGGTGCGGACCTCCTTCATGTCCGACTCCCACCCCTCCCAGCCCGTGTAGATGTCGTTGAGGTTCCACTTAAAACGCGCATCGATCTGCTCGCGATCGCGGGTCTTGGGGCGCGCGCCCTCAATCTCATCGTCAAAATAGGTCGGGATCTTCAGCTCGCTCATCGTCGCTCCACATGCGCTCGTACAAGGTTAAGGTAAGCCGCCGCCATCGCGCCGGAACATCTCTCACAGACGTCAAAGATCGCCGCTGATGTTGAGGCCAACGTAATGGGTATGACGTCCGCCGTCGGTCAGCCATCGGGCGTACTGGTAACGCAGGGTCATCGGCAAGATCCACAGATAAAACTGCGCGTCGACGCTGCCTCCGGCGGCCAAATGAAGGTTACCATCATCGAGGATCGCCCCGCTGGCGAAGGCCTCCAGGTTGATCTGCGAAAAGAAGGCCGAGGGCAACACCATAGGCCCGGAGATCACGCCCTGATCCACAATAAGCGGGTACCGGTAGTTGAGATCCCCGATCGCCGCGCGCGCTCCGGTCAACGTCACCCCTTCAAAACCCCGCAACGACTCCACAAATGCCACCTGGGGAGGAAGTCGATCGTCGGCGGGCAACGCGTCTTCGAGCGCCGGCGAGGCGAAGAAGGGAATCATGCTCCCAAACCCACCCACCCGAAGCACGCCTTCCGACGGGTCGACGCCCAGCAGCTGGCGATAACGCGCCGAAAAACGCAGTCGATGCCGCTTCGAGAGCGGCAGGGGCGTGTGCACTTCAAGTTGAGCACGCACATCCCCCAGGTCGAGGTCCGAGCCCAGGGCCTCACCATAATAGGCCCCGGCGCCGCTTAAGGCGAAGAGCCACTGCGTACCACCATAGGACGTGCCGCGCCCCGCCGCGTAGCCGGTCGCGAGGCGAGGACCGACGAGCTGACGTTCATCGCGCGCTTCACCCTCCCGATCGATATGGTGACGAAGTCCGCTAAAACTCAGGGCGATCGGGATGTCGTAGAAGCTTCGCTGCACCTGCAGGGAGACCTGTTCATCGAGCTGCTCCACCCGCCGAAGATCGGTGCTGCCGGGCTCGATCTGCTCGCCAAAAACCTGACGATCGGAGCCCACAAAGATCGACCACGTGAGCGGAGCAAGCTGCGTGTTCACATACGACGCGCTGCCAACCCACCAGTCATTGACCACGTCGTACGCCCCGCTCAACGCCCAGTTATGAAAGCCCAGGGCATCACGCCCGCTCAGCGCGAGCCCCAGCCGGCCATTGACCGGGGGAAGGTCCTGACGATCCGCCTCGGGTAAGAGCGCGTTCACCACGCCCAGCTGAACGATCGGGAGGCGAAGTCGCGGCACAAAAAGCCCATCAAACGCGCTGTAGGGGGCATCGCTTTGAATCGGCACGGGCTCAAGCTCACGGTAGCCCCGCACCTCCGGCGCTCCGGCCGCATCGTCCCAGGCCAGCGCACCGTCGAGCCCCGCTGTACCCGAGGCTCGCGCGCGCTCCAGCGCCTGCGCGTCCACGCGATCCAACGACCAGCCCCACCCCTCACGGTTCAAAAAACGAAGATCGCCCGAGGCCCCCGGCCGCGCGCTCTGCGCGAGATAGGGCGCCTGGGTCAGCCGCACCGCCTCGCCATCGAGCGGCATCTCGAAGATGTCCACCCGATCGCCGTAGGCGGCCGAGACCCACAGCGTGGTCGCATCTACCCAGTACGCGTCATACGCCGGGCTATGCGCCTCGCCAGTGCCCAGCGCCTGCAGCAACGCGCCGCTCTGCGCATCCAGTACGGCCACCCGCCAGCGCTCGTCTTCCATCAGCGTCAGCGCGATCTTCTGCCCATCTGGCGAGACCCGCACGTGCGCCACAAACGCGCCGGGCTCCAGCCGGAAGAGCTCGCGATCGCTCTCACCCTCCAGATCCACGCGCTCAAAGACCACCTGATCGCCCTCGGCGCGCGCCAGCAGGTAGGCATCCTCGCCAAGCAGGTCACCGCTGATCCCCATCACCTCGTCACGCACCACCTCCAGATCACCGCTCGCCACATCAAGCCGCATCAACGAGCTCCGCGGCGCATCGAGCCCCTGGTGGCGAACCAGCATGTAGAGCATCTGCCCGTCATCGCTTAAGCGCAACGCGTCGACGCTGCTGCCCGCCACAACCGTGCGACCGGGCAGCACATCGGGAAGCTCCCGGCGCAGCACACGCTCCCCGGAGGCCTCATACACCTCGATGGCCGCCCGCGCGTCGAGGCCGCTCACATAGGTCGCCCACCGCCCCGAGGGGCTGACTTCCAGCTGCGCATTGCGTCCCAGCCAGCGCTCCCGCTTCTGCGAAAGAGCGCGCTCGCGCGGCGGATGCTGCCGGCGCATCTCATTTGCGAAGTCTTCAAATAGCCCCGGCAACCCCTTGCCATACACCCACCAGAAACGCGTCGTCACCCCGACCGGAAAGAGCCAGGAGCGCCCCTGAAGATCAAGAAGTTGCCAGAGCTTCTCCTCCCCGTAACGCTCCACCAGAAAGGCCACAAAATGCGACCCCACCAGGTAGTGCCCCCCGTTGGCGACCTCCCGATCGAAGACGCTGAGACGACCACCATCGAGCTCCCCCTCATACATCCCCGCCAGAAAGATGTTCTCCCACACCGGCGATCCGTGACGCCCCACATCGTCGACGAGCTTGCTCTCGTAGTAGGTCGCGATCCCTTCAAACACCCAGGAGTCCAACCCGCTATGCGGCGTCAGCCAGGTGCCAAACACACGGTTGAGCCCGCCGTAAAGCCCGTGCACCCGGGTCATATGCACCCAGTGCACCATCTCATGGCACCCCACCGCGAGCATGCTCGGCGTAAACCCAAAGCCCGCAAACGCCCCGCTGGTCAACGAGGTCGGCAAGAGCACGTGCGGATCGTTGCCTGGCGAGAAGCTCACGTAGGCGTTGTTGAACTCCACCTCTGGCAGAAAGATCGGCACCCGCTCCCAGGGCCCGTCGCGCACCACCTTCGCGTTGAGCTCGTTCAGACACAGCTCCAACTGCGCTGCAATGCGCTCGGTCTGCGCCTTGCGGTGGGCCGGGTAATAGAGGCTTAAGTGCTCGGTATCCATCCGCCGCATATCCTCGCGCGCGAAGGACTGCTGAAGCTCGGGGCTAAAGCGCGGCCCGTTGCTCACCGCGCAGCCACTCAGCACCAACACCAGCGCCATCACCCACGCGCGCCACACCCTGTTTCGCCAGCCATTCATACACACACCATCCCCATCGCAGAACGCTCCCAGCCATCACGATGACCGCGCCTATCGCACGGTCAGATACCCTCGAATCAACGATCGCTCCTCATCCGCCAATGGTGAGAGCGCCTCATTGGCCACCGCCTCATCAAGCGCCGCATCAAAGACATCGTCGCCCTCCAGTTCACGCGCGCCCGGGAGGCGAGCGATGGCGCGGAGCAGACGCTCGCGCCGTTCCGCCTCGATCTGGCGAAAGCGACGATCGCGCATCAACAGTTCCATCTTCTGCGGGCTCGCCAGGTAGCGCGTGTTCTCTTCTTGAGACATGGTTCTCCTCAGTCACGGGATGATCGGCGCTGTTCAGCGCGTTGCCGAGATGGGGCTGACGTCGACCTGAAACCCTGCTAGCCTGCCTCCACGTCGCGCCGCTTACCTCACTTGTGGGATGTCAACGGAGTCGTCCCCATGAGCCGTCCACTCAATCTACTGGTCTACGGTCCCTGTCCCGAACTCGATGGTCAACGCCTGGGCGTTGAGGTGATGCGTGCCGACCGTGTTGACACGCGGAGCTCGATGGAGCTCAACCTCAAGCAGCAGCGCGTGGCGCTGATCGACGGCAGCCTCCCCGATGCGCTGGACCATATCAAGCTCCTTCGCACCCTCGCTCCGGGCTGCGCGACGGTCTTGCTGGCCGAGGCCAACGCACATCACCAGGTGCTCGACGCGCTTCAGCTGGGGCTGGGCGACTATCTGGTGCGCAGCGGCGACGCCGAGACCGACCGCATCCTGCTTGAACATCTGCTCCGGCGCACCTTCAACACCTGCCATATTCGCCGCCGCCTTCACGATGGCGAGCGGCGCTTCTGGACCCTCTTCGACTCGGCTCCGATCGGCATGCAGATCCTGGGGCTTCAGGGCCAATGCGAGCACGCCAACACCGCGCTTCAAGAACTTCTGGGCTATGGCCTCGACGAACTTCGACGCACGCCCCTGGCCGAGCTGATGACCGACGATGAGGCCGAGCTCTGGGGCGCACTCCTGGAGGAGCTCCGCCAGAGCCAGCGCGACCTCTACACCATCGAGCTCCGGCTGAAACACCGCGATGGCGAGCCGCGCTACACCCGTTTCACCCTGGCGCTGATGCGCGAGGAAGGCGGCGAGCCCTCGCATATTCTGGCGATGATCGCTGACCTCACCGACAAAAAACGCATCCAGCAAAACCTCCAACACGCCGACAAAATGCAGGCTATGGGCCGACTCGCCGGCGGGGTGGCCCACGACTTCAACAACCTGCTCACGATCATCGGCAGCCACTGCTACATCATGCGCGACGCGCTGCATGATTCGGCGCGCGTTGAGTCGAGCATCGAAGCCATCCTGAGCGCCAGCGAACGCGGCGGCGCGCTGACCCGCCAGCTGCTGACCTTCGGGCGGCGCCACGTGCGCGAGTCCAGCGTGCTCGACCTCAACGAGCTCCTCGATGAGATGCGCATGGTCCTGGAGAGCCTCTTCGGCTCCAGCGTGCATCTGACCCAGGAGTTGGCCTCCGATCTTCATGACATCGTCGCCGACCGCAGCCAGATCGAACAGGTCATCATGAACCTGGCCATCAACGCGCGCGACGCCATGCCGCGTGGAGGCCGCTTCAGCATGCGCACGGCCAACCTGGAGATCACCGCCGGCCCCCGAGACAGCGGCATTCCGCGCGAACTTCGCCCCGGTCATTACGCCACCATCACCATCCGCGACTCCGGTCACGGGATGCCGCCCGAGATCAAACATCAGATCTTTGAGCCCTTCTTCACCACCAAAGCGCTCGGGCAGGGCACCGGCCTGGGGCTCTCGACCGTCTACGGCGTGATCACCCAGGACGGCGGCCACATCCGCGTGGAGAGCGCTCCGGGCCAGGGCACCACGTTTACGTTGTACCTTCCCGCTGCCCGTCAGGAGTCCACCACGCCGGCCCGCCTGCGACGCGCACGCCGCGCCACCCCCATCCCCGGCGATGAGACGATCCTCCTGGTCGAAGACGACGACGCCCTGCGCCAGCCCATCCGCATGCTGTTGGAGCGCAAGGGCTACCACGTGCTCGAAGCCGCCAACGCCGAAGAAGCCCTGGAGCTCAGCCGCACCTACGACGGCCCCGTCGATCTTCTCTTAAGCGACGTGATCATGCCCGGCCTCGACGGGCTCGCCCTCTCCAAACGCATCACCTCCACCCGGCCCGAAACCGCGGTCCTGCTCATGAGCGGGTACACCGCCGACGCGCTGCTCGCCGCCGAGACCGGTGATCTCCCGCGCCTGCTGCAGAAACCCTTTGGCATGGACACGCTCACGCATACGATTCGCACCCTCCTCAAATCCCCTTAAAATATCGGTGTGCGGTGTCGGGAGGTTGGTGGGTGGGGTAGGTGGGGCGCGTTTTGTGGTCAGGTGGTCAGGTGGTTGGGTGGTTGTGCAACGCCGAGATTCGCGGAGTTGGTCGATTCGTGTGGGCGGTCGGGGTGCACGTTTTTCCGATGTGTCGGTATGTTGCCCTCGTCGCCCTGGATACGCTCGGATCTTTTGTATTGCGGGGTGTCGCCTTTGCGCACCTCTCGCCGCCCGCACGAATCGACCTATTCTGCGACCCTGGGCGTCCCACAACCACCTGACCACTTGACCACCTAACCACACGCATCCCCCCCAACCCTACCAACCTCAGGGCGACGTCGATTCGTCGTCTTACATGCGCTCGACAGCCCGCGGGTGACTCTTAGCACGCAGTTCGGCCTGACCCACGTTGGCAGCCAGCGCCGCATCAATCGCCTGGCGAATGTCGTCTGCGCTCGTGATGCCGCTGAGCCGCTTGCGCAGCACCAACTCCCCGGGTGTGCCGCGGTAGTACCAGAGCAGGTGCTTGCGAATCTCCTTGCAGGTGCGCCCCTCACCGAAGCGCTCCAGATAAAGATCCACGTGGCGCAAAAGCGTCTTGCGTTTGAGCTCCGGCGAAGGCGGCTCGGGGATGGCTTCGCCGCGCAGGTCGGCGGCGATCTCCCGAAACACCCAGGGGTTCCCCAGCGCCCCGCGCGCCACCATCACCGCATCACAGCCGGTGGAGGCAAACATGCGCCGCGCGCTGATCCAGTCGCAGACATCCCCGTTGCCGATTACCGGGATGCCCACCGCCTCTTTGACCGCGGCGATTACGCCCAGGTCGGCGTGGCCGTCGTACATTGCCGAGCGGGTGCGACCGTGAATCGTCAGCGCCGCCGCGCCGCCGGCCTCCATCGCCTCGGCCACGGCCACCGCGCTGGTGTCCTCCCAGCCGGCGCGCATCTTGCCTGTGACCGGAACGTCGACCGCCTCACTCATGGCCTCAAAGATCTCGCGGATCCGCCCCACATCTCGCAAGAGCGCGGCGCCATGGCCGCTGGAGACGACCTTCTTCATGGGGCAACCCATGTTTAAATCGACGATGTCCGCGCCGAGCTCCACGGCGATCTGCGCAGCTTTGGCGAGTTCTTCGGGGCGTTTTCCATAGATCTGCACGCAGGCCGGGCCCTCCCCCTCCACCAGATCGACCATCGAGACCGCTGTGGGCGCGCGGTGAATCAGCCCCACCGCGCTGACCATCTCCGTGGCCACCATCCCCGCGCCCATCTCCCGGCACACCCTGCGAAAGGGCGAGCTTGTGACCGCCGCCATCGGTGAGAGCACCACCGGCGGGTCGAGCACCACCCCATGACCAAGATCGAGCGGGGGGCGCTCCACCGGCCCCGGCACCTCGCCGCCCCAGCGTTTTGGCGTTAATTTCTCGAAGGGAATGCCCATGATGACCTCGTCGTCGCGGCAGAAATCGCCTCAGGGGCTCTTATAACGAGGTGCAACGAGGAGGGAAAGCGCGCGCCTACTCCGCCGCGATGTCGCCCTTATCCGCGGCCGGCAGCTGCGTCGAAGACTACAGCCGCGCCCGCATTCAGGCCTTCTTCAACGTCGACCGTGGCGAGTTTGAGGGCGCTGCGTACTCCAGCGGCCAGACCGCCGAGCTGGCCGCCCGCGGCCTCTACGGCGACTACGCCCTCTTCATCCCCGCCGACGTCATCAGCGTCAACGGCAGCAACGGCCTGAACTTCAACAGCATCGACGACATCCTGCTGCGCCTGGATTACGTCTCTGTGGCGCGCTGATCCTCAACCGCACCACCCGATTCACAAAAAAGGGCGGGCCCAACGGGCTCGCCCTTTTTGCGCTCCAATGCGACCCTCCCAACGCCCTCACGAATCGACCCACAACGCAAACCCCGGCGCCCCACAACCACCCAACCACAAAACGCACACCCCCCATCCCCACCACGCCCCCCCACACCGCCAACCTCCCAATCCCCGGAGACCCCATGATCACCCCCCAGGACCGCCTCCACCTCTCCCGCTGCATCGAACTCGCCAGCGAAGCCCTCGACGCCGGCGACGCCCCCTTCGGCTCCTTGCTCGTGCTCGACGATGAGGTGCGCTTTGAGGAGCGAAACCGCATCAACTCCGACGACGACGCCACCCTCCACCCCGAGTTCGAGATCGCCCGCTGGGCCGCCGCTCACCTCACCGAAGAGGAGCGCGCCCGGGCGGTCGTCTACACCTCGGGCGAACACTGTCCGATGTGCGCTGCCGCCCACGGCTGGGTGGGTTTAGGGCGCATCGTCTACGCCAGCTCCACGCGCCAGCTCGTCGCGTGGCTCAAAGAGCTCGGCGCGCCGGAGAACCCCGTCCAGGCTCTGCCGATCACCGACATTTTAAAAGGTGCACAGGTCGAAGGGCCGGTGGAGGGCCTCGATGAGAAGGTGCGGCAGCTGCACGTGCGGAGTTGGGAGGAGTGAGGGGGCTGCGAGAAGTACGATAAGCCGCATACATGCCGGGGATGGTCGGGGATGGTCGGTCTCTCGGACGGTTTTGGGGCTCGATCTCGGGCTCGATCTCGATCTCGATCTCGGGCTCGATCTCGATCTCGATCTCGGGCTCGATCTCGATCTCGATCTCGATCTCGATCTCGCGAACCCCGCAACGCACACACGAATCGACCCACATCGCGAACCCGGGCGTCCCTCAACCACCCAACCACCTAACCACACGCCCCTCCGCTCCCCCCCAACCTGACCGCCCACTCTCACTCCCTGCCCACAATCTCGCCCAACACCTCCACCACCTCGCGTTTCTTTAACGCACCGCGAGCCACACGCATGGTCAGCTCATAAAGCTCCTCGGTATTCGTGCGCACCACGATGCCGTTGAGATCGAGAAACACCAACGCGCTGGCTAAACCAACGCGCTTGTTCCCATCGACAAAGGGGTGGTTCCCCACCAGGTGGAAGAGGTAGGCCCCGCCATCTCAATCAGGTCGCTGTGGAGAAAAGTGTCTCCGAACGTGGCCTGGGGCTGCGCCACCGCCGACTGCAAGAGCCCCGCGTCTCGTAGACCGGGCGAGCCTCCGAATCGCTCGATCTGCAGCCCGTGAATCTCGAGCACGTCGGCAACATCGAGAAAAACAACGCTCACTTCGACAACTTCTCGAACGCCTCGCAGTGGTCATCAGCCACGCGCTCGGCCGCGGCACGCACCCGCGAGCGGTGGGCATGTTCGGCGGCCGTCACCGGGCGAATGATCAGCGCCTCCCCGTCGGTGCTGATGTCGAGCAGTGTGTCCTGATCGATGCGAAGCAACTCCAAAATGGGCTTGTCGATGATCAGGCCCAGGCTGTGGCCGACACGGCTGAGTTTCTTTTGCATGATGACGCTCCAGATCCGCAGGTTGAACGCGTTCGTTATAACATCAACATAACCACATCGCTCAAAAAACGCAGCAGCCCTCGCGCATCTTCCGCCGTCGCAGCTCGCCCACCCTATACTCGGGCACCCATCCGATACACGGGCGCTCATAAGGGGTGCCCCTGCCGATGCCCCCCCCCAACGCCCTCTCAAACCTCCCCACAGCGGGAACCCGGGCGTCCCTCAACCACCAAACCACCCAACCACCCAACCACACGCCCCCCCTCACATCTCCTCTCCCTGCGCAAAATGAAAGGGATACGTCACCTTCATCACCGCGTCCTCCCCCGGTGAGTCAAACACCACCTCGCTGATATGATGCTGCAGACACGTGTGAATGGAGCTCTCGTAAAGCGTCGAATCCTCGCCAATCTCCGTCATCGCCACGCGTCCCTCTCCACCCTCGCTGATGATCTCGAACTCCAACATCACGCGCCCGTCGACGTCGGGAAAATCCTTGAGCGCGTCCAGGTAGCATTGGCGGGCGATCGGCCTCAGCGTCTCAATGCTCTCCTGGAGTGCCTCCCTGGAGAGCGTCCCGGCCTTGCGCTCTGCGGCCGGCTCCTCCCCGCCGCGCTCTGCTGCCGCGCCCCCCTGAAGGTCGGCGATGTCGCCGCCGCCAGCGAACTCGCCAGCCCCCTCAACCCCACTCGCCCCACGCCCTTCCGCGCTCGCCAGGTCGGATGCAGGCCCTCCCACGGCGCCATGCGGGCCATCGCTCTTCGCGGGGGCCGCGGCCACATCCGCAGCCTCGCTGGCGGCCTCCTCACCCGGCTCGCCACCCGCTTCTTGAGCCTGGTGCGGTTCCTCAGCGCCCTCCCAGGCCTCGAACCCCTCCTGGTCAACGCGGGGGGGCTCGGACTGCTCCTTATCGCGTTGCCCCAGCATCACCCCCAACCCCACACCAAAGATCGCCGAACACACCACGGCCCCGATCAACTGTTTTTTCAGATCTGTCTTCATCGCACACCCCTGATCACAACCACCCAATCACAACGCGCCCCAACCAACGCCCTCTCAAACCTCCCCACGCCGCGAACCTCCGCGCCCCACAACCACCCAACCACACGCTTACCCCCCCACCCCCACAGCGCCCCCCCAACCCTCAAAATCCCCCCGACTAACCACACCAATGCCCCACCTGCCTCGCCACCCACTCCGGATCATCGAGCGGAAGCTCATGACCGGCGGTCGGGTGCACGTGCAAGGGCGCGCGCAGATGGCGCGCCAGCTGCCAGGCGCAGCGCGGATCGACCATCGCGTCACCCCCGGCGCCCAGCACCAGCGCCGGGACCTCAATCGAGCGCGGGGCTTTAAATGTCGCCGCGGCCAACAGCTGCTTGAGCGCGTTGCGCCGGCGGATCGGGGCATCTTCGGCGAAGCGGGCGGCCTGCCGGGCCACGATCTCGCGATCTTCGATCAGCGCTGAGGTAAAGCCCAGGATGCGGCGCTCCCGCTCCACCGGGTCCGGGTCGACCATCGCCCGCACCATGTCGGGCAGAATGCGCGCGTTGAGGCGCTGCAGCGGGCCGTTAAGGTCGCCGGCGCTGGAGTTGATGATCACCAGGCGAGCAAAATCCTGGGGGTGCAGCTCCCCCCACTTCATGGTCACCATGCCGCCCAATGAGACGCCCAGCAGGCCCCAGCCCCCCTCATGCTGCTCGCGCAAGGGCTGCAGGCGTCGACGCAGGTCGCCCACAATACCTGCCACCGTGGTGGGGCTGTCGCGCTGACACTCCGTGCCTACCCCGGGAAGATCCAGCGTGTGCACACGCGCGCCGGGCACCTTCGCCTCGAAGATATCGACAAAAGGCCCCCAGTGGCGCTGCTCGCGCGCAAGCCCGCGCAACATAAGCCAGTTCGTCGGGCGTTCGCCTCCCTTACGCATCGCTCTTTTCCTCGCTCGTCTTCGTGCGTTTCGCCTTACCCGTCTTCGCCTTCCGCGACGATGTACCTTTCTTCGTCGACTTCGCCGACACGCCCTTCGACGACTTCGACGACTTCGACGACGTCGTCTTCTTGCCGCTGGCCGCTTTGACCACCGGCCCCACCCCGGCCGCCGCCGGAAGATGCGTCAGCGTAAAGTCATAGGCGTTCTTCCAGGCAAATTTCTCCAGGATCGTCTCCACCCCGATCTCCGCGATCCCGCGGGTATGCTTATGGGCCTCCAGCAGCACCCGCAGCGACTCGCCAAGTTTCGGGAGGTCGGCCGCGGTGGGGCAGCTCTCAATGGGGTGAATAAACCCGTCAAAATCCGTCCCCAGGCAGATCCGATCCCAGACCTTGAGCTTCTCCTCCTCGCTGTAGCGATCGTCGAGCAGGATCACATCGACCAGCGCAAAGATCTGGCGTAGCACCACCTCGGGCACCACCTCCGGGTCGAGCTTATCGCCGGGCTTCATGCCCAGGATGCGCCGGTCCAGGTTGATGCCCGCCAGGCCCCCGCTCTCAAAGATCGCGCGCATATCCTCATCGCTTAAGTTGATGCTCCAGGCGTAAAAAGGCCCGCGGTGCCAGCGATCGTGCTCGCGCTCCTCCTCGGCGATCATCTGCGCCAGCGTGGGCACCCCGGCAT
The DNA here is from genome assembly GCF_007997005.1 of Lujinxingia vulgaris. Classification (GTDB taxonomy): domain Bacteria; phylum Myxococcota_A; class Bradymonadia; order Bradymonadales; family Bradymonadaceae; genus Lujinxingia. The sequence goes on along the minus strand of NZ_VOSL01000036.1, from coordinate 72,170 downwards.
AGCCCGAGTGGCTCATCACCACCGGGATCTTCGGGTAGCGCGCCCGGTAGGCCGCCGGCTGCTTATCGCGCCAGGCGTTGTAGGGCTCGACCACCTGCGCGTAATACGCCTTGCGGCTGCGCGCGCTCATGTGGCGCACATCCAGATGAATGCGCTTGCCGCCCTGATCTTTGAGGTCTTCGTCCAGGTCCAGAAGCGCGCGCACCACCGGCATCCCCCGCTCCGGATCCAGGCCCTGGTTGAGGCGAAACTCCTGATCCATGATCCAGTCGGCCGCATCGACCAGGCTGTGGGCGTGGCCGCAGATCCCGTTGTCGAAATGATGCGCCAGCGTCAAAAAGAGCACCGGGTGCTCCCAGTTCTTGAGCGCCTCGATCCGCTCCAGCATCACGCTCAGATCCACCGGTTTGAGATCGGTGCCCACCGAGAAGACGTGTCCGCCCTCAATCGTGAGCACCACCGCCAGATCATCCTCGTTGCGCTCGATCACCGCCTGCACATCCTCGACGCCGGTGGCCACCCGATACGATCCCTCCACGATCTGTGGCCCCTCCCCGGTGGCAAACTCCACCTTATGGCGCTCCCGATCGCCGCGCTTGATGAAGTCGTACTCGAGCAACAACTCCTCCCAGTAGTCGTAGGCCGAGCCGGAGAGGTAGGCGACGCGATCGGCGCCGTAACCCATCACCGCGCGCTGCACCAGCTGGCGCAGCGGGCCGCCGTTGCGCAGCACGCCCAGCGCCTTCTGCGCCGCCCCGGAGACATCACCCGCCGCCAACTTCGAGAGCACCTCGGCGGGCCGCTTAAGGCGCAGCCACGCGGCGACCTCGTCTTTAAAAGGGCGCTCATCGCCGTTGCCGCTGCCGATGAAAAAGCCGCGCTCGATCGGCGTAAAGCTCGCAAAGATCAGCCGGACATCGCCGGCGATCATCCGCGAAAAATTCGTCTGCACATAATCCGACGCCCGCGCCCCGGCCAGCTGATGCTCCAGATGGCTCTCCAGCTCCATCCAGGGATGAAACACCGAGGGATCCTGCTCCTCGGGGGTGTTGCGCAGCCGATTAAAGGCGTAGAAGGTTGGGTGACAATGGATATCGGCAAATGCTAACGGTTTCATCGTGTCCTCAGAGCTCCCCAGATCAGCGTCCAGCGCGGCGGATAACGCCGCCGACGCTACACCAGCGCCCGCGGCGTTGACAACGGCCTCGCCAGGCACGGAGGCACGGGCCAGCGCGACGCCGGCGTCTCACGATCCCGATGAAAGTCAGGCGCTGGCCGTGCCGCCCCCCGGGGTGCACCGCCAGGTCGTGCGCAGGGGCGACCGCCGCATTGTGATCCTCGATCTTCCCCGCGTCGACGAAGCCTCCCTCAACGCGCTGCGCGCCACGCTGCAGGATCTTCGCCCGCAGGCGCTCGCCATCGAGCTCGACGCCCAGCGACGCGAATGGATCGGCGACCAGGCAAGCTGGCAGGCGCTCAACCTCATCGACGTCCTCAAGGCGAAAAAAGGCACGCTGCTCAACGCCTACCTGGCGCTGCGCATCTTCCAAAAACGTTTTGGCTCCTTCGATGGCACCGAGCCCGGCGATGAGTTTCGCGTGGCCATTGAAGAAGCCGAGCGCAGCGAGGCAAAGCTGCACCTGGTCGACCGCGACATGACCATCACCGGCCTGCGCGCCTGGCGGCGCTCGCCAGTGTGGATGCGCCTGATGCTCATCCTCACCATGACCTTCGGCTCCTTCCGCCGCACCAAGGCTCGCCCCGCCTCCGAGCACCGCGACCGGGTGCAGCGCCGCTTAAAACGCCTGGAGCTCTCGCTGCCAGCGGCCAAGGCCGCCTTCGTCGACGAGCGCGACGCCCACATCGCCTGCCGCATCGAGGCCATCGACGCCCCGGAGGTCGTCGCCGTGCTCAGCACCGTGCACGCCGACAGCGTCGCCGCGCTCCTCCAACAAGGCCCGCGTCAGGACGCCTGCACCGACGCCGTGCCCGCCAAAACCCTCTTCTCACGCGTCTTCCCCTGGGTGCTCAGCGCGGCGATCCTCGCCACCTTCATCCTGGGCTTTGCCCTGGGCGACCCCTCCACGATGCGCCAGGCCCTGTTGACCTGGTTTGTCGTCAACGCCATCTGCACCGCCATCGCCACCGGCGCAGCCCTGGCCCACCCGCTCACCATTCTGGCCAGCGCGCTGAGCGCCCCCATCGTCTCCCTCAACCCGGCGGTTGGCGCCGGCATGGTCGGCGGACTGGTGCAGCTCCTCGTCGCCCCGCCCAGCATCAAAGAGCTCGAGCAGGTCGGCGACGACATCGCGCGCCTCAAAGGCTGGTGGCAAAACCGACTGGCCAAGATCGCGCTCGTCTTCATCCTGGCCAACCTCGGCAGCACCATCGGCACCGTGGTCGCCCTGATGATGTTCCCCGACCTTTTCGGAAGTTGACCTTTTGGTTAACCTCCTTCCGCGCCCCTCTCAACGTGCCACCCTTATGGCGCATCGCGTCATAGGTTGGGTGGTTTATGCGGCTTGCGAGGCTCTCTTTGTAACGAGTAGGCTCGGCGCACGTGATTGAAGTGAAAACATTTTCGCTGGAGTTTTCTGTGTTCTCTCCCTCCCGCCGCTCTCTTCTCCCTGCGCTGATCATCGCCGCGCTCCTGGCCAGCGCCCCGGCCTTCGCCCAGGACGCCCCCGCGTCACCTGACGCCGAAGTTCCGACCGACGGCGAAGTTCCGACCGGCGCCGCCCCGGAAGACGACACCCCCGACGAAACGCGCGCCGCAGTCGAAGAAAACGTCGACGACTCACCGGCCGAAGAGAGCGCCGACTCCGACGCGATCACGGAAACCACCGAAAGAACGGAAACCACCGAAAGAACCGAAACAACCGAAACCCCAGGCGATGCTGCCCCGGCATCTCTGGAGGGCGAGGTCGCTGAGGTCCCCGCTCGGAGCGCGACCGAGACCATCCCCGAGCCCGCCACGCTGCCTCCCGACGGCATCGACGCCCCCGGGGTCATCGACGCCGAAGAAGACCTCAAAAAGAGCCGCGTCTCCTACCAGGCCAACAGCGAATACCGGGTGCGCTCGCTGCAGATCACCCCCATTGAGCTCAACGGCACCGCCGTGCGCGACATCGGCTGGACCGAGCAGCGCTTTCGCCTCGACGCCTCCACCGGCCTCGATGGCGTGGGCTCGATCACCGTGCAACTCGACGCCCTCGACGGGGTGCTCTTCGGCGACAACGGCCGCTTCTTAGGAAACCCCTCATCCAACTCCGGGGTCTCCCTGGCGACCAAACGCCCCAACCTCACCCGCTGGCAGATCGGCCTTCTCCCCGGCGGCGATCCCTTCGATCGCGAGAGCTACGGCCCGGTCCTCACCAGCGCCCCGCTCCTTGAGGTCAACTACCTCTACGCCGACGCCATGCTGCCCATCGGTCTCTTACGCGTGGGCCGCCAGCCTCTGAACTACGGCGCGACCATCAACGCCCACGACGGCGGCCGCCACAACCGCTGGGGGGTCAGCCAGTACTCCGACGGCGTCGACCGCATCCTCTTTGGCACCAAGCTCAACGAGATCGTCAACACGCTTCGCTACGGCGCCGATCACACCCCGGACACCTCGCTCGATCGCGGCGTGATCCTGGGTATGTTTTACGACTTCATGAAGCACGACAACATCGCTCGCACCGACGACGATCTTCGTCAGATGGGGCTCAACCTGCAGTGGCTCGTCGATGAGGCCGACTGGTTCGGCCTCGACTGGCAGGGCTTCCAGGCCTCGGCCACCTTTGTGCACCTGCGCAACGACCGCTTCAACAGCCGCATCTACGGCTTCCCCCTGGCCTTCCAGACCGGCGTGAACAACGTCGACCTTCGCCTGCAGTTCTCGCATCTTCGCGGCGAAACCACCGAGATCAGCGAAGGTTTTGCCGCCCTGACCAACGCCCGGGTGCAGACCCAGCAGATGCGCGGCTACGGCGCCCAGGGCGTCGTCGACGTCCACCTGGGGCCGGTCACCCTGTCCCTGGAGGGCAACTACGCCAGCGGCGACGCCAACCCCCGCGCCGGCGACCCGATCACCTCCTTTAGCTTCGCGCGCGATATGAACGTCGGCCTGCTCCTCTTTGAACACGTCCTGGCCTTCGAGTCCGCCCGATCCGTCGGCGTCGGTCTCGAAAACCTCGCTGACGCCGACGTCGACAGCTTCCCGCTGACCGAGATCCAGAGCGACGGCCGCTTCTCCAACGCGATTGCGATCTTCCCTCAGATCTACGTCGACATGCTTAAGACCGCCGAGCACAACCTCTTCGCCCGCGCCGGCGTGCTGGCCGCCTGGTCGGCCACCCCCGATGGCGTGGTCGACGCCGTGCAGACTGCCCTCAACGACGTCGGTGGTCCCATCGAAAACAGCGCCCTGAACTTCCACGGCGGCACCCCGGGGCGCTTCTATGGAACCGAAGTCGACCTTCAATTAGGCTATCGTCTGCGCGACAACTTCTTCTGGACCGTCGAAGGCGCCGTGCTCTTCCCCGGCGAGGCGCTGCATGATGAGAATGGCGACGCCGTCCGATCTTTTCTCGTGGAGAACCGTTTTGAGCTTCTTTTCTAAAAAAACCTCGTTCTTCGCTGGCGCTGCCATCGCGCTTACGTCGCTTTTGGGCGCCGGCTGCCAGGAGTACATCGCCCCGCCCGAGGCGCAGCTCAACCTGGGCGACAGCCGCGTGGCCGTGGCCGATGAGCCCCTGGTCTTCGAGTTCACCAAAGCCGTCGATCCGGAGACCGTCGGCGTGCGCCTGTGGCCACGCGACCGCGGGCTGCGCCGGGTGCCCGCCTCCCCCGACGTCGAGCCCCTGGCCCCGACCTGCATGGCGTCGGATGGCGAGTGCGAGGCGCTGAGCATCGACTTCAACGACGACGCCACCGCCGCGCTCATCACCGTCGCGCCGGAGTTCGCCCGCCCCGGCTCCTCGCTCATCCTGGAGATCGTCGAGGGCTTGAGCGACCCCGACGGCTTCGACACCGGCACGGGCTACCTCTACAACATCCAGTTCGGCGTCTCCGGCGGCGACCCCAACGCCAACATCGAGTTCCAGGATGGCATCTACATCCTGGGCGGCAGCCTCAGCGTCAGCGGGCTCAACGCCGTGCTCACCCTTGTCAGCGACCTGCGCGTCCAGCCTGACGGCCGCTTCGCCCTGGCCGGCGCCAAAGGCGTCGTCGACGAAACCCGCGCCGAAAAGACCAGCCTCGACCCCGAAGTCATCACCATCGCCGACGACGAAGAGAGCTGGGCCCTCTTTGCCCGCGGCCAGATCGTCGAAAACGAGGGCACCCGCTTTCTGACCACCGAGAGCTTCAACGTCGCCGTCCCCGTGCTCGGCGTGGCCACCGTCGAGCTGCAGGACGTCGTGCTCTACGCCGACATCATCAAAGACGAAAACGGCAACGACTTCTTCGACGGTACGCTCACCTTCGGCGACTCCCAGGTGGTCTTCCCCAACGCCAATGTTGACATCCCGGCCGGACAGGCCGCCCTGGCCGGCGGCCTCGTGCCCGAGGAGCTCGTCCCTGAGGGCACCCCCGACATGTGCAACGATATCTGCGGCGCGGTCACTGCCGTCTGCGAGCCTCCGGGCGGCTTCCCCGACCTCGACTTCTGCGAAGAGATCCCGGTCGAAGACTAAACCTCCCGCCAGCCAGGCAACAAAAAAGGGACGCGCGCCAGCCGCGTCCCTTTTTTTGTTTTTATTTCAAAGACTTACACTACCCACCCCCATGCCCAAAAAACTCATTTCTTCCACGGCAACACGTCTTTGATGACCTCTTTGGAGCTCTCAAACTTCTCCAGAATCCCCATCGCCTTGTCGCCGTACTTATCCATCAGCTGCATGATCAGATCATCATCCTCGGTGGCCTCGCCGCCCAGGTCGGGCACCTTGCCCTCGGGGCCGTACATCCCCTCCATGATCTTCTGCACGCTGAATTTCACCGCGCCCCGGAAGGGAATTTTGGCGATCATGCCGTACATCGCCGCCTGCCCCTCGCTCTTAAGCTCCGGGTGCGCGCGCACGTGATCGACCGCCTGCTGCAGATCGTCTAAGAAGGCCGGCACCGCCTGCAGGTGGTTCGCCGTGACCGAGAGGTGGAAGCTGTTGGGGTTTTGCTGCCGATCGAGGTTCCAGCCCTTCGCGTTGAGCTGATCGACGACCGCATAAATGTCGATCTCCGGCCCCTCGGCAGCCACACACACCACGGGCCCGTCGGTGCTCCCGAGCACCTTGAGCCCCTCGATGCGACGCACGCCCGCCTGCAGAGCCTCCACCGCCTCCATCGTCTTGCGAGTCAGCTTCAGGTACCCATCCTCGCCCATCGCCTTCATCGCCGCCCACGCCGCGGCGATCGGTCCGCCGGGGCGCGTGCCGGCGGCCGAGGGCGAGGGGTAGATGCCGCCGGGCCAGTCGGTGGAGATGTAGAACTGATGCTTCAGGAAGCTCATGTTGCGGTAGAGCACCACCGAAGCCCCCTTGGCCGCGTACCCGTACTTATGCACATCGGCGGAGATCGAGGTTACCCCGGGCACCCGAAAATCAAAGGGCGGAAGATCGTAGCCGAGCTTCTCCATCCAGGGCAGAAAGAAGCCGCCAAAACAGGCGTCGACATGAAAGGGGATGTCTTCCCGCTGCGCGAACGCCCCGATCTCCTCGATCGGATCGATCACCCCGTGGGCGTACTGCGGCGCCGAGGCCGCGATCATCGCCGTGTTGCGGTTAACCGCTCGCTTAAGCGCGTCCACATCCACCCGAAAATCATCGCGCAGGGGCACGTAGCGCACCTTCAGCCCGAAGTAGTGCGCCGCTTTGCCAAAGGCCACGTGGATCGACTCCGGTGCCACAAGCTCGGGCTGCCCGTTAAAGATGAAGCGTTTTTTTCGAAAACGCTCCCGCGCCGCCTTCACCGCCATCAGGATCGACTCGGTGCCTCCCGAGGTCATCGTGCCCACGACCTCCCCGTCGCCGTGCAGCATCTCGGCCGACATGCGCACCACCTCCGACTCCATGCGGCGCAGGCTTTTGAACACCATCGGGTTGAGCCCGTTCTCGCTAAAGAAGGTGTTATGCGCGTCCTTGAGAAAGTCGTAATGCTCCTCATCGGCGTAATACACCAGGCTCCAGGTGCGCCCCTCGCGCCAGTTTCCGTCGGCGTCGCGCAGCTCGCGCATCTGCTCAAGCAACTTCGTCTTATCGAGCCCCTTCTCGGGGATGGTCAGGCTCTCACTCACGTCCGAACTCCGGGTCATAGCTCATCTAACTTTGAATGACGGGGCATCGACCTCGTCTCGTTAAGACGCGGTCTTCTGGCCGATGCTTTTCTCGCGCGCTGGCAGACCCTATACTCTGGGGGCAATCCTACGCTTAGGCAAGCGCGTCCTGCCGCCCTTTTGAGGCTCGGGCAGAATCCACGCGCCTCTTCACTTCCAAGGATCTTCGACGATGCGACACGCTCTCGGCACTGCTCTCCTTCTCACTTTGACCCTGGCGGCCTCCTGGGCCTTTGCCAACGACGAGAAGTTAGCCGCCGGTGAAATCCTGGTGGAGACGCAGGAGGTCAGCGGCAGCGACATCCCGCGCATGATCGTGACCGGCGTGATCGAAGCCTCGCCAGCCGACGTGTGGAAGATCGTCAGCGACTGCGGCAACTACAGCCGCACCATGCCGCGCATCAAAGAGTCGCGCATGGTCTCCCGCGACGGCGACACCGTAATCTGTGAGACGGTCGTGGGGCTGCCCTTCCCGCTGAGCGATCTTCGCTCCACCACCACCGCCACCCACACCGCCGGCCCGGTGGAGTGGCGCCGTCAGTGGACGATGATCGAGGGCAACTACCGCTTTAACGAGGGCTACTGGAGCCTGAAGTCGTTTAACGGTCACGACAACCGCACCCTGGCGGTCTACTCGGTCTACGCCGCGCCGGAGGGCTCGGTGCCCGACTGGATGCGCCGCCGGGCCCAGGAATCCTCGATGCCCGGCGTGATCGAGGCGGTGCGGGAAGCGGTCGCGAAATAGTCGCGGTTTACAGCATCACTGCCTGCCCCATCGGGGGGCTTCAGCCATGCTCGCGCGCATGGCGCAGACGCTGACGAAAACGCCAGGTGTCAAGCCACTCGTCCAGGCTCATTGGCCAGGGCTCGCGCAGCGCTAGAAAGATCAACGCCGAGCCGATCAGCCCCCCGTTTTTCAGAAACGAGGTCAGCTCCACCTGGCGGGCCACCGCGTCATCGATCGCCCAGAAGTTGTGCATCATCAGCGTAATCGGCAAAAGCGCCACCACGATGCAGATCACCCCGAGCAGCGGGCGCAGTCCCAGCGCCAGGCTCACCCCTCCCATCACCAGAAGCACGCCACTCAACCCCACCGCCAGAGAGGGAAATGGGACGCCTTTGTCGGCGGCATAGCCGCTCAGCGCCTCCCAGGCGCCGAAGTGGTTGAGGCCCATGATCAGATAGAAAAAGCCGGCGATCACCCGGCCCATCAAGAAGCTTCCTTTGCGCAGATCGCTCATGCAGCCTCCGCTCGCTGGTGCAGCCTGGCGACGAACCCTCACCCCCAAAGCTAAGCACCGGCCGGGGCGCCGGCGCGGCCGACCTCAACCACTCGCGCTCCGCGCAGACGGCGCTTCCTCGCGCCACCACGCCACATCGAGCGCGCCAAAGATCGGGTAGCGCGCTTCCAGCTCCTCCAGAAGTTCGACATCAATGGCCCCGGAGGCGATCATCTCGCCAAGGCGCTCCACATAAGCGAGATGGCCGGCCTGACGCTCCTTCGCGTAGGCCACGGTCGTGCCCGTCTTCATGATAAACGCCCAGTCGCTGGCCTGGGCTAAGAGCAGCTGCTGCCCCATCAGGCGCAACGCGCGCCCGAGGTTGGGAACGCTCCCGAGTTCGCCCTCTTCAGCCTTCTCCACAAGGCGAAGAACGCGGGCCTCCGCGTTGCGCAGATGCCGGTAGATCCAGGCATTGGAAGGATCGAGCCACACGCCAAAATAGGACGCCTCACCCCAGGTGGAGATCCCCGGCGTGGCCTGCTGCTGCACCGGCTCTTCGGCCAGATAGTCCAGCGGGGAGACCAGGTGCAGCTCCTGATGATGGGACGCCTCCCGCAGGACCGCCTCCAGAAAGAGCGGCCCCTCAAACCACCAGTGCCCGAAGAGCTCCGCGTCATACGAGCAGGTCAGATGCGCGGGGCGCTCTCCCAACTTCTCAAAAAGATCGCGCCCCTGCCCCAGACGCGCGTGCACAAAGTGCGAGGCGTGCTCCCGGGCGCGCCGGGCGGCAACTTCCGGCTGATAGAAGTCCTTATCTCCCAGGTCCACATCCCCGGTGATCCGATGGTATTTTAGCCCGGTATGATGCCGGATCCCGTCGGGGTGAATGTAGGGAGAGACCACCTCCATCGGAAGGTCGTAGCCCAGATCGCGATAGAACTCCCGATAGTCATAATCGCCCGGGTACCCCTCGCTCGCGCTCCAGACCTGCGCGCTCGCCAGCTGATCTCGCCCGAAAAAGGCCACGCCCGCCGGGGAGACCAGTGGCGAGTAGGTGCCGTAGACCGGCGCCGCATCGGCGGTGAGGATGCCCACATCCTCCAGGCAGGCAAAGGCGATGCCCTCGTCGGCCAGCAGCCGATCGATGCCCGGCGCAAAGGCGCACTCCGCGATCCAGATCCCGCGCGGTCGAAACCCCAGGTGCTGCTCAAACTCGGCGATGCCCGCGCGGATCTGCGCGCGCCTGCCCGCATCACTCTCCAGAAAGGGCAGAATCGGGTGGGTGCCCACGCAGGTCATCAATTCCAGACGTCCGCCCTCGGCGTGATGCTTGAACCTCGAGAGCACATCGCCGTCGAGCTCATCGAGGTAATACGCGCGCAACGCTTCAAAGCGCGCCTCGTAATAATCAGCCAGCGCTCGCGCGCGTTCCGGTCTCTCGCCATGCGCCCGATCGGCGCGCGCCAGATCGCGCATCCGCTCCAGCTGCGCCACACATCGCTCGCGCAAGAGCCCGTCGGCCATCATCGCGATCAGCGGCGCGCTCAGGCTCAAGGTCACCCTCCCCTCAATCCCGTCGGCCTCCAGCCGGTCGAGGGCCTGCAAGAGGGGCAGATAGGTCTCGTGCATCGCCTCATAGAACCACATCTCCTCGAGGTGGTAGGCGTGCTCCGGATGACGGATAAATGGCAGGTGAGCGTGAAGCACCACGCTCAAAAAGGTCTTCATGCGTCCCCCTTTCGATGATCATCCCCGCGAGTTTTTTGATCGCCCACAAAAGCCGTCGAGCTCGGTCGCTGACCCACGCCCGGCAAAAAACGCCCCAGCGTGGGGTGCGAATGCTCGGTGGGCTCCCAGCTTAAGCCCTGCGTCTTGCTGAGCATCACCCGCACAAAACGCGGGGCGCCGTCCCCGGGCCCACGCCCCGGCGCTTCGCTCACCTCCGAGCTGGCCCGCACCTTGAAGCTGCCGTCCGACCCCACCTCCCCGAGCTCGGCGCGGTAGCGCGCCCTCCCCTGATCAGCCCGCACAAAGCGCCCTGAGAGCGCCTCGTCGACCCGCCAGCGCTCCAGCTCTTCCACCCCGTCGCCAGCCTCCAAACGCACCAGGCGCGCCCACGCTTCGCGTGGACGCACCTCCCCGGTGAGCTCCCAGTACACATAGCCCACCTCCGGATCGCGCCACAGCAGCACCAGCTGCGTCTCTCCCCGTTGAGACATCCCATACCCTTCGTACGGCTGCTGCTCGCTTCCCATCGCGCTCCCGATGCTTATGTCGCCCGCCCGCTAGGGCTCCTCGTCGTCGCCCTGCTCCTCCTGAATCGCCTCGTACACCTCTTCGCGATAAATCGGAACATCGCGCGGCGCGACAATGCCAATGCGAACCTGATTGCGGCGAATCTCTTTGACGACGATCTCGATCTCTTCCCCGATTCGAATCGACTCCCCGACCTTCCTGGTTAGGGTCAACATGGGCCCACTCCTTTCCACGAGTGATGATTGGGTGATGTCCGACGCACTATGCGCCCACTCCTCGATCGACGCTCCCTTCACCCGAGCTGGCCCTGACAGGGCGTTTAGTCTGCGCACCATAGTGGCCTTCGGCCAGCAAAAGATCGCAGAACCTGTCAGAGGGCTCTCAGGGCATAACGCGTACGGGCGCATAGAACATGCCCGAGACGCCCTTGAGGGGAACCTCCCGATGCCGGTGTCGATCGCTTCCTTGCATGACTACCTGCACCTACATCGTGATCCCATAAGACACCAGGTTGGGGGGCCGGTCAAAAAACTTAAAGAGAAACTTTAAGAAAACACCTTTCTGACCGCGTCGAAAGCAACATCCACCCACACCTCGCCCGCTGGCGATGCCGAGAGCGCCCATCGTCACCCGATTTCGAGTCAGGGGAAAGTTTTTCCCGATCGCCCGGGCGATCTCAGCGCTCGTCGTCCAGCTTCAGCCCCAGCGCGCGGGCCACCCGCCAGGCGTCGCGGGGCACGTCGGTGGCAAGGCTGGGCTCCGGCCGGTAATCCATCAGCGCGCGAAGCTTGGAGGTGAGCCGGTCCAGATCGCGCTCTGGCGGCGAGTCACCGGCGGAGAGCGCCAGACGCAGCGCCTCATCGCTGACGCGCAGACCGCGAATGCGCAGCCGCGCCACCGTGTCGGCCGCGGCGATCTCCGGGAAGTGTGTGGCGGCCACGACCCGATCGCCGGCGCGCTGCCGGGCCTCAATCACCGACCGCGCGAAGCGCGCGCCCTCGGCCGGGTGGGTGCCGCGCCCCGGCTCATCGAGCAGCCAGAGCCGGGGCACGGCCCCCTCCCAATGCGCCACAAGGCGCCGCACCTCGCGCCCGAACGACGAGAGCCCCTCCTCCTCGGCGGCGCCCCCCTCTTCACTGCCCACATAGATCAGCCCCTCCAGCATCCCGAAGGTGCAACGCTCGGCGGGCACCGGCAGCGCCGCCTGCGCGCAGAACTGGCAAAGCCCCACGAGCTTCAAGAGCGCGGACTTCCCGCCCATATTCGGGCCGAGCACCACCGTCACCGGCGCGTCGAGCGCCACATCGATGGGCTGAACCTCATCGCCGATGCGATCGACCTGGCGAGGATCGCGCCCCTGCACAAGATGCAGCGCCGCGCCCTCCCGACGCTCCGGCCAGCAGCCACCGATCGCCTCGCGCAGGCGCACCCGCGCCCGCCCCTCATCAAAGCGCGCCAGCGCCTCGATGGTGCCTTCGAGTTGCGGGAGCGCGCGCTGCAAAAGCTCGCTCAGTCGCCCCCGCAGCTGCTGCTCGCGCGCCTCCACCTCCTCGGCGACACGAGCCTGCGCCGCCTCGGCCTCCACCACCGCCTCATCGACCAGCTGCCAGGCCCCCCCCTGGTAGGCCAGGCGCTGATCGTCGAGGGTCACACCGGCCTCGGGTCGGTAGCGGCCCCGCACATCGAAGCGTCCGCCCCAGCGCTCACAGATCTGAGCCTCAGCGGCGTCGCGAACCTTACGAAGTTCGCGCCCCGCGCGGCGATGCGCCTTCCGCGCCCGGGCCAGCTCCCCGTCGAGTTGATCGCTTAAATGAAAACGCGCGCTGGCCTGCGCCTCCGGGTGCATCGCGCTCATCGTCTCGCGCAGCACCTCATAGCCCGGCTCGCCAGGGGCCGGCAGACCATCGGCGCTCCCGGCCGCCTGCAGGATCGTCAGCGCGTGAAACAGAAAACGTTTGACCTCAAAGAGCTCCGCGTCGCGCAGCACCTCCCCGAGCTGCAGGCGACGAAGCGGCCGCTCCAGGGCCGGAAGCTCACGCAGCGCGTCATCGATCGGGCGTTGAACCTCGGCATGATCCTGATGCCAGAGGTCGAGCGTGCGCAGGCGCGCGACTTCTGCGTCCCAGCGCGCGACTTCATCCCCGCGATAGACGTGCACGCGCGCCGCCCGCGCACGCCCCGCCTCACTCAAAGGGCGCAACCTCCCGAGCATATCGCGCGCGCCCACCACCTCCAGCGTGGTCGCATCGCCAAAGCGCGCCGGGGCGCCGGACTCCCCCTTCACCCTGTTCAGATCCTTCCACTCGCTCATCGGCCAGCCTCTCATCGAAGACGGCTGCGACTATGCGCGAGCGCCCGACGTTTGGCAAAGCCGCACAAGCTCCCTGGCTTGCTCCCGCCCCCTTTCAGTCGGTGGCCGCCCCACCCGGGAACACGATCGTGGAGTAGGTCTCATAGAAGCGACGCTCGATCTCGGTGCGCGACTCATAGAGCTCGGCCAGCTCATCAAAGAGCAACGCCAGGTACGCCAGCCGCACCGGATGGTAACGCCCGCGAGTGGCTGCCGGGAGCTCATCCATAAAGTGGTCGAGCTGCTCCAGCACCTGCTCGGCGTAGCGCTTGAGCCCCTCGATCTCCTCGACCTCCGAGCCGAAGATGCGCCGCACCCGCGGGTAGAGATGCTCCCGCTCCCGATCGAAGGTCGCCTGCAAGCGCTGACGCAGGAGCAGCGCCCGCGGCACGATCTCGCGCAAGAGCGCATGGACCTCACCCTCATCTTCCCGGGCGCGCTGGGCCTGCGCGATCGAACGCCCGATCGCCTCCATCGTCGAGAAGACCTCCATATGGGTGTACGTAAGCTCCGAGAGCAGCCCCATTGCATACCTCCGTGCGCGTCGCCGTTAACCGTCGTAACGTGTTGAAAAACAACACCTTTACGATGACCATTCCCTGCACAGCCTGCCAAATATCAGCGCCCGGCGACCAAAAAAAAGCGGCACCCTCCGAGGGGGTGCCGCTTCTGAACGCTCACAGTCAAGATGTCGACTTATTTGGTCTTCTTCAGCTCGACCAGGATCTGCTTGACCACCGCCTTGAGCGTCTCAAAGACGCCGGGGCCATTGGGCGCGATGGCGCTGGCCTCAAAGTCGGGGTACTTGCCCTCGGGGTTGAGGTCGGCGCGCAGCTCTTCGAGCGGCATCGCCGTGGGCAGGTCGCGTTTGTTGTACTGGATGACAAAGGGGATCTTGTCGATGTCGTAGCCGTAGGCCACCAGGTTCTCTTTGAGGTCCTCCATCGAGATGATGTTGGCCTCTTTACGAGCCCGCTGGCTGTCGGCGACGAAGACCACGCCGTCGGCGCCCTTCATGATCAGCTTACGGCTGGCGCTGTAGAAGAGCTGACCGGGCACCGAGTAGAGGTGCAGGCGAGTTTTGAAGCCGCGGATGGCGGGAAGACTCAGGGGCAGGAAGTCGAAGAAGAGCGTGCGCTCTTGCTTGGTCTCCAGACTCACCAGCTTACCGCGCGCGTCCGGGTTGGTCCCCGAGTAGATGAACTTAATGTTCGTCGTTTTACCACAGAGCCCCGGCCCGTAGTAAACGATCTTGAGGATGATTTCCCGCTGGGCGTAATTGATGAACGACATAGGGACCTTCTCGTCACCGCGCGTGGCCAAGGCGTACGTACCCTGGGGCCGGGGCACGTTGCGTTAGCTGGTTCGAAGTCTCGAAATCGACATCGTCGAATAAACTCGCTGGAATGCCGCGAAGCGTTATACCACGAGGCGAAATCGTGTCGAATTAAATTTTGAACATCCGCCGCCCGACCTTCAGGCCTGGCGTCGAGCCTGCGTTGGTCTTCGCCGAACCTACCGGGCGAACACCTGCGAAAGCTCCCCAAAACCACATCAAAACGTCATCTGAAACCGGGTGCCTCAAGCGTAGAGCCCTCACTAGAAGGCATCATTGAAGAGGCTGTCGATATCGTCGTCGGTGATCTCGCCGAAGATATCCATATCTTTGTTGCCGTCTTTGGCCTTCTCGGCGACCGCCGCGATGATATCGGCCATCTCCGCGTAGGCGCGCTTCACTCGCAGGCGCACAAGCCCGAGGCTGGAGCGCTCATCGAAGATGACCACAAGAATCAGCGTGTCGCCGATGACGGAGACATGCAGATGCTTGCTTTTTCCTTCGTGGAAGTGAACCGGAAACTCCTCCTCTCCGAGCATCAGCGCCAGGCTGCCGGTGGCCGCCGTAGAGCCCGCGACCAGTGAGGCCAGACCGGTGGTGTCGATGCCAGTGGTCTCGCCAGTGGCGGTGACCAGCTGCCCGTCTTTGTCCACAATAAAGATGGCTTTCGCGAGGGCATCGCGCACAAGACGCTCACAGATCTCTGTGAGCTTCTGGTGCTCCTCTTCGTAAATCACCATCTGGGAACTGAGCATGGAGGTACTCCTCGGTTGCCTCCCTCAGAGGGAGGGTCGAGTCGGCGTCAAACTGACTTTCACGGGTCAAGCTAGCACAGTGACCCACCCCACGCAACGCCGGGGTTGGGGCGCAGCGAACGGGCGAAAACCCGCGCGCACGCTACATTTCCCGCCTCTGCGAGAGCGCACGCGAGAGGGTGACCCGGTCGGTATATTCAAGCTCTCCGCCAATCGGAACACCGCTGGCGATGCGGCTGACCTTAAGCCCCAGAGGCTTGAGCAGACGCTGCAAATAAAGCGCGGTGGCTTCCCCGTCGACCGAGGGGCTGCAGGCCACGATCACCTCCTGCGGCTCCTCCATCCCTTCGGGGGGCGACTGCAGGCGGGTGAGCAGCTCACGCAGGCGAATATCATCGGGGCCCACCCCGTCGAGCGGGCTGATCAGCCCGTGCAACACGTGGTAGAGCCCTCGAAAATCGCCGGTCCGTTCGATCGCGCGCAGGTCCTGGGTGCGCTCCACCACACAGATCGTGGTGGTGTCGCGCCGGGTGTCGCGGCAAATCTCGCAGACCTCCGCCTCGGTCAGGTTGCAGCAGACCTGACACAGGCCCACCCGCTCCTTGACCTCCACCAGCGCCTCGGCCAGCTCCCGGGCCATCTCCTCGCTCTCATTGAGCACGAAGAAGGCCAGGCGCGTAGCGGTGCGCTCGCCAATACCCGGCAACTTGCGAAACGCGTTGACCAGGCGAGTGATGGGATCGCGGGGCTTCATCGGGTGGGCCCGGGTCGGAAGGGGGCTTAGAAGAGGCCCGGGATGTTGAGGCCGCCGGTGATCTTCTCGATCTCGGAGTTCATCATCTCACCGGCCATCTCCATGGCCTGGTTGACGGCGCCGAGCACCATCTCTTCGAGCACCTCAACGTCGGAGGGATCGACGACATCGGGGTTGATCTTGATCTGCAGAAGTTCCTGCTTGCCGTTCACCACGGCCGTGACCATGCCGCCACCGGTGGAGGCCTCAATGGTCTTGTTGCCGATCTCTTCCTGAACCTTGGTGATGCGCGATTGCATCTTCTGGGCCTGGCGGACCAGGCTGTTCATGCCGCCTTTCATCGCGAGTGCTCCTGGGTGGGCGCAACGTCATTAAATGGAGTGTGGTTCGCGCCGCCGCCGGGCGACACGAGGGGTGAGTTATACGCACACACCCGGCAGTGCGCAACGCGTCTTGGGGACGAAACGCGCAGGCCCGCGCTTAGCCAAGGCCCAGCAACGCCTCGGTGATGGCGCGCACGCCCAGCGTGAGGCAGCGCTCATCGACATCAAAGCGCGGGGTGTGCAGCGGGTGCACGTCCTCGGAGCCCGGATCCTTAACGCCCAGAAAGAAGTACGCCGCCGGCACCCGGGTGGAGAAGGCCGCAAAGTCCTCGGCGCCAAGCTGGGGAAGATGTTTGACCATCACGCCTTCTCCCACTCGCTCTTCAATCAGGCGCACCACGCGCGCCTCCAGGCCCGCGTCGTTGGCGGTCAGGCGCGCACCGGGCACAAAACGAACCGTGGCGCGCGCTCCCAGAGCGGCGGAGACCCCCTCAATGATCTGGCGCGCCGCCTGGCGCGCGCGCTCGATCGCCGGCGCCGAAAGTCCGCGCAAAATGCCGGTGAGCTCAGCCCGCTCGGCAATGATGTTGTAGGAGTTGCCCGCCTCCAGCTTGCCGATGGAGAGCACCACCGCGTCGCGCGCATCGGTGACGCGGCTGACCACCTGCTGCAGCGCCACGATCACCTGGGCAGCCACCGCCACCGCATCGATGCCCTCATGCGGGTAGGCGCCGTGGCTCTTTTTGCCCTCGATCACCACCTCCACAAGCTCCGAGGCCGCCCATACCGGCCCGCCGGTGTAGCCGATCTTACCCACCTCCAACGTCGGCATGCAGTGCAACGCGAGAATGGCCTCGACCTCCGGCGCTTCGAGCACTCCTTCCACAGCCATGCGCTCCGCCCCAATCGGCTCACCTGTGGGCGAGGCCTCCTCGGCGGGCTGAAAGATCATCTTCACCCGCCCTTTTAGCTCCGAGCGCCGGGCCACAAGCTCGCGCGCCACCCCCAGCCCCACCGTCGTGTGCACATCATGGCCGCAGGCGTGCATCACCCCCGGGCGCGTGCTGCAATAGTCGCGCTCACCAAGCTCCTGAATGGGCAACGCGTCGATGTCGGCGCGAAACGCCCGCGTCGGCCCCGGCTGCGCCCCCTCGATCAGCGCCACCACGCCCGTCTCGGCCACCCGGGTGCTCTCCACACCCAGCTCCGAGAGCCGCTGCTCAATAAAGGCCGCGGTCTGATGCTCCTCAAACGAGAGCTCCGGGTGGGCGTGGAGGTGGCGGCGCCAGGCCACAAGCTCGGTGTCGAGGGTCATCCTATCCTGGCTCATCATGCACCTGCTCTGCCCGGCTCTCGGGCGTTGAAAAAGGAAGATCGATCGCAATGTTCAACACGACGTGCACAAAAAGCGCCGCCGCGCTCGACAAACACGACGGGAGTAGGGCAAATGCCCCTACCCCTGTCAAGAAAGCCATCGCGACAACTCAGGGTGCTCGCCCCCTGATATTCAGGGAGCTCGCCACCTCCCCGAGATCCTCGCCGCTGAAACGACATCTTCTTCTGGAATGAGCTGATGATGCCTTCTTCTCCTCGCCCGATCTTCGTTACGTTGCTCACGCTGACCCTGCTCTTCGCCAGCGGCTGCGCCACCTCGTTGAGCAACCTCGCTCCGGCCCACACCCTTGCCCCCGGCGAGGTGCAGATCACAGGGGTAGCCCAGGCCGATCTTTATACCGGGGTCTTTGACGGCACCATCGACGCCGGGCGCGCGGTGGTCGACGCCGCCCAACGCGACGAGGGCCCCATCACCGAAGAGGAGCTGCGTACGCTGCTCGACGCGGTGCTGCTCTGGCAGCTCTTTTTGCCCGGGGTCACCCCTGAGGTCGCGCTGCGCGTGGGTGTGAGCGATCGCCCCCTGGAGGGCCTCGACGTGGGGCTTCGCTACAACGGCAACGTCGTCAAACCCGATGTGCGTCTGCAGCTCTGGGAGAGCCAGGGAGGAGACCTCGCGCTGACCGCCCACGCCGCCTACGGCTACCACCGCTCCGTGGCCAGCTCCGCGGTGGAGTGGCTGGTGATGACCGAGTTTAAACGCCACGACTTTGAGGCCGGCCTCTCCGCCGGCTGGCAGTACCAGGACATCATCAAGCTCTACCTCTCGCCGCGCTACCTTTACAGCGACCTCTCGGCCACCCCCAACCTCCCGGACTGGCTCCAAGAGCGCATCCCCGAGGAGTACCAGGACTACAACCCCTCGCGCTTCTTTGAAGACTCCGAGCTGCACTACGTCGGTCTGAACTGGGGCGCGATGCTCGGCTACCGCTGGGTCTTCTTGCATGTGGACATGACGATGATGCGGGTGCTCTTTCGGCCCACGGTGCTGGAGTCGTCGCGCAACTACGACAACTGGGTCTTTGCCCCCAGCGCGGGCCTCAGCGTGCGTTTTTGAGGGTGTGTCCGCCGGCCGGATCGGGGGAGGGCCTTGCCCGCGATCGCGATCCCTGCGAAGAAAGGAGCAAGATCGGCGCGCCCGACGCGATAATGAGAGAAGCACCCTGTTGCACCTCCGGTCGTGAGCGCGCGCCGACGGCGCCACCCTCGCCAGTACGCCCTGGGCGTGCCGGCCCTCCTCTCTCGAGCAC
This sequence comes from Lujinxingia vulgaris, assembly GCF_007997005.1. Classification (GTDB taxonomy): domain Bacteria; phylum Myxococcota_A; class Bradymonadia; order Bradymonadales; family Bradymonadaceae; genus Lujinxingia. The sequence goes on along the minus strand of NZ_VOSL01000036.1, from coordinate 53,216 downwards.
CGCACTATGAACCTCCCCGCCCCCTTTGCGCCCATCGCGCCCTCGATCGACGCCGCGCTCCACGACATCTTCGGCTTTGAGTCTTTCCGCACCGGCCAGCGCCGCGGCATTGAGGCGGTGGTCGAGGGAAACGACACGCTCATCGTGATGCCCACCGGCAGCGGCAAGAGCCTCTGCTACATGCTCCCGGGCTGTGTGCTCCCCGGGCTCACCCTGGCCGTCTCGCCACTGATCGCCCTGATGAAAGATCAGGCCGACGCGCTCGAATCCTTTAACATTCCAGCCACTTACATCAACTCATCTCTGAGCTGGGACGAGCAGCGCCAGCGCCTGGCCGGCATGCGCGCCGGCGCGTTTAAAGTCGTGCTGGTGGCGCCCGAGCGTTTTAAAAGCCAGGCCTTCCTCGACGCGCTCTCCGGCGTGCCCATCGGGCTTTTTGCCATCGATGAGGCACACTGCATCAGCCAGTGGGGCCACGACTTCCGCCCGGACTACCTCAACCTCGGCGAGGTCCGTCAGAAGCTGGGTGCGCCCACGACGCTGGCGCTCACCGCGACGGCAACCCCGGACGTTCAGCGCGACATCGCCGCCCAGCTCGACTTCGACAACCACAGCGTCGTCGTCTCCGGTTTTGAGCGTCCCAACCTCTTCTTCGAGGTGTATCCGGCGCGCAGCCGACGCTCCAAATACGAGCGCATTGAGGCCCTGCTCGACCAGACCCCGGAGGGCAGCAAGGTCATCTACTGCGCCACCCGCAAGCAGGTCGAAGAGGTCGGGCGCAATCTGCGGGAGTCGGGCTACTACCCGGCGCTCTACCACGCCGGGCTCTCCGACCAGGAGCGCGACGAGGTCCAGGACGCCTTTATGGCCGGCGACGCCCCGCTGCTCATCGCGACCAACGCCTTCGGCATGGGCGTCGATAAGAGCGATGTGCGCGCGATCGTGCATTTTAACATCCCCGGCAGCGTGGAGGCCTACTACCAGGAGGCCGGACGCGCCGGGCGTGACGGCGATCCGGCACATTGTCTGCTGCTCTACAACCGCGCCGATCTGCGCATCCACGAGTTTTTTACCGAAAACTCCTTCCCGGACCGCAAGCTGGTGGAGCGGCTCTGGACCCTTCTGCAAAAGCACGGCGTGGGCATGCATACCCTGGACGCCGACATGCTCGCCGACCACCTCTCGCGCGCCGGCGACGACCGGGTGCACCCCTGGGCGGTGGGCTCGGCGCTGCGACTTCTGGAGCGCGGCGGGCACCTGGCCTTTGGCCAGCGCGGACCGGCCCCCTGGCTGGAGGTCATCGACCAGGCCCGCACTCGCGATCTTCGCGTGGACTGGGACGCGCTCAACGCGCGGCGCGGCGTCGATGAGCAACATCAAGAAGATATGGTGCGCTACGCCACCGGCCACACCTGCCGGCAGGTCTACCTGGTGCGCTACTTCAGCGACACCGCCCACGACATCGCTGAGTGCAAGCGCTGCGATCGATGCTGCGGACCGCCCTCCTATGCGCAGGCCGCCGGTCAGGTGCGCGCGCCTATCATCGTGCGCGAGTCGGCCCAGACGGTGCTGCGCAAAGTCTTAAGCGGCATCGCCCGCGCCCGCGGCAAATGGGGCGCCCACGTGATCGCGGCGATGCTGCGCGGATCGCGCGCCAAAAAGATCGTCGGCGCCGGCCTCGACCAGCTCTCCACCCATGGCATCCTGCGCGATCTTCGTCAGGATGATCTCGTGCGCCTGCTCGATGTCTGCTCCCAGCTCGGGCTGACCACCCAGAACACCTACGGCTGCCTCTCACTGACCGACGCGGGCACCGAGTTGATGATGTCCTCGGAGCCCCTCTCCGAGACTGTGGCCGAGGTGCTGGCGCGTCATCTGCGCTCAGCCTCCGAGTTGGGTGATCTTCCTCCGAGCGCCCGCTCCTCCGAGAGCCGCCCCAGGCCGGCCTCCGGCGATGGCGAGCTTGGCGAGACCTACCTGCGTACATTGATGCTGGTTCGTGAGGGGCATGATTATCGCGCCATCGCAAAAGAGCGCGGGCTCACTCCCTCCAGCGTGCTGCGCCACTTTATGACGCTGGCAGAACGCGGCCATAAGCTCCCGCTCGATGAGCACGCCGACGGTCGCCTCTTGCCCGAGCTGCGCGAGCTTGCCAGCGAGTGGTCCCCGGATGATAAGCTGGCGCCACTCAAAGAGCGCCTCACCACCCCCTGCGACTACGATACGCTGAAGTTGAACCTCGCCATCGTACTTCAGGAGCGTTTTGAACACGATCAAACCCCCGAAGCCTCCTGAGAGCGTGCTTCACCGATCGGTAAGCCAAACCCTCGCCCGTCGGGCCGCCTCAATCGCACCCGATCAACGTCTGTTGGTCGTCATCCCCGACGCCACACGCCCTGTGGATCTTCCCGATGTGCTTGAGCCGCTGCTCAACCACCTCAACACCTTTAAGCCCGCGCAGATCTCGGTGCTCGTCGCCCTGGGCCTGCACCGCGCGCTGGCCCTCTCCGAGCTCCGGCCCCTCCTGGAGATCTGCCACGACGCCGGCGCCACACTCACCCAGCACAACCCGCACCACCCGCGCCTCTCGATGCTCGGCGCCGACGTCGGGCTCTTGTCGGAGCCCCAGGCCGAACCGCTGATCGGCCCTGCCCCGCCCGGTGGGGATCGACCGCTGCCCGCGCTGCTGCACCCGATGCTCTTTCAGCACGACCGCATCATCGTCGTCGGCACCGTCGAGCCGCATCAGTACGCTGGCTTCTCCGGCGGCATCAAAGCCCTGGCCATCGGCTGCGCCGGCGAAGAGACCATCGGCACGTTGCACGGCCTGGAGCTCTTACGTCACCCCGGCGTGCGCCTGGGACGCATCGACGACAACCCCTTTCAGCAGGCCCTCTGGCGGGTCGCGAAGATGAACGTCCCCGTCGACGCGCTGCAGATCGTGCCCGGCCACCCCGAGCCCCGCGCCATCCTCTTCGGCCCGGTCCGCCCCACCTTTGAAGAGGCCTGCAGCATCGCCCGTGAGGCCTTCTTCTACACCAGCGAGCCTCTGCCCTGGCTGCACCTGAAGTTGCCGCCGAGCAAATCCGACAACTTCTACCAGGCCTCGCGCGCGGCCACCTACGCCGCGCTCGTCGAGCACAGCGCCCTGACCCCGGGAGGGTGGATCGTGCTGGAAGCCACATGCCCCGAAGGTCTGGGACGCGGCGATGGCGAGCGCGCCTTCGCCCGCGCTCTGGCCCGGGGCCGCGACACTCTGCTCGCGGAGCTTCGCGGCGAACGCCCCTCACCGGAGCCCGGCGTCGGCGGTCAGCAACGCGCCTATGTGCTGGCCATGGCCCTGGAGCGAAACCCCATCGCCCTGATCACGCCCCAACCTCTTCAGGAGCTCGACGCGGTGGGCATCCGCCAGTTCCGAAGCCTCCAGGAAGCCCACCGCGCGCTCAACCTTCCCCTGGTCACCGGCGTCTCGCTTCCCGACATCTTCACCGGGCTGCCGATCCTCGAGCACTGAGTCTCCCGCTCAGCCTGCTCCCGGGCCCGGCGAGCTTCCGACCACAAAAAAGCGCCCCCGCCCGAATCTCCGGCGAGGACGCTTTCTTTTTTCAACGCCCGGCCCGGCGTCACGCGGCGCGGATCGCCGGCGGCGCGAAAGGCCGGAGACTGGCTCAGCTCGCGTTCTTCTGCTCGATGAGCTCCAGCGCCTTCTCCAGCGTCATATCATCGGGGTTGGTGCCCTTGGGAAGCGAGGCATTGACCTTGCCCAGCTTCACATAAGGCCCGTAGCGCCCGTCGAGCACGTTGATCGGCTTGCCGCTGTCCGGGTCGGTGCCCAGCTCCTTGAGCACCTTGCGGCTGTTGGAGCGGCGCCCCTTGGGCTGCGCCAGAAGCTCCAGCGCCTGCTCCAGCGTCACCGTGAAGACCATGTCCTGCTCGGGCAGGTTGCGGTACTCCTTGACGTGTTTGACGAAAGGCCCGTAGCGCCCGATGCCCGCTTCTACCGGCTTGCCATCTTCGGGGTGCTTGCCCAGCTCACGCGGAAGATCAAGCAGCTGCGCTGCCTGCTCCAGGGTCACGTCTTCGGGCTTCATGCCTTTGGGCACCGAGGCCGTCGGCGGCTTCTTGTTCTCTTCGGTGCGCTCACCCAGCTGGAAGTAGGGACCAAAGCGGCCGTTCATCAAAAAGATCGGCTCGCCCTTCTCCGGGTGAATCCCCAGGGATTCAGGCCCCTGCTCACGTTTCTCCAGCAGCTCCAGGATCTTCTCATAATCCAGGTCGGCCGGCGGGATGTCGTCGGGCACATCGACGGTCTTGGTCTCGCCATCGACCTCGATCTGCACGTAAGGCCCGTAGCGCCCTACCTTTAGCGTGGCCGGGAAGTCTTCCAGGGTGACCTCACGGGCCAGGTCCGGCTCGATCTTCTCTTCGCCCTCGTTGACCTTGTCGGCAAAGGCACCCTCGCGGCGGTAGAACTGGTGCAGGTACTCCACCTTGGAGCCCTTGCCGGCGGCGATCTCATCGAGATCGTCTTCCATCCGCGCCGTAAACTGCGTGTCGACCAGCTCCCCGAAGTGTTTTTCCAGGAACTCGGTGACCGCAAAGGCCATGTACGTCGGCACCAGGGTGCGGCCCACCTTACGGCCGTACTTCTCGCCAGCGGTGATCTTGCTCATGATCGTGGCGTAGGTACTCGGGCGGCCCACGCCTTCTTCTTCGAGCACCTTCACCAGCGAGGCTTCCGTGAAGCGCGCCGGCGGCTTGGTCTCGTGGCCGATGGCTTCAAGCTCGTTGCAGTCGACTTCCCCACCTTCTTTGAGCGCCGGCAGCAGCACTTCGCGATCTTCGAGGGCCGCTTCCGGATCATCAGCGCCTTCGACATACGCACGCATGAAGCCCGCAAAGTCGATGCGGTTGCCGTTGGCGCGGAACATGTAGGTGTGCTCGTCGTCGCTGACCTTCAGGTCCACGCGCACGCTGGTCTTTTTGGCGTCGGCCATCTGGCTGGCCACGGTGCGCTTCCAGATCAGGTCGTAGAGCTTGCGATCGCGCCCCTTAAGCCCCGACTTCTTCGGGTGCACAAAGGCATCGCCGGTGGGACGAATCGCCTCGTGGGCCTCCTGCGCGCCCTTGGACTTCGAGGCGTAAACCCGCGGCTTATCGGCCACATACTCCGCACCGTAGAGCTCGCCGGCGGCCTTACGCGCGGCGCTGAGCGCCTGCTGCGAGAGGTTCACCGAGTCGGTACGCATGTAGGTGATAAAACCGTTCTCGTAGAGCGACTGCGCAACCCGCATCGTATCCGAGGCCGACATCCCCAGCTTACGGCTGGCCTCCTGCTGCAGGGTCGAGGTGATGAAGGGCGGCTTGGGACGGGTGGTATAGGGGCGCTCGGTGATCTCGTTGACCGTCCAGGGGCGGCTGGCCAGCTGATCGACCATCTTTTTGGCCTGCTTCTCATCGAGGAGCAGGACGTTTTTGCCCTCGGCGATCTTGCCGGTGTTCTCGTCAAAATCTTTGCCGGTGGCCACGCGGGTGCCGTCGACCTCATGAAGCACCGCATCAAAGGCGTTGCCCTTCTCGGCGAGCTGCGCCTTGAGGTCCCAGTACGAGCCGGTGCGGAAGCGGCGACGCTCGCGCTCGCGCTCCACCAGAAGCCTCACCGCCACCGACTGCACACGCCCGGCTGAGAGCCCGTATTTGATCTTCTTGCCTACCAGCAGCGAGAGCGGGTAGCCCACCAGGCGGTCGAGGATGCGGCGCGTCTCCTGGGCTTCCACAAGGCTACTGTCGACCTCGCGGGTGTTCTCCAGCGCGCGCTCAATGGCCGACTTGGTGATCTCGTGAAAGACCATGCGGTGCGTCGGGCATTTGGGCTTGAGCTCTTCCAATAGGTGCCAGCTGATCGCCTCTCCTTCACGGTCTTCATCTGTCGCGAGGTAGAGGGCGTCGGCCTTCTTAAGCTCGGCCTTGAGCTCTTTGATGGCCTTCTTGGAGCGGGGATCTTTGACGACGTACACCGCGTCAAAGCCCTCCTCGATGTTCACACCCAGGCTGGCCCAGGGCTCCTTTTTATACTTCGCGGGCATCTGGCCGGCGTTGTCCGGGAGGTCGCGGATATGGCCCAGCGAGGCCTTCACCACAAACTCCTTGGGCAGGTACTTTTGAATGGTCTTCGCCTTAGAGGGCGACTCGACGATCACGAGTTTTGACATAGAAGGTTTCCGCGCTTCGCTGTTCATTCATTAACAGGGCCCAACGGCTTCGAGGCTCAGATCTACGCGCTCATCACGAGGTGGCAAGGCGCATTTGCTGCGCGCCCCTCAGAAGGGGCTTCTCCACCTCCACCCGTTGCCCGTGGGGGGCTTTCATAGAGAAGAGCCCGGGGGTTTGTCCAGCCTCACCGCCGGCCGGGCCTGCAGAAGAGCCCCGCGCTGCGACGCAGCGCGGGGCTCTCGATATCTGCAACACCCCAAAACGCCCGGGGTTGCGCCCTTAGTCTTCGTCGATCTTCTCGGGAGCGTCGGCGTCATCACCGCCGGCGTCATCGTCAGACTTCGGTGCGCCGGGGCCCTTGCCGGACTTCATCATCGTGTAGAAGTCCCGCATCTGCTTCTCGAGATCGTCGGCCGAGAGGTTGGAGAGATCCATCTTCTTGAGCTGCTCCTCGTCGATGTCGCCGAGCATGCTCTTCGGCAGGTTCTTCATCAGCGTGGGGGCCTGCTTGACGGCCATCTCGAAGATGGGCTTGAACGCCCCGCGGATGTTGCCGGACTCATCAAAGAGCTGGTCGAGCATGCCCATGGGGTTGCCCCCGGGCATCTTCGGGCCGCCGGCGCCGCCCTGCCTGAAGGCATCGGCGAAGTTCGAGGGATCGAAGTCGTTGCCGAACATCTCGAAGATCGAGCTATCCAGCGCGGGCATCTCCACCGAGTCGTAGGCCGGACCCAGCAAGAACATCGGCAGCTCGGCCGGCGCGCTGGAGGCGCGCTCCAGATCGGCGCGGGCCGCCTCCTCTTCGCCGCTCATCTGCAAGGCGGCGCCGCGCACCGCGTAGGCGTCGGGGAGGCTCGGATCGAGCATCACCGCGCGCTCGGCGGCCTTCTTGCCGGCGCTGAGTTTGCCCTCGGCCAGCTGCACGTTAGCGAGCTGCACAAAGGCAAAGGCTTCTTCGGGGTAGATGTTGGAGGCGCGCAGCGCGTCTTCGCGTGCCAGGCGATGCTCCCCGCGCGTCAGGCGCAGGTGGCTGCGCATCAAGATCGCCTCCAGCGCTACGTCCGTGCCTTCGCCGACGGCGATGTCGAGCAGGCTCAGGGCCTCATCGACCTGGCCGCGCAGCATATGCAGGCGAGCCATCGCCAGGGCGTAGTCGGCATCCTCGGCGTCGAGCTCCCGGGCGGCCTTCAAGTCGCGCTCGGCCCCCTTCAGATCGCTCAACCGCAGGTGAACCTCCCCGCGCAGCGCCAGGATCTCAGCGTTGTCCGGATCGGCGATGAGCGCGTGGGTCAGATCGGCGCGAGCCTCCTCGTACTCCTCAAGCTCCACGGCCACCAACGCCCGCCCCATCAGCATGCCCGGATCGCCCTCTTTACGCGCGATCGCCTCGTTAAAATAGGCCTGCGCCGCCTCCGGCTCATCGAGCTGGTAGCTGGCCCAGCCGGCCACGGCCATCGTCGCCGCGTCGCGCCAGCCGGCCTTCCAGGCCGCCTGGGCGTCAGCCAGGGCATCATCGACCTCGTCGAGATCCAGGTAGAGCTCGGCGCGTCGGGTCAACAGGCGACCGCGCAGCAAATCATCTTCGCTGCGCGCGCCCGGCTCCTCGCCGGCCGGCCCCATCGTCTCGAGCATCGCGCTGAGGCGGCTCACCGCCTGATGCAGCGCGCCATCCTCGATCAGAGGTGAGAGCTCGGAGGTGAGCTGGGTCCACATCGCCTCATAGCTCGGGCTGAGCGCTACGGGAGGTTGTTTTACGTCACTCATAATCACCGCGTCCCATCGACAGACGCCCGCTCTCCTCAAGAAAGCGGGCGTAGGTCAGATCGTCATGATTGTAGGTGGCGCGAGCGCGCCTGCGCCTTCAAGAAACGCGCCTTACTTCGCCGCGCTGGCTTTCTCAAAGAGCTTCCGCAGGGGCTGCTCGCCCTGGAACCCCATCATCACGTCGACGACGTCATTGCCGCGCATCGCCACGACCATGGGGATGGAGCGCGCGTTGAACGCCTGCGCCAGCTCAGGCTCCTCGTCGATGTTGATCTTGCCGACCTTGACCTGGCCCTCAAACTCGCCAGCGAGCTTGTCGATAACCGGGCTGAGCGCGCGGCAGGGACCGCACCAGGGCGCCCACAGATCCACGATCACGGGCACGTCAGCGTTGACCACTTCGTCATTGAAGTTGTTCTTGTTGAAGTTATGCGTCGTCACGATGGACTCCTTCTTTAGCTCCGCGCACTTCGCGCGGCATGATCAAACCTGGAGATATGGCCAGCCCGACACTCGAGCCGGCCGCTACCTTTGAGATTCAACACCGGCCGGCAACGTTTCAAATTCATCGCTGCCTCGATGCTTGAAATCTTCCACTTACTCCCAGCCCTCGAGCGTCTGGCGGATATGCGCCAGAAACTTATCGGCGGTGGCCCCGTCGATGGTGCGATGATCAAAGGACATGCAGAAGATCGCGGTGGGGCGCACCATGATGGCGTCGGTCTTCTGATCGACGACGACCCGCTTTTTGATGGCGCCGGTGCTGATGATCGCCGTCTGCGGCTGGTTGATAATGGGCACGCCGAACTCCGGGCCAAAGATCCCGTGGTTCGAGAGCGTGAACGTGCCCCCGCGGACCTCGTCGGGCTTGAGGCGTTTGGTGCGCGCGCGCTCGGCCAGATCGTTGATGGAGCGCGCCACACCCAGCAGGCTGAGCTCATCGACGTTGCGCACCACCGGCACGATCAAGGAGGCGTCGAGCGCCACGGCCACGCCCACGTTGATATCGCCGCGGTAGACGAGCTGATCGCCATCGAGCGAGGCGTTGACCACGGGGAAGGCGCGCAGGGCGTCGGCCACCGCTTTGACCATAAACGCGGTGTAGGTGAGCTTGACGCCGCGCTCCTCAAACTCGCCCTTCATGCGCTTACGGGCTTTGGACACCGCCGAGAAGTCGATCTCGTGGATGGTGTGGGCGTGGGCGCTGGTGGCGCGCGAGCGGGTCATATGCTCGGCGATGGCCGCGCGTTGCGGCCCGAGCGGCTCGTAACGATCGCGATCGCCCAGCGTGATGGGCGGAGCCGGCGGCGCCTGGCGGGTCTGCTGTGCAGGCTGCGAGGAGCGCGAGGCGATCGGGCCGGTCGAGCCGTTGGTGCCCTGGTGGGCGCCCGACTCGATAAAGGCCATGATGTCGGCCTTGGTCACCCGGCCGCTCATACCGCTGCCTTCGATCGGCGAAAGATCGGCGATGCCGTGCTCCTGCGCGATGCGACGCACAAGAGGGGTGGAGCGGGTGCGGCGAAGCTCCTCGCGCGAGGGCACACCGTTGCTGCTCGCGGCCGAAGGCGGCGTCGCAAGCGCGGTGGCCGTACCACCGGAGCTCGCAGAAGCCGCGCCGCTGCTGACCGAGGCGGCCTTCGCCGGAGCCGACGCCGCCTCACTGGAGGCCGCGCTCACCTCACCGGGCTTCGCCTCGGTATCGAGCACCGCCACCACGGTGTTGATCTCGACGGTGTCGCCCACCTTCGCCAGACGCTCCACCAGCACACCGGCCAGGGGGCTGGGCACCTCGGCGTCGACCTTATCGGTGGTGATCTCGAAGAGCGGCTCATCGCGCTCCACAAAATCGCCGATCTCTTTGAGCCACGCGGTCACCGTCCCCTCGGTCACCGACTCTCCCATCTGCGGCATCACCACTTCGCTTCGCATCTCGCCATCCTCTCTTTCAGTCAGGAAACGTCTTGATTGAACTTCTGCCTCACATCGACCCGCTCAGGCCCTTTAGATGTGAATGGCGTGACCCATCGCCGCGTGCGCCGCCTCGGCCACCGCCTCGGCCAGCGTGGGGTGGGGGTGAATCGTCATCAAGAGCTCCTCGATCGTCGACTCCAGCTCCATGGCCAGGGTCCCCTCGGTGATAAGCTCGGTGGCCTTCGGCCCGATGATGTGCAGCCCCAGAAGTTCGTCGTACTTTTTGTCGGCCACGATCTTCACAAACCCTTCGGTCTTGTTGAGGATCGCCGCCTTACCGATGGCGCTGAAGGGGAAGACGCCCGTCTTCACATCATAACCGGCCTCTTTCGCCGCCTCTTCGCTCAGGCCCACCGAGGCGACCTCCGGGCTGCAATAGGTGCACATCGGTACCAGGCGATGGTTGATGGGGCGCGGGTTCTTGCCGGCGATGTGGTCGACGGCGAGGATGCCCTCTTTGGAGGCCACGTGGGCAAGCCAGGCGGTGTTGACGATGTCGCCGATGGCGTAGACGCCCGGCTCACCGGTGCGCATGAACTCATCGACCTCGACCACGCCACGATCGTCGATCTTCAGTTGGGTGCCTTTGGCGCCGATATCCTGCGTGCGCGGCGCGCGCCCGGCGGCCACCAGCAGGTGCGACGCCTCAATGGTCTGGGAGCTGGTCTTATCGCCCTTTTTGGTCTCGACGACGAGCTTGACGCCCTTGTCGTCGGCCTTGACGTCGGTGACCTTCGAGCTGGTCAGCACCGTCATGCCCTGTTTCTTGAAGGACTTCTCGGCCTCGGCGCAGACCTCGTGATCTTCGGAAGGAAGCACCCGCGGGGCCATCTCAATCAACGTGACTTTGGAGCCGTAGCGCAAAAACACGCTGGCAAACTCGGTGCCCACAGCCCCGGCGCCGATCACGACCAGGTGCTCCGGCACCTCCTCAAGCTCCAGAATCCCGTCGGAGTCGAGCACCCGCGCCGGGCTCATATCGATGAAGGGAAGGTGGAAGCAGGTCGAGCCGGTGGCCAGAATCACGTTTTTGGTCGAGAGGGTCTGCGTCTTGCCGTCGGCGGCCTCCACGCTGACCTTGCCCTTGCCCGCCAGACGACCGTGGCCCAGGTGCACGTCGATCTTGTTTTTCTTCATCAGGTAGCTGACGCCGCCGGCGTTCTTCTTGACCACCTTCGCCTTGTACGCGTGCATCTTGTCCATATCGAGCGCCACATCGGAGGCGCTCACCCCGATCTCGTCGCCTTTTTTAAGCGTCTCGAGCATGTCGGCGGTGTGCAGCATGGCTTTGGTGGGGATGCAGCCGCGCAAGAGGCAGGTGCCGCCCAGACGCTCGGTGGGCTCGCGCTCCACGATGGCCGTCTTCAGCCCGGATTGTGCGGCGTGAATGGCCGCGACATAGCCTCCCGGCCCCGATCCAATCACCACGACATCGTACTGACTCATGCCCGTCTCCTGCGCCAGACGCCCCGATTTCGGGGGCGCTCAAAAGGGTCAAAATTTCTCAGCTGCAACCGGCCCGTAACGTACTACGCCCCCCCTCCCTGTCAAGGTTGCCAAACGCTCCCAGGACGACGCTGGCCGCGTCGTCAGGGATTCGCAGTAGCGCTGCTACAGCTTCATCCCTGCCTCCTTGCCATCGACCGCCCTGGATGCGTTTGGGTTGGGGGGTGTGCGCTCAGGACGACGCTGGCTGTGTCGCTGCGTCGTCGCGGTAGCGCTGCTACACGCAACTCCTTGCTCCTTGCCATCGACCGCCCTGGATGCGTTTGGGTTGGGGGGTATGCGGGTTGTGGTTGGGTGGTTGGGTGGTTCGGTGGTTGTGGAGCACCGAGGTTCGCGAGGTGGGTCGATTCGTTTGCACCCGGGGCGGTTCATGGGTTCGAGTCCGAAATCGACGTCGAGCGCCAGCGCGCGCTCCTCCTTGCTCCTTGCCATCGACCGCCCTGGATCCGTTTGGGTTGGGGGGTATGCGGGTTGTGGTTGGGTGGTTGGGTGGTTCGGTGGTTGGGTGGTTGGGTGGTTGTGGGGCACCGAGGTTCGCGAGGTGGGTCGATTCGTGTGCACCTCGGGCGGTTCACGGGCTCGAGTCCGAGGTCGTGATCGAGTCCGAGTCCGCGTCCGAGATCGTGGTCGAGTCCGAGAGCAAGCGTGTGCCAAACGCGAACATCTACCTGTTCAAAAACCCCACGTCACCCGCATAAACACTGCCCCTCCAACGACCCACGGTCACCCCACCTACCCGCCAGACACAAAAAACCCGGACCTTTCGGCCCGGGTTTTTCTGTGTCACGCAACCTCGGCGTTTTTTACAAAACGCTTTCTCTGTCACGTGACGCTTTGGCGGCTTCACCCGGTGTCGATGCTTTTGAGGGCATCGACACCTTTCTGTGAAGCGGCTCCGTCGACTCCAACCTGCGTCACTTAAGACGTCGGCAGTTGGTTTCGACCCGTTGTATAAACCCTGCGTCACTTAAGACGTCGGCAGCTTTATACAACTTCTGGCGCTGCCGTCTCAACGCTGCGTCAATGAAGACGTCGACACGTCAATTCGACCCTTTAACTCCAGATCATGTTAACTCAATAACATCATCTGAGGTCTTGCGCCGCCACGAAGCGTCGTTCTCTCTTCGTGACTTAATATCAATGTGCGCACATATCTCCGACCACCAACTCTTTTCATCCTTTTCAGCCCGCAAACCTCCCCACGCCCTCACGAATCAACCCACACCGCGAACCACCGCGCCACACAACCACACAACCACACAACCACACCCGAAATCCGCCCACGCTCTCAAAAATCGCCCCTCACCGCAAACCCCCGCGCCACACAACCACACAACCACACCCGAAAAACTCCCCACGCACACACAAATCGACCGATACCCCCAACCCCAGCATCTCCCCGTCCGAGAGACCCACATCACCCGCATAAACACTGCCCCTCCAACGACCCACGGTCAGCCTCCACACCGCCAGAGACAAAAAAGCCCGGGCCTTTCGGCCCGGGTTTTTCTATGTCGCGCAACCTCGGCGTTTTTTACAAAACGCTTTCTCTGTTACGTGACGCTTTGGCGGCTTCACCCGGTGTCGATGCTTTTGAGGGCATCGACACCTTTCTGTGAAGCGGCTCCGTCGACTCCAACCTGCGTCACTTAAGACGTCGGCAGTTGGTTTCGACCCGTTGTATAGAACCTGCGTCACTTAAGACGTCGGCAGTTTCATACAACTTCTGGCGCTCTCGTTTCAAACCTGCGTCACTTAAGACGTCGACAGTTTGATGTGAGATTCGGATATCAGAACCTGCTAACTTAATAACATGTTCTGATATCTACGCCGCCACGAAGCGTCGTGCTCTCTTCGTGACTTACTCTCAATGTGCGCACCTATCCCCGACCACCAAATCTTTTCATCCTTTGCAGCCCGAAACCCTCCCCACGCACACACGAATCGCCCCACACCGCAAACCCCCGCGCCACACAACCACACAACCACACAACCACACAACCACACCCGAAACCCGCCCCACGGTCTCAAAAATCGCCCCTCACCGCGAACCCCCACGCCCCCCCTCCTCAGCGCGGCTGAATCAGCTGCACTTCGCGCCCGGCCGCCCAGGCGTCGTAGTCCACCCTTACCTCGTCGTGCTCCACCACGCAGGGAAGCTCAACCCGGGCCCGGGCGCTGCCTACAAGCCTGAGATCTGCGGGAATCAGGGTGCTCAGGCTTTTTTGCTCCGGGGGCAACGTCGCCGACGCCGGGCTGACCTTCGAGGGGTTTAGACGCAGCGCGAAAGCTTCGGGCGATGTACTGAAATCAAGGACGCCGGTCACGCGTCGCCCCTCCCGATGCCAGGTGGCCTCAAGGCCCGCTGCCTCATAGCGGCCCTCCACCAACACGGGGATCTCAAGGGTGGTGAGCCCCTTGTCTCCGGAGGCCTGCTGCCCCGGGCAGAGAAGCCCGGTCTGCTCCAGACTCTGGCGCTCGCTGGCCAGCTGCACCACCAGCTCACCCAGCCTCTCGGGCAAGGGGGCCTGGCCATCGCCCGGGAGCGCGTCGGACCACTGCACGATCAGACGGGTGCCGTTGACCAGCGCGATGCGTACCCCGGAGCGCTCATCGCCCAGGGGGCTTGAGCACCGGGTCCAGTCCCGGGATGCAGCGCGTGCGGCGTCGCTACGAGAAACCTGGCGAGCGTCGACGACCATGCTCTCCCGCGCGCGGACCGCGCTCCCCTCACAGGTCAACTCATAGTCAATCCGTCCGCTCAGACGCTCAAAGTTCCAGCTCTCTCGCCGCGCCACGCCCCACTCGGCCATGAATTCCTGATGATGCCTCTCGATGGGGCGCGCCGCGGGCACGTCGTAGCTGAAGGAATCAAACACCACGTTCGACGCCGAGCCACTTGTGCGCTGCTCGGTGAGCTGACCGTGGGTCAGCTTGACCTCATGAACCACGCGCCCCTCCTGGCAGGGGCGCGCTATAAGACGCGCCTCGCGGGCCTGCAGATCGACACGGTAGACCTCCGAGAGCTCGCAGGTGCTGCTCGTATTCAACGGGCTCCATCGCAGCGTCACCACGTAGAGGGACTCGATGACCGATCCGGGGCGCTGACCGGCTGGCCCCGGCTCGCAGTCATCCTCACCCGCACAGATCAGCGCGGGACGCCCCCCTTGCACCGCCTGGGCCTGGGCCAGCTCGCAGCCATCGACCCCATCGCAGAGCGTGGCGACTGCCTCCTCCAGCGTCCAGGGGGCCACCCGATCCTGGCGTGGTGCGGGCTCTGGCGAGTCCGGACGCGACGTCGCCCCGCGGGCACATCCCACCAAAAACCCCATCGCCACCATGCCTGCCATCATCGCGTTTCGTGTCATCGCGCTCACCCTCATGTCCATCGCATTGCCATCATCGGAGCGCCCCTTGCGGCGCAGACTCGGGCGCACCTGCGTCACTCGCCGCGCCAGAGTCTACGCCGCAAGGGGTTCCCGGGACAAAGGCCCTGCCCGGCGGCTCTTTCCCCGGATGACGCCGCGTCGTTTGACTGCTAGGAGCATGCATCCCCCCTTTCGGGGCGATCGAGCGCGTGGTCCGACCCACGCGTTTCCCCCCCTTCTCACCTGACGAGCCTGACGATGACCGACGCCCGACTGACACACGACCTGGTAGACCGTTCCGGGAACATCTGCGAGCTCTGCGGCGCCCACCACGAGCTTGCCCCCTTCGGAGTGGCCCCCTTCGAGGCCGAGAGCGCCGAACACGCCGCCCTGCTCTGCGCCGGCTGCCGCACCCAGATCAGCGGCGAGGACGCCGAACTCGATCCGACCCACTGGTTCTGCCTGCAGGAGGCCATCTGGAGCCCGGTGGCACCGGTGCAGGTTTTGAGCTACCGGCTCTTGCACAGGCTGGCCCCCCGCGCCACCTGGGCGGCCGACCTGCTGGCCCAGGCCTACCTCCCCGACGAGGTGCTTGCCTGGGCCGAAAAGGGAATCCACACCCCCGACGATGACGCCCCGCGCACCCTCGACAGCAACGGCACCGAGCTTAGCGAGGGCGACGCCGTCACCCTGATCAAAGACCTCGACGTCAAAGGCACCTCCTTTGTGGCCAAGCGCGGCACCCTGGTCAAAGGCATCCACCTCACCGACAACCCCGAACACGTCGAGGGCCGCGTCAACGGCACGGTGATCGTGCTCAAGACGATGTTTTTGAAGAAGGCCTGAGCCGGCGGGGTCTCGCCGGGGGTTTGCGATATGGGGAGTTGGTGCGGGCGGCCGGGGTTCGCGATGTTCGCAGGTGTGGTTGAAGCGTTTCGGGTTCGCGGGTTGTGGTTGGGTGGTTGGGTGGTTGGGTGGTTGTGGGGCACCGAGGTTTGCGGCGGTGGTCGATTCGTCTGGGCGGTCGTGCCAGGGTCGAGTTCCAACACAAGGTCGAGAACGAGCCCGAGATCGAGCCCGAGATCGAGCCCGAGATCGAGTTCGAGCCCGAGATCGAGCCCGAGATCGAGCCCGAGATCGAGCCCGAGATCGAGCCCGAGATCGAGCCCGAGATCGAGCCCGAGATCGAGCCCGAGATCGAGCCCGAGATCGAGTTCGAGCCCGAGATCGAGTTCGAGCCCGAGCCCGAGTTCGAGTTCGAGTTCGAGATCGAGCCCGTGCCCGAGCCCGAGCTCGAGCCCCCCCTCCCAGACCACACGCTCCCCCCCGTCCGAGCTCCGCTGGCCCTCCCCACAGGCTCCCCCTGCCCCGGTGCCGCCACCTCACCTGCCCGCGCCGCCCTCTCCGAGCCCCGACCCGGGGGGGGCCCCTCCCCCCCGCAGGGCTTCCCGAGCCTCTTTTTTGCGCCGCCAGCGCTCCGCCCACCCTCCTTCAGCCTCATCGGAGCGCCGCCAGCGCTCCGGCCTGGCTACGTGTGCCCCGTCGCCGCAGCTCACCTCCCTCCCGCGGGCTCGGCCTGCCCGGGAGGGGGGAGGTCACCTCCCCCCTCCCGGGCTGCCTTAGCCCACAAATAGCCCCCGCATCCGGGCACTCGGCCGCGTGTGCCTCTCCGCGGCCGGCGACGACGAGGAGAGCCGCCAGGAGGTGCACCACTACGCCGACGTCTTTCTGGAAGCCACCGGCTGGCAGCCCATGCTTCTGGCAGCTTTCGCCGGCGCGATGCCCTTCTCGCGCTACGGCTTTATGAAGCGCCTGATCATGCGCTCGGCCGGGCGCCGGGGGTTCGCGATGTTGGGAGCTTCGGTCGGGCGCCGGGGGGCGCGCGGGTTGGGGTTAGGTGGTTGAGTGGTTGGGTGGTTGTGGGGCGCCGAGGTTTGCGGTGGTGGTCGATTCGTGCGGGCGTTCTTCAAAGTTTTTTATGGTGAGGTCGAGTACGAGTACGCGCTACCAGTACCAGTACGAGCACGAGTACACGCTACCAGTACCAGCACCAGTACGAGTACGCGCTACCAGTACGAGCACGAGCATGAGCAACCAGCTCAAGCATTTTCACGAGCTTCTCGATCAAATGGCCCCCCGGCCCCCCTCACCAAACCGAATCCTTAGAGCGCCCCCGCAATCTCCCGCCACGCCTCCAACTCCGGAATCCCCGGCTTGCGCGCGCCGAAGAAGAGCGCGATCACCTCGCCATCCTTGTCAAAAACCTCCAGGGCGGTGACGTCGCCGTCGACGGTGGGCTTGGTCACAACCCAGGCCTGGGCGATCTCGCCATCTTTGAGGTGCAGGTTAAAGGCCGGGTCGAGCACGTTGAACCACTCCCCGGTGCGCACCAGCTTGTTGACCTTGCCGCTGTAGATCTGGATGCAGCCCTTGCTGCCCACGAACACCATGATCGGAACCTCGTTGTCTCGCGCGACCTCGAGCACGGTGACGGCGCTCTCGTTGCTGACCTGGCGAGCGTAGCCCTCGGGAGCCAGGCGCAGCGCCTGGGTGCGGGTCACGCCGTACTCGCGCAGCATGCCGAAGAAGTCGTGGGTGTCTTGAAGCTCGCGCCAGGTCTTCTGAAACCCTTCCACGTCGATCTCGGCGTCGGGGGTCTCCGGATCTTTTGCTTTTTTGGCCTTCGCCTCCAGATAAGGCGTCTGGTCGGCGGCGGTGTGTTCCTGAACGAAAGAATCCCAGGCGGCCTCGTCGGTCTTTTTGGTCAGGTAGACCTTGTGCACGGCCGTGCCGTCGATGTCGAAGAACTGCAGGCTCTTGCGCACGCCGTTGCGGAAGGGAACTTCCACCGCAAAGCCGTGATGCCAGGACCACATAAAGAGGCGCAGATCGATCATCGGATTGAGCACCAGGCCGGCCTGCCCGTTGAACGAGATATCTTCGTAGCGGCCGTGCACCTCGTGCACCGCCGACTCGTTGCGGGTCAGCGCCATGACCTCGCCAAAGGCCTCAAAGCCCTTGATCATCTCCTTAAAATCCCCCTCCAGGCGCACCACGCTCTGGCCGATCTGGCTTGCCAGCAGCTCGCCCTCGCTCACACCGAGGCGCTCAGCGGCGCGGCGAGCGCGGATGTTGGGCTCGCTCTCTTTGAGGGTGTGGAGTTGGTTGAGAAGTTGCGAAGGATCAGGGGTGTGGGTGCTCAGCATGGTGTCGCCTCCGTTGCAGTGTGGTCGTCAAAAGAAAGCCGGTCCCCGAGCACGACGACCTGCAGGGCGCCGGTGCGGGGGTGGTCGACGATGTCGGCGTCGACCCCGAAATGGGTTGCCAGTAAGTCGGTGGTTAAAACGTGGTGCGGGGCGCCGATGGCCTGCAGCTGCCCCCGGGCCATCAGGGCGATGGTGTCGGCGAAGCGGGCCGCCAGGTTGAGATCGTGCAACACGCAGATCACCCCCACGCCCAGCTCACAGAACTCCCGGGCCACCCGCAGCGCCGAGAAGGCGTGGGCGACATCGAGCTGGGAGGTAGGCTCATCGAGCAAGAGGTAGCGGGCGTCGTCGCGCTCCGGCCCGACCTGGGCAAGCACCCGAGCAAAATGCACCCGCTGGCGCTCTCCGCCCGAGAGGGTGGTGTAGGCCCGCTCGGCCAGGTGCTCGATGCCCACAAGACGCAGGCAGTCACGGGCGATGACCTCGTCGACGCGGCTCACGCGCCCCTCGTTGAGCGGCTGGCGGCCCATCAGCACCACGTCGATCACCGGGAAGGGGAAGGTCAGCGCTGGCGACTGGGGCAGGAGCGCGCGGCGCCTGGCGAGCGCGTCGAGGCGCCAGCGATGCAACGCCCGGTCGTCGAGTTTGACTTGACCCGACTCCTCTCGCAGCTCGCCGGAGAGCGCGCCCAGGAGCGTGGACTTTCCGGCGCCGCTGGGGCCCACCACCGCCAGAAACTCGCCAGGGCGCACCCCGAGGCTGATGTTCTCGACGATCGTGTTACCCCCCAGGCGCACGCTGAGTTCATGGGCACGAAGCTCACTCATCGTTGACCTCGTCGCGCATCGCTAAGCCATTGTTTTTCTGATCAAAAATCATCAGCGCACCCCTCTGAGCTGGCGCGTAAGCAGCCATAAGAAGAAAGGCGCGCCGATAAGCGAGGTGATCACGCCGATGGGAAGCTCCGCCGGCGCGGCCACGGTGCGGGCCAGGGCGTCGGCGCCGACCAGAAGCGCCGCGCCCAGCAGCGCCGAGCCCGGGAGCACCAGGCGATGATCGGCGCCACCGGCAAGCCTCAAAAGATGCGGGACCACCAGGCCCACAAAGCCGATCATCCCGGAAAAGCCCACGCTCGCCCCGACGGCCAGCGCGCTCAGCGCCACCACGCGTTTTTTGACGCGGTTGGCGTCGATGCCCAGATGGTAGGCCTCCGACTCGCCCAGAAGCATCGCGTTGAGCTGGCGCTGCTGGGAGAGCAGAAGCCCGATGGCGATGAGCGCCACCGGGGTGGCCAGCATCAGGGTCTTCCAGCTTGCGGTGGTCAGGCTCCCCAGGGTCCACAGGGTGAAGTCGCGAAGCTCCGTGTCGCTCGACGCATAGATCAAGAGGCCCAGCCCGGCGCCGCAGAACGCGTTGATGGCGATGCCGGCCAGAAGCATCGTGGCCACGTCGGTGCGGCCGCCACGGGTGGCCAGGCGGTAGACGATCATCGTGGCGATGAGGCCGCCCACAAAGCCGGCGGCCGGGATCATCGCGCCGGCGACAAATCCGGTGAGCGAGCCTCCCAGCATCATCGCGCAGGCCACGCCCAGCGAGGCGCCGCTGGAGACGCCAATCAATCCCGGATCGGCCAGCGGGTTGCGGAAGATCCCCTGCAGCGCCGCACCGCTCACCCCCAGTGTGGCACCGACCAACGCGCCGAAGAGCACGCGCGGGGCGCGGATCGAGCCCACCACAGCCAGGTGCATCGCGTCGGCGCTGGTGCTCCCGAAGATCAGGCTCATCAACGCCGCCCACACCTCACCGGGGGCGATGGCGACCGCGCCGGCGCCCAGGCTGAGAAGCCCCACCAGCGCCAGCACCCCGCTTAAGCCCACCAGCGCGGCCCTGCGGCGCCGCGCCCGGTCCGAAGCACGCGCGCTGGGCGCTGTGCCCACCTCGGGGCTATGGGGGATCGCCGCGCTCATCCTTACTTCTCCGCGCGCTCAAGGTTGGAGAAGCCCGCGCTCAGCTCGCTGACCGCCTCCCCCAGACGCGGGCCGTAGCCCAGCAGCTTCAGATCGTCGATGGCGACGACCTGGCCGGTGGCCGCAGCCGGCGTCTCGGCCATGCCCGGCAGCTCCCAGACCTTCTCGGCGCCGCCCAGGCTCTTCAGACCTTTTTCGGTCATCACCACCACATCGGGCGCCGCGGCGATCAGCCCCTCGGCGCTCATCGGGCGAAAATCCTCGTACTCGGTCACAAGGTTGGCGCCGGCGAGTTCGATGGCGGTGGCCGCGCTGGTGCCCCGGCCGCCGATGAGCAGCGTGCCCTGGCCGCGGGCGTACACAAAGATCGCGCGCAGGCCTTCGTCGACCTGCGAGGCGGCGGCTTCGGCCTTCTCAAGCTCCGCGTCGAGCTCGGCCACAAGCGCCTCGGCCTCATCGCTGCGCCCCAGCGCCTCGCCAACCTTCAGAATGCGCTCCCGCGCGCTGGCCACATCGGTGGGCTCTTCAAAGACGGTGACCTCGACGCCGGCGCCTTTGAGCTGGTCGACCACCTCGGCCGGGCCCACGCCTTCGGTGGCGAGCACGCGATCGGGGCGATTGGAGAGCACCGCCTCCACCGAGGTCATGCGGTAGTAATCGAGCGAGGCAACTTCGGTGGCCTCAGGCGGATACTGCGCAGACTTGTCGGCGGCGACGACCTGATCGCCGGCGCCCAGCGCGAAGGCGATCTCGGCAATGGCGCCGCCGAGCACGACCAGGCGATCGGCTTCAACGGCGTCGTCCGCTGCGGCGGCCTCTTCACCTTCGGCGCCCTCGCCATCTTGCGCTGCGGCGCTGGCCTCGGCGGTGGGCGCGGCGCTGCTATCGGCAGCGCCGGAGTCGCAGGCCAGCTGGGAGGCGGCGCAGGCCACCACCAGGATCATCGCCAGAGACGCGAGGAGGCGATCGGCGCGGCGAACACGCGTCGGTTCTATGGGCGTCAGGTCGGCGTTTGCCGCGTCATTGCTCATCTCAGAGTCCTTTTTCATGTCCGTTCAGACGCCTCTTCGCGAGGCGACTCACTTAAAGTCGAACTCGGAGATATTGAAAAACAATTTCATTATCAAGCAGAGATTGAAAATCGGTTTCAATTTCAATTTCTCTTTGACAGTCCTTCCGCCGGTCATTATCCCTCCTAATTGAAACTGGTTTTCAATATCGAACCACTTGCAGTGAATCCACCATGTCGACCCGCAGCCCCTTCTCGCTATCCGCGCTCACCCCGGCCCGCTCCCTGGGAGCCCTGGCCCTCGTCCTGACGCTGGGCCCGAGCTACGCCTTCGCGCAGGACGCTCCCGCGCCCGGCGATACCGCGGAGGCAAGCGCCGACGCCCCGGCCGAAGACCGCGACGACGAGCGCACCACGCCTGAGGATGAGGAGGCTCCCGAGGCCGACGACAGCCTCACTGCCCCCATTTCTTCCCAGCCCGAGCGCCGCACACGCCAGGCCCGCGGCAAAGTGGTGGTCACCGGCACCCGTCGCGCCCAACGCGTCGAAGACAGCCCGGTGCCGGTCACGGTGATCGACCGCGAGGCGATCGAAGCCTCCGGCGCCCGCGACGTCTCCGAGATCCTGGCCGCCCAGGCCGGCGTGGAGCTCGTGCCCACCGTCGGCGGCACCGGCGTGCGCCTGCAGGGCATGGACTCCGACTATGTGCTGATCCTCATCGACGGGCAGCGCGTGGCCGGGCGCATCAACGGCGTCGTCGATCTGGACCGCTACAACGCCCGCAACATCGAGCAGGTCGAGATCCTGCGCGGCCCGGGCTCCGCCCTCTACGGCGCCGACGCGATGGCCGGGGTCATCAACATCATCACCCGCAAAAGCGATGAGCCCTACGAGGCCGAGGCCACCCTGGGCTACGGCCAGCGCAACCAGCTTGAGGCCGGCGGCCGCGCCGGAATGCGCCGCGAGGGCTGGCGCGCCCACCTGGAGGCCAACCACCGCCAGGCCGATGGCTACGATCTCTCGCCAGAAGACATCTTCTCGACCGGCAGCTCCTACAATGAGACGCAGGCCGGGCTGGGCGGGGCGGCGAATCTTGGCGAGCACTGGGAGCTGGGCGCGCGCGGATCCTATCTGGTGCGTCGCCAGGAGCGGGTCGACGCCGGCGCCTCGCGCGCGGTCTTCGACCGCCTCAACGCCTATGAAGACGCGCTGGGCTCGATCTACGCCGAGCGCCGTGGCGAGGGGCGGCTGCGCACCACGGCCACCTTCCAGGTCTTTCGTAACCAGTTCTTCTACGACCAGCGCCGCTCCGATGCGCTGGATCGCTACGAGGACAGCCGCGAGACCCAGGCGATCGTCGAGAGCGTCTATGAGCGCTCTTTGAGCGACACCAACATCCTGACCGTCGGCGTCGAAGGCGCGCTGCACCGCTTCGACTCCGAGCGACTTCGGGAAGGAGGTGGCGAGCGCGATCGCCTGGCGCTTTTTGCCCAGGATGAGTGGTTTTTTGGCGACGCCCAGCAGCTGGTGGTGATGCCCGGCATCCGCCTCGATCTGGACTCCCAGTACGGCTTTCACCCCAGCCCCGCCCTCTCGGCCCGCTATCAAGTCGTCGAGGAGCTCAACGTGCTGGGCAGCGCGGCGATGGCCTACCGCGCACCGAGCTTTCAGGAGCTCTTGCTCGACTTTGAAAACCCGGCGGTGGGCTACGTGATCGAGGGCAACCCCGATCTGGAGCCGGAGACCTCGCGCTCCTTTCAGCTCGGCGCGCTCTGGAGCCCGCTGGAGCGGCTTGATGTCGAGGTCAACCTCTTCTGGAACGAGCTCGATAATCTCATCGGCACCACGACCACCGAGAGCGCCGGCGCCGGCCAGGCGCTGGTCTTCAGCTACACCAACATCGCCAGCGCCCGCACCCGGGGGATCGAGTCGATGCTGCGCGTGCGCCCAGGCAAAGGCGTGCGCCTGGAGCTGGGCTACACGCTCACCGACACCCTGGACCGTGAGCTCGACCGCCCTCTGGAGGGCCGCGCCCCCCACCGGCTCAGCTTCACGCTCGGGGCCGACCGCCTGCCCCTGGGAATCAAAGCCAACCTGCGCGCCCAGCTCACAAGCGAGCGCACCTACTACTTCGACGGCACCACCGAGCTCGCCGAGCCCGACACCGCGCCGCCCTCGGCGCTCGTTGACGCGCACGTGTGGCGCGACTTTGGCGAGCATGTTTCGGTGTCTCTGCGCGGCACCAACCTCTTGAACCAGGGCGATGCGCGCTTTTTACCCATCGCCCCGCGCGCCCTCTTTGCGTCTCTGAGCGCGCGTTACTGACCTTTCACACCCTTCGCACACGCCAACCCTAACCCATTGAATATTTTGGAGTTTCAACATGAAGCATCTTTCAAAAAACCTGATCTGGCGCCTTCTAGTGGCGCTTCTCATCGCCGGCACGGCCAGCGCATGCGCCAACGATCTTCGCGACGACGTGAATGCCGAAGAGCCCGACACCGACACCGACCCGGACACCGACGGTGAGGAGTACGACTGGCAGCAGATCACGATCGACTCGCAGGACGCCGAGAACTTCCAGTTCCTGAACCTTCTCGACGCGGAGCTCGTCGAGGGCACCGACTTCGACCAGGAGAACTGGCACCTGGCGCTGCAGCGTTTTCAGATCCTGGTCAACGGCGGGGTCAGCGGCGCCGGCTCGGTCAGCGTGCAGATCCTGGAAGGCGAAGATTTTGAAGCGCTCAGCGAAGCGCCGGCCGGCACCTACATCACTGATGTGCAGGGCGAGCCGGATGAGCGGGGGCAGAACCCGGGGCTGGTCTTCCAGCAGGAGGGGGCCTGGTATGAGTACGACCAGAGCAACCACACGCTCACCGCGCGCGACCGCGTCTACGTGCTGCGCCTGAGCGAAGAGGATTATGTGAAGGTCCAGCTCCTCGACTACTACGACGAGGCCGGCACCTCCGGCTTTGTCACCCTGCGCTTCGACAGCATCGCCGCGCCCACTGGCGAGGTCACGCTGCCGGACGTCGAAGACCCTGAAGATCCCGAAGATCCGGAAGATCCCGAAGACCCGGAAGATCCCGAAGATCCGGTCGAAGGCGCCTTCACCATCGACGCCTCGTCCAGCGAGGCCTGGACCTACGTCTCGCTCGTCGACAAAGACGCTGTCAGCGTCAGCGACGCGACCACCGAGCTGGTCTGGGATATCGCCATCAAACGCACCAGCTTCCAGACCAACAGCGGCGTCAGCGGCGCGGGCCTGGCCGGCGCGCTTCCCCTTAACGCTGAGGCGGACTTCGAGACCCTGAGCACCACCAACACCCTGGGCTTTGTGGTCGACACGATGGAGGCTCCCGCAGGCCCCCCCGGCGCCGAGCCCGTGGCCCAGAACGCCGCGCTCTCCAGCTGGTTTGACTACGACATGACCACCCACACCGTCAGCCCGGCCGAAGGCGTCTTTGTGGTGCGCCTGGCCGACGGCACCTACGGCAAACTTCAGATCCTCAGCTACGAGGGCGGCGTCTACGAGCTTGTCTTCGAGGCGATCGACGCGGTGATTGAAGCGACCACCCTGGAGGTCGACGCCTCCGACGCCGAGAGCTGGGCCAACATCTCGCTGACCCTGGGTCAGGTTGTGGAGGATGGCGCGCGCTGGGATATCGGCTTTAAGAACTACCAGGCCCGCGCCTTCGGCGGCACCACCGCCCCGGAAGGTTCGGTGGCGGTGCTCGCCATCGAAGACGACTTTGAGGCCATCACCGAAGCGCCGGCCGAAGGCTTTGAGGTCGATGAGACTCTGACCATCCAGCCCTCCGGCGCCGAGTATTCGGGCAATCCGGTGCTGGCCGACTGGTACGACTACGACTTCACCACCCACACGGTAAGCCCGGCCGACAAAACCTTTGTGGTGGCGCTTCAAGACGGCGGCTACGCCAAACTCCGCGTCGACGCGTTTGCCGATGGCGTCTACACGCTGCGCCTGGCCTACACCGGTCCCAACGCCTCGATGTTCTGATCAGGACGCCTGGCTGCACCTCGCCGCACATGTGTCGACAAGGTGTGACGCTCCTACAATGCCAATGAGGCGCAGAAGGTTGCCCTGAACGAAAAAACCCCGGCGGTGCGATGCACCGCCGGGGTTTTTTCGTTCAGGGCGCCGAGCCTCAGGAAGCGCTCAGACCTTTTGTGTAACGAGAACCATCAGGGGCACATGGTGCCGGGAGGAGGCGCGTTGTAATAACAAGTCTCGGACTGCGTTGAGGTCGAGGAGGTGCAGCTTCCCGAGGAGCAGGTGCGCGTGGTCACCGAGCGACTCCGGTGCGAGAACTCACAGAGAGGGGCGAATGAGCACGAGGACCAGTTGCCGTAGGTGGTGCCCGCCCCGCAGCTTGTGCCGTTGGACGCGTTGCAGCTCCCGGTTTCGGTGAAGTTGTTGCTTGTGCAGTTTCCGTTGCTGCAGGTGCGCTCGGTGCGCGTGCGGGTGCGGCTGCCGGTGCACTGACCGCTGGCGACGCTGCACGACGACCAGTTACCCCTGGTCGTACCCGAGCCGCAGGTGGTGCCGTTGGCCCGGTTGCAGCTCTGCGATTCAGTGAATTGGTTGCTTGTGCAGTTTCCGTTGCTGCAGGTGCGCTCGGTGCGCGTGCGGGTCTGGGTGCCCGAGCAGGCACCGCTGGCGATGCTGCACGTCGACCAGTTCGACCAGGTCGTACCCGAACCGCAGGTGGTGCCGTTGGCCCGGTTGCAGCTCTGGCTCTCGGTGAAGTTGTTGCTCTGGCAGCTCCCGCCGCTGCACGTGCGTTCGGTGCGGGTGCGCGTCTGAGTGCCCGAGCACTCGCCGCTGGCGATGCTGCACGTCGTCCAGTCGGTGTGGGTCGTGCCCGCTCCACAGGTGGTGCCGGGAGCCACGGTGCGCGTGCAGCTCCCGTTTTCGGTAACGGTGTTCGACTGGCAGGTTCCGCCCGAGCAGGTCCGCGTGGTGACCTCCCGAGACCGCGTGCCGATGATGTCACACACGTCGGCAAAGCCGCTGCAGGCCGTCCAGGGCGTCTCAGTGACGCCAGCACCACAGCTGCTGCCGGCGGTGGTGCGCGTGCAGCTGGCGCTGTCGGTCTCGGTGCGAGTCAGCGTGGCGCAGCCGCCGTCGGTGCATTCGCGGTAGGTCACCGTGCGGGTGCGGCTTCCCTGGGTGGAGCACTCGGTGGCGTAGGAGCAGTCGCTCCAGGCGCCGTTCTCGTCGGCGCCACAGCTCAGCCCATCGGTGCTGCGCGCGCAGCCGGCGGTGTCGGTCTCGGTGCGGCTGGACTGGGCGCAACTTCCGCCCTGGCAGGCGTACTCGGTGATGGTGCGGGTGCGGCTGCCGCTGGTCGAGCAGGTCGCGTCCTCGTAGCTGCAGCTCGACCAGTCACCGACGACATCGTCCTGACACTCCACGCCGGTGGTGTCGCGGGTGCAGATCTGGCTCTCAGTGTCGGTGCGCGTGGAGCATTCACCGCCGTTGCACTCGCGATAGGTCACCATGCGCGACTGCGTCCCGGTCTGGCCACACACCCCGTTGAAGCCTTCACACGGGCTCCAGTCTCCGTAGGTCTCCTCACCGCAGCTCTCACCGGTGGTGGAGCGGCTGCAGGACTCCACCTCGGTGTCGACGCGCTCCACGCACTCACCACTTCCACACTCGAAGTAGGTCACGGTGCGGCTGCGCTCGCCAGTCTGATCGCAGACGCTGTCAAAGCCACCACACTCGCTCCACTCGCCGGCCTCGGGGGTGCCGCAGGCCTGGTCGTCGGTGTCGAGCACGCAGCTCTCAAACTCTTCTTCTTCGACGACGTCGCAGCCGCCTTCGGCGCAGACAAAACTGGTGATCACGCGCCGACGCTCACCCTCGGTCGAGCACACGCCCTGCTCACCGGCGCCCTGGCACTGCCCCCATTCGCCAATGACCGTCTCGCCACATTCGAGCGCGTCGGTCTCGCGGGTGCAGCTCTCAGTCTCCACCTCCTCGACGATCTCGCAGGTCATCTGATCGCCACAGACGTAGCTCGTGACCAGGCGCTCGCGGGTGCCCACCTCAGCACAGATGCCCTCGCCGAAGTCGCACTCGCTCCAGGGCGATTCGACCGGCGGCTGGCAATCTTCGTTAAGCTCGCACATCTTGCCCGGATCGCAGGCTTCACAGTCGGGGCCGCCGCAGTCGATGTCGGTCTCTTCGCCGTTCTGCAGGCCGTCTTCGCAGGTCGGCACCACGCAGCTTCCGTCGAGGCATTCGGCGCCCTCCTCGGTGCAACTCTCGTCACCGGAGCAGGCTCCGTAGCAGACCCCGCGGTAGCAGGTCTGCTCGGCGGCGCACTCGACCGCGTCGCAGTCCTGGACCACACAGGCGCCCTCAAAGCAGCGCGAACCCGCCTCGCAATCATCTGGCGATTCGCAGGCGTCGTAGCAGACCGCGCGGTAGCAGGATTTTCCGGGAGCACATTCGATGGTGGCGCAGCTCTCATCGACGCAGACCTCACCGGTGCAATAGCCGGAGGCGCAATCCGACGACGCCTCACAGGACTCGCCAAGCTCGCAGGCTCCGCAGTCGGGTCCGCCACAATCCACCCCACTCTCCTGGCCATTTTGCACGCCATCGTCGCAGGAGGGCGCCGGGGTCACATCGGCATCGGGTGGCCCGACATCCTCGCCAGCATCCTCGAGGGGCGTGTCCGGCGAGCCGCTATCGAGCTCGACGTCCTCACCGGGAAGCACGGCCGCGTCGTCGTCGGTGTTGCAGGCAAAGGTGGCGGTGATGAAAAACACCATCAACCAACCCAATGCCCGTCGGGGCATCTTCGTGTTCAAAACGTGCATAACATAGCTCCAGTATGCGTTTGGGGGTGGGCCTCCACCAGCGGAACGCAGGCCGAGATCATCGCAATCAGCTTCATCCCTCGCATCCCTCTCAACGCGTGACGACATGGCCTTCCCCCCGGTGGCCGGTCGATCTGTCAAGAGGGCGGCGAGTACCGCGGATGGGGTGCTGATTCTCTTCGTTGTGGGAATAACTCCTGGTTGCAACACTAAGTAAATACCCACCCACAACACAAGTGACGCTCGCTGCCCCCACGCGGGAGGCGGACGGCGCGAGGTGCGCAATGAGCGGGCGCAAACAAAACGACCCGACGCCAGGGGGCGTCGGGTCGTTTTTAGGTTCGGCTGGCAAGATCACGCCACCGAAGCAGGAACATCCTCACATCGTGGTGCCTGATGAAGACGATGTTGCCTCAGGGACAGAGGAACCCTTCCAGGCAGCGGCCGCCGCTGCAGCAGCCTCCCATGCCACTGGGCCCGGTGCAGGGCGCGCCCTCAAAACAAGTGCCCCGACAGTCGCAGATGCCCGATGACGCGCAGGTTCCGAGCGCCCCGTCACAGGAGCAGGGCGAGCCTACCGGGCGAGTGCAGGGACGCGTCTCGGTCTCGGTGACATTGCTGCAGCTGCCATTGGAGCAACGTCGGTACGTCACGCTGCGTGCTTCATTGCCGCCGCAGGTTCCCGCGAACACCAGACACTGGCCCCAGCTGCCATACGAGGTCGAGCCACAGCTGGTGCCGTCGGTGTTGCGCGCACACCCGGCAGTATCGGTCTCGGTCGCCGTGCGCGTGGAGCAGCTCCCACCCGAGCACTCCCGGTAGGTCACGGTGCGGGTGCGGCTGCCGCTGGTCGAACATTCGTTGGCGTAGCTGCAGCTCGACCAGTCGCCATTTGTGAAACTTCCACAGGTGGTGCCGTCGGTGTTGCGCGTGCAGGTCTGGCTCTCGGTGGCGGTGCGCGTGGAGCATTCACCGCCGTTGCACTCGCGATAGGTCACCGTGCGCGACTGCGTCCCGGTCTGCCCGCAGACACCGCTGAAGCCCTCGCAAGCGCTCCAATCGCCGTAGGTCTCATCGCCGCAACTTACCCCGGTGGTGGCGCGCAGGCAGCTCTCGGTCTCGGTATCCACACGCTCGTTGCACTCACCGCCATCGCACTCAAAGTAGGTCACGGTGCGGCTGCGTGTGCCATCCTGATCACACACGCTGTCAAAGCCGCCGCACGCGCTCCACTCACCGGTCTCCGGCGCGCCGCAGGCCTGGGCGTCGGTGTCGAGCACGCACGCCTCAAACTCCTCTTCCTCCACAACCTCACAGCCGCCTTCGGCGCAGACGTAGCTGGTGATCACCCGGCGACGCTCACCCTCGGTGGTGCACACGCCCTGCTCGCCAGCGCCCTGGCAGGCGCCCCACTCGCCAATCACCGTCTCGCCACACTCAAGGTCGTCGGTCTGGCGGGTGCACTCCTGCGTCTCCACCGCTTCGTTGACCTCACAGGTCATCGCGTCGCCGCAGCTGTACGTGGTCACGGTGCGGGTCTGAGTTCCCACCTCGGCGCAGGCGCTCTCGCCAAAGTCGCAGTCGCTCCAGGGGGTCGCGAGCGGCTCCTGGCAGTCCTCGCCAGCTTCACACATCTTGCCCGGCGCGCAGGCGTCGCATTCGCTTCCGCCGCAGTCGATATCGGTCTCATCGCCGTTCTGCAGGCCGTCGTCGCAGGTCGGCACCACGCAGCTGCCCTCCACGCACTCGGCGCCTTCCTCGCTACAACCTTCATCGCCGGTGCACGCGCCGTAGCACACGCCGCGGTAGCAGGTCTCACTGGCGGCGCACTCCGCCGTCGAGCAGTCCAGAGGCAAACACGAGCCCTGGTAGCAGCGGGAGCTCGGGTCGCAGCCGTCGGCGTCTTCGCAGGCCAGGTAGCACACGGCGCGGTAGCACGCTTCGTCGTCGGCGCAGGCCACATCGGCGCAGCTCTCATCGACGCAGACATTCTCCGTGCAGAAGCCCGACTCGCAGTCGGTGGCCTCGCCACAGCTCTCCCCGAGCGCGCAGGGGGCGCAGGCGCCGCCGCAGTCCACCGCGCTCTCATCGCCGTTCTGAACGCCGTCGTCACAGGAGGGCGCCGGCTCCGTGTCCGCATCGGGCTCTCCGAGGTCGGGCTGCCCCACATCCAGGTCAGCGTCGGGCTGGCCTGAATCCAGATCTCCGACATCATTGCCGACGCCGGGGCGGTTCACCCCGCTGTCTTCGACATTACACGCGATCACAAACACGAAGATCGCGGCGATCCATCACGTCTTCTGCAGGGAACGCTGACCTCGAATCCACTGAACCATAGACCTTTTTCCCAAAAACATGACACGGTCGACGCCTACCGGCCGGCGACACTCGCCGCGGCTACATCGCTTCTTACCCCCGGATCCGACACACGCTCGGCAGCGAACGCGGGCCCGACGTCGGGTGGCGAGCTGAAGGGCTCGTCCTTTACGATGGATGGCATAACTCCTGACCGATAGCTTAGGGTAAATTTTGCGTATTTTTCAAGTTTCACGACACGTTACAGGACATTCCACATGACCTCATGGCACCTCCCCAAAAGCCCCGAACGCATCGTCTGCCTGACCGAAGAGACCACCGAGCTGCTCTATCTGCTCGGCGAAGAGCGGCGCATCGTAGGCATCAGCGCGTACACCGAGCGGCCAGCGCGGGCCAAACGCGAGAAGCCGGTGGTTTCGGCCTTTATCGGCGGAAGCGTCAAGAAGATCGCTGCGCTCAAGCCCGATCTGATCATCGGCTTTTCGGACATTCAGGCCGAGCTTGCCCATGATCTGATCAAGGCGAATCTGCCGGTGGCCATCTTCAACCAGCGCAGCCTCCAGGAGATCCTGGAGGTGATGGTGATGGTGGGCACCCTTGTGGACAGGCGCGCCGAGGTGCTGGAGCTGGTGGGGGGGTACATCGCGCGGCTGGAAGCCGCGCGGGAGAGAAGCGCCGCCGCGAAGCGGCGGCCGCGCATCTATTTTGAGGAATGGGACGAGCCGCGCATCACCGCCATCCAATGGGTCAGCGAGCTCATTGAGGTGGCCGGCGGCCAGAACATCTTTGCCGAGAAGTCCGCTGGCAAACTCGCAAAAGAGCGTTTTGTCGACGACGCCGCCATCATCACCGCCAACCCGGAGCTGATCCTGGCAAGCTGGTGCGGCAAGCCCGTCGACATCGTCAGCATCCGCAATCGACCGGGCTACGCCGAGCTGGAAGCGATCGAGCACGATCGCATCATCGAGCTCGACCCGGCGATCATCCTGCAGCCCGGCCCGGCCTGCTTGAGCGCCGGGCTCGACGCGCTGGAGGCGGCGATCCGCCCGCTAGCCGAAGGCTAAGATCAACGACGTTTCGGCGCCTCCAACCTCATTTGACCTGTCCGGGGCCCATCAAACAAAAAGCCCCGACGCCAGATTAAGGCGTCGGGGCGATTCTCTCAGATACCGCGTCTGATACCAGAGCAGCATGGATCGACCGGAGTTCTCAGCTCCGGTCAGCACGCTCGCTCTTACATCTCAGCAATACAGCGCACCGGATTCATCGGATCGTAAGGCACACACTGCGTGCCGTCCTCGTTGCAACATCCCATTTCGCCCCCCGAAGCCTCACACTCAATCAGAGGCTCGCATACTCGCGGTTCGATTTCACACAGACCGCACTGTCCGCTATTGCAACAGCCGCGTCCGCAATCAATATCATGGGAGCACTCAAGAATTAAACAGGGGCCATCTTCGTACGTACGGGAGACCGCGTTGCAACCACCGGCCCCATCGCAACGCGACGACCACTCCGTCACAACCCAGGTACCGCCTTCGCATACCCGTGTGTCCACCGGGATCAGCCCATCGCAGCTTGTACCGGCCTCGGCATAACAATCCTGCTCTTGCATCACGTCAAAGCTCTGGCACTCTCCATTCAGGCAGCTGCGGTCAGTGCGCGTGCGCGTCTGGCTTCCCGTGCATTCATTTATCGCGATGCGACACGCACCCCAGTTTCCGGTGATAGGCTCTCCACAGCTGACTCCGTCGGTGCCCGACGTTCTCTCGCAATCGCGCGTTTCGGAGAATGTCCGGGTCTCGCAGCTGCCGCCGGAGCACGTCCCTACCGTCACTTCACGAAATTGCGTGCCGGTCATATCGCAAACATCATCAAAGCCGCCGCAGCGCGACCACTCCGTCTCCTGGAGCGTCCCACAGCTCTGTCCCTCGGTATCGAGTTCGCAAACCTCGGTCTCAACACGTTCAACCGGATCACAGCCCCCTTCGCGGCATACGTAATAAACATCAACCCGGCGACGCTCGCCGCGCGTTGAGCAGGCAGGCTCGCCGCGAACAGGCTCACATCCGCTCCAGCGGCCTTCAACCGGATCGGCGCATTGCACCTCGCCAACCTCACGGGTGCACTCGAGGTCCTCGACCTCTTCAACAGCTTCGCAGGTTCCCGAATCACCACAGCTAAAGCGGGTCACCGTGCGGCTCTGGGTGCCGACCAGCGCGCAGATGTTATCGCCGAACTCACACTCGCCAAACTCGGGTTCGATTGGCGCCTGGCAGTCCTGGCTTTCTTCGCACATCTTGCCCACCACGCAGGCCTCGCATTCGCTTCCGCCGCAGTCGACGTCGCTCTCATCGCCGTTCTGCAGGCCGTCATTGCAGGTGGGCACCACGCAGCTGCCCTCCACGCACTCGGCGCCCTCCTCCGAGCAGCTCTCATCATCGGTGCAGGCCCCGTAGCAGACGCCGCGGTAGCAGGTCTCGCTCGCGGTGCACTCGGCCGTCGAGCAGTCCAGGGGCACGCACGCGCCCTGGTAGCAGCGGGAATTCGGGTCGCAGCCGTCGGCGTCTTCACACGCCAGGTAGCACACCGCGCGGTAGCACGCTTCATCGTCGGCGCACTCCACATCGGCGCAGCTCGCATCGACACACACATTGCCGGTGCAGAAGCCCGACTCGCAGTCGGCGGGAGCCTCGCAGCTCTCACCCAGCGCACAGGGAGCGCAGGCACCGCCGCAGTCCACAGCGCTCTCATCGCCGTTCTGGATGCCGTCGTCGCAGGAGGGCGCAGGCTCCGTGTCCGCATCGGGCTGGCCGCTGTCAGGCTGCCCACTATCCGGCCGGCCGCTGTCGAGCTCGGCGTCGGGCTGACCGACGTCCAGATCGCCCGAATCCTCCCCGACCTGGCCTGTGTCTTCATCGCCCTCGCCAGGCCGCAGCACCGCGCCGTCGTCGACGTTACACGCGCTGATCACAAAGAGCAGACAGATCATCGCCGTGATCCGCCTGCTCCATCCCAAACCATCTGTCCAGAGATCTCGCATATTGACCCTCATCGAAGTTATCTCGCGCCGAGATTCAAGCGCCACGACATCGACGTGGCGCACCTCCGGGCGCGCATATCGACGTCCATATCGCTCTGCCAATTGACCTTGCGGTCAGTTTACGTGAACAGATGTAAAAGCAAAGTAACGCTTTGTAGTGCAACGATTTTATTGGAATATCTCGCCGCTACACCCTTACAGCGCATCACGGACGCCGACTCCACATGCTGTCCCCCCAATACACCGACAACCCTCAAGGCGCGCGCTCAAAGAGCGTGGCCGCTCGCACCTCCTCAAGAGAGCGAGACCCCGCCAGCCCCATGGTCAGGTCAAAGTCGGCTTTAAAGTTACGCAGCACCTCCACCACCCCCTCCTCACCACCGGCGGCCAGCCCGTAGACATAGGGCCGGCCCAGGAGCACCGCGTCCGCCCCCAGCGCTATCGCCTTAAAGACATCGGCGCCGGTGCGGATCCCGCTGTCAAAGAAGATCGTCAGATCCTCGCCAACGGCCTCGGCGATCGCCGGAAGCGCCTCAATCGAGCTGAGCGCCCCGTCGACCTGACGCCCCCCGTGGTTCGACACCACGATCCCGTCGATGCCGTGCTCCCGCGCCAACGTCGCGTCTTCCACATGACAGATGCCCTTGAGCACAATCGGCAGGTCGGTGCACTCGCGCAAAAAGCTCAGATCCTCCCACGTCAGCGATGGCCTCGAATAAATCCCCGTGAATTTGCGCACCGCAGCCAGCGCCTCGCCGCTGGTCAGGCTCTTGAAGAAGCCGTCGGGATAGTTGCCGGCAAGCTCCATAAGCACGCGGATCGTGGCCAGGTTGACCTTGCGCTCCGGGCCCACCTCCTGCTCGAGCTCATCCTCTTGAAGAAGGCGCCGAAAGACCGGATCGGAGGTGTACTGCGCGATCCCCTTCCCCCTCAAAAAGGGCAGGTACGCCAGATCCAGATCCCGGGTGCGCCAGCCCAGAAGCGTCGTGTCCAGCGTGACCACGATCGCCTCACACCCGGCCTTCTCCGCGCGCTGCACAAGACTTTTGACCAGATCGTTGGAGACGCTCCAGTAGAGCTGAAAAAAACGCGGCGTCTGCCCCAACTCCCGGGCGCAATCCTCCATCGGCACCGAGGCCTGGTTGCTAAAAATCATCGGGACGCCTTCACGACGCGCCGCCCGCGCCACGGCCAGATCCGCCTCGGCATGCGCCATCTCCAAGACGCCTATCGGCGCGAGCATGTAGGGCGAGGGGTAGCGGGTCCCGAAGATCTCGACGGAGGTATCGCGCACCGAGACATCGCGCAGCATCCGCGGCACGATCGCCCACCTCTCAAAGCCCTGACGGTTGGCCGACATCGTGCGCTCCATCCCCGCGCCACCGGCCACATACCCGAAGGCTTCCGGGCTCATCGCCGCACGCGCGCGCTCTTCCAGCCCGCAAAAATCCACCGGCACCGCCGGAGGCTGCCCGCTGACCCCGCGCACATAGATCTCGGTCTGACGCTCGCGACCGATGCCCGGCGTTGAGGTGGAGGGAGACGTCGGTTTCTGAGGCTTCGACATGGGGGCTCCTTAGGCCAGAGCATCAACGAAGTTCGCAAAAGATGCGTCTCATCCACGATTCGCCAGCCGCGGCTGCCGGCTCCTACATGAGCGCTGCACGCTTGAGAGACGTACAAAAGTTCGATGCGCTGAGCTTTGTCTGCTGGTTCCACAAGGTCAAGCCTCACAGCCCGGATCCCGGTGCAATCGCCGTCCGCCCCCCCGCTCAACACCCAGGGCAGAGCCATGCTGATGTCGTGTGAAAACGTCGAAAGAAACCTCTCTGCTTCCCCGAATGACAAAACCGGGTTCCACATCAAAGAGCTGACGGTCATTTATAGCATACAGATTCGCTGAGGCTCACCCGGGCGGCCCTGAGGCTCACAGATGCCAGAGGCCGTGCAGCAACCTGACCAGCCATTGGGCGCTGTGCAGTTCATGCCTTCCATAGCGGTGCACGGACGTGTCTCAGTCCGGCTCGTCGTCGAGCAGCTGCCATTGGAGCAGACGCGATCGGTGCAACTTCGTGCCTGATTTCCATGGCACGTGCCGTAATTGACCAGACAAAATCCCCATCCCTCGCAGCTGGTTCCCCCACAGCTCTGCCCATCGGTGTTCCTCGAGCAACTCCCCGAGACCGTATCGCTGACCGTCGAGCAGCTTCCGTTGCTGCAGAAGCGGCGGTAGCGGGTGCGGTAGCGGGTGCCCGTCTCGTCACAACTGTTGCTAAAGCCGCCACAGCTGCCCCAGGAGCCGTAGGTCGTCGTCCCGCAGCTGTCGCCGTCAGTATCGCGGCTGCAGTTCCCGGTCTCGGTGGTGGTGTTCGACGAGCAGCTCCCGCCCGAGCAGGTGTAGGTGGTCACACTTCGGGTACGCGTGCCCGTCTCATCACAACCGTTGGCATACCCGCCGCAGGCAGACCAGCTGCCGGTCTGCGTCGTGCCGCAGCTATTGCCATTGGTCGAACGCGAGCAGCTCTGCGACTCGGTCGCCGTCGAGGTCGTGCACGTGCCGCTGGAGTTGCAGTTGTAGTCGGTGCGCGTGCGCGTCTGCGTCCCGGTGGTATCGCACGTCGAGCTGTACCCGCCGCAGCTGCCCCAGGAGCTGTAGGTCGAAGTCCCGCAGCTGTTGCCCGTGACGCTGCGCGTGCAGCTCTGCGTCTCGGTGCGGTTGACCGTGGTGCAGGTGCCATTCGAGCATGTGCGGTCCGTCGCCGTGCGCGACTGCGTTCCCGTTCGATCGCAGGAGTTGGAGAATCCGCCGCAGCTGCCCCAGGAGCCGTAGGTGGTCGAGCCGCAGGTGTCCCCGTCGGTGTCACGCGAGCAGCTACGGCTCTCGGTGAAGTTCGAGCTCGTGCAGCTTCCGCCCGAGCAGTCGTACTCGGTGCGCGTGCGCGTCTGCGTGCCCGTCTCATCGCAGCTGTTGGAGAAGCCGCCGCAGGCCGACCAGCTTGTGTAGTCGTTGCTGCCGCAGCTGTTGCCGTCGGTCACCCGGGTGCAGCTCTCGGTGACCGTGTCGGTGGTGCTGGTGCAGCTTGAGCCGGCGCAGGTCCGCGTGGTGCGCGAGCGGCTGCGCGTGCCGGTGGTATCGCAGACGTTGGCAAAGCCGCCGCACGCGCTCCAGGTCCCGTAGGTCACGCCGGCACCGCAGGTATCGCCATCGGTGTCGCGGGTGCAGCTCTGCGACTCGCTAAAGGTCGAGGTCGAGCAGCTCCCGCCGGCGCAGTCATACTCGGTGCGCGTGCGCGTCTGGGTTCCGGTCTCATCGCACTCATCCGCAAAGCCGCCGCAGGCCGACCAGGCGGTGAAGTCGTCGCTGCCGCAGCTCGTGCCATCGGTATCACGCGTGCAGCTGCGGCTCTCGGTGAAGTTCGAGGAGGTGCAGCTCCCGCCCGAGCAATCAAACTCGGTGCGCGTGCGCGTCTGAGTACCGCTCTCATCACACACGTTGTCGAAGCCGCCGCAGGCCGACCAGGCGGTGAACGCATCGTCGCCGCACTCGCTGCCATCGGTGTCGCGCGTGCAGCTCTGGGTCTCGGTCGCCGTCGTGGTCGAACACATGCCGCCCGAGCAGTTGAAGTCGGTGCGGGTGCGCGACTGCGTCCCGGTGGTATCGCACACATTGGCAAAGCCGCCGCACGCGCTCCAGGAGGTGTAGGTCGAGTCGCCGCAGCTCTCCGAATCGGTCTCGCGGGTGCAGCTCTCGGTCTCCGTCGTCGTCACAGACTCACAGCTGCCGCCGGCGCAGGTCCGCGTCACCACCGAGCGGCTGCGCTCACCGGACTCGTCGCACACGTTGGCAAAGCCACTGCACGCGCCCCACTCCCCGTAGGTCACGCCCGCGCCGCAGCTGTCGCCATCGGTGACCCGGGTGCAGCTCTGCGACTCAGTGCGATCCACCGAGGAGCAGCCGCCGTTGTCGCAGATGCGGTCGGTGGCGGTGCGGGTCTGGGTACCCGTGGTGTCACACTCATCGTCAAACCCGCCGCAGGTGCCCCAGCTGGTGTAGGTGGTGTCGCCGCAGCTCACATCGTCGGTGTCGCGGGTGCAACTCTCGGTCTCGGTGGTCGTCACAGACTCGCAGCTCGAGCCGGCGCAGGTCCGCGTGACCACCGAGCGGCTGCGCTCACCGGTCTCATCGCAGACGTTGTCAAAGCCGCCGCAGCTCGTCCAATCGCCGTAGGTCACGCCTTCGCCGCAGCTCGTGCCCGCGGTGTCGCGGGTGCAGCTCTGCGACTCGGTGCGATCCACCGAGGTGCAGCTGCCCTCGGCACACAGGCGATCGGTCGCCGTGCGCGTCTGCGTGCCCGTCTCATCGCATTCATCGTCAAAGCCGCCGCAGACGCCCCAGTCGCTGTAGGTGGTCTCACCGCAGCTCACATCGGCGGTGTCGCGGGCGCAATCGGCGCGAACTTCCGTCTCACTCGTCGTCACAGACTCACAACTTCCGCCGGCGCAGCTCCGCGTCACCACGCTCCGGGTGCGCGTGCCTTCCAGCGCGCAAACCGTCGCGTACTCGCAGGTCTCCGACCAGTCGCCGTAGGTCACGCCCTCGCCACAGCTCTCACCGGCGGTCTCACGCACACAGGCCGAGGTGTCCGTCTCGGTGGTCGTCACCGCCTCACAGCTGCCGCCGGCGCAGCTCCGCGTCACCACACTTCGGGTGCGCTCACCGTTAAGCGCGCACTCCGTCGCGTACTCGCAGCTGCCCCAGTCGCCGTAGGTCACACCTTCGCCGCAGCTCGTGCCATCGGTGTCGCGGGTGCAGCTCTGCGACTCGGTGCGATCCACCGAGGTGCAGCTGCCGTCGGCACACAGGCGATCGGTCGCCGTGCGCGTCTGCGTGCCCGTCTCATCGCATTCATCATCAAAGCCGCCGCAGACGCCCCAGTCGCTGTAGGTCGTCTCGCCGCAGCTCACATCGGCGGTGTCGCGAGCACAATCCGCGCGAACTTCCGTCTCACTCGTCGTCACAGCCTCACAACTTCCGCCGGCGCAGGTGCGCGTCACCACGCTCCGGGTGCGCGTGCCTTCCAGCGCGCAAACCGTCGCGTAATCGCACGTCTCCGACCAGTCGCCGTAGGTCACGCCCTCGCCACAGCTCTCACCGGCGGTCTCCCGCACACAGGCCGAGGTGTCCGTCTCGGTCGAGGTGACCGACTCGCAGCTGCCGCCGGCGCAGGTCCGCGTCACCACACTTCGGGTGCGCTCACCGTTGAGCGCGCACTCGGTGGCATACTCGCAGCTCGTCCAATCCCCGTAGGTCACACCCTCACCGCAGCTCTCACCGGTGGTGTCGCGGGTGCAGCTTCCGGTCTCAACCTCTTCGCGCGGCGCACAGCTGTCGTCAGCAGCGCACTCAAAATACGTGACGGTGCGGGTGCGGGTGCCTTCCAGCGCGCATTCGTCGGCAAAGCCGCCGCACGCGCTCCAGTCGCCATAGTCGGGCTCCTGGCACTGCACCCCGCCCTGATCGCGGCTGCAGCTCTGCGTCTCTTCTCGCTCGCTCGGCACGCACTCGCCACTGCCGCAGGCGTAGCTCGTGATCACGCGGGTCTGCGTGCCCGTCTGGCTGCAGGTGCCGTCAAAGCCCACGCAGGGGCCCCACTCGCCAACCTCTTCGGCGCCGCACTCCAGCTCGTCGGTCTCAAGCGCGCAGCTCTCCACCTCTTCGGTGATCGTCTCCGCACAGCCACCTTCGGCGCAGCCATACGTCGTGATCTCGCGGCGGCGCTCACCTTCCAGCGCGCACACCGAGGCACCATCGACCGCCTCGCAGCTCGACCATTCACCCACGATCGTCTCGCCACACTCCACCGCGTCGGTCTCGCGCACGCAGCTCTCCACCTCTTCGCGCTCGGTGGGCTCACAGCTCTCCGAGGCGCAGGCAAAGCTCGTCACCGTGCGGCGACGCTCACCTTCATAGGTGCACAGATCATCCTCGGCGCCTTCCAGCGCCTCACAGCTCGACCACTCCCCGAAGATCTCCTCGGCGCAAACTTCAGCTTCGGTCACGCGCTCGCAGCTCTGCGACTCCTCAACCTCCTCCGAGGCGCACACGCCATCTTCACCGCAGCTGAAGACTTCAACCAAACGCGTCTGCACGCCGGTCTGGGTGCACACATCGCCTTCATCAAACTGGCAGTCGCCCCAGGGGCCGGCCAGCGCTTCGCCGCAATCCTCATTCACACCGCACTGCTGGCCAACCTCGCAGGCCTCGCAGGATTCGCCGCCGCAATCCACATCGGACTCATCGCCGTTCTGCACGCCATCGTCGCAGGTGGGCACCACACAGCTGCCCTCCACGCACTCGGCGCCTTCTTCCGAACATCCGCTCGCATCCTGACAGGCCGCGTAGCACACCCCGCGGTAGCAGGTCTCCGCATCGGCGCAGATCACGTCGTCGCAGCTCAGCGCGGTGCAGGCGCCTTCAAAGCAGCGCTCTTCAGCGCCGCACTCCGCGCTCTCATCACACGCCGCGTAGCACTGACCGCGGTAGCAGGCCTCGCCATCGTCGCAGGCCACGCCTTCGCAGCCCACGCCCACGCAGACCTTGTCCTGGCACAGGCCGCTTGCGCAGTCGCCCGCCCCCTCGCAGCCTTGCCCCGGCTCGCAGGCCTCACACTCCGAGCCGCCGCAATCCACGCCGGTCTCTTCACCGTTTTGAACGCCGTCCTCACAGGTCGGCGCCGGGGTCACATCGCCCCCATCCACCGAGGCGTCCGGCAGCGGGGCGTCCGGCACATCGAGCAGATCCCCCACGTCCAGATCGTCGCCGACACCGGGGCGCACAACCTCCCCATCCGTATCCGAACACGACAAAAGTCCCAGAGTTATGAGCATCACAACCAGCCATGAGCTCAACCATCGAGAAGGTAAAAAAGTCATCAAACTGCCTTAACGCGCTGTATGTTCAGGGAAAAGGAGCCGCCAGACACAGCGCTCCATGCAGCCCGGACGCTCTCACCTCCCCCCTGTGAGGAGCCCGGCCGCCGGCGCTTTTGCGCCTTCATCATGATGTAAACGACTGTTTCGCTCCTCCCCTTATGTTACAATTAATCACAAGAATCCAGATAAAAGTGGGAATAAGAAGAACTTTTTCAAAATACCAGAGGGTCAGCCCCTCCCTGGAACGCACCATCCACCCACAAAAAAAGCGCCCCCGGGACAACTCCCGGGGGCGCTCTTTTCATATCGCGAACATAGCGCCTGGGCGCGGTTCAGGCTTTTATCGCAGAATCAATTTTCGACCTGCTGAAGCTCGGCCTCAAAGCGCTGCTGCAGGGCGGTATCTTGCTGAAGGCGCTGCGCGAACATCGCGTACTCCTCAAAGGCCATGCCCGACTCTTCGACCACCGCCTGCACTTTCGTGATCGCCTCCTGCTGTACTTTCTGCGCTTCTTCAGGCGACTGCACCGCAGCCATCTTCTGCTGCACCTCGGCCTGAACCGGCTGCGTGGCCACATAGGCCTGAACAAAAGACTTCACCTGCGCGTCGTCGATCTCCCCCTGCATCATCCCCGTCGGCCCGGGGGCCTGCGCGCCCTCCGGGCTCGCTGCCTCATCTCCGGAAGCCGCGTTATCGTCGGCCTCTTCCTCGTCATCGGCTCCCGGCTCTTTGATCGCCTCGGGAACTTTGGACTCATCGCGGGCGCTCTCGGCGTTCACCTCGGCCTCGGTTTGCAGGTCGGGCTCGTCGGCCACCTCACAGGCCATCAGCCCGCCGGCGACGAGCGCCAGCAGAAGTCCACGCAGCACGCCATTCCGGTGAATTCGGGTCTTCAGCTTCATTCTTACTCCTTGTTGCATATGAGTCATCGAGGCTCGCCAGCCCCGGCTTCCCAGGTCTGACCTATCAAAGCCAAAGAGACGCAAGATACGTTCCACCCCCGCAATGGGCCCTGATTGCCCCGATTTACGCCATTCTGACCTTAAAATGTGTGCAGATCTGCGACATGTTGCAGATCGCAACACCGCCTGGCCTCTAAGTTGCCGCCTGATGAGGTCGCGCCTACCCCCGGCCGTTGGCCCGCTCCTGATAGCGATCCGCCACGATATCGCGCAACGCCCTGGCCTCCACCCCGGCGGACTCATTGACAATCGAGGCCTCCAGGATCGCCTTCGGATCAACCTCATGCACCGCCGTGCGCAGCCGCGCATACGAGAAGCGGTCGATGATGCAGTAGATGATATGGCGCGGCTCCCCGGTGTAGCCCCCTACCCCCTGCAGGATGGTCACGCGCATCTTCATCTCTTCGACCAGCTTGCGGCGGATGGGCTCGCAGTTGTCGCTGATGATCATCACCGAGACCACCTGGTTGAACCCCTCCAGCACGAAGTCGATGACCTTGGTGACCAGGAAAAACACCGCCACCGAGAACATCGCGCTCTCCAGGCCAAAGACCAACGCCGCCCCGCTCAAGATCACCACGTTGATCGAGAGCAAAAAGGTGCTCACCGGGATGTTA
Organism: Lujinxingia vulgaris; assembly: GCF_007997005.1. Taxonomy (GTDB): domain Bacteria; phylum Myxococcota_A; class Bradymonadia; order Bradymonadales; family Bradymonadaceae; genus Lujinxingia. Next base: position 11,485 of record NZ_VOSL01000036.1, on the reverse strand, counting down.
AAGCGCTGGTTGGCCCAGACCGCCAGCATCTCAGTGCCGTCGATCGCCCCGCCATTTCGCACCACGATGCCCACGCCCAGGCCCAGCAGAAGCCCCCCGTAAAGAACGATGAGCACCTCCGAGGTGGTCACCGCCGGGACCTCGCGCAAAAGCGCCAACCCCAGCAGGGCCACGGCGTTGCTGTAGCCGGTGCGCCAGGCGAACTTTTTTCCCAGCGCCCGTGCGCTGATCACCAGGATCGGGCCGTTGAGGCACAACAGAAAAAGCCAGATCGGCAGCCCGAAGAGCTTTGCCCCCATGATCGAGAGCGCCGTGGTGCCGCCGTCGACCAGGCTGTTTGGCGCCAGAATCAGCTCAAGCGCCATCGCCACAAGGATCGCGCCCACCGTCAACATCAGATAATCCACAAAGGTGCGCATCGCCCCTCACAGCTTCTCACCATCATCACTCACCACGGAGCAGCTCGACCATCTTCTCGGTCAACCCCTCGGCCCGGGCCGCCTGGACGCTCTCGCGGGCGAGCAGCGCCTGGCTGTAGGCCTGCGCCTGTTCCAATCCGTCGAGAAGATCGCCCCAGCCCATCGCCTCCATCGACGCCCAACGCGTAAAGACCGGTGCCAGCGTGGCGTCCACGAGCCCAAACGAGGCGCCGGCAAAATACGGCCCTTCCCCGCGCTCGCGCAAGGCCCCCTCAATGCGCTCCAGCGCGCTGCGCACCGTCGCGCGCCCCTGCTCCACGCGCAGCGGATCGCCGCCGGCAAACCACAGCGTCGCAAGCCCCTCCATCAGCACGTCGTTGGCGAAGGCGATCCAGGCCCGAGCGCGCGCACGCTCCACCGCCCCCTGCGGAAGCAGCGCCGGCTCGGGCAGCACCTCGTCCAGAAACTCATTGATCACGCTCGACTCGAAGATCGGTACCTCATCGGCCACCAGCACCGGCACTTTGCCGCGCGGTGAGAGCTTGAGAAACCAGTCGGGCTTATTCTTCAGATCGATGAAGACCTGCTCAAAGGCCTGCCCCTTCTCATGCAGCACCACACGGCTGCGCTCCACATAGGGGCAGAGATCAAACGAGATCAGAGTATAGGTCGACGACATCTTCACGCTCCTGCCTGGGGTCTCAGATAACGGCACCGTGCCGACCTCCAACCACAGCACGGCCGCGTCGTCGTCAACCCTGCGCGCGCGCATCTCGGCGTTGCGTCAACGCAACTTCTCCGAAAATGCCCCCCTCAGCTATCCTCGTCGAAAAAACTCAGGTCCCCGGCCCGTAGCGCAACTTCTCGGCGGTGCCCGCCGTCAGGCGAAGATCGCCGGTGAGGCTGCGCAGCGCGGTGCGGATCCCCTCTTCGACCACCGGGTGGTAGAAAGGCATATCCAGCGCATCAAACACCGTCATGCCGCTCTGCACCGCCCAGGCCAGCAGATGCGCGGTATGCTCGACGTCCGGCCCGAACATCTCCGCGCCGCAGAGGCGGCCGGTGTCGCGATCGGCGTAAATGCGCACCAGCCCCTTATTCTTCGCCTCCACCCGCGCGCGGCCCTGGTTGGCATACGAGACCTCGCCGATGCCGCAGCCGTCTTTATCGAGCTTCTTCCAGCCGCAGCCGACCACCGCCATCTGCGGATCGGTGAAGGTGATCGCCAGGGGCGCGCGGCGAATCTGCGCGCGAATGTCCGGGAACTTCGCTGCGTTGCTGCCCGCGATACGCCCCTCATCGGCCGCCTCATGCAAAAGCGGATAGTGGTTGGCCGCGTCACCGGCGATGAACACCGGCAGCTGCCCCACCTGGGTGGTGCGCGGGTCAAAGGAAGGCTGCCCCCGCTCATCGACCGGCACGCCGGCCTCCTTAAGCCCCAGCCCGTCGAGGTTAGGACGGCGCCCGGCGGTCACCAGAACCTTCTCAAAACGCGCCTCACCGGGCTGCTTCTGGGCGTCATGCCAGCGCAGCACAAAGCCGCCCTCGCCATCGGTGGCCTCGCTCACATCAAACGCGTCGATGCCCAGGTGCAGGTCGAGCTCGTCGCTGAGCACCTCGTGAATCACCTCGGCGACCTTCGGATCCTGGATATGCGCGAGCTCGTTGAATGGTGAGAAGAAGGAGACCCGCACGCCCAGCCGGTGCAAGGCCTGGCCGAGCTCCAGCCCGATCACCCCCGGTCCGACCACGGCCACCGACTCGGGAAGATCTTCCCACTCAAAGACATCGGCGCTGGTGGACAACTTCTCTTTGAGTGGCACCAGGTTGGGCGGGAAGTAGGGGCTGGAGCCGGTGGCGATCACCACCGCCCGGGCGGTGATCTCCATCTCCTCATCGCTCCCCTCTAAAGCCACCCGCACCGTCGTCGTCGACGTCAGCCGGGCTCGCCCCCGAATCCTCACCTCATCGGGGATGCGCTCGGTCTGCTTGAGCACGAAGCCCACAAAGCGGTCGCGCTCGCGCCGCACCCGCTCCAGCACCTCGCGCCCCTCAATGCGCACCCCTTCGGGGTGCACCCCGAAGGTCGGCGCGTTCTGGGCCGCCGCGGCCGCATCCGCCGCAGCGATCAACAACTTCGAGGGCATGCACCCCACCCGCGCGCAGGTGGTGCCGTAGGGGCCATCTTCGATCAACGCCACGCTGGCGCCCGCTTTACGCGCCGCGCTCTGGGCCCCAAGCCCGGCTGTTCCCGCCCCGATCACCACCACATCCACGTCGCGCTTTTGCATCCGAAAGCTCCTCACTGCTGTGTTATCGGTCGCCCGTATTCTAGCTCCAGCGCTCGGCGGCCTGGCGCAGCACATCGATCACGCTGACCACACCCACCACCTCGTCGCCCTCCACCACCGGGAGCGCGCCAACGCGGTACATCAAGAGCGCCTCCACCGCCCGGGCGACCTCATCGTCAGGGCCGACGGTGACCACGTCCCGATCCACCAGAAAACGGCTCTTGATGATCGTGGCCACCGGCTCTTCCAGCACGCCCTGCACGTCGGCCGGCGAGAGCATCGTAAACACCCCGGGCATCGAGTGAATGAAGGTCAGGTCGCGGTCGCTGACCATGCCCACGATCCCGTCGCCGTCGACCACCGGCACGTGACGTATGCCCCGCTCTCGCATCAGCGAGAGCACCGCCTCGATGCTCGTCTCGGGGCTGACCACCACCGGATCGCTCGTCATCACCTCGCGCACCTTCATCCTTACCTCCTGCGACGGCGCGCGCCGCGCGGTCTCATGCCCCCGCACACACACCCGCCATGTCATTGATAACAAAGACGAATTCACCACCGCGCGCCGATGAGCAACGACTCAACCCTCGATCACGACCCCTGCCTCGCGGTATTCACGCAGGCGATACTGGACCTTGCGCACGCTGATGCCAAGCATCTCCGCGGTCTCCGCGCTGCTGCCGCCGGTGGCTTCGTAAGTGCGCAAGAGCGCGTAGCGCTCGATCTCGGCCAGCGTCGACCCGGGGATCTGCACGCCGATCTCACCGGGGGCTGCGCCGCTCTGGCGAAGAAGCTCCGGGGGCAGGTGACGAAGCTCCAGGCGTTTGCCATCGGTGAGCACCACCGCGCGCTCGATCACGTTCTCCAGCTCGCGCACGTTTCCGGGCCACTCGTAGCGCTCCAGGGCGCTCATCACCTCGGGGGCGACCTCCTCAATGCTGCGGCCGTTCTCCTGGGCGTATTTGGCCACAAAATGCCGCGCCAAAAGCGGCACATCGCCCGGGCGCGCGCGCAACGGCGGCGCCTCGATATGAATGACGTTGAGGCGAAAGTAGAGATCTTCGCGAAAACGCCCGGCTTTGACCTCCGCCTCCAGATCGCGGTTGGTCGCGGCGACCACGCGCACATCCACCGAGATGGTCTTGTTGCCGCCGACTCGCTCAAACTCCCGCTGCTGCAAGAACCTCAGGAGTTTGACCTGGATCGCTGGCGAGATCTCGCCAATCTCATCGAGGAAGAGGGTGCCGCCGTTGGCTTCTTCGAAGCGGCCTTCGCGCCGGGCGCTGGCGCCGGTAAAGGCGCCCTTCTCATGGCCAAAAAGTTCGCTCTCCAGAAGGCTCTCAGCGAGCGCGGCGCAGTGCAGGCGCACAAAAGGTTTATCGACCCGCCCGCTCTTCTCATGGAGCATCCGCGCGATCAGCTCCTTACCGGTGCCGCTCTCGCCGGTGATCATCACCGTGGCGCGTGCGCCGGCCACCTGGTCGATCATCGCAATCAGCGACTGCACCGCCGGGCTCGCCCCCAAAATCTTCGTGCGCGACTGTTCGCGCTGCTCGGCGTGGCGCGCGCGCAGGTTGGTGAGCTCGCGGCGCTCCTCAATGCGCTCCATCGCCCGGGAGAGCACCAGCGAGACCGCGTCGAAGTTCAGAGGCTTGGTCAGGTAGTCGTCGGCGCCGGCCTTCATCGCCTCCACCGCGCTCTCCACGCTGCCAAAGGCGGTCATCACCACACACCCCAGGTCGGGCTGCTCCTCGCGCGCCTTTTTCACCAGCGTGATGCCGTCCATCACCGGCATACGCCAGTCGGTCAGAAGCACCTCACAGGGCCACTCGCGCAAGATCCCCAGGGCCTTAAAGCCGTCGCCGGCCGACGAGACCTCGTAGCCCTCATCGCTGAGAAGTTCCACCAGCGCGCGGCGGGCGTGGGGCTCATCGTCGACCACCAGGATGCGGCGTTTGCGCTGCGGCGCCTGAGTCTCAGGCGTCGTCTCAACGCGCTCCGCGGGAGAAACAGCCGTCTCATCGGTCCATGCACTCATCGCTCAACCTCGTCCTCCGCGTCACGCCGCGGGTAGGGTAAGTAGACGGTAAAGGTGGTGCCCTCGCCAGGTCGCGAGAGCACATCGATGGAGCCGCCATGCGCCTCCACAATCTTGCGGGCGATCGCCAGGCCGATGCCCGTGCCCGAGGCCTTCGAGGTGTAGAAAAGATCGAAGATCCGATACTTCATCGCCGGTGACATCCCCTGGCCGCTGTCGCCAAACTCCACGCGCAGCCCGCTTTCATTCTGCACAACCTGCACCCGAATGTGCCCCCCCTCGGGCATCGCTTCAACGGCGTTGGTCATCAGGTTGATAAAGACCTGCATCAGGCGGTCGCGGTCGCAGACCATCACCGGATCGCCATCGACCTCAATGTCCATCTGCACCCCGCCGGCCTCCAGGGTGAGGTCGTGGTTGCGGCGGATCTCATAAAAGATTTCGGCCACATCGGTCGGGCCGGTGTGGATGTCGACGGGTTTGGCAAAGTCCAGGATCTCGGAGTTCAGCCCCTGAATGCGGCGCAGCTCCGCGCGCACCGCTTCGAGCACCTGGCCGTAGACCCCCTCATCGACCTCGGAGCTGCGCAGGCGACGCTCCAGCAGCGTCATCTGCAGACCGATGGCGTTGAGCGGGTTGCGCACCTCGTGGGCCAGGCCGGTGGCCAGCGCCGCCGGAATCTCCAACTTCTGCTTCATCAGCGAGTCCCAGTAGGACTGCACCATGATCGTCAGCTCGATATCCAGGATGCGATCCACGCTGGTCACCGCATGACGCAGGCTCTGGATGCTCGGATCGCGCTCCAGGCGCGCCTCCAGATCGCTTAAGATCTCCAGAAAGCCGTGACGGATCAGGTTCATCGCCCCGAACATAAACTGCGGCAAGAGCCCCACGTTCACATGCACCCGGCCGATATGCTGGCGATGCGCAAAATACGCGTCGTCATAGCGCCCCTCAAAAAGCTCGCCGAGCCAGACTTTGAGCGAGGCGCGCAGCCGATCGATCTGCTCCGGCCCCACAAAGACGCCGCGGGCGCGCGGGTGCGCCATCAGCGCGTCGTAGAACGCCCCGACCACCTCGGCGAAGCGGGGCTCCACCAGGGGGCCCAGCGCCTTGAGGCGAGCGGCGTCGTCATCGGTGAACCCGACATAACTTTTGATCTCGTCGAAGAAATGCATCACGGAGTAACTCGGAGGTTCGAGGGGCCGACATCACCCCGGATGGGCGAGGTCGGTGCTCGGGTCAGATCGTCAAAAACCCGTCGCGGATCACTGCCGCCCGACAGCGGGCGGCCCGGACATCAAAGGAAGGCTCCCGGGTGCGGCAGAATGTCGCGACGACCGGGGCTAAAGCAAAAGCGGTGCCACCACGGGGAGTCCGTGCCACCCGAGAGGGCGATGGTCCTTATCTGGCGCGCCTTTACGCGGGGTCATCGCGCTAAAATGAAGCGCCGCGCGCGGGAAGTCCGGCGCAAACTACGCAGCACGGGCGCAGCACAGGCGCAACTTCTGCACCAACCAGAAGCATTGCGCAAATATTGCAGCAACACCACCTCAACCCCATCCCCGGAACGGGGGCTCGCAGGGCTTCTGTAGGGGGCGTCGCGCGAATTTCGCGCGACACGCTTCCCCCGCATCGGCACGCCAGCGCGCGACGATTCGCCGCATTCACCGGCGTGTCGTGGTAACGAGGGCGGCCGGGTGATGCCCCCACCCTCGATCTTTTTGAAACCTCTGGCACAGGCTTTGCTCTAACCGACGATGACGCTTGCTGGCGAGCTCCCCGCGCAGTCGGATTCGCCACGACGCAGGCTTTTGTTGGTGTCTGACTGCGCTACTTTGCGAGGTTCCTATGGCCGCACCCTGCATCTCGATGCCTGTCTCCGCCCCGGTCGACGCCCCCACGCCCGCGGTGCACCCGCTGGCGCGCCAGCGCGCTCGTTCCTCGCGTGACACCGATCTGCACGCCGACTCGCTGACCACCTACATGAATCAGATCCGCCGCATTGAGATCTTGCCCAACGAGATCCAGGACCGCCTGGCCCGCGCCTTCTTAGAAGAGGGCGACGAAGAGGCCGCCAAGACCCTGGTCTGGGCCAACCTGCGCCTGGTGGTGAAGGTGGCCACCGACCTGCATCGTCCGGGCCACGATCTTCTGGACCTGATTCAGGAAGGCAACCTCGGGCTGACCGAGGCGCTGACCCGATTTGATCCGGACCGCGGCACCAGCTTTGTGGGCTATGCGCACTTCTGGATTCGCGCGCTGATCTTCAACTACCTGCTCAACCACACCTACCCGATCCGCATGGGCAGCTCGCGCGACAGCCGCAAGCTCTTCTTCAACTTGCGTAAGGCTCGCCGCCAGCTGCGCAGCCGCGGGCTGGAGCCGACCGCCGAGAACGTGGCCGACTACCTGGAGGTCGACGTCGACGAGGTCGAGCGTGTGGCCACCCTTACCGGCGGCGGCTTCACTCGTCTGGACGCCCCCTTAAGCGACGACTCCGAGACCACCGGCCGCGACATGCTCGCCAGCTCCGAGCCCGACCCGGAGGAGGCCGCCCACGACCACCTCTTCTACGAGCGGCTGCGCGGGCTTGCCGAGGAGTTTGTGAACACCATCGACGACGCGCGCCGTCGCCAGATCTGGCATGAGCGCATGCTCGCGATTCACCCGCGCCAGCTCGACGATCTGGGCGATGAGTTCGGCATCTCCAAAGAGCGCGTGCGCCAGCTGGAGATGGACATGCGCAAGAAGTTCCGGGTGTACATGGAGACCTACCACGCCCCCACCCTCCAGGAATACCTGGCGCACTAATGCCTCGATAAACCCTTGAATCAAAAGGGGTTTTCGCACCAGGCAAGCGCGAGGAGGTGGCCATCATCGAGCTCGGTGAGGGCCACCTCCCAGCGCGCCGGGTCGTCGTCGGGGAGCGCGATAAGTCGGGGAGCGTCGCCCGCATCGAGATCGAAGATCACCTCGTTGAGGCCGGCGCTGATGCCGCGCCCGTCGGCCTTCATCCAGGCCTCTTTGAGCACCCAGAGCTCCAGAAAACGCCGGCGTCGCGCGCTCACCTGCCCCTCGTCGGCTTTATTGTTTAAATCGTTTAAATCGTTTAATGCGCTCAAAGCGCGCTGCTCGTACGCCGAAAAGAAACGCTCGGCGACGTTGCGGTGATCGACCCGCCGGGTGCGATGCTCAATATCGACGCCCACCCGCAGCCCACGAGCCGCAGCCAGCACCACCCGCTCTTCGCTATGGGCCAGGTTAAAATCAAAGCCGGGAAGCCGCGGGAACACCAGGTGGGGCCGCTCCAACGCGCTCTTCTCAAAGACCAGTTCCTGCGGCATGCACCCGGCGAGCTCGCTGAGGGTCGAGCGCGCCAGCCCGCGGGTGATCAGGTCGCGTCGACGCAGGCGCTCAAGCGCATAGCGCTCATGGCGCGCAAGCTCCTCGTTGCTCATCCAGTCCCGCACCTCCTCGCCAGCCCGCAGCGAGAGCGCTCCGACAGCCGCGCTCTTCACGATCACCCCGGCGCTCCGAGCGGCCTCGATCACCACCTCCTCCACCTTCAGCTCCGAGCCACCGGCGCCCTCTTCCCCTCCTCGCCCGCTCTTTTCACCGCTGAAACACATCGTCGCTCCTGCACCCGATCGTGAAACATCTTCCGCACCACGCGGAAAAATGTTCCGTGCAACGCCCTCGTCGCAGACCTCTCGCGGAGGTTTTACCTGAGCCGCCGACGTTTTTTTAGCGACCTTCAAACATGCGTCCGAGCTTCGACAAAAAAAAAAAAACGCCACGCAAACTTTGCGCGGCGCTCGTTGTCGCTCCCAACGCTACCCCATCACAACGACCCCGGGTCATACCGGGCCTGCGTCGCTCAACCGGCGTTAATCCCCGTTGCTCTGCCGCTTCATCGGCGCCAGCCCCCCTCGCCAGGCCTCCCCGCTGCGCGCGGCCTGCTCCTCGGCGATAAACGCCTGCGCGGCGGCCAGCCGCGCGCTGGCCACCCGGTATGGCGAGACGCTCACATAGTCCAGGTTCAGCGCCTCAAAGAAGCGAATGGAGTGGGGCTCCCCGGCGTGCTCCCCGCAGACGCCGGCGGCCAGCTGCGGATAGACCATCCGCCCCTGCTTGAGCGCCTGTCGCATCAGAAGTCCCACGCCGGCGCGATCGAGGATCTCAAAAGGATCTTCGGTGAGCACGCCCTGGTCGCGGTAAGCCTCCATAAAACGAGCGGCGTCATCGCGGGACATCCCCCACATCAGCTGGGTGAGATCGTTGGTGCCAAAGCTGAAGAAGTCGGCCTCCAGCGCCAGCTCCCCGGCCAGCAGCGCGGCGCGTGGCACCTCCACCATCACGCCCACGGCCACATCGGCCTCGCGACTTAAACCGTAGAGGTGCCGGGCGACCGCGTCGTTGATCACCGCGATCAGATGCCCGGCCTCCCCCGGGTCGGCGACCATCGGGATGGCGATCTCCACCCGGGTTCGCACGCCCTCATCCTGCACCTGCCGCGAAGCCTCGACGATCGCCTGCACCTGCGCCTCGTAGATCTGCGGGTAGACCATCGCCAGCCGCCCGCCGCGAAACCCCAGCATCGGGTTGGACTCGCGCAATGCGTCCACGCGCCAGCCCACCGCCTCCTCGCTGATGCCCAGCGCCTTTGCCACACGCTTTCGCCCGGCGGCGGTGCCCGGTAAGAACTCGTGGGCCGGAGGATCGAGCAGACGCACCATCACCGGCAGCCCATCCATGTGACGCAAAATCTGCGCAACCTCCTGACGCTGGAAGTTCACCAGGGCCTCAAGCCCCTCCTCCCGCGACTCCCAGTCGGTGCTCAGCAGCACCTGGCGCATCGCGAGCACGGCCTCACTGCTCTCCAGGATCATATGTTCGGTGCGGCAGAGGCCCACCCCCTCGGCGCCCATCTCGCGCGCCAGCTCGGCCTCCGCGGCGCTGTCCACATTGACGCGCACCTCCAGGCGTCGATAGCGGTCGGCGAGTGTTAAGAAGGTCTTCAGCTCGCCGGTGATGGTGGGGTCTTTGAGCTTGAGCGCCCCGGCAAAAACCTCCCCGGAGCCGCCGTCGATCGTGATGGCGTCGCCTTCTTTAAAGAAGTCGTCGCCCAGGTAAAACCCGCCCTCCTCCTCGTCGATGCGCAACGCCCCCACGCCACAGACGCAGGGGGTGCCGATGCCGCGGGCCACCACCGCCGCGTGCGACGTAAGCCCGCCCTGGGCGGTGAGCACGCCGACGGCCGCGTGCAGCCCCTCCACATCATCGGCGGAGGTCATCGGGCGCACCAGAATCGCATCCTCACCGTCTTCAGCGAGCGCGACGGCGCGCTCCGAGCTCAGCGCGATCCGGCCGGTGGCCGCCCCCGGGGAGGCGGCCTGCCCGCGGGCGATGGGCTCGGGCGGCGAACCGGCGATCTGGCGGTGCAACGCCCGCTCCAGGTGCAGCTTCGGGTCGACGCGTAAGATCGCCTCCTCCTCGTCGATCAAACCCTCCTCGCACATCTCCAGCGCCGCGCGTACTGCGGCCTGGCCGGTGCGTTTGGCCGCGCGGGTCTGCAACATCCACAGCTTGCCGCGCTCCACGCAGAACTCCACGTCCTGCATGTCGTGGTAGTTGCGCTCGAGCTCCTGCATATACCCGCAGAGCTCGGTGTACTGCTCGGGCATCAGGCGTTCCATCGCCGCCATGCCCCCGTGCTGCTCCTCGTTCATGCCCAGGGGGCCCGGGGAGCGGCGCCCGCCCACCACATCTTCGCCCTGGGTGGCGATCATGTATTCGCCATAGGGCCGGGCCTCCCCGGTGGCCGGGTTGCGGCTAAAGGCCACCCCGCTGGCGCTCTCATCGCCGAGGTTTCCAAAGACCATCACCATGATGTTGACCGCCGTGCCCCACCCGCCGCCGTTCATACGATGCAACTTGCGGTAGGCCCGCGCCCGGGGCGCCTCCCAACTTCGGAAGACCGCCTCCACCGCCCCCCACAGCTGGCCGAAAGGTCCGCGGGGCACATCTCGCCCCGTGACCTCCACGGCCTTCTGGCGCATCGCCTCGCTGATGGCAAAGAGCTCCTCCCAGCCCAGGTCGTGATCGTCGTCGACGCCGGCGCGGCGGCGGTGGCGCACCAGCACCTCTTCGAGCAGGGCGTCGTCGACGCCCATGACCACGCTCGTGTACATCTGCACAAAGCGGCGCAGACAGTCGTAAGCAAAGCGACGGTCGCCGCTCTGGCGGGCGAGCCCCTCGACGCTGTCTTCGCTCAGCCCCAGGTTGAGCACCGTGTCCATCATCCCGGGCATGCTGCGCGCCGCCCCGGAGCGCACGCTGAGCAAGAGCGGGTTGTCGGTGTCGCCAAAGCCCCGACCGGTGCGTTTCTCCAGCCAGGCGATGCCCTTACGCACCTGCATCTCCAGCCCCTCCGGAAAGAATCCGTGCTCGAGATAGCTGCGGCAGGCCTCGGTGGTCAGGGTCATCCCGGGGGGGACCGGCATGCCTAAGCGCGCCATCTCCGCCAGCCCCGCTCCCTTGCCGCCGAGCAGCTCTTTTTGCGAGCCATCGCCCCGGGCGTGGCCCTCCTCAAAGCGGTACACAAAGATATCGTCGGTGCTCATCGTCTCCTCCTCCACGTCGGAATCCTGCGGGGGCGCGCGTCGCGGGCCGCCGGCGGGTCGGGCTCTCGGGGGCCGGGCGCCTCGGCCTCATGAGGGGGCCGCGCCACGGTG
>NZ_VOSL01000035.1 GCF_007997005.1 Lujinxingia vulgaris | reverse complement strand
CGCCGCCCGCGAGCTCGCTCGCCAGCCCGGCGCCCTGCGCGATGACGCCCTCAAGCACATGGCCGAGGCGCTGCGCGCGCACGCCGAGGCCATCCTCCACGCCAACCGGGCCGACCTCGAGGGCGCCCGCGACCGCGGGCTGGAGCCCTCCTTTATTGACCGCCTGCGCCTGAGCCCCGAGCGCATCGAGCAGATGGCCTGTGCCCTCGACGAGGTCCGCGCCCTGCCCGATCCGCTGGGCGGCTATGACGAGATGTGGATGCGCCCCAACGGCCTGCAGGTCGCCAGAAAGCGCATCCCGCTGGGCGTCATCGGCATCATCTATGAGGCGAGGCCCAATGTGACCAGCGACGCCGCCGCGCTCTGCTTGAAGAGCGGCAACGGCGTGATGCTCAAAGGGGGAAGTGACGCGTTTGCCTCCAACCTGGCCGTGGTCACGGCGCTTCGCGACGGGCTCAAGAAGAGCGCGCTGCCGCCCGAGGCCTGCGAAGCCATCGGCTTTGTCGAGACGCGTCAGCGCGAGGCCACCGCGCACCTGCTCACGCTCAGCGACGCGATCGACGTGATCATCCCCCGCGGCGGCAAGGGCCTGATTCAGTTTGTGCATCAGCACTCCCGCATCCCCGTCATCAAACACGATGAGGGTGTCTGCCACGTCGTCGTCGACGGCTCCGCCAGCCCGGAGACGGTCGAGCGGGTGGTGCTCAACGCCAAGGTGCAGCGCCCGGGCGTGTGCAACGCCGCCGAGACACTGCTCTTTACCGAAAGCGCGCTCAACGCGCATGTGCCGCGCTGCCTCAAAGCGCTCTCCGAGGCCGGCGTACGCCTGCACCTCTGCCCGGCCAGCGCCGCCCTCGCACGCGCGGCCGACATCGACTTCACGCCGGCCTCCGACGACGCTTACGCCGCCGAGTTCTTAAGCCTGGAGCTCGCCGTCCGCGTCGTCGCCGACCTTGAGGAGGCCATCGCGCACATCGATCGCTTCGGCTCTCGCCACTCCGAGGCCCTTCTCACCGAGAGTTATGCCCAGTCTCAGCGTTTCATCGACGCGGTGGACTCCTCGGTGGTACTTATTAACGCGTCGACGCGCTTTAGCGACGGCGGCCAGCTTGGCCTGGGCGCCGAGATCGGCATCAGCACCACCCGCATGCACGCCTACGGCCCGATGGGCTTAAAGGAATTGACGACCACCAAATTCGTTGTGTTAGGTACGGGACAGATCCGGGAGTGACCCGCGATTTCGCCTCAACATTCTCAAACCTTCAAATCCCATGAGAATGAACGAGGTCACCGGTGCCCGACGGCACCGGGCAAACCTGACCAGGAGAGGAATGAAGACAGACAGCGCCGCTTCCACCCCGAACACCCCCCAGTCCGACATCGACAAAGAGCTTCTCGAAGTCGCCCGCGGCATCGCCGCGGTCACCTGGGATTTAAAAGCGCTCAACACCACCGTCATCGATCTGCGCGGCCGGGTGAGCTACACCGACTTTATCATCGTGGCCACCGGCACCTCCGAGCGTCACGTTCAGGCGTTGGCGCGCCGCGTCGACTCCGAGATGCGCGATTCGGGCCGCAAGAGCATGGGCACCGAAGGCCTGGACACCGGCCGCTGGGCCCTGCTCGATTACGGCGACATCATCGTGCATATCTTCCACCAGGACGCCCGCAAGGACTACGACCTGGAGCGCATGTGGTCGGAAGCCCCGCGCCTGGAATTGGAAGACGCCCCCGAGGAGCTCTACGGCCACTTTGATGGCGAGGCTTTCGGAGCCTGATACCGCGTCGTGAGTCCACGCGATGCGCATTGCGGCACTCTGATCTAAAAAACGCCCCGGCAGCCAGGCTGCCGGGGCGTTTTTTTATCTTTATCTCAACTTCAGGTCTCGCACGTTACTTATGGTAGGGCTCGCCGCGAATGATCGTCATCGCCCGGTAGAGCTGCTCCCACAGCATCATGCGCGCCATCTCATGGGGGAAGGTCATCTTCGAGAGCGAGAGCCGCCGATCGCAGCTTTTTAAAAACTGCCGATCCAGCCCGTGGGCGCTGCCGATGTAGAAGACCACGTGGCGCTGGCCACCGACCATCCAGTCGTCCATCCACTCGGCCAGCTGAGCGCTGTCGATCTGCTTCCCTCCCTCGGTCATCGCGATGGTGAGCGCGGGCTCCGGCGAGGCCTTGCGCATCGCCTCGGCCTCATCGGCGAGCGCTCCGGCGACGTCGTTGCCGCTGACGCGCACCTCCCGAACCTCGATATCTTCCACCGGCAGGTGGTGCGAGAGGCGCTCGCGATACTCGCTTGCGAGCTCGCCAAAACGCGCGTCTCGCATCTTACCCATCGCCACAACGCTGATCTTCATCGACTGCTCCACACTCTCCGGGGGGACACGCAAACTTCGGTCGGTCGCAACGATAACAGAGCATCACTGGCGACCCTCACCCCGGAGACTACCGTGCCTCAACGCCTTGTCCACCTCCTTCAGCACGCCGTTGATCGCCTCCTGCCACCGGGATGCGCGGCCTGCGACGATCCGGCGCTATGTGAGAGCGCCTTCTGTGCGATCTGCGAGGAGGACAGCTACCTGCTTCCATCCAGCGTTTGCCCGAGGTGCGCGCTGCCCCTGCCCCTGAGCCGAAGTCCCTACGCCTCCCCCGCATCATCCGCTCCCTGCCCGGGATGCGCGCGCAGGCCGCACTCCCCCATCACCGGCACCACGGCTCTCTGGGAGTATGAGGGCGCGGTGTCCGAGGCCCTGCGGCGCATCAAATACTCCGGCGATCTGGTCGCGGCCCAGTCCTTACTCAACGTCTCCGCCATGCTGCTCGCGCCCACGCTTCGCGCGCTCCCCCCCTCGCTGCTCATCCCGGTGCCCGCGCGCCCCGAAAACCTGCGCGAGCGCGGATTTCACCTCCCCTCCTTGCTTGCCCGACGCTGGGCCAAAGGCACCCACCACAACGCCGCGCTCTTCGCGCTCCAGAAGACGCGCCGCACCCTTGCCCAGGCAAGCCTGGGACTTGCGGAGCGCAGCACCAACCTGCGCGATGCGTTTAAGGCACGTCAGGCTCGTCTTCCCCATGGCCCCGTCGTGCTCGTCGACGACGTCCTCACCACCGGCGCCACCCTGGATGCGGCCGCCTCGGCACTTCAAGAGGCCGGCGTGGAAAAAATTCACGCCCTGGTGCTGGCCCGAAGCCTCCCCCGTCAATAACTTTCGATCATCTCAAACACAGACGCCCGCTCGCCCGCAGTCGGCGCGGACGAGCGTAAAAAAGGCGTCCCGGAACAACCCCGCACCGCCTGGCCCTGTCTTCCCCGAAGCACGACAATCGCTAAACCGTTGAAAATCGAAGGAAATAGGCTCACCCTGCTTTACGGTTTTTTTGCCGACGTTGCCTGCTGAGGCATCGCGTCCCCCTCGACCGCAAGGCCACCGCTCGGAGCACGCATGAAACCCGCCCTCTTGCTCAACGCCTCCTACGAGCCTCTCTCGATCGTCGACTGGCGAAAAGCCGTCACCCTCCTATGGCTGGGCAAAGCCGAAGTCCTCGTCGCCCAGGAGCGTCAGGTGCACTCGGCCCACACCTCCCTGGAGCTCCCCTCGGTGCTGCGACTCTTGCGCCGTGTGCGCATCCCCCGGCGCCGGGTGCAGTTCTCCCGCAACAACATCTACCGCCGCGACGGCTACCGCTGCCAGTACTGTGGCGAGCGCTTCAGCGGTGCCGACCTTACCTTCGACCACGTCATGCCCCGCAGCCGCGGCGGGGAGACCTCCTGGACCAACATCGCCACGAGCTGCCAGCCCTGCAATCGACGCAAAAACTCCCGCACCCCCTCCGAGGCCCGCATGCCCCTGATCACCCAGCCCTACGAGCCGCGCTGGTGGCCATTCAGCGCCGGGGCGGGTAACCTTGAGGACCACCCGGAGGACTGGAAGCCCTACCTCTGGACCTGACCCTCTCGCCAGCACGCTGAGCCTTCATGCCTACGATCGCTATCCTTGCTGATGTTCATGCCAACCTCTTTGCCCTCGACGCGGTGATCGCCGACATCGCTCGCCATCAGGTCGACGAGGTCATCGTCGCCGGCGACATGGTCGGCCGGGGGCCTCAGGGCAGCGCGGTCGTCGCGCGCATCGCCGAGCTGGGTTGGCGCAGCGTCAAAGGCAACCACGAGGACTACCTCCTCTCCTTTTGCCGCGGCGACATCCCCGATCCCTGGCGCACACTTGATGAGTGGGCCGGATCGCGCTGGATGGCCGAGGAGCTCAACGACGAGGCCGTGGCCTTCATCGACGCCCTCCCCTTCTCCCTTCTCGCCACCACCGATCCCACCCTGGAGGTCTTCCACGGCTCGCCGCGCTCCCACAGCGAGGGCATCGGTGCCTGGACCCCTGACGATCGTCTGCGTGAACATTTCGACGCCATTGAAGGCTCCACGCTTATCTGCGCCCACACCCACCGCCCTCTCGTCCACCGCTTCGACGACGGCCTGATCGTCAACGTGGGCTCGGTGGGCCTGCCCTTCAACGGCGACTGGCGCGCTCAGTACGCCATCCTCGACGGGCACGGCCCCTCGCGCGAGGTCACCCTTCGTCAGGTCGAATACGACCGGGAGGGCTTTTTGCAGCACTACCGCAGCTCGGGCTTTCTCGATGAGGGCGACATCACCGCGCGCCTGCTCTACCGCGAGGTGCAGGCCGCGCGCCCCTTCCTGGTGCCCTTTTTAAAATGGGCGGAGCTCACCGAGCGCGAGCCCGCGCTGGAGGCCCTCGACGACTTCGACGCGGTCTACGAGCCGGGCATCTCCATGCTCGACTTTCTCAAGCGCATCGATCCCTCCGGGCGATTTTGATCGCCCCGGTGACACGCCCCCGTGACGCAAAAAAGCCCCGACGCCAGGCGCCGGGGCTTTTTTATTCACCAAAATGATCCGCAGGGGATCAAAACACGCATCTCACCCCTGTTTCATGGGCTTCTTCGCGTGGAAAAGCTCGCTGACCGAACGGCCATCGTGAATACGGCTGATGGCCTCGGCGAAGTCTTTGGCCACCGAGATCACCTCCACCTTCTCCGACTGCTGGTTGTCGCGAAGCGGCACGGTGTCGGTCACAAAAACCTTGTCGATAAACGCGCCGTCAATGCGCTCGGCGGCGTTCGAGCTGAAGATGGGGTGGGTGGCCGTGGCCAGCACCTTGTCGGCGCCCTTCTCTTTGAGGAAGGTGGCGGCCTCTATGAGGGTGCCACCGCTGGCGATCTCGTCGTCGACGATCACGGCGACCTTGCCCTTCACGTCGCCGATCAGGCTGACCGCGCGCGGGCGCTCATCGTCGCCGTCGCGGCGCTTGTCGATGATCGCCATCGGCAGATCGAGGCGGTTGGCATAACGCCCCAGATCCTTGGCCTCGCCAGCGTCGGCGGCGACCAGCACCCAGTTCTCGCGACCTTCCTCCTGGCGGAGACGATCGCAGATGGGGCCCGCCCCCAGCAGCTGGTCGACCGGCATCCGGAAAAAACCCTGCGCCTGCGCCGAGTGCAGATCCATGGTGAGCACCCGGTCGGCACCGGCGGTCTTGAGCAGATCGGCCACCAGACGTGCGGTGATCGAGATGCGCGGACGATCTTTCTTGTCGCTGCGGATGTAAGGGATATAGGGCATCACCGCGGTGATGCGCGAGGCCGACGCCGAGCGCAGCGCGTCGATCATGATCAGCAGCTCAAAAAGGTTCTCATGAACCGGTGAGGCCGAGGTCTGCACGACGAAGACGTCGCACTCGCGCACGTTCTCCTCGATCTGCACCATCATGTTCTCATTGCTGAAACGAACCGTGGTGCTCTTTCCGAGCTCAATTCCGAGATGCCCGCAGATCGACTTGCAGAACTCCGGGTGGCTTCCGCCGGAGAAGACTTTGAGCTGCTTGTTCACGAGGGACTCCGTAACGAGGTGGTGGGGGGGCGTACGACGCCTCCCCCTTACAAAACTCAGCGCGCAGGATCAACCTCGCCACAACGCTCAGCCCAACTCTGCGCACATCACCCAGGCGTCTTCCCCATCGTCATAATAGCGCTTGCGGCGGCCCATACGCTCAAATCCCAGGCGTTTGTAGAGGGCGATGGCCGGCTTATTGCTCACGCGCACCTCCAGGAGCACCGAGACCACCTCGTGGGCGTGCCCCAGGGCGATGAGCATCTCGAGCATCCCCCGGGCGATCCCGCGACGCTGAAAGTCCGGGTGCACCGCCACATCGAGAATATGCAGCTCGTCGAGCACCCTCCAGAAGGCCAGAAACCCCGCCACCCGCTCCCCTTCGGTGGCCACCCAGATGCGTGACCACTCCAGGGTGAACTCTCGCTCAAAGCTCTCGCGCTGCCAGGGGTGGGCGTGCGCCGCACGCTCCACCTCCATGATGGCGTCAAGATCCGCCGGCGTCGCCCGCCGCACACCCAGCCCCGCACCCACGCCCTCACCGCCGGGCTCGCCCCAGCCCTCGACGCTCATACGCCGGTGACCTGGCGGATGCGATCCCAGAGCGCCTCGCCACCCTCTCCTTTGGTGCTGGAGTAGAGCAGCAGATCGCCGGGCGGGCAGTTCAGCCCTTTTGCGATCTCGCGCCGGCGCTGCTGGGCGGCGTTCTTCCCGTACTTGTCGGCTTTGGTGAAGACCAGGATCGGTTGGATGCCAAAGAGCGGCGCCGACTCAATAAGCATCATGTCGTCGTCGCGCACCCCGCGGCGAAGATCCATCACGCAGACGATCGCGCGCAACGTGGGGCGACCGGCCAGATACCCCTCGATCATCGGTCCCCAGGCGGCTTTCACCGAGAGGGGAACCTTCGCAAAGCCGTAGCCCGGAAGATCCACAAAGACCATCGCGTCGTTGATGTTGAAGAAGTTGATCGTCTGAGTATGGCCCGGGGTCTTACTGGTCTTGACCAGCTTGGTGCGCCCCACCAGAGAGTTGATCAGGCTGGATTTGCCGACGTTGCTCGCGCCGCCAAAGGCGATCTCCGGGAGCTCGGTGGGCGGGTAGTGCGAGGGCTTTGTGCCGCTCGTCATAAACTCCGCCTTGTTGACCTTGTAGATCGCGCTCATGTGATGCTCCTCGGCGCCCCTGCCTCGTCCGACCCGCGTCGAAAACGCGCGGGAGGATGAGGTTCGGGCAACGTGTTAACAGATGATTCAAAAGAGGCTCACGCCGACACCCGGCGCTGCCCCGTGGCTCCATACCCACAGAAGGGCCACGCTGACAAACGCAAGCGCCACCACCGGGGTAATCCGTCGCGCCAGCGCTCCGAGCGTGCCCTGCTCCAACATCGCCTGATGCAGCCCCAGCACCACAAGTGGCACCCCGAAGCCCACCCACTCCGCGCGGGAAAACACCCCGAACGCCCCGCTCGACTCCCAGGTCACGAGAAGCCCCCAGGCCCAGCCCAGCACCATCAGCGCCACCGCGCGCCCCACAAGCCCGCGGCTCAGCGAGGCCTGCTCCGGCCGGGCCTCGACCTCCGCGCCAGCCTGGCGAGGCCGCACCCGCCAGGCCGCCCAGGCGCAGAGCAGCGCGGCCATCAAGAGCGCCACAACTTCTGCGCCCATCGCGCTCAGATGCACCGAAATCGCGGTCGCTTCCGGGCTCACCAGGAGCTCCCCCTGCTCGGCCAGCCCCGGCGGAAGTTGTTGCGCGGAGAGCCACTCGGCTGCCTGCGCCTTAAGCCCCGCATCGATCAGGCGATCGGCGTGGGGCATCGGCGAGCCAAAGAGCACGCCGAGGGCCACCGCAAAAAGCGCGGAGGCGCCGGCCCACAACTTCCCGGCCAGCGCACGCAGGCGATGTTTTGCGTCGATGAGCCCGGAGCTCGCCAGCGCCGCGATGCCCGCCACCACAGCCGCGGTGGCCACAAGACCGGCTGCGCTCTCGGCGCCCATCATCACCGGTAACTTCAACTCGGCGGCCTGACGCACCGCGGGCAGCCCCCAGAACAGTGGCTCACCATCGGTGGCCAGCGGCCAGGCAAAGTTCATCGCGCCGCTGCGGGCGCGCTCCGCCCACACGGCCAGCACACCTATCCCCAGCGCCGCGCTCAACGCGCCGACGGCCTGGGGCGCGCGGTCTGCGGCCGCTGCGGCCACAAAAAGCGTGGCGAGCGCAGCGAGCCAGGCCGCGCCCTGCACCGCCC
>NZ_VOSL01000034.1 GCF_007997005.1 Lujinxingia vulgaris | reverse complement strand
CTATACAGAAAGAATTCGGATCAAGAACAATTGTTGTGTTTATGCAAAAATTGTTGTTAATCTATACAGAAAGAATTCTACGTTTTTCACTCCTCTAAATTGTGCCCTAAATGCTTTTATCTTTGCATTGAATGATTCTGCTGATGCATTTGTACTTCTGTTTATAAAATAGTTTAAGATTGATCTATAATTTAGTGTTATCGTGTTTGCTATAGCATTGAACGCTCTAAAGCCTGTGTTTTCTACATCTTTGTACCAATGGGCCAGTTTTGTATAAGCTGTTTCTATGGATGTTGCCGTGTTGAATATATTTCTAAGCCCTTGGACCAAGTCAAAGGCAATTTTTATATCAGGGTATTGACTGAATAATATCTTACTTCTGTGGCATTGGTTATCAGTCCAGTTAGATGGGGCTTTATATAGTAAGTACCTACTTCTGGCCAATAGTTGCTTTCTTGTATCTCCATTACTATATTGTTTTGGTTCCCATGTTTTGTTTTTTGCTCTTGCCTGTTTTATTTGTTGATTCTCTAGGTCTATAGCATCCCATCGGTGTTTTATCCTGATGTCCTGAAGTGCCTCTAACGCAAGTTTTTGTACGTGAAAACGGTCGGTAACCTGCATTGCTCTTGGGAAGCATTTTTTACATATGGTCTTCATTGAGTTTGCCATATCAAGTGTAATCTCTTTGACTTTTGCTCTTTTCTTAGCTGATATTTTTAAGAGTTGTTCTATGATGGGTTCAACTTTGGTTCCAGCGAAGATGGCAACGATGCTCCCTTTCTTTCCTTTGGCTTTTTTGTTAGTAATTATTGTGTAGAGCTCTCCTTTAGATAGCGCTGTTTCGTCAATGGATAGGTAAGGCCCAATGTTTTCAGGGAATATGAGCCATTGTTTGGCATGCTTCTTTTGTTCCCAGTCTTTAAAATCACTTAGACAGTCTTTGTATTGGCGCTGTAGTTTTTTGCCATTAACACCATAAAAATAACCGATTGTATGGCAATTGGATGCTTTAGTATCGACTAATTTCTTTTAAAAAAGCAGCGAACTCGGTGGTCATCCGTGTTCCCTGTGCTACTAAATTCCAATCTCTCTGAACAACTTCTTTAGTTGCCTTATCCAGCCATCTACGCCGTTTTACATGCAGGTATACTGTGTTTCCGCGCAATGGAAAATCTTGGATAGTAACTTCTTTGTGAAAACCGTGCGCTATAAGTTGTCGTTTTGATTCTTCCGCTGGTACAGCGTTACGCTCTTGAAAATAAAGATGCATAACTTCACCACTTTTTGTATTCTTTACAAGATCGAAGTGATTGATTAAAAATTCAGGCAGGATAAGTTTCAGTAGGTCTAGATAATTGTCCAAAGCTTTGTTTTAAAAAACAAAAATCAGAATTCTATTTCAATTCACACACAACTTTTGAGAATGATCCCTCAAAAC
>NZ_VOSL01000033.1 GCF_007997005.1 Lujinxingia vulgaris | reverse complement strand
TACTTTAAACTTTAAAGCTAACAAAGAACTGAGATAAAAAACAACTAATTTCTTTATTAATTTTTGACAATATAATTCTAGGCTTACAGATAGAAAGAATAGATCCGTAAGCTCTTTTTTATTTCAGGCACAATTATTTTACTGTAAGAATCGAAACGAATTCTGCATCATATGGTAAACCCGATTTTGCGATAGCAAAACATTGTTTTAACAACTTATTTGCCACTGCAATAAGCGCCAATTTTTTACTTTTACCTTTTTGAACAATGCGCTCATAGAGTTCACGGCACGCTTTATTGTGTTTACAGGCATTAAAGGCACAAAGAAATAACAAGTTGCGAAGTTTTTTATTACCAACTTTACTAATCCTACTACGTCCTCGCACACTGCTGCCAGACTCCCTAATTGTTGGCGTTATACCCACGTAACTACAAAGCTGTGCTCCCGTCTCGAACTTGGAAAAACCATCGGTTATCACAATTAAAAATAAAGCTGTCTTGGCACCAATGCCAGGAACGGTTTGCAGAAGCGTAAGCTGTTGCTGCTGCTCTTGTTTTACCAATTCCAGCAGTCGTGCTTCTATTCCTTCAAGCTCTCTGTCCAAGTGTTTTTTATCACGCTTTAAAGAACGGTACACAAATTTTGAAGGGATACCCAAAGTTTCCTCACCGTGCATTTTGTTCTTGGTAGCAGTACGCTTTTTAAGATAACTGTCCATTAACCGGAACAGTTGCAAGCACTCGGCCTGTACATTGGTCAGCGCATTGTAAAGAGGAACCTCATTGGCCAGAGCATACTCACAGATGGCCTTTGCATCGCTCTTGTCGGTCTTTACCTTGGCAAGCTTCATCTGGATAAAACGTTTTACAGATAAGGGATTTACAACAGACACCGCCACATTGTTTTTGTAAAGAAACTGTGCGAGCCTGTAATGATAGTAACCGGTTGCTTCCATAACTACAATTGAATCATTAGGAAGTATCTTTAAAAAAGATTTAAATCCCTTTTCATCATTTTTGAACTGGTTGTGGCCACTGCTACTGCCGTGTACGTCAAAGACATCTTTACTGATGTCAACTCCAAAAGTTTCCTTATATTTATTCATAGGAACTGATTTTATGAAAGAACCAGCTACTTGGGTCACAACAACTTGAAAACGAGGTCTAGGCCTCACAGAACTGAACGTGATTTAAGTAGTAAAAGAGCGGGGATTATCAATGTTGTCGAAGTCTAAAGCTTCACCGTATATAGTAACCTTACTCCGCTCTTTTGTTCTTTCTGATTAATACTTAAAATTAACTTATTTAGTAAAAATCAAACTTAAGTTGTATATTCTATGGATGGGGACTTTACGTAAAGAAGGGAATCTTTTTTGGTTTCTGGATAGGGAATCGGGGAATAAAACTTTATATTATATTCCGGTGTTTTCCAATAGACTGTTTTACCAGGTATTGCGGATGAATCAATTTTTGCCTCTTGAAATGACTGTCGCAAATATTCACCTATAGATAATCCTGCACTTATTTTTTTAGGAGGATAATCAAATAATACTGAGTCAGGAATGCCATACCATTGTTCGTATTTTTCATAAAGACTTTCAACATCCGAATACAATCTTGGTCCTGCACCTCGGGACACATAGAGATCATCTTTAAATGCAAAATCAATAAGTGTATCGCCTCCCAGATTCATATATATGGACCTGACAGAACCAAACTTGTATAAATCTGAATTGAAATACAAAATAATCGGTAGCT
>NZ_VOSL01000032.1 GCF_007997005.1 Lujinxingia vulgaris | reverse complement strand
GCCCGGCCTGCGCCGGCAGCGGCACCCGCGGCCGCGCCCCGGTCGTCGAGCTGATGCCCCTGACCGACCAACTCCGCGCCGCCCTGGCCGCCGACGAACCCTCCTCCGGCCTGCGCCAGGCCGCTGAAGCCTCCGGACTCACACCGCTCTCCGAGCGCGCCATCGACCTGGCCCGCCAGGGGGTGATCCCGCCGGAGGAGTTGGTGAATTTTCTCAATTAGGGGAGGGCGGGGGAGGGATGAGGGGATCTCACCGCGAGTTATAAAAAAAAATGAGGACTGGCAGGAGAAATCAGCACGTACCGCGGTGCATGTCCCGCTTCTGGCGAAAAATCGAGCCTGTACCGCCGTCGGAGGCGGTTGCTGCGCAAAAAACACACCTGTACCGCCGTACATCACCCTTTTCTGGCGAAAAATCGCACCTGCACCGCCGTCGGAGGCGGTTTCTGCGCGAGAACCGTACATGTACCGCCGTCGGAGGCGGTTTTTGCGCAGAAATCGCACTTGCACCGCCGTCGGCAGTCTTTCTCGCCAGTTCTGTAGTCGAGGGTGGTGACCAACGAGGCACGTCATGGACAACAATGCTCTCAGATGGCTTGAAGGCTGGTTCAAGGAAACATGCGACGGAGACCGCGAGCATGCCTATGGCATCATCATCGAAACCATCGACAACCTCGGTTGGTCGATGCATGTAGATTTAGCGGGAACTCCGCTCGTCGATACAACGACGCATCTCCCCCCTTCCATCACAGGATCTGACGATGACTAAATCGTGTTTCTAATAAATCACAACTCGGAGGACTCTCCGCGCTTTGCGGCATCCGGGGGAACGAGCAACCTTCCTTGAGATGATTGAAGGATTTCATAATTGGGTAGCTAAAGAGAGTTAACCACGACCGCTCAAACGTTACTCAATCTTTACCCACACCTGAAAATCCGACACCTCGCGACCAGGAGCCTACTTGAAACCCTACGCTCGCCTGGGCCCGGCCCTCTCGCTCGTCATTAAAATAGAAGCGCTAGAAAAACTCCGCGTTTGCTCACCCCAGACATTTGACCATCTTTATGAAAACCTCTTCGATGAAACAAAAGATCTGATTATCTTCTCCCCCTTCTTTGCGCTAGATCACGTCACCGCACACCTGGCAAATTGCGGACTAAGACAGGACCAAGACTATGTCACCATCGCCCACTCCGGCGGATTGCTCCCCGCGTGGTGCGATATTTATCTGGGTCTGAGTAGCGGCGATTATGAGCCAGACCCCATTCACATCTTCGCCGCGAACATTCTCGTCGTGTACCACCCTGACCTCGAATCCATACTAAGCAAAGCCGACCTGGCCGCCATCTCGCCAGACATCTCGCAAATGGTTTGCGGCAACCTCAGGGTGATAGGCTCACCCCACTCCCTTGCCCAACTGGAAGACGTTTTGGTTCAACGAGGGCTCACCTATTTCGTGGACTATTTCGACGTCAAAGAGAGCAAGGGCGGAGAGCCACGCGAGATCCAAGTGCCGGAATGGTGTCAGATTTATCTATCACGCTGTTAAAGGCGAAGATACAGTCAACACTAGACACGACAACTTTATGAACACTGAACCAGAAGAGCTACACGTTTTAACGAACAAATGGATGAAATTTGTACAGACTGTCGAACATGGCTACGCCTTTACCATTTATGACTATGAGAATGATTTATCGATTCGCGATCATTTACAGCGAATGTTTGTTGAAGTCGACTCGGACTCCGTCAGTGCTCTCATTCAACAAAGAGTTGAGGTGCTCGATGACGTATATCGTCGCGTCACAACCTTCGTTGAAGTTCCACCTTGGAAGCACTCCCGAGACAAGAGCGACCTGAGTTGGTGGTGGCACCGCATACCGAATAAGCTCGTGGGCGACCTGGCAGAAGACCTGAAAGACCTGTGATTTGCTCATGACCTCAACCACCACAGTATTTGTTCGCCTCCTCGCCGAAGGACTGGACGTCTGGCGTCCGGTTCCTGCGCAGCGCCTGGATGGTGACTATTTCCGACTCCTCAAACCGGACGACTTCGGTGGCGACGCTGAAATCTGGGAGTTTCCCCCGCACAGCGTTGTGCGCTGTGAACAGCTTTTTTTCGAAGGGGAATCCAAATGGATTGCTATCGCAACACCTCTCACTCCCTGACCCTGCCAACTCCCTTCAAACTCTGAATTTCATCAACGCGAAACAACTAATCGTCATTGACTCACATTAATCATTCTGAGAGCGATTATGTACATTCGAAACGCCCCACCCGTTCTCCAAGTTAAACTCGACGACGATGCGATTCACATCGAAAGAACCCCCTATGCCCTTCAAACCACCCTTTTCCATCGTAATCAGCCGGGGTTCATATTCATGCTTATCCTGGTGATGGCGGCGTTGATAGCCCTCTTTGATGTTTTGGACACCTACGGCTGGAGCGTATTTTCGGATGACTCCAATCTCGTCTATACTTTCATCATTCCGCTCACCCTACTCTTTCTGCCAATCATTGCCTCAGCCTACGCAAAAACAAAAACTGATCCTGTAGTGTGGACATTCAAACGTTCACCGGAATCCGCCACATTTCAGCAGGGGAGCCTCTGGCCGTTATTCTCAAAAAAGCCACGTTCCCTGCGTCAACCTACGTCGGTCGATCTCGGATCTACCGAACAAGGCGCCTCCTTCCGTACCCTGTTGAATATTAATTTATTTGAAAAAGATGTTCGAACACATGGCCTCGCGATCTACGACAGCCTTTTAGAAGCCCACGATGTATGCTTAACCCTTTCGGAACACATCTCCGATGTCAGCTATGAAAGTGGCCTCATTTCGCCACTAACTGCTAACGGCTCGACCAGCGAAACACCTGATAGCATGTCATCGGCTGAGTACCCGACGAGTTTTGACCTTCCTCCCCATCCAAAGGGACCGGCTATCTTCAGCGCCCTCTTCGGAAGTCTTTTTATTGTACCCCTCATCATGCTTGCAATTGTTTTAACTTTCAACCCCACCACAAACTTTAACGCTTTCACCCGTCCTCTTCTGGAGCAATCCATTCTTTTACCCTTCCTTATCATCGCCACGGTGAGCGGGTAATTTTTCGTCGTACTTTACCCCCTGGCAATTTACACATTTAAAGACCTCTTTCGCGCCTACGGATTTCGAAACCTGTTGATCGATGATGAAGGGCTCACGCTCGTCGAGTCCGGCCCACAATCAATTCTTCAACAGGTCCGAATTCCTTTTGAAGACGTCAGCGAACTCTTCATCAACCGCGGTGCGCTGGGGTCGTGGTTAGGCATGCTCGAAGACAACCATCTTGTAGTTCGCTGGAACACAGCGAGTTTCGCCGTCTTCGGGGACGGCCTGAGTATCGAGGAGCTTGCTGCGATCAAATCCGCCATCGAGCAGAAGCGCACGACCGGGTCTGATACCGCTTCCCTCAAGCCTTCAAGCATATTTTCGCTCTCGCCGGCCAGGGCGTAATTCCGCCGGAGGAACTGGTGGAATTTTTCTATTGAGGGAAATCAATAGGGCGGTTGCTGCGCAAAAAACACACCTGTACCGCCGTACAACACCCTTTTCTGGCGAAAAATCGCACCTGCACCACTGTCGGAGGCGGTTTTTGCGCAGAAATCGCACCTGCACCGCCGTCGGAGGCCTTTTTTGACCAGAAATCGCACCTGTACCGCCGTCGGCAGCGTTCTTTTCGCGAGAACTGTTCATGTACCGTCGGCGGCGGCGTTTCTCGCCCCCTCACCCCCAATCATACGTCACACAAAACTCCCAGATCCCCCTCCCCTGCGCGTCTTTCGTCGCCGAGCTTGAGAGATGGATCGAGACCTCCGGGTGTTTGGAGCCAAACGCCTTGCCGGAGCGCGCCATAAACGCTTGCAGATCCGCGGTGGTGGCACCCTCCAGGCCCGTGGCGTCGAAGTAGTAGTAGACCATATGGAAGCCATCGACGTTGGCCGCCTCCACGACCGCCACCCGACCGTCAGCCAACTCGATGGTTTTAGGAGGTTTGTCGGTGGCCAGCTCGCGGGTGCCGCCGGTGGGGTCGTCGGCGTCGGTGGGGCGGTTGCTGCGGTCGGGGATGAAGAAGCTCATGGTGTCTCCCGGGGTGAGTGTGAAAGAGTGTTCTCACCTCAGAGATAGCGAGGGGGCGGGCGATCTGCGGAACACTAGATGCTCGCATAACGATCGTTTGTCTGAGCGTCACCCGTAGGTCGGCCTGCTATATCAAGGGAGCGCTTCACACCGCGCTGGCCCCGTCCCGACGCTCAGGAGGACCTATGACGCACCCACTCACCCTCGACTCGCAAACCCGCGACCTGCTCTCCCCCGTAACCACACGCTGGTTCCACCAGAGCGAACTCGCCGCCGATCCCCTCACCGCCCGCCTCGTGGCCGCCGCCCTCGACCTCCGCGACGCGCCAGGACTTGAGCTCGACGACGACATCGCCTTCGCGGTGCTCGGCGCCTACTTCTGCCGTGCGCTGGAGGTCGCCACGGTCGATGGTGAGCGGCTTACGCGTTTTGATGACATCCCCGGCGGTCTGGACGACATCACGCTGGCGGTGCTGAAGGGGTATGCAACGCGCACGGCGTTTCGGCGCTATTGCGTCGACGGCGAGTCGCAGATTGGTGGGGCGATCCTCAACATCGTGGCGCGGCAGGTGGCGGGCAAAAAGGCGAATCGCTGGAGCTTTGACGCGTTGATTCAGGCCTATGGCGAGGAGGACTATGTGCCCTCCGAGGTGCATCGGCTCCACGACGCGCTGCCGGCCGAGGTGCGGATTCCCATCGGTTTCTAGGCGCGCCAGACCGCCCACTCAAACCTCCCAATTCACCAATAAATATAGCCACTTACACGACCTCCCAACCTCGTTCCTGGAGAACGCCACGTGACCTTACCTCTGATTAAAGAAACGCGATTCTACATCGTTGCCCACCACCGCGTTGTCGCGGTCCTTTACGGCGACACCTGGGCGATTTTGCCCATCGAACAAAAACCTTACCTGCTGGATCGGGGTTTTGTGTTTCTCCACCCGCTGAGCGTCTGGCTCGATCGTCTGGAGCCCGTCACGCTGCCCCGCGACCCCGTCGAAAACATATCGGAAACCACCTTTAAGGGGGCAGTCATCGATCATCGCCTCGCGCGCCTGGTCGACGAGCTCAAATGGACGGAGGAGCCTCGCAAAGACCCGCGATTTGCTGGCGAGTTTGAGGTTTTGCCCGATCTCTGGGGCGATGAGGAGGAATGATGCGCGCTGGTCTTCTCTTCACCATTCGCTACATCTCCCCCCTTTTTACCCTCCCCCTTTCGCGGTAGTCTGCAGACATTGACGACCCAGACCGGGGCAGACCACCCGCGCGCCACGCATCCGCGAACGCCCGGGCGCCCCACCCACTCGCCAGGAGGGAGGCGATGAAACAGGTCCTGATCACACTCGCCATCGTCGCGCTTATTGCGGTGATCGCCATCGTGCTCGCGTTGGATGCCCAACCCCAGTCTTCCGACACCGCCGAAGCCGGCTCCGCCGAAGCGAGCGAGGTGGAGGCGGCTGCGGGGGATTGACGCCTGAGCGGCACACGAGCTCGCCACACAAAAGAGCCGGCGCGGCCCCTCAAGGCCACGCCGGCGTTTTTTTGCTCTCGGCTTGCTCTCAACGAAAAGGCGCGTCGCTCAATCTTCTGGATTCGGCGCGGTGCCCCCGTAACGCTCCACAAGCTCGCCGTCCTCGTTGAGAATTCCGGCGTCGATCAGCGTCTGGCGCTGCTCCTCAGGGGTCATGGCGTCAAGCTCTTCCATTGCTCGCTCATGCCGCTTGTACTCTTCCGTCTTCCGGTAGTCGTAGTTGGCGAAGATGTCGTAGGGGTCTTTGCTCATCGTCTTGTCCTGCCCAAAGACGCATCAGGTGCTCCGAACGCTTCAATCCTCCGGATTGGGCGCGGTGCCCCCGTAACGCTCCACAAGCTCGCCGGCTTCGTTGAGAATCCCGGCATCGATCAGCGTCTGGCGCTTCTCTTCCCGTGTCATCGCTCGGACACGCGCCAACGCCCGTTCATGTCGCTTGTACTCCTCCGTCTTCCGGTAGTCGTAGTTCGCCATGAGATCGTAAGGGCTTTCACTCATTTCCTCCTCCTTCTCCAAAATGCGTGGTCGGCAAAAAGTATCCAATCACGCATTGAGGATCTCGCACACATATCTGGATGTGTGACTTCTCTCGAATCTTTGAACCGCTAAATGCTGCGGCACCTTCCTGAAAGACCCCGCGTAGCGTCTGATAATCGTAGGTGTCCTCAACGCCACTGTCCAACTGCCCCATGTACCAGTTGATGAGGGCACAATCGAGCTCTCGTAAGAGGAGGTCGTGGTCATCGTACGCCGCCGCTCGATTCACAGGCACGCTCCGACCCTCTTCCGAGATAATATCGCTGAAGTCACCATAGGCGACGCCCAGCTGCCGCGTGTGCTCCACATCCGTGAGGTCGAAACACCGTCCCAGATGAATGTAAGCACCCAGGACCGCGGGTTCCTCGACCTTGCCACGGCGCTTCTGTTCGTGGGCAAACTCCAGCGCGCGCCGGGGTGCGTGCTCCCAGAAGTAGACGCCCTTGCCGAGCCAGTCGTAGGTATTTTCGCTGGGGCGTAGATGTTGATGATTCTGCAAGACCTCGGCCGCCACAGCCTTATCGCAGCCGTGGTACCCGATGATCGTGCGTTGATAATCAAGTCGTTGAAATGAAGTCATCGCTCCTTCCTGAAAGCAGTTGCGTTCGGCGAGCCTACCTCTCTCTCATCGCTCGCCGCAGCCGAAGCCGCAACAGGAAACCAAATAAAATCAAAAACTTATCAGTCGCTCCGTTCATCGAGGTTCGCGGGGGCGCCCACGAGAGGCGCCCCTACGGGAGAGGTGGATTCGGTCATTCCCCTACCATGTCGTAGGGGCGGGTCTTGTGCCCGCCCCCTTCTCGATGTGTCGGTGTGTTGGGCCTTACACAAAGGCTTTTACGGGATCGGTGCTCGGGGGGCGAATGGGCGCCCACAAGGGGCGCCTCTACGAGATGGGAGCGGTATGTTGATGGGACGCAAGGGCTGACCATCGGCTGGAATAGTTCTCGGACCCAACCGTTGATCTTCCCCACCCACGCCTGTACAGATGTACCGGCATTCTGGCGCTTACCATTCATGTGAACACGCGCCGGATCACAGGTGGTGATGCGCCGGCGCAGAGTCGCCGTGGCGAAGCGGTGGTAAACCGGAATGACGTAGAGGTGTGGCCGTGCGTGAGTCCAAAACATTTGAGCTTGTGACCGAGTACTCGCCAGAGGGCGACCAGCCTACGGCGATCAAGCAGATGGTCGAGGGATTGCAGCGCGGGGAGCGCTACCAGACGCTGCTCGGCGCCACCGGCACGGGTAAGACCTTTGCGATCGCCAACACGGTGGCGCAGGTCAACAAACCCACCCTGGTCATGGCACCCAATAAGACGCTGGCCGCCCAGCTCTACGCGGAGTTCAAGGAGCTCTTTCCCCATAACGCGGTGGAGTATTTCGTAAGTTATTACGACTACTACCAGCCCGAGGCGTACATCCCCTCGACCGACACCTTCATCGAGAAGGACTCGGCGATCAACGACGCCATCGACCGCATGCGCCACTCCGCCACGCGCAGCCTCTTTGAGCGCAACGACGTGCTCATCGTGGCCTCGGTCAGCTGCATCTACGGCCTGGGGAGTGGCGAGGCCTATATGGGGATGTTGCTCTTTTTGGAGGAGGGCGACGAGGTGCGCCGCGACAGCGTGCTGGAGAAGTTGGTGGAGATGCAGTTCAAGCGTCGCGACATGGACTTCCACCGCGGTACCTTCCGGGTGCGGGGCGACGTGGTGGAGATCTTCCCGGCGCACGAGGAGGATAAGGCGATTCGCATCGAGTTTTTCGGCGATGAGGTGGAGGCGATCTACGAGATCGATCCTTTGCGCGGAAAGCGCCTGCGCCAGCTTGAGAAGATCGCCGTCTACCCCAACACGCACTACGCCGTGCTCCCCGAGAAGAAGAAGCTGGCGATGGAGTCCATCAAGGCCGAGCTGCGCGAGCGTTTAGAGGAGCTTGTGGCGCGCGGGATGCTGCTGGAGGCCCAGCGCCTGGAGCAGCGCACCCAGTTCGACCTGGAGATGATCGCGACGATGGGGTTCTGCAACGGGATTGAGAACTACTCGCGCCACTTCTCCGGTCGCGACCCGGGCGCCGCCCCGCCCTGTTTGTTCGACTACTTTCCCGACGATTACCTGCTGGTCATCGACGAGTCGCACGTCACCGTGCCGCAGATCGGCGGCATGTACCGCGGCGACCGCTCCCGCAAGACCACGCTGGTGGAGCACGGCTTTCGCCTGCCCAGCGCGATGGACAACCGCCCGATGAAGTTCGAGGAGTGGGAGAATCACATCAACCAGGTGATCTTCGTCTCGGCCACCCCGGGCGACTACGAGCTTGAGAAATGCGAGGGCGTGGTCGTCGAGCAGATCATCCGCCCGACCGGCCTTATCGACCCTGAGATCGAGATCCGCCCGGCCCTCGAGCAGGTCGACGACGTCTATGGCGAGATTCGCCAGCGCGTCGACGCCGGGGAGCGCGTCCTGGTGACCACGCTCACCAAACGCATGAGCGAAGATCTCACCGAATACCTCGAAGAGCTCGGCGTAAAAGTGCGCTACCTGCACAGCGACATCGACACCATTGAGCGCATGAACCTGATTCGCGACCTGCGAAAAGGCGTCTTCGACGTGCTCATCGGCATCAACCTTCTGCGCGAGGGCCTGGACATCCCCGAGGTCTCATTGGTGGCCATCCTCGACGCCGATAAAGAAGGCTTTTTGCGCTCGACGCGCAGCCTGATTCAGACCATCGGCCGCGCGGCGCGTAACTCCAAAGGCAAGGTCATCCTCTATGCCGACACCCTCACCCGCTCGATCAAAGAAGCGGTGGAGGAGACCAACCGCCGCCGCGAGATTCAGATGGCGTACAACGAGACCCACGGCATCACGCCGCGCACGATCAGCAAAAAGATCTCCGATCTGGAGCAGCACGTGCCGCCGGATCCGGACGCCGCCCCCGACGCCAGCCCTTACGCCAAAGCCGCCGCGCTGCTCGACGACACCTCCGGCGTGTTGAGCCCCGGTGCCGAGGAGACCCCGCAGCTGTTGGAGAAACGCATCGAGAAGTTGCGCGAAGCGATGAAGGTCGCCGCCCGCGAGCTGCGTTTTGAAGATGCCGCGAAGTTGCGCGATGAGCTGAGGGCGGTTCAGGCGAGGTTTTTGGGGGTGGGTTAATCAGGTCGATCGGGTGCCAGGCGTTCGATCACATTACCTAAGATCGGGTGCCAGGCGTTCGATCTTCTTGACCGTGATCGGGTGCCAGGCGTTCGATCTTCTTGCCCACGATCGGGTGCCAGGCGTTCGATCACATTGCCCACGATCGGGTGCCAGGCGTTCGATCACATTGCCCATGATCGGGTGCCAGGCATTCGATCTTCTTGCCCGCGATCGGGTGCCATGATCGGGTGCCAGGCATTCGATCTTCTTGCCCGCGATCGGGTGCCAGGCATTCGATCACGCCGATCCTGCGCAGATCAAAAAAAACACCCTAAACCATTGATACCATTGTCGTTTCCGACGAAATCAAAGCAACAACTTCAACGCCGGCGCCTCCTCGAACTCCCTTACCCAGCCCGCATCCTCGCAGCCTTCGAGCAGCGTTTGGGCGCTGACGCCAAGCGTGGGGTGATGAAGCTCGGCGGCGATGTCGCAGAGGGGCACGAGCACAAAGGCGCGCTCGGCGATCGCCGGGTGGGGCAGGGTCAGCCGGGGATGATCGAGGATCTGGTCCTCATAAAACAATAGATCCAGATCAATCGCCCGCGGCCCCTTCGGCTGCAGCCTCACTCGCCCCATCGCGCGCTCGATGGCGAGCAGGCCGTCGAGAAGATCCAGGGGCGCAAGCTCGGTGAAGAGCTCGGCGCAGGCGTTTAAAAAGAGCGGTTGGTCCTCGACAATGCGCGGCTGCGTCTCATAAAAGGCGCTGAGCGCGCCCAGGCGGCTGCGGGGCAGGTGGTCGAGGGCGTCGAGCGCGCGCTTGAGCGCCAGGGCCCGGTCGCCCAGGTTGGTGCCCAGCGCCACGATCGCCCGGGAAGGGTTTGGGGCTGTGGTGAGTTTGCTCAACGTCTCGCTGCTCCCGAGCTCAAAACGAGGACGCCATGTCTGGCACCCTGATGACTGAATTCATGACGCGACCACGACATCATCGACATCATCGACATCGTCGAACGACCGGTCGCGCGCTCAGCCTGGCGCTTCTGGGCGCCATCGCCCTGGCCACCGCCGGCTGCTCGGAAGCAGACCTACCAGAGGCGGACTCGCTTGTGTACTTAAGCCCCTGGTCCGGCCGCGACTTGCAGGCCGAGCCGGCCCGCGCCTCCTCGCCAGCGCTTCTCTCGGAGGCCGAGCGCGCCAATTACAGAGAAATCGCCGACAGCTTTGTGCAAAACGCCCCCTCGCTGCTCACCCGCGCCGATGTGGTGCAGCGCCTGGAGTCCATCGAGCAGGTTTTTTTGCTCACCGGGCGTTATATGGAGCTTGTGGCGCTCTACCAGGACGCGGTGGAGGCCGGTGGCGCTTTGTCTCCGGCCGCGCCGGCCCTGGCCTGGAGCTATGTGCAGCTCGGCCAGGAGGCCCAGGCCCGCGAGCTCATCGACCAGCTCAAAACCACGCGTGGCAATGAGGCGGTGGTGCACGTGCTCGACGCCAGCCTGAACCTCGCGCAGATGGAGCGCGATAGCTCGGCGGCCGCCCGGGCGCTGGCGTCGTTTCAACGCGCTCGCCAGCTCGACCCGGCCTTCGGCCCCTTCCGCGGGCTCAACGCCGCGGGCATCGCCGAGCAGATCAACCGGCTGGAAGCCCGCCAGGCCCGCACCACCGGGGCCACCCAGAACGCCGTGAGCAGCGCAAACACCGAAAACACCGCACAGAATAACGCCGAGGCGCAACCCCCGGTCGCGCAAAACCAGGTCGCGCAAAACCAGCCCGCAGCGGAGCAGAGTTCGGGCGAAGACACCCAACCCCCGGTCGCTCAAAGTCCGGTCGCGCAAAACGAACTTCCCACCGCGCAACCCCCGGCCGCGCAGAACCCGCTCGCTGTGGGACAGCCTCCGACGGCGCAAAACTCGGCCGTGCTTCAGCCCTCCGCCCCCGGTCCGCAGCAGCAGGCCGCGATCATGGTCGCCGACGGCCAGATCACGATGGCCCGCGGCGAGGCGCATTTTGAAGAGGCCCAGCGCTACTTCCGCCGCGCCCTGGAGTTTGAGCCCAATAACATCGCCGCCGGCCTGGGACTCTTGCAGATCGCCTCGCGCTCGGGCGCGCCCGACGAGATGGTGCGCAGCCAGATCGAACTCTTAAATCGGCAGCCCGATCTCAACGCCCGGCAGGCTTACGAGCTGGCGATGATCGCCCTGCGGCGCTTGAATGATCGCCCTCTCGCGACTAGCTTGCTGCAAAAGGTCCAGGATTTGGACCCACGCTACGCCGAACGGGTTGGCGTCGACGCGCTTCTGACGCCTTGACCTGATCGTTTGGCATCACACACACGCTCACGTTTCAGGAGCTTTTATGTCCGACCTCAACGCGGTCGTCGCCGACGACAAAGTCGTCATCTTCCATTACACCCTGACCGACAAAGAGGGCGAAGTCCTCGACTCCTCCGAAGGTCAGGAGCCCATGGCTTACCTCCACGGCGCCGGCAACATCGTGCCCGGCCTGGAGAGCCAGATGACTGGCAAAAAGGTCGGCGACGCCTTCAAAGCCGAGGTCGCCCCGGCCGAGGGTTATGGCGAGAAGCAGGGCCCCGGCCCGCAGCCCGTCGAGCGCAGCGCCTTCCCCCCCGGCGCCGAGATCCACGAAGGCATGATGTTCGCCGCCCAGATGCCCGACGGCTCTCAGATGCCCCTGTGGGTTGTGGGCATCGAAGGCGACAAGATCATGGTCGACAACAACCACCCCCTGGCCGGTGAGACCCTCTTCTTCGACGTGAAGATCGAGGGCATCCGCGACGCCAACGCCTCGGAGCTCGACCACGGGCACCCGCACGGCATCGACGGCACCCACTCGCACTGAGTCGGGCCCCCGGCACAGCCGGAATCGATCGATCAAAAAACGAACGCTGCCCCCCGGCAGCGTTCGTTTTTTTCGTTCAGGGAGAAGGGTGCAACGCGCGCCAGAGGTTGCGCAGAAAGTTGCAACGCGACCACACCCCACAAAAGACCAATAAAATCAGCCCCTTATAAAAGAAACCCCGACCCCATTGAGGCGCCGGGGTCAGGTCGAAACACCTTAAAGCGTGGGCAGCGCAGGCGGCCCCACATCGAGCGATTCGCAGTGGGTGGCCTCGATCATGCCGCGGACCACACCGCCCTCGGACGTATCACCCGCCACGAAAAGTTTTAAAAATCCCTCGGGCTGGGCCTCGCCCACACAGCTCTCGCAGATCTCGGCCTCAAAGAGGGTGAGCTGCGGGGTGCCCTCGCTGCGAAGGAGCGGCGGGTTGGCCTCCGGCGGCACAAAGTCGCCCATATAATCAAAAATAATCAGCTGCGCGTCTTCCGCCGCAGGCTCCCCCTCCTCGTCGAGGTAGACGCCCTGCACGAGCATGTTGCGATCCGGAGAGGCGCTCTCTTCGGTGGGGCAGCCCTCATCGCCGCCCTCCACCACCTCGATGTAGAGCTCGGTGCGCCCGGTCTCTGTGGCGTCGGCGTGGGTCAGGCCAAAATAGGCGCGCGAGAAGGTGTAGCTCTCCTCGTTCACCACGAGCACCGGCGTCGTCTCGGTGGGCTCCACCCGCGCGCCATCCCCCGTCGAGATATCCACTTCCATGGGCGCTTCGCCGGCATCGGGACTACCGGCGTCGGGCTCGTTGGTGTCGGGGGAATCGGAGGTATCGCCACAGGCCAGAAGGCCAGCCAACAGGGCGATCAGCGGCCAGCGAAGCGGGGTTGAGCGGGGTGGGTTCATGCCGTCTCCAGAAAAAACGAAAAGGTTTGCACAAAAATCGTCGGCGCCTTCGACCAAGGGTTTGAGGCCTCCATCGAGGGGCGCTCGTCATTGTGTGAAAAAGCGGGCGAAAAATCGACCGCCCGACCCACTTCTTCTGGAGGTCGACCATGTTGCATGTGCTCAAGCTGTTGATGATGGTAGCGATGATGCTCTTCTCAAGCGCCTGCTTGATTGTCGAAGAGGGCCACACCTGGGGTGGCGACGGCGAAGTCGGCTGCGAGTGCGACCGCGACAGCGACTGCTTCAGCGGCGTCTGTGAGGACGATGTCTGCGCCGAGGCCGAGTGCACCTGGAGCTCGGATTGCGACGCGGACGAGCGCTGCGTCAGCGGCCGCTGCCGCGACAGCGACGATGATGGTGACGATGGCTATGACGTCGGCCCCGGCGATGATGACGCCGACGCCGGCGATGACGTCGGCCCCGGCGATGATGGCTCAGACGCTGGCGATGATGCCGGTGGTGACGGCGCTGACACCGGCGATGACGACTGCCCTGTCGAGGATGATGGCCAGCCCGGCTGCGGCCCGCTCGACGGCTGTGTGCTCAACAACGAGTGCCCCTTCGGCGCGTTGTGCCTCGACGGGCGCTGCCAGGTCACCTGCACCGACGATCTGCACTGCCCCACCTCCGAGGTCTGCCAGGATGGCATCTGTCAGCCCGACCGCGACGGCGGCGACCAATGCGTCTACGACGCGGATTGCGGCGAAGGGCGCTGCATCAACGGCTTCTGCCTGGATCGCTGTGAGAGCGACGCGGCCTGCGGCGATGGCGAGTACTGCCGCAGCGGGGTCTGCCGCCCCGACCACCGCCCCGGGCCGCAGTGCCGCGTGGGCTCCGACTGCAACCCGGACGAAGACTGCGTCAACGCGCGCTGCCGCTCGGCCTGCACCTGCGATGAGGACTGTGAGCTTATCGGCGGCGCCGGTGACACCTGCGTGGAGGGCTACTGCGTGGCCGCCCACGAGAGCAACCCGGAGTGCACTCTGAGCGGCGACTGCGCAGATAACTCGCGCTGCCTCGACGGATTGTGCGTACCCTTCTAAGAGACGCCCTGCCCGGGTGTCGGCAAAAGTGTAACCGCTTGCAACGCTTCGGACTTTCTCCGAAGATCCGCCGGCACCCGGTGCGACCCGATGGATTGACCGACCCGAGCCGCTTTTATGGCCCAGACCGAACCGCAGTTTGATGTCGACGCGACGTTGATCACCCGCGCAGCCGCCGGGGATCGCGTCGCGTTTCGGCAGCTCTATGAGCGCCACGTCGGCTATGTGGCGCATCATGTGGGGCGGCTGGTCGGGCCCCGAGGCGATCTGGAAGACGTGGTGCAGGAGGTCTTTGTGCAGGTGCACCGCTGCCTGCCCGACTACCGCGGCGACTGCACCTTTACGACCTGGCTCTACCGGGTCTCGCGCAATGTGGCCATCGATCATCTTCGGCGGCGCAAAAAGACCGTCTCGCTCGACGACTGGCGCCCGCTGCGCCAGTCCGGAAGCTCCTGGCGGAGGCTGGAAGCCCGCGATCAGCTGCGCGGCCTCTACGCCGCCATGGAAAAGATGCCTCTGGATCATCGCGAAGCCTTTGTGCTCTACGAGATCGAGGGCATGAAGTTGCGCGAGATCGCCGACTTAACGGGCGATCCGCTCAACACAGTGGCCTCTCGGGTGCGCCGCGCGCGTCAGGATCTGCGCGAGGTGCTCGAAGCCACTCAACGTGGAGAGCGGCCATGAGCAGCAGTGAGCTCTGCAAAAAGATCCAGATCGACGCCTTCGATCTGCGCCGCGGGGAGCTCTCCGGAAGCGATCTGGCCACGCTGGATGCGCACGTGGAGCATTGCGCCGGCTGCCGCGACTACGTCGAGCGCCTGGGCGATATGCTCGATGAGGCCACCATCTGGGATCCGGCCGATCCGGTGCCTTTTGACGCCGACGCCCTCTTCTCGCGCATTGAAATGACGCTGGACTCGCCAGACCCCGGGGTAACTCGCGGCGACGACGCGCGCCTGGGCTCCCCTGGCGAAGCCTGGCCGGCCGCCCCGCCCCCTGGCGAGCGCCCGGCCCATCGTCTCACGCCCACCGGCCGCATCGGCCCCCCTCCGAGTGGCGCGTCTTCAAAAGCAACCTCCAGCGAAGACGACACGCCGTCGCGCCGCAGCGCCTCGGCCGCCCACCTGATCATCGCGCTTGCCGCCGCGCTGGTGGCCTTTCTGGCCTGGCCGCTGATCTTCTCGGGCTGGGTCGACGCGCCCGACTCGCCAGATGCAGCGAGCGAGGGGGTCGCTTCTCGCCACGAGACTGCTGAGGCGATGAGCGCCGGGGTGCCTGACACAAAGGCACCGGCCGCCGCACCGTCGACCGAGGCCGCCGAGAGCGCGCCCACCCTGGAGCTCGACGCGCTGCGCCTCTTCGCCTCCGACGACGCCCGCTGGGGCATCTCGGTGCTGGAGCAGGGCTGGGAGATCGAGGCCCGCCAGGGCACGCTCGTGCTGGAATTCTTGCCCACCGAGGATCAGACCCTGCAGGTGCGCTTCCCCGGCGGAGAGGCCACCGTGGTGGGGACGGCCTTTTATGTGGACGCCGACCAGTCGGAGCTCGGCGTGATCACTGGCGAGGTGGTGGTGCGCGAGGAGGAGGGCAGTGAGGACGAGGCGGTGCTCGGTGGAAGCGCCTGGGCCGAAGGGACGCAGCGCCCCATCCCCCCCACACGCTGGGAGTCGGTGACCACCCACGTCGACCCGGAGAGCCACCGCGCCCGTCAGGCCCTCGCCAGAGAGGCCGCCCTGGCGCGCGCCAGCGCCCGGCCTCCGGTCGACGATCCTGTCGCCGACCCGGGCGCCGATCCGGGCGCCGCATCGGCCCGCAGCACCGGCGCC
>NZ_VOSL01000031.1 GCF_007997005.1 Lujinxingia vulgaris | reverse complement strand
CGCCCTCACCGCCACCGCTCGCCAGGGCGGCCAGGCCGCCGCGCGCGCCGCCGCCATCCTGGCGCGGATGGTCCGCGCCGAACCCTCCCCGGATGTCCTGCAGACCACCCTCGGCGCGCTCTTGCCCCTTTTGCGCGAGCTGAGCACCTCCCACCCCGAGCTCGCCCAAAACGCCACCTCCAGCCTGCGCGAGATTTTGGCCGACAGGCTGGAGCTTGAGCATGACGCCGCCGTCGCAAACCGCCTGGCGGGCTTTCGCCTCGACCTGGCCGCCCTGGACATCGGCACCGACGCGACCGACGACGCCGACACGCCCACCGACGCGCCCGCGCCGTCCACCCTCGAACTTGCCGGCCGACTCAGCGCCCTGCACCCCGGCCAACACCTGCGCCTCGCCAAGCCCCTCGCCACCACGCGCCTGGCCCGCGCCATGGCCCTGGCCGCCCGGCAGGGCTTTGGCCTCTACGCCACCGAGCGCCGCACCCACTGGAAGGTGACCCGCGGAGAGCGCTACGCGCCGAGGCTGTGGCGCTACCTCCACGAGCTGCGAAACCCCTCCCCCAACAAACGCCAGGGCTTCGACCACACCCGCGCCCGCGTCTACCCCGGCCGGCTGCGCGCCCACCCGGCCGACCTCGGAGAAGTGACCCCCACCACCGTCCCCGGCGAACGCCGCCAGGTAAACTCCGAGGGCGGCTGGGGCGGCTACATCCCCCTCGTCGACGATCTGCTCGACGCCCAGCGATCCGCCCACCCCATCATGCTGGCCACACCCCAGGGCCTCACCACGCTGAGCCCGCCGAAGTCTCGCGCGCGCCGCCTCAAAAACCTCCTCAAAATATCCAGCATTTACAGCGACCTAGACGAACTTCGCCTGGCAACCATCAAGGGCAGCGACGCCGACCAGCGCGGCAAATACCTGGGCGTCGTCGAAAAAGAGCTCGGCTGCACCATCACCTTTCGCCCGCATCTGCCCGACGATCCGACCCCCCGGAAGATCCGCGAGCTCATCGCCGCCACCGACTTCGGCCGCCAGCTTGAGGCCCGCGATCCGCTGCCCCAGCTCACCACCGAATCCCCCACCCCCGAAGAGGCCACCGCCCGGACGACCCCGGACCCGGCCCCCGCCTCCCTGCACCTCCTCGCCATCGCCGGCCCCCTGGAGCTTCTGGCCGAACGCCTGCACACCAACCCGGCCCGACACCTCACCGAGCTCTTCGACCGCACCGGCGCCCGCATCCAGGAGCTCGCGCTGGTGCTCACGCTCATTGTGGCCTTCTTTCTGGGGCGCATGCTCATCGTTCGCCACCAGCTCGACCGCTGGCGAAACGACATCCCCCTCTCCATCGGCGGCTGGGGCACCCGCGGAAAAAGCGGCACCGAACGCCTCAAAGCCGGCCTGCTCCACGGCATGGGCTACGACGTCTTTGTCAAAACAACCGGCTGCGAGGCCATGTTCATTCACGCCGCTCGCCGCCAGGAGGCCCGCGAGATCTTCATCTACCGGCCCTACGACAAGGCCTCGATCTGGGAGCAACGCGACATGCTGCGCCTGGGCCGCGACCTCGGCGCCGACGTCTTTATGTGGGAGTGCATGGCGCTCAACCCCCGCTACGTCGACATCCTCCAGTCCCACTGGATGCGAGACGATCTCATCACCCTGACCAATGCTTACCCCGACCACGAAGACATCCAGGGCCCGGCCGGCATTGATGTGGCCCGCACCATCAGCCAGTTCATCCCCCCGGGGCGCACCACCATCACCGCCGAGCGCGAGATGCTGCCGATCTTCGAGGAGACCGCCCGCAAAAAAGGCGCCCCGCTGATCGTCGTCGGACACGACGATGAAACCCTCATCCCCGACGCCCAGCTCGCCCGCTTCCCCTACGATGAGCACCCGCGCAACATCGCGCTCGTCGCCCGCATGGCCCGCGAGCTGGGCATTGACCCCGAATACGCCATCTTCGCCATGGCCGACCACGTCGTCCCCGATCTCGGCGTGCTCAAGACCTACCCCCGGGTCACCCTGCTCGGCCGTCACCTGGCCTTTATCAACGGCTGCTCCGCCAACGAACGCGCCGGCTTCATGAACAACTGGACCCGCACGGGCCTCGACACGATCGATCCCCGCACCGAGCCCCACCGCAAGATCTTCACCGTGGTCAACAACCGCGACGACCGCATCGCCCGCTCCAAAGTCTTCGCCGACATCCTGGTCCGCGACGTCATCTGCGACGGCCACATCCTCATCGGCACCAACTTAAGCGGCCTGCGCACCTACATGGCCCAATCCCTGGAAGCCTACCTCGCCAACCAGCTGGTCTTTGAAGACAACCTCACCCCCGAGCCCGCCCGCGCCCACCGCCGCCTCGACCAGATCATCAGCCGCGTCCGCCTCGCCCGCCGCTCCCCCGACGCCCTCATCGCCTCTCTGCGCCACATGCTCGAGGTCTGCCCTCCTCTGCCCGACGCCGCCCTCAACACCCTGCACGCCGCCCTGCCCGCCCTCATCGACGAGCTCAGCACCGACTTCACCTCCATCCCCCAGACCCTCAAAACCCTCGCCTCACACCCCGCCATCACCACCTTTTCACCCGTCCGAGACACGGACATCATCCCCGTAAATAGCCAGCCATCGCAGGTTTCCCCGGTCGAAAACCTCACCCACGCCGAGCCCCACGAGGCCCGCGACGCCTTCCTCCGCGAGCTCACCACCTCCATCACCGCCCACGCCCTCCACAAGCGCCTCGATCAGGTGCTCGCCAGTACCCTCACCCCCGAGTCCTTCCACCGCCAGCTCCACGCCACCTACACCGAGCGCTTCTGGCAGATCGTGCACACCGTCGAAGATCCCTCCACCAGCGGCGACGGCATCATCCTCACCGCCGCCCGCCAGGCCGCCCCCAACAGCACCGTCGAGCTCCTGGGCACCCAGAACATCAAAGGCACCGGCCTCGACTTCGTATACCGCTGGGTCGACCTCAACAACACCCTAACCCGCATCCAACGCCTGGAAAACGCCGACGACAACGCCCTGCGCGACGAGCTCATCTTCCTGGCCACCGCCTCCTCATTAGGCCTCATCGAAGCCCTGGCCTGCTTTGAAACCCTCGATCGCTGGCACACCACCCGCAACCTCTCCGC
Organism: Lujinxingia vulgaris; assembly: GCF_007997005.1. Taxonomy (GTDB): domain Bacteria; phylum Myxococcota_A; class Bradymonadia; order Bradymonadales; family Bradymonadaceae; genus Lujinxingia. The sequence continues at coordinate 75,934 of NZ_VOSL01000031.1, read as the reverse complement.
CCCCCTGCGCGCCCTGCTGGAGCGCGCCCAGTCCCACCTCGCCACCCTGGCCCACACCCGCTTCTCCAACGCCCTCCCCGACGACCAGGACAACGCCGCCGACTCCCCCCTGACTCGCCTCCTCGCCAGACTGGAGCGCTCCCTGGACAGCTTCGACGCCATCTACCGGCGTCGCAAAGCCGACCGCCTCCAACGCCTCCTCGTCGAGCAACGCATCAGCCACGCCCGCATCGCCCTCGAGATGCAAAAGCTGGTGAAACGACAGAAAGGCGGGTGGTTGGTGAAGCGATCCTGATCGCCCAAATCCGACTGCCTCCACGACCGTCCGAGACACGAACATCGTCAAGCAATGACGCGGGGATCCGGCATTCAGCCCCCCGACACCTCCCCTCAATCATCCCGGCTGAGGCGCGCCTCCCCAATGACTGTCCGAGACACGGACCAAATCCAGCAACCACGCACCTGTTCGACACCTCTTTATCACCAGTGCACGCACGAGACACTCCACGCCAACAGCCTCGTTTGACCTCGTAGAACCCAACCCTCATCTTTAGCCCAACGATCCGGCCCAAAGGCACATGAATCGAGACTTGCCCCGATGTTTTACGAATCTTTTCGCTACCTCGACCACAGCACCGAAGGACTGCTCCTCACTGTCCCGACATCAGAGATGCGCGGCAACGCACCGTTGCGCATGGAATTCACCACGTGCTCCCTTCGATCAAAACGTACTCTGTATGGTTTGCGTCTGGTGCATAAAGATCGCCCGCTACTGTGGTGCACTCTCGATCCCAGGTGGGAAAAAAGCCTGATGCTCCGTGCCGCCCCCGGCGATGTTTCGGTTATCGAGCCCATTACTGCCGCCGCAATCCGCGACGTCCAACGAACGGCATCGGCAGCGGCCCCCGACTCGGCCTGGCCAAAGTACTTCATTCATGCGCTGCGGAACTCTTCTTCCTCGCCTCTCTACCCCGGAAAATGGTGGGTCCGTACGCTCTTCGGCACAAAACAACCTGCCGAACTTTCGCTCTCATCGCGCGGTGTGTTTCCCTACCTGGAACTCCCTCGCTTTTCGCTCACTGAGCCCGGCTTCACCCTCAACGAAGCCTGGGAGGCTCGACCGGTTCGCACCTCCGTCATCGGGCTACGCACACTTGGAGATCAGGACGACAGCCGCGTCAAAATGTGGCGTAAACGAGCACGCCAGGGAGCGCTGCCCCCGTTACTCCTCCTCTACGTCTCTTCGCTCGGCGCCTACATACTCCTCGACGGCCACGACCGCCTGCACGCTGCGCTACTCGAAGGTCAACTCCCCGATTCGGTCGCGCTCCTTCCCCTTCGCTATCAATCATGGCCACCCAACATAGCCGCTCAACGTGGCCTGGCTCTTCAGTACGACTCCGTCGTGAGCGGCGATCCGAAAAAACTCCCCGGCTTTAATCGCGCGTTGATCCAGGCCTCGCAGTCAGGAAGCTGGCACCGGAAGTCGCGCGTTTGGCCGGTGTTTGGCGGGTTTAAAACGTGGCGCACAGAAGTGACCGCTCGAACCGCCGAGCTAACCAGCGAACTCGGCCAACGCGTCGCCCGCCAGATGCTCGAGCCAACGTCTGGGGAGCACCGGCCCTACTTCTTAACCATCGTACGCCCCCCCTCATAAGCTCCCAGATCGCACATCCAACGGGTCATTAATCCGTCCGAGACACGAACATCGTCCAGCAATGATGGCGCAAACCCACCTCAAGCCGATCCCTAAACGCGCCTTAACGCGCCCGCACGAGAGTCTTCACACCAATGAGAACAAACTACGCACATTATGAAGTCGAAGCCAAAATCGCCGCACAACTTGGCCTTCCCTGGCACATGAACATGCAGGACTGGCCCATCGAAGTTTCTGACGCAGACCGCGTCGACGAATTTCTCCATGCACTGATCGCGGCCCAAGATCGGGAAGAGAGAATCTGCCTTCTTGAACTTGTACTCGCCTCGCTCGACGAGTGGATCGCCGTTCGCCAACCAGTCGAAGATTCAACTCCTGGGGACACGGTTCAACGGGTCATCAGTTCCGTCTCATCGACGCTCGTAGAGTTCCCAGATATTGCAAATTACTGGGCAAATTACTGGCAAGATCATGACCTTCCGATCACGCAACACATTCGCAAGCTCCTAGCGGACTTCAGTTTCGAATAATCGCCGAAAACTAAAACGTAAGCGTTCAGTCACCTGACCAACTTTAACATCGTCCATCCGAGACACGGACCACCTCCCCATTTTACGCGCCTGATCCACACTTCCCTCTCCCCACCCACCTCCTCACCTCCACCAAAATCTCGTTCCCCCCACGCAACATCCCGCCACAGCCCCCGATAACAACTCCAGGAGCTTCAACCACCCTCACCTGGAGACCACACATGACTCGCCCCCGCCGCCACCTCCCGGGCCAGGTCGTCGCCATCACCCGTCGCTGCTTCGACCGCACGTTCTACCTGCGCCCTGACGGCACCATGAACGCCATCGCGCTCTATGTCTTCGCCAACGCCGCGCAAACCTACGACATCAAGATTCATGCGCTCGTGGTCATGTCCAACCACATCCACCTGATCATCACCGACGTCAAAGGGCGTCGCAGCGAGTTTATGCGCGACGCGATGTGCCTCATCACCAAAGCACGAAACGAGGATCTCGGTCGCAAAGACTACCTCTGGGAAGGCGGCTCCTACCGCGAAACCTTGCTGCTCGATCGCGACGCCCTGGAGCGCAAGCTCCTCTACACCTGGCTCAACCCGGCGGCTGCCAACCTTGTAGAGCGCGCCCACCAGTGGCCCGGCGCCATCATCCTCCCCTGCGACTGGGGAACATCGATAGATATCCCCAAACCCGACGTCTACTTCGGCCGAAAATCACCGGAGCTCGCCAGGTTCACACCCCAACCTCCCCCGGGCTTCGACGCATCGTCGCTCGATACACTCACGGCACACTTCGAAGCCCTCCTCGCAGACGCCGAAGACGACCTCATTACCACGCGAGAAAACGAGAATCGGCAGGTCCTCGGCGTCGAGAAGGTTCTGGCAACCAGGCCCCTCAGCAAACCCAAAACAGCCTCACGCCGCTCAAAAATCAACCCGCGCTTCGCCTCCAGAAACGCTGCTCTGCTGGTCGCAGCCATCGCCCGCCACCGCGCCTTCCTCACCGCCTACGACCACGAGCGACAGCGCTGGCTCAAAGGCAAAAAACGCGTCGAGTTCCCCTGCGGCACGGTCTGGCTGCGCCGCAATTCTCCGGTGAAGTGCCGGGATCCCGACGCGCCTGAGGCAGGGATGGCCTGCACGATGTAGAACCCACTGCACCGCGACGCTCCATCCCGGTTCGACGGCCTCTTCTCATGCAATGATCACGCATGATGCGCGGACCTCTGCCTACCCCTCCGCACCACCCTGAGTTCCGACGACCACGCACCCCACAACCCCTCCCGTTTTCGGCGAAAACACCCGCGTTCGGCGCATTTCCGCCCCCATTCTCGCCCCCCTCACCGGTCCGAACAGCGAAGTCGCCTCCCAGCCTCTCCTATGCCGACCTGAACCCTTCACGCCAACCCGCTAAAACCCGCGTCATACCTGCCTATCGTCCCTCTCTCGGTCGGTAATATGTCCTTCCCTCGGACGGCCTCAAAACGGCCGGTTTCAACCTCGCCCCCTCACCCCCAACACCGCCGCCTGCCCCGCCTGAATCACCACCAGCGGCAACACCCCCATCCCCACCGCCAACCCCCACCCCGCAGTCCCAGGATTGACCGTCTCCAACACCTCCCGCAACCACGGCACATACACCGTCATCGCCAGCAACCCCGCGCACATCGCGATCGCCCCCCACACCCAGCCATTCCGCATCACCGGGCTGATCAGCGCGCCGCTATCACCACCCCGCGGCGAAAGATCCCGCATATTCAACGCGTGAAACACCTTCCCAAACCCCAACGTCAAAAACGACACCGTCACCGCCCGCCCCAACTCGAACCCCAGCACCTGCAACGCGATCGCCAACGCCCCCAACACCGCCGCCGCGATCACCACCCCGTACACCCCGATCGCCCCCCAGTGATGCCCGGTCAGTATAGACTCTTTAGGCGAACGCGGCGGTCGACGCATCAGCTCCGAGGCGCCGCCGGTCGCCACCAGCGCCAGCGCCGGGAAGACATCGGTCACCACATTCAAATACAGAATCTGCAACGCCGTCACCGGCAGCGGCGCACCCACCAGCGACGCCACCACAATCGCCACGATCGACGCCCAGTTGATCGACAACAAAAACACCACAAAGCGGCGAATGTTCGTAAAAATCACTCGCCCCTCCTCGATCCCGTACACAATGGTGTTGAAGCGGTCGTCGCGCAGCACCAGATCCGCCGTCTCCCGCGCCGCCTGGGTGCCCCGCTGCCCCATCGCCACCCCGATATCCGCCCTGGCCAGCGCCGGCGAATCGTTGACGCCGTCGCCCGTCATCGCCACCACCTCGCCAGCCTCCTGATGCAGCGCAATAATGTTGAGTTTTTGCTCCGGACTCACCCGCGCAAAAATCGACGCCCCCCGCACTCGCTCCCGCTCCTGCTGCGAGAGCGCCTCAGGCGCCCGCAGCTCCGCGCCGTGAACCACCTCCGCATCATCCGACGCCACAAGCCCGATCTGCGCCGCGATGCTACGCGCCGTCGCCGCCTGGTCCCCGGTGATCATCACCACCCGCACCCCCGCCTGCGCACACTCCCGGATCGCCTCGCGCACCTCCTCGCGCGGCGGATCATAAAACCCCACAAGCCCCACAAAAGTCAGCTCCTCATAAGGTTCAACCTGCGCATCCTCCACCTCCCGCGACGCCAGCGCCAGCACCCTCAACCCGCGCCGCGCCATCGCCTCATTCTCCCGCTGCCAGCGCTCTCGCGCCCCCGCATCAAACGCCCGCTCCTCCCCCTCAACCCGCCACCGCGTCGACGCCGCCAGCACCCCCTCCGGCGCCCCCTTCACCGCCACCCTCACTCGCCCCTCCCCCACCCGGTGATAAGTCGCCATCATCTTCACCTCCGAGTCGAACGCCTCCTCCCGCACCTCGGGCATCCGCTCCAACATACCCTCCACATCCACCCCCTGCTGACGCGCCAGCCTCAAGAGCGCGACCTCCATCGGCTCCCCCATCACCCGCCCGCCGTGACCAATCGACGCATTCGTACACAGCACCCCGATCTCCAGCGCCTCACTCACCTCATCGACGGCTCCCGGCTCTCCCCCTCCCAGCGCCCGGCGCCCCTCCTCCGCATCCTCGACCACAACCTCCCCCAATGGCAGCGCCAGACACCGCACCACCATCCGATTCTCCGTCAACGTCCCCGTCTTATCGGTGCAGATCAGCGTCGTCGCTCCCAGCGTCTCCACACTGGCCAGCCGCCGCATCAGCGCGTTCTTATCCGCCATCCGCAACATCCCCCGCGCCAGCGTCAGCGTCGCCACCACCGGCAAGCCCTCCGGCACCGTCGCCACCGCCAGCGCGATCGCCGTCATCCCCACCTCCTGCAGAGTCTTTCCCGTCAGCACGCCGGCCGGTACCACCAGCGCCGATAGCCCCAGCGTCACCCAGATCAACCGACTCGCCAGCCTGTTGAGCCGATGCTCCAGCGGCGTCTCTCCCTCCTCCTCCCCCTCCACCAACGCCGAGATCCCCCCCAGCTCCGTCGCCATCCCCGTGGCCACCACCACCCCGCGCCCCGTCCCCCGCTTTAGCGTCGTCCCCTTAAAGAGCATGCTGCTGCGCTCCGCCAACGTCGTCTCCGGCCCCACCGCCTCCACACGCTTCTCCACCGGCAACGACTCCCCCGTCAGCGCCGCCTCATCGACCTGCAACCGATTCGCCTCCACCAGCCGCACATCCACATGGATCACCTCCCCCTCATCAACCTGCACCACATCACCGGGCACAAGCTCATGCGCCCCCACCCGCAACGACCTCCCCTCCCGCACCACCGTCGACGACGCCTCCTCCATCTCCCGCAACGCCCGCATCGACCGCCGCGCCCTCAAATCCATCGCCATCCCCAGCGCGCCGTTGATCACCACCACGATGGCCACCGCCACACCCTCCACCCAGAACCCCAGCACCATCGAGACCAACGCCGTCACGATCAAAAACAAGATCACCAGGTCATCCACCTGATCGACAAGAATGCTCCAGATCGACCTCCCCTTGATCTCCCGCAGTTGATTCGGCCCGTACTCCGCCAGCCGCTTCTTCGCCTCCTCGCAGCTCAACCCCAACTCCGGATCAACCCCCAGCGCCCCGGCGACCTCATCCACCTCCCCACTCCACGCCCGCGCCAACACCCCGCCAGCCTCCGCAGCCCCCGTCCCCAACCTCGTCGACTCCTCTTCCCGCGTTCGCTCCATACGCCTCCCCGCAGCTTCCCTCTCCCAAAACTCGACGCATCGTCTCCCAACCCTAAGCATCTCCCCGCACATTTACAGTCGCCCCCTCCTCCATACGAACCCGGTCCCACCCACACCCCGCAGCTCGAAACACCGGCCCCCCTCCCCTCGCATTTACCCGCGCGCCCCCCAACCCGAGCGCATCCAGGGCGAAGTCCAGCAAGGAGCAAGGAGAAGCGTGTAGCAGCGCTACCGCGACGACGCAGCGACCTCCCCCCGCACCCTATAAGATCCGAGCGCATCCAGGGCGAAGTCCAGCAAGGAGCAAGGAGAAGCGTGTAGCAGCGCTACCGCGATTCCGCAGCGACCTCCCCCCGCACCTTATAAGATCCGAGCGCATCCAGGGCGACGCCTGACAAGGAGATAGGGATGAAGCTGTAGCAGCGCTACCGCGATTCCCTATCGACGCCGTCAGCGTCGTCCTGGGGCGCTCGGCGCTCGGCACCTTGCCGTTGGGGGATATGCGAGGCTACTATCGCTCCCCGCACCCTCGGGCTCTCGCATCTTCTCTCGTCGGCAACCGCATATGCCCACCCCTCGCCAGCTTGCCATGCTGCTGCTTGTCTTCGGCACCCTGCAGGCCCCCCCTCTGCCCGCACACGCCCAGCAGAGCCCCCGCGGCTTCGGCCCCACCGTGCGCATGAGCAGCTCCCTGCCCTCCGAAGACGCCGAGGCCGAAGCCCTTCTGCGCGCCACCCGCGCCGCACTCCGAGACCAGGCCCGTCAGGCCCTCTACGCCGCACTCGTTGACCCCGTCGCACACTCCGACGCCCCCACAGAGCCCGCCGCCCTCCAGACCCTGCGCCGCGTCATCGACGACCCCTCCACCACCGCCAGCTTTCGCACCGCGCTGCAACTTCAGCTCGCTGCACTGCACCTCTTCCATAATCGCCCCGAGCTGGCCGACCAGACCCTGGCCCGCGCCCGCCGGCTCGCCGGAGACGCCCGCGCCCTGCTGCGCTCCATCGACCTCTTCGACGCCGGTCGCGCGCTGAGCCTCGGTCAACCCGAACGCGCCCGAGCCCTGCTCGGCTGCGAACAACCCGCCGAAGTCGACGACGCCTCCACCCTCCTCTGCCCCCCCGACACAAACCTCCCGCCCGCCCCGATCGTTGGCCGTGAGTTTCTGGTCGCCGCCCTGCTGCACCGCCCCCTGGAAGACGCCCGCGACAACGCCCGGGCCGCGCGCCGCTTCATCATTGAGCCCCTCACCCTGGCCCGCGCCCGCGTCGACACGGGCTCCCTGGAGCCGGTCAACGCCCTCCTCGCCAACGCGCAACGTATCGACGACGACGCCGCACAACTTCGCCTGCACCTGGCCCTGGCCGACCTCATCGTGCAACGCGCTGGCTCCGCCCGCTTTGCCGACACCCACCTCCAGAGCGCCACCGAACTCCTTAAGCGCCAACCTGACGGCTTCGCCGAACTTCGCCTCCGCGCCTTAAACGCCCGCCAGTGCCTGGACCGCGCACCGGCCACCGCCTGCCCCGACACCGCCCGCGCCCTCGCCAGCCTCACCGAGCTCCCCCCGCCCCTCCTCCCCGACATCCCCTGGGCCCGCTACTGCACCGCCGACTCCGAGGAGCTCGCCATCCCCTTCTGCCTCGAGGCGGAGAACTCCGCGCCCCCACAGGACCGCGCCCGGGCCGCGCTAACCCGCGCCCGCATCCACCTCAACGCCCTTCACCCCACCCCGGCCCGCGCCGCGCTGCTCGACCTTGAAGCGCATCTCCAACCCCTCGACGCCCCGCCGACCGATCTTCTCATCGCACGCTGCCAGCTCAACGACCTCACCCGCACCTCCCGCACCTACCAGGTCTGCCAGCAGGCCCTCGACCGCCTCGCCATACCCGCCGCCGAGACGCCCGCTCGCCAGGCCAACATCGTCCACATCCTCCTGGCCATCGCCCGCGCCACCCCGCCCGAACCCACCCCGATGGCTCCCTCCGCCTACTTACGCCTGGCCATCGATCTGGCCACCGCCGGCCACACGCCCCTCTGGGGCCTGGCCAGCCGCGCGGCCCTCGATCTGGCCGACCTCCACGCCCGCCACCAACCCCCGCCTCCCGACGCCCCGGCCTACTTCGCCGAAGTCCACGCCTTCGACCATCGCGCCCGCACCCGCAGCGAACATCCCGAAGTCGACCAACCTCTCGACAACGACGCCCGTTCCCGCAACCTCTCCCGCTGGCTCGACACCCTGGCCGCGCTAAAGCTCTGGCCCGAACTTCTCCACCGCGCCCGCCAGTCCTACGACCTCGCCAGGCGCTCCGAAAACACCTCGCTGGGCGCACACGCCCTTCTGCGACGCGCCCAGGCCCTCCACGCCCTCAACCAGCGGGATCGTGCCTGCGCCGCCCTCCTCGCTGCAGACGCCCTGGGCACGCCCTCCAACCTCCTCGAACTTTCCGAGCACCTCCGCTCCGACCTTCCCACGCGCTGCCTGACCCCCACCTCACCACCGGCCGCCGCCCGCGCCCCGAAATAACCCCCCGGACCCCGCCGGTTGACTCTTACGCCCGCGCGCCCTGATGCCTGACTGACTGCCTCTTAGACCTTGAGCTCCTGTATGCGCCCTCTCCTCGCCAGCTGCCTCGCGCTCATCGCCATCTCCCTGGCCGCCCTGCCGGCCGCCTTCGCCCAGGACGACAGCGCCCCACAGGCTCCCTCCTCCGCCGAAGGCGCCCACCTCGATGACGCCCGCGCCCTCTACCAGGCCGGCCACTGGGAAGACGCCCTGGCCGCCTTCAACCGCGCCTTCGAGCTCGCCCCGGACCGCTCCGAGATCAAAGCGGCCGCCGCCCTCGAAGCCGGCTCCCTCCTCTGGGAACAGGGCCGCTACGAGCCCGCGCGCCAGAAAGTCACCTTCGCCCTGGAGCTGGCCCGCGAACGCAACTTCGACCACGCCACAGGCCAGATCCTGCTGACCCTCGGCCAGATCGAGTCCGCCACCGGCCAGCTCCGCAGCGCCGAAGACACCCTCAACATCTGCGTGCAGCTCACCGGCGAACTCAATGATGACGTCTACCGCGCCCTCTGCCGCATCAGCCGCCGCGCCGTGCGCACCCTCCTCGGGCAAAACCCCGGCAGCGAATCCGATCTTCGCGCCGACATCCGCACCCTCCAGAACACCGACTCCCTGCTGGCCATCGGCACCGCCCTGACCCGCACCGCCGACCTCTACCAGGACAACGGCGATCTGGAGCAGGCCCAACGCCTCCTGGCCCAGGCCAAACGCCACATCGAAGCCGCCGACAGCGTCCCGGCCCGCGCCCGCCACCACCTGCGCGAAGCCCAACTTCTCCGCCAGCAAAACAACCTCGCCGGCGCCTCCGAGCTCCTCGACCGGGCCCTCCCCCTCTTCGAGTCCATGAACAACCGCCCCATGATCGTGCACACCCTGGGGCTCAAAGCCGAAATCGCCGCCCTTAACAACCAGGCCGCTCAATCCCTCACCCTTTACCGCCGCGCCCTCAACGTCGCCGACGCCACCTCCAACCCCCTGCTCAAAGGCCGCGTGCACCTGGCCCTCTGCGAGCTCAACATCCCCCGGGCCCCGCAGCACTGCCAGCAAGCCATCGACACCTTCGAAAACGGCCAGCTCGCCACCTACCGCGTCCGCGCCCACGCCTCGCTGGCCCGCGCCCACCAGGCCGCCAACCGCTTCGACGACGCCCGCACCCACTACATGCGCGCCATTGAGCTCATCGACGACCTCCCCGAAGGCAACACCCTCTACAACGAGTCGCTGGCCACCCAGCACGCCAACCTCTGCGTCGTCAACACGCGCCTTCGCGCCACCGGCGCTCTGAACAGCTGCCTCGACGCCCGCGAGCGCCTCCAGAAACTCCCCGACGCCGACGCCGACCACCACCGCCGCACCCTCACCCACGTCACCCACGCCGCCGGCATGGCCGCCCTTCAGGAAAACAACGCCGAGCGCGCCATCACCCTGCTTCAAAACGCCGCCGACCAGGCCCTCGAACTTCAACCCCGCGACCTCGCCATCGCCTCCGACGCCCTCCTGCGCCTGGGCGCTACCTATGCCGCTCTGCCCGACCACGCCCGCCAGGCTCGCGACGCCTTCACCCGCGGCCTCGACGCCCTCAACCTCCCCGACCAACCCGAAGGCACAGACAACCGCCCCGCAAAGCTCGCCATCCTCACCCAGCTCACCCAGCTTCACCTTAACCAGCGCGACGCCGACGACACCCTCTCCCGCGCCGCCCAGCTCATCGACGTCGCCGCCGAACTCGACGACGCCCGCACCCAGGCCTGGGCCCTCAACGCCCGCGCCAGCGCCCACCTTATCAACAAAGACCAGGACGCCGCCCGCAACGAGCTCCAACGCGCTCTCCCCCTGGCCCGCCAGGCCGACGACGCTGAACTCACCGAACTGATCGAAGAGAACCTCAACAAGTTCGAGTGACGTCCTCCCAAACACGCCCGCACCACACCATCTCTTTGCCCACACGAAGGCGACCGCGCGCACTGCCCGGTCGCCTTTCTTACAATGACGCTGCAGCGGACGCATTCGCCAGGCCACCCTGCCGCTCCACCGCATAAACACAGGCCAATGTCCGTCTCTCGGACGGTATCTCGCAGACCATCACCACACGTTTTCAGCGATTTTCAGCGTCGCTGTAGCGAGCAAGAGATGTAGCGTCGCGCCCGCAAACACTAACGTGACGCTTTTCCGGAACCCCCTCCATGACCTACACCGAAACGATCGCCGGGCTACGCGCTACCGGCGACATGAACGCCGTCCTGGCCTTCCTCGAAGCGATCTTCAGCGCCCCGGAAAACCAGAGCATCAGCGGCAAACCCTCCGACTACTTGAACCCGGAAAACGCCGCGAAACACGCGCCTCCTGCGGCGCTCTTCCAATCCTTCGTCGAGGGATTTCAGCCCGCCGACATCGCCCGAAAAGTCGCGTTCCTCTTCGACGACGCGGAGTTCGCAAGCGTCATCCGACCCGGAGTCTTGGACCCCAACTCTGGAGAGTGGCACGAGATCGAAGGCCCCCGCGCGCTCTTAAGCGAGGCCGACGAGGAGATGCAGAAGTTCCGCCCCTTCAACTGCCTGCACGTTCTCATCGGCGACTACGAACACGGCGACGCCGCGATCGTCAGCGGACATTACAACCCCGAAACCGGAGAGTTCACGCAGGGCTACCAGCTCAACGCGCAGATCCTGGGCGACGATGAGTCCCATGAAGACTACGACATCATCCATGCCCTCAAGGACCACGACCTCTACCGCTTCACCTACCAGGGCGAAGTCCTGAACAACCACCAGCTTTACCTCGACCTCAAAGCCACCCTCTTCACCCCGCACCTCACCGAACTCGCCCAGGCGCTCCTGGCCGACGAGCGCCTGGCGCGCTTCCCAAAGGCCTTTCCCTTCCACATCCTCTTCTCCAACCAGGCCTACGCCAGCAGCGAGTTTCGTTATCAGGCACCTCCCCTCACGTTGGAGAAGTTAGAAGCGCTCGGCGTCGCCTGCGTCGACCTCCACCGCGAGTCTCAGGTAGCGGCGCAGGAAACAAGCCCTGCAGAGCACTACGCATACCTCAAAAGCTGGATCGAAGACCGCAGCCACGCCTCCTACAACGAGCTGCTTGAGCTCTGCCGCTCCCACCGCGAAGCCTTTGACGCCTTACTCGCAGAAGCGCACGAGCTGCGGCAGATGAACATCTCCCACCACGTCGCCCACTTCAGCCGCGCACTCTGGGAGCTCGTAGACGTCGACCCCGACGAGGTGGTTGCCTTTCAAAAAGCCCTGATCGCCGGCGAGCCACCGGCCTTCGACCCCGATTCCCGCGTCAGCGAAGCGCAGTGGTGGCTCAACCACGGCGACAACGCCGCGCTCATTCTGCGCGTCTGCGAAGTTCGCACCCCCGAGCCCTACCGAGACGCCATGGCCGAGAGCTTCACCCGGGCCTGGCATCGCCTGATACACCACAACCACCCCATCGTGCGCCTCATCGCACGCGATCTGCGCGTGATGCCCCGCGGCACACCGCTGGGCGACGTCGAAGAAGAGGGCGGACGTCCCATCGCCCCTGACGCCGACGACGCCTACATCGCCGACGCCATCGCCATGCTCGACCTGATGCCCGAATCCTTCGATGGCTACTGGGGCCTCTGGGGCTTTACGATGGGTCACCTCAAGGCGCTGGGCCCCCGCGCCCTCGACGCCGCCCCCGGGGTCGAAGCCCTCCTGACGCGTTACATGGAAGCGCGCTTCGACAGCCAACTCGCCAACGCCTTTGGCGAAGTGCTCTTCGCCCTGGGCAGCGACCACGTCCCCGACGAGATTCACAGAGCGCAGAGCCGCTACGGCTCCGAGGACTATTACAAAACGTGGGTGCGACGCGGCCCCTCCCGCGCCTGGGAGACCTTCCAGGCCGCATGGCACCAGAACGCCGAGCGATTTGCGTCTCCCGAACCCTGGGAGGAGGCCCTCTATGACTCCGACGCCGGGCATCAATTCTTTGCCGAACACCTCCTTGAACTCGGCGCCACCGACACCCTCATCTGCGCCGCCACGGGCAAAGCCGGCCCCAGACTCACCCGGCTCATCCACGCCTTCGCCGACCGCAAAGACCTCGACGATCATCTCCTCGTCGCCCTCCTCGGCTCCCTCAATGAGCTCGATGAGGCCCGCGCCGAAAAGCTCGAATACGCCCGCGTCGCCGAGCTTATCCGCGCCCTTGAGCGCGACGACAATCAGGCCCCGCAGACGCTGACCCGGCTACGAGAACGCTACCCCCAGAACCCCGCTCTGGCCTTCATCGCCATCGACCAGCGCGTCCGCCAGGGCGACATCGCCAGCGCCATGCATCTGCTCGTCGACACGATGCGTGAGCGCACCGCCGACGACCTCGTCTACCGCCGCGCCTTCCACGACTTCTGCCTCGACCCGACGCTCAGCTTCGCGATGTCTCCCGAGAACACTTACCCCTTCTTCTGGATGGCCCGACGCGCCTTCCAGAACGCAAACTTCCGCGACGGGCAGTTCTCGGGAGACGTAAGAACGCTCAAAAAAGACCGCTTCTTCGACGTCTTCTACACCGGCACCGCCGACCACTCCGACGACCAGGTCCAGCGCTGGATCGACGAGGCCCGCGGTGAATGGACCTTCCTCCAGGACGTCGCAGCCCGCTCCAATGAAGACTTAAGCGAAGAACTGGAATCCTTCGATTGGCCCGTCGCCCGCGCCATCGCCGCCCGACTCGTCGACACCGGCGACACCTCGTTTGCCCCGGCACTCGCGGACTTCTTTGAGCGCGTCGCCGACCACGAAGAGCGCCGCGCCACCCTCGCTGGCCTCATCTGGCCCCTGGCCTCCCGCGAGCTCCTTCAACGCGAGGCCTTTCTGGCCTACATCCCCACCTTCGTCTGCGACCATCCCGCGCCACTCATTGAGATCACCCGCGAGGTGCTCGTCGGACTCGAAGCGCTCGACCGCCGCGACCTCATCGTAACCATCGCCCCAAAACTCCCCGCACAGGCTGCCGTCTCCTGCTTCAAGAACATCCTCAACGCGCACATCGCCACCCGCGCCTTCGATGAGGCCGAAGCCCTCTTCGCCCGACTTGCGGGTGGCATGACCGAGATCGTCCCGGACTGGCTGCTCATCCAGAACAACCGCGCCGTCCTTCTCATCGTCAGCGGCCAGATGGAGCGCGCCGAAGCCCTCTTCGACGAGGTCTTTTCAAAAGACTTCCGCCGCTTTGAGCCCCGCGCTCCCGACCCCGCCGCCATCGCCATCTTTGGCAACGACCTTGACCAGCAGGTCATCGACGTCTTCCAGACCTACTTCGCGATGGCCAGATTCAACCAGGCCTGCCTCTTCGCCCTGACCGATCGCCCCGACGAGGCCGTCGCCTCCCTGGAGGTCGCCACCGCCCGCGGCCATTACAGCGCCGAGAAACTCCTGGCCGAGAGCGACTTCGCCTCGCTTCACGACCATCCCGGCTTTCAACAGCTTATAGCCACCCTCAACGGAGAGCAGCGTTGAACCACCTCAAGCTCATCACCCGCCACCCTCTGCGCGACGCGGACCAACGCTCCTCCTACAGCGGTCAACTCCTGGTCGAGGGCGACCGCCTCTTCGTGGTCTTCGGCAATCAGATACACGTCTTCGACATCAGCGACCCTCTAACCCCTCGCGACCTTGCCACCATCGCGTTTCGCGAGAGCGTCACCGGCATCGCCCTGCACGACGACGTCCTCTACGCCGCCGAGTGGATGCGCGGGCTTAACCTCGTCGACCCCATCGCCCCGGACTACTTCGACGCCCGCCCCTTCATTGGCGAACGCACCGGACATGTGGTGCGCCGCGGCGAGTACCTGGTGGTGGGGCTTAACCGCAGAAAGGGGTTTGCGCTCTTTGACCTCAAAGAGCCCCGCTTCCCGCGCCTGCTCCAGCGCCTGCCGATGGAGCACGACATCGAGCACGTCGTCATCGACGGAGAGCTTGTGCTCATCGCCAACGACGCCGACGGCCTGCGCTGGTACGACATTGTCCCTGCAGACGACGGCCAGCCGACCCTCCAGGAGGTGCGCCACCTGAAGACTTCCGACTTCACCGCCGAAAAGGTCTACCCGGGCAAAGACCGCCTCTACGTCGTCGGCCGCGGCTCCGGCTGCGACCTCATCGTACTCGACCGCCACTCGGGAGAACGCCTCGGCGACGTTCAGGTCGGCGGCATGGTCAGCTCCAACGTCGTTGAGGCCGGCGACCAGGCTCTCTTCTTCGCCAGCGATCACACCTGCTACCGCGTCGGCCCCGACCACCGAATCAGCCCACTTTTCTCTCAATACGTCGCCGACGACGACCGCCGCTACGTGGAGCGCACCAGCGTCGACGATCCTTACGACCATCAAATGTCGCGCGCCGACGACATGCAGCATTGGATCCTGCGTGGCGACAAGCTCATCGGCGTCCAGGGCGAAGCGCTCGTCGTCTACCAGGTCGAATCCGGCTCGGCGTTCGCAGGTCTCTGAACACGCCATGCGCCGATCCACCGCATAAACAAAGGTCGATGTCCGTCTCTCGGACGGTTCGAACGGGAAACATCAGGATGACAGGCTCCCCTCAAGGGCTGCGCTGCGGCCGCACAATGATCTCGGTCGGGCACCCCGTCTCCGGAAACTCCAGCACAAAGCGCACCGTACGCGCGATATCCTCGGGCTGAATCGTTTTAGCCAGATCCAGCCCCCGCCCCTCCACCATCGGCGTGTTCACATACCCCGGGCAGATCGCGCACACCTTGATGCCCTTCTCACGCACGTCCTCAAACACCGAGTGCGAGAAACCCACCACCGCGTGTTTAGTCGCGCAATACCCCCCACCTCCCGCAAAAGACATCTTCCCGGAGATCGAGGCGATGTTGATCACCCCTCTCCTTGCCACAGCCTCCTCGATATGCGGCAGCGCGTAGCGCGTCAGGTGCATCAGCGCCCTGACGTTCACATCGATCATCCGGTCCCAGACCTCCGGGTCGGTCGCATCCGCCGCGCCGCCCCCTCCCATGCCGGCGTTATTGACCAGGACGCTCAACCCTCCGAGCTCCTCCACACAGCGCTCCACCGCAGCCGGAATCGCACTCAGCTCCGAAAGATCCAGCGGCACCACCAACGCCCGCACGCCCAGCTCGCGACAAGCCCCTGCCACCTCCTCCAGCGCCTCCACGCTCCGTGCGGCCAACGCCACATCGCAACCGGCCTCCGCCAGCCCCAGCGCGATCGCCCTGCCAATGCCCCGGCTCGCCCCGGTGATAAACGCGATCGATCCCTTCAAGTTTTCGCTCATTAAGCGTCTCCTTCTCGAATGTGTGATGGCTCCTTACGATGCGGTGAGCAGACGTTGACCTCGACAGCTGCAACGCCGAGATCTCCTCGGGCAACGCGCAAAACGCAGACGATGCTTTCGATGCTGTCCGAGGTGTTCTCAACGCAACACATACAGCGTCAACGATAGCTCACGGCGGAACACGGCGCGTATCTGCAAGCCCACTCGCCAGTCGCAGTGCACTACCTGATGATTGGGCGACCTGGCCCCCTGACAACCATAAACCCGCGCATCACCTCATGAACACAGACCGATGTCCGTCTCTCGGACGGTCATTATTCCACCGGATTTTGCCCCCAACGCACCAGCGGCTGCGCTCACCGACGTCCTGTGCTAACTCATGAAGACATCACTTGACGTCAGAGTAGAGGCCGCCGACACGCTCAGAAACGCCATCCCCAATACCTGCATGTGCCCCCAAAGCCGGAATAAGGAGTACCTCTGTTATCCATTGGCATTGCCCAGATCCAAAACTCCACCGACGTGCCGCGAAACGTGCGCACGATGCGAAAATGCCTCGCACTGCTCGCACTAAAGGACGTCAACCTCGTCGTGTTTCCCGAATGCTCGCTCACCGGATTCTCCCCAAAACTGACCGCCTCGACCCCCGCGGAACTGGGAGGCTACATCGACGAGTTCTCGCAATGGTCACGCGATCATGACATCGCTGTCGTGCTCCCCACAGCCCTGACCGACGGAGCGATCTACAACACCGGCTTCTACATCCACCAGGGGAAGGCCACCCCCTTCTACAAACTTGGACTAACCCCCTCGGAGACGGGATTCTTCTCAACACCCGCGGACTACACAAAGTCGGTCTTCTCGCTCCGTGGCTTTCGCTTCTTGCCACTCATCTGCATGGAAGCCCAGCAGGATCCCTGGACCTACTTTAAACCGGGTGATGTCGATTTTCTGCTCTGGCCCGGCTACTGGGGCTGGGAAAAAGACGACCTCTGGAGTCCGCTTAAAAAAGACGGCGACCCCAACCCAATCTTTCAAAACGTGGCCCAATGGCGCGTCCCCCTCATTCAGGCCAACTTCGCCTACAACGAGGGAAAGGCTCCCGAAATCCGCGGGCCCCACGGCCTGAGCAGGGTGGTGGGAAGCGACAACACGCTTTGCTTCCAGGCCGCCTTTCATCGGGAATCTTGCTTCTGGTTCACCCTGGAGAAGAGCGCCGATGCGTGTGTCGTATCCGGATTTCGCGAGCTTGTGATGGAGCCCGCATACACGCAAAACGCGTGACCCAAAAACCGGCACAAGCCCGGCTTCTCCAGGGATGCCTGATGAGGCGACGCGAGCTCAGGCCTCGAACGTCACGACCTCCCCGCGAGCCCCCAAACCCGAGCGCATCCAACCTCGCGAGCCCCCAAACCCGAGCGCATCCAACCTCGCGAGCCCCCCAACCCGAGCGCAGCCAACCTCGCGAGCCCCCCAACCCGAGCACATCCAACCTCGCGAGCCCCCCAACCCGAGCGCAGCCAACCTCGCGAGCCCCCCAACCCGAGCGTATCCAGGGCGACGTCCAGCAAGGAGCAAGGACGACGCTGTAGCAGCGCTACCGCGAGTCCACAGCGACGATGCTGGCGTCGTCCTGGGGCGCTTGGCAAGGAGCAAGGACGACGCTGTAGCAGCGCTACCGCGAGTCCACAGCGACGATGCTGGCGTCGTCCTGGGGCGCTTGGCAAGGAGCAAGGAGGAGCGTGTAGCAGCGCTACCGCGACGACGAAGCGACACCGCCAGCGTCGTCCTGGGGCGCTCGGCGCAACCATTCGAGTAACGCCTTGCGATCAAAGGGCTTGAGCAAAAAGTCATCCGCCCCCAGCGCAAGCGCCTTCTGGCGGTTATCGACCATCGTCACCACAAGCACCGGAATCTCCCGAAACTCCTCATAGCTGCGCAGCAGACGCAACACATCCCACCCGTCGATCACGGGCATACTCACGTCGAGCACAATCGCCCGCGGCGCGAGTTTATGCGCCAGGTGTAACCCCTCGGCCCCGTTATACGCGGACTCCATCGCCACGCCCGCGGTCTCAAGCGTGCGCCGCATCAGCGCGTGCAGATCCGGATCGTCGTCGATCACCAACACGCAGCCCTGCGCCCCCTCAACGTCTTCGCGCTCCGGCGCCACGCTCATCTTCCGTGCGCTCGCCGAGCGCACCAGCGCCTGCTCAAAGTCCTCCGCCGACGCCACGACGTTCACCTCACGGGGCAGTCGCACCCTAAAGGTCGATCCGACCTCCGACTCCGACGCCACCTCGATCTCCCCACCCAGCATCTCGCAGAGGTGGCGGGTGATCGCCAGCCCCAGCCCGGTCCCATCCACCGTACGCGTCCAGGAGCTATCAGCCTGGGAGAAGGCCTCAAACACACCCTCAAGCTGCTCCGGGGTCATCCCCACCCCGGTGTCTTGCACACACACGATGATCTGCTCGCTCCCCGCCTCCACCGCACGATCCACACGCAGCGTCACCTGACCCCGGCGAGTAAACCGAGCGGCGTTGCTCAAGAGGTTGTAGAGGATCTGACGCACCTTCGCGGCGTCGCTCACCAGCTCACCGATGTCCTGCGCCAGCCTCAGCTCAAAACGGTTGTCGTTCTTCTTGAAGAGCGGCCCCACGCTGGCGACCACCTCCTCGACAAGCGGCCCCAGCTCAAAGGGCTCGGGATGAACCTGCATGCGCTCCGCCTCGATCTTCGAGAGCTCAAGCACATTGCTGATGATCGACACCAGATGCTTGCCCGCCGAGATAATACGCCCCAGATCATCGGCATAGGTCGTGTCGCCCTCGGCGACCATCTCCTCCAGCACAATCTCCGAGTACCCCATAATGGCGTTCAGTGGCGTTCGCAGCTCATGGCTCATCGTGGCCAGAAACGTGCTCTTGGCCTTGCTCGCCTGCAGCGCCTCGTCTCGCGTCGTGCGCAGCTCCTCGTTGAGCACACGCAGGGCGTCCTCGGCTTCGCGCTGCTCGGTGATATCGCGACCGGAGCCGTAGATGATCCGGGCCTCACGATCGAAGCTCATCTTCCATTGCAGCCGGCGTTCATCCCCCCTCTCCGTCGTAAAGCGCGCATCGAAGCCCACTGGCGCATGCCCGGAGAGCAGCTCGCTCACCTGAGCGCGTACCCACGCCCGGTCCTCTTCGACCACCAGCGACTCAAACGAACGCCCGGCCAACTCCCCCGCTTCATACCCCAGCCCCACATCCATCGAGGGATTCGTCTGCACCAGCCGCCGCTGCGCGTCGAGGATGCACATCGCGTCGTCCGAGGCATTAAAAAACTGATCGCGCGTCGAGCGCTCAAACGCCTGCAACTTCAACTCGCGCAGGTCGCGGTTGAGCAACGCCTGAGTGGCCAGCATGCTAAAGCGGCGCGCCAGCTGCACATGCTTCGCCGAGAAAAACCCCGGCTCCGAATGCGTACACACCATCAGCGAGGGCTCCGGCTCACGGCGCAGCCCGATATGCAGAGCCGAGGTCGCCGAAAGCGAGCGCGGCGCCTGCAGATCCCGCCACTCCGCGATCATCGCCGTATTAAACACCGCCACCGGCTCTCCCCCCAGCGCCTGTCGGGTGACCTCCTGCCCTCGCCAGAGCAGGGCCTTTTGCCCGCTGCAGGTTGTCGCGACCAGATGCATCGCCTCCACACGCGTTCCGGTGAAGACAAAGGCCTGCTCAAACCCCAACAGCTCCTGAAGAATCTCAAAGAGCCCGGCGAACATCGCTTCGGTGTCGGTGATGGAGCCCAATATCTCCAGCCCCCGCAACAACCCCTCGGTCTCCAGTCGCAGCTCACGCTCTTTGCGCCGAGCGCGCTCCAGATCCAGGAGCGTCTCGCGTAGCGTTTCGGATTCGGTCATCGCACAACTCGGAGCTAAATCGGCCTGCACTCAACGGATCGTCGCAAAGGGTCTCTGGCGAACGGCCCCGGGCGCCTCCGGCCGCGCGCATCAAACCTCTCAACTCAAAAATGTAACCACCGAGATCATCAGGTTGCCGTGGCGGTTCTCTCCGCCGATGAAGCACCCCTGCTCCCCAAATGTAAATGCCCCGATGTAGGGTTTTCCGCCCAAAACCTCCCCCATCTCCCGAGCCACCTCATCAATGCGCTCCTGCACCGTAAGCATGCACCCGGCGCAGTAAATCACCAGGCTGCCCACGATCTCCTTATCCTCCGAGGCTGCAATATCCCGGACCGCCTGCCCCACTCGCCCCGCTCGCGAGATCAACGAGTCGACCGTCCCGGTCATCAGCACAAGCTCCTCCCCCTCTTCCACCGTCGAAAAAAGCGTCAGTCCCCCCTGGGGCGACAGACCATCGGGATGCGAGAGCTGAAAATAAGGTGTGCCTTCAATCGTGCCGACCTCCCGCCCCAGGGGAAAGAGCGTCGTCTTCCCGAGGATGTTCCCCCCCTGCTCCAGTTCCTCATCGATCGCCCCACCGGTCCAGGCGTTATACACCTGCGCGGCCGGCTGGCCATCGATCGCATAGAGCACGCGCCCCTCAGCACGCGTGACCCTGCCACGCTTCGCGGTGGGCTCGTAGCCGCTATGAAAGGAGTAGTCGACATCCGCCGAGCTAAAAATCGCCGCGACCACCACCGCGTTTTCAAAAACCTCCTCGTTGGCAAACTGCTTCCACTGCCCCGCGACGGTGTTGTCGGCGGAGCTGCCACCGAGGATCGGAACTTTGGAGCCGAGCAACTCCTGAATCCCCGCGATAAGCTCTTCCTCACACCCCGGCGCCGCCATCAACCACAGCATCTGCGGAACCTGACCGGGCCGCCCGGCCTGCGACAACGCCCCCTGGACCGCTCGCCGGGCCGCCTCCCGCGGCGACTCGCCAATCTCCGAGACCCCCACACCATAGGCCCCTTCAGCGTCGGCGATCCCCATCATCGCCAGCCCGTGTCCCTGATCGCTGGCCACCCCCTCGTCGGTCATCACCCCCTGACAGGAGGTTCCACCGTGAATCGGCACCCCGCCGGCCAGCTCCGCAAGCCGCCCGTTGACCGCCGCGGTGTCATACGTCTCGGTGGTGTACACAAAGATGATATCCGGCGCCGCTCCCAGACGCTGAGCGAGCACCTGATACCCTTCGTGAGCCGCAACCTTCGGATCACGCGCAACGCTTCGAGCGCTTGCAAACTTCATACGTCTCCTGGCCCTTGGTGAACACAAGTTACCTGCGAGTGTATGCGGCTCTCAACGCCGCCACAAGCGAAGACCCACCAAAATCCGCAATCAGTTCATACACATAGACCACCCGCCACCCGACCGCATCTTTGGTGTTTTTTGATTCGTATATACCTTTCCCCTCAACGCCCCCCCGCTCAGGGAGGGCTTCGCGAAAGGACCTTTTGCAAGGGAGCATCCCCCATGAACATCTACGACATCATGACCTCCGAGCCCGCCTGCTGCTCGCCAGGCGACTCCATCACCAAAGCCGCAAAACTGATGCGCGACTGCGACTGCGGGCTGATCCCTGTCGTCGCCACCAACGGCCACCAGAACCCCATCGGCGTCATCACCGACCGCGACATCGTCTGCCGCCTCATCGCCGAGGGCAAAGACCTCAACAGCTGCACCGTCGGCGACGCCATGACCTCCACCGTCATCACCGTCGAGCACGCCGCACCGCTGGAGAACGCCATCAACCTGATGGAGAGCAACCAGCTCCGCCGCCTGGTCGTCGTCGACGACAATGGCGACGTCTGCGGCGTCATCTCCCAGGCCGACATCGCTCGCCAGGCCAGCCACACCCAGACCGGTGAAGTCGTGCAGAGCGTCTCCACCCCCTCCTCCGGCTCGCACGCCCTTCACTAAACCCGACACGACGTCCCGGAGCACCACCCGACGCGGCCTCTCTCAGGGGGCCGCGTCTTTTTTGTGACCTTCAGCCTCCCCCCACCATCCCAACGCTTGACGCCCCTCATCAATCTTGCTCTTTTCCCCCTCACTGACTGCGTCAACGCTATCGCCCCCCGGCTGGAGTCACCCTATGAGCACGCTTCCCACCGTCCACATTCTTTTCGAAAACCCCGACTGGCTCCCGCCCCTTCGCGACGCGCTCGAAAAGCAGGGGTTTGAGTACAACGAGATCCCCGTCCACCAGGGCATCATCGACGGCCCCCCAGCCCCGGGCATCTACCTCAACCGCATGAGCCCCTCCTCCCACACCCGCGGCCACCTCACCTCGGTGGCGCTCACCCGCGAGATCCTCGCCAACCTCGAAGCCCACGGCGCCCGCGTCGTCAATGGCCTGGCCGCCTTCGAGCTCGAGATGAGCAAGCTGCGCCAGCACCTCACCCTGCAGCGCTTCGGCATCCGCACCCCGCGCACCGCCCTGGCCGTGGGCACCGAACACCTGGTCACCCTGGCCCGAACCTTTGACGGCCCCTTCATCACCAAACACAACCGCGGCGGCAAAGGCCTGGGCATCGAGCGCTTCGAGAACGCCGACGAGCTCCAGGATCGCCTGGCTCAGGGTGACTTCGACCTTGGACCTGACCACCAGGTCCTCATCCAGCAGTACATCCAGGCCCCCGAACCCTTCATCACCCGCGTGGAGATCGTCGGCCAGCGCATGATCTTCGCCATGCGCTCCGCCACCGACGAGGGCTTCCAACTCTGCCCCTCCGATGTCTGCCAGGTCGAACTCCAGCGAGAAAAAGCCCAGGCCGCAGCCCTCGCCGACAATTGCCCGATCGACGGCGGCGCCAAATTCTCCCAATCGCCTCTCAAAGCCGACGATCCCCTCGTCCTCAAATACCTCGCCATGTGCGCCCACAGCGGCATCGAGCTTGCCGGCATCGAGTTTGTCGAAGACGCCGAGGGCAACCGCTACACCTACGACATCAACGGCACGACCAACTACAACCAGACCCTGGGCCGCCAGATGGGCATCCACGGTATGGAGGAGCTCGCCATCTACCTCCGCCACGTCGTCGCCCCCCAGCTCTAACGCAAAGAGTTTCCCCACATCCCGCTTGCCCCCGGCCCGAAACAGCCCACCTTTAGCGCTGTCTCGGGCCTTTTCACGTTCAAACCTAACCCCACAGAGATTCGGGGGGGAAGCTCACATCAACCTGACCGCACTCAGGGCGAAGTCCAGCAAGGAGCCAGGACGAAGCTGTGGCAGCGCCACCGCGAGTCCGCAGCGACACCGCTGGCTTCGTCCTGATGCGGTCAGCGGTACTCGGGGTTGGGATGTCCAAAATCACACCCCTCATCCCACGCCTCGCGCTGGTTCCCCCAGGCAGGCACCCCGCCGGCCTCTTTTAACATCCTGGCCATATGCAAAAGGTTCCACGTCATAAACGTGGTGTTCCGCTGCGTAAACGCGTTCTTTGGTCCCCCGGACCCCTCATCGCCATACGAGGCCCCTGGCCCTGCCTCCCCCACCCAGCCGGCGTCGGCCTGGGGTCCGACCAGATACCCCAGGTGCTGCAACGCGTAGAGGATGCCGCTTGAGCAATGCTTGATGCCATCTTCGTTGCCGGTGATCACGCACCCACCCACCTTGCCGTAATAGACGTACTGCCCCTTTTCGTTGGTCATCCCCGACATCGCATAGAGGCGTTCGATGACCCTGGAGCAGACCGACGAGCGCTCCCCGAGCCAGATGGGCGATCCCAACACGAGGATGTCGGCGGCCTCGACCTCCTTGTAGATCTCAGGCCAGTCATCCTCATCAAAGCCCTGCTCGCGCATATCCGGATACACCCCCGGCGCGAGGGTGTGATCGACGGCGCGCACGCTGCACACCTTCACGCCGGCGTTGCGCATGATCGTGCGCGAGACCTCCATCAGCACATCGGTGTTCGAGCGCTGCGGAGAGGGTTTGAGCGTGCAGTTGATAAAGAGCGCGCGCAGCCCCGAAAAATCCCACTGGCCAGGGTCGCACGTCTCTGTGGATGTTTGAGCCATCGCCCTACCTCCTCGTTGGTTGAATCGTGGACCAGACCGCCCCGCCGCGGCCTTCTCTTCCTCAAAGCTACACACGCCCCGCTTTATCGCCGCCCGCTGCACCCTCCGCCCGCTGTCGGCCCACCAACCGGCCTTGTCCACCGCCCGGCTTTGGGCTAAGACCGCGCCCATGGACGATCTCAAGAAAAAACTCGACGCCGCCTCTGACCTCATGGAGCAACTCATTGAGGATCGCGGGCTTCTGGCCGACATCGACGAGCCCACCCAGCGCCGTTTTCTCATCGCGGCGGGGCGCGTCTCACACCCCTCCAAACACGCACGCCGCGCGCTGGCCCGAGCCAGACAGCGCAACAAACGCGATCAGGAGCGCGACGAGGATCAGGCCCTCCTCGACCAGACCGGCATCCGCCAGCTGCGCGACAAGCCTATCTTCGAGACCCCGCGCCGACGCGCCGAGTTTGAGGGCCGCCCCCACGAGCTCCCCGCGCCTTACGAAGCGCCCACCAGCGAGCCCATCGGCCAGACCAACAACGAGCGCATCTGCTACGTCTGCCGCACGAGCTACACCGAGGTGCATCACTTCTACGACCAGATGTGTCTGGAGTGCGGCGACTTCAACTTTGAGAAACGCTCCCAGACCGCGGACCTGCGCGGGCGAGTCGCGCTCATCACCGGTGCCCGCGTCAAGATCGGCTACCAGGCCGCCATCATGCTCCTGCGCGCCGGCGCCCGCGTCATCGCGCTGACCCGCTTCCCCAACGACGCCGCGCGCCGCTATGCGGCCGAAGCGGACTTCGAGGAGTGGAAGGACCGCCTGGAGATCTACGGCCTGGATCTTCGCCACACCCCCGGCGTTGAAGTCTTCTGCCGTCACCTCCTCGACCACCTCCCTCGCCTCGACTACATCGTCAACAACGCCTGCCAGACGGTGCGCCGCCCGACCGGCTTCTATGAGCACCTGATGCAGGGCGAGCTCTCCAGCGACGATCTTGGCTCGGAGGTGCGGCGGTTGGTGGGGCGCGTGGAGCGCGACGACCAGCTCCCCGAAGGCGCCTCCCTGACCAAACCCGGCGCCACCAGCGCACTTTTAAGCCAGGTGGAGCTCCTCGCCGAAGATCGCGAGCGCGGCCATCATCTCTTCCCCAAAGGCCAGCTCGACGCCGACCTCCAGCAGGTGGACCTGCGCCGGGTCAACTCCTGGCGCCTCAAGCTCGACGAGGTCAGCGCGGTGGAACTTCTCGAAGTTCAGCTCGTCAACGCCGTGGCCCCCTTCATCCTCAACGCGCGCCTCAAGCCCTTGATGGAGGCCGTGCCGACCCACGACAAGCACATCGTCAACGTCAGCGCGATGGAGGGCCAGTTCTACCGCATCTTCAAGACCGACCGGCACCCGCACACCAACATGGCCAAAGCCGCGCTCAACATGATGACGCGCACCTCGGCCGCCGACTACATCGAGTCGGGCATCCACATGAACTCGGTCGACACCGGCTGGGTCACCGATGAAGATCCGGCCGAACACGCCCGCAAAAAACGCGAGATGCACCGCTTCCACCCCCCGCTCGACATCGTCGACGGCGCCGCGCGCATCATCGACCCCATCTTCGACGGCGCCAACACCGGCAACCACGTCTGGGGACTCTTCCTCAAAGACTACAAACCCACCGACTGGTAAGCGGGCGCCCCGCCGCACCGCCCCGGATGCCCTCCATCCCCTCGTTGCCACACGCCCTCCTGCACACGGGGGGCATGGCGGATCCCCTTCGATCGTTGTCTCCCGTCTTGACTGCGCCCTCCGCGTAACGAGATGCCCTCTGCGAATGGACTTACACGCGCCCACACCCTCCCGCGGCGCGCCCCTCAACCCCGAGCCGTACCATGACCCAACCTCTCCGCGTCGGCGGCGTGCCCGAGCACTTCAACACCCCCTTCTACCGGGCCGCCGAGCGCAACCTCTTCGCAGATCATGCCTTCGACTACAGCTTCACCGAGTACTTTGGCGGCACCGGCCAGATGCTCGCCGCCCTCGATGCGGACGAGCTCGATGTGGCGGTGCTCCTGACCGAGGGCGTGGTCACTCACATCGCCAAAGGCGGCGACGCCACCATCCTGGGCACCTACGTCACCTCCCCGCTGGTCTGGGGCGTGCACGTGCACGCCGACGCCCCTTACACCTCCATCGAGGAGCTTCGCGGCCAGCCCTTCGCCATCAGCCGCCCCCGCTCCGGATCCCACATCATGGCCTACGTGCTCGCCGCCGAATACGGATGGGACCCGCGCACCGAGATGCGCTTTGAGCAGGTCGGCGACCTGGCCGGCGCGCGCGTCGCGCTGGCCGAAGGCCGCGGCACCGCCTTCATGTGGGAAAAATTCACCACCAAGCCCGTCGTCGACTCCGGCGAGTGGCGCCGCGTGGGCACCTGCGCCACCCCCTGGGCCCCCTTTGTGATCGTCAGCCGCCGCGACGTCGCTCGCCAGCGCAAAGACGACCTCAACACCCTCTTCGCCACTCTGCAAACCCTCACCGCAGAGATGAAACAAGCGCCCGAGGCGACCATCGCCGAGGTCGTCTCCCGCTTCGGCCAGCGCTCCGAAGACGCCGCCGCCTGGCTGGAGCAGACCACCTGGGCCGAGCGCCCCGGCATCGACCAGCCCGAGCTGACCCGCGTCATCGACACGCTCACCGAGGTCGGCGTCCTCGACGCGCCCCTGGCCGCCGAAGACGTCCTCTTCCGGGGCTAATCGCTCGACTTTCCGCGGCGGTGCTTATCTCCTTCGGGCCCCGGCGGCCGCCCTCTGCGCGCGGCCCGCGGCACCTTTCATCTGTGACATCTATAAAGCCCCCAGGGAGTATTCATGACCACCTACCCCACCCTCAAACTCCGCAGCGGACTGACCTTCCCGGCCTTCGGCCTGGGCACCTGGAAGAGCAAGCCCGGCGAAGTCTACGACGCGGTGCGCGCCGCCCTGGAGATCGGCTACCGCCACCTCGACTGCGCCGCCGTCTACGGCAACGAGAGCGAAGTCGGCCAGGCCATCAAAGACGCCATCGCCGCCGGCGACATCACCCGCGACGAGCTCTGGGTCACCTCCAAACTCTGGAACAACGCCCACCTCAAAGACGACGTCGCCCCGGCGCTCGAGCAGACCTTAAGCGATCTTCAGCTCGACTACCTCGACCTCTACCTCATCCACTGGCCCATCGCCTTTAAGCCCGGCGTGGGCTTCCCCCGCTCCCCCGACGACTGGCTCACCCTCGAAGAGGCCCCCCTCTCCGAGACCTGGGAGGCCATGCTCGCCACAAAAGAAGCCGGCAAATCCCGCGCCGTCGGCGTCTCCAACATGGGCCCCGAGCGCCTCAGCGCCCTGGCCGAAGTCGGAGAGGCTCCCGAGGTCAACCAGGTCGAGTCCCACCCGCACCTGCAGCAGGGCGATCTTCTCGACTTCTGCAACGCCCACGACATCGTGCTCACCGCCTACTCGCCACTCGGCTCCACCGATCGCGAGAACCGCAAAGACGATGAGCCCCCCCTCCTCGACCACCCCACCATCGAGGCCATCGCCGGCGAGGTGGACGCATCGACCGCCCAGGTTCTGATCGCCTGGGCCATCGCGCGCGGCACCGTCGTCATCCCCAAATCGGTCAACCGCAAGCGCATCCAGCAGAACTTCGACGCCCTCAAGATCGAGCTCACCGACGAGCACATGAAGACCATCGCCTCGCTCGACAAGGGCTACCGCTACCTCGATGGCAAATTCTTCGCCTCCAACGGCTCGCCCTACACCCCCGAGGGCATCTACCGCTGAGCGCGACGTCGTGCGCAAAACAAAAGGCCCGAAACCTGGCGGTTTCGGGCCTTTTCTGGTGATTTGCGCCTCTCCTTCACACGCTCCATACTTCGCTTCAGCGCGCGAGCACACTCCCTGAAAACCTGGTTGCCCGCGTATGTTTCGCGAGTCCAGGGCAATCGCGACGTCCCACAAGGTTTTTTATGGAGAACCCACCCAATCCGTAGGGAGGGGTCTTGTGCCCCTCCGGAACTCCCAGGGCGGGGACCCACAAGGGGTCCCCCTACGGTGGCGGGTAATGAAAACCGAATTTGCGATTGCCCTGTTCGCGAGTCCCATCGACTCGACCTATCGACAAACACGTGCAACCTTAGGGCACCGATCACCAGCCTGACGCCTGGCACAGGACGCCCCATGAGTGACTTCGATTCACCCGAACCTACCCTGGTGGCACGCTGGGAGACCCTGGCCCTGGGCGACACCGAGGCCGGCCCCCCCGATATCGGCGCCACCATCGCGCCGCGCCGACCGCTGGAGACCTTCCAGCGTCAGCAGGCTCTCGGCGCGCTCCCCCTGATTCACACCGGCATAGAAGACGACGACAAGGCCGACTTCTTGCCCGGCGCAACGCTCGGTCAGGGCGGCATGGGCGTGGTCCGTCAGGCGCACCAGCGCTCCTTATGGCGTGATGTCGCCATCAAGACCATACGCCCCGACCGCCGAAACTCCGAGTCCACTCGCAGCCTGCTCAAAGAAGCCTGGGTCACCGGGATGCTCGAGCACCCCAACATCATCCCGGTGCACGCCCTGGGCGTCGACGCCTCCGGCGCCCCGATGATCGTTATGAAACGCGTCGAGGGCCGCGCATGGCTCGACACGCTGCAAAAGCCCGAACGGCTCCCCCGACGTTTTGCCGGCTACCAGGAACCCCTCGACGCTCACCTCGAGATCCTCATGCAGGTCTGCGACGCCGTGCACTTCGCCCACAGCCGCGGCGTGATCCACCGCGACCTCAAGCCCGAAAACGTCATGCTCGGCGACTTCGGTGAGGTCTATCTGGTGGACTGGGGCATCGCCGTGAGCCTCCTCGACGACGGCACCGACCGCATCCAGCTCGCCCGCCACGTCGACGAGGTCGCCGGCACCGCGTCCTACATGGCCCCCGAGATGGCCCGCGGCGACGGCGCTTCAATCGACCAGCGCAGCGACGTCTACCAGCTCGGCGCCATCCTCCACGAGCTCATCACCCACACCCCCAGAAACGCCGGCGAATCGGTCATGGCCAGCCTCATCAGCGCCTACCAGGCCAACCCCATCCATTACGGCCCCGAGGTCCCCGAAGAGCTCGCCAGCATCTGCAACACCGCCACCGCCCACAACCCCGAAGATCGCTTCCAGAGCGCCGAAGATCTTCGCCAGGCCCTCGTCAGCTACCAGCATCACCGGGACTCGCGACGCCTGGCCGACGAAGCCCGCATGCGCCTGATCACCCTGGAGGCGCACCTCCACGAGCTGCTCGGCGACGACGAGTCCCCTGCGACCTCCACCGACCTCCCCGCCGATGACGACGCCACCGCCCGTATCTATCGCCTCTACGCCGAGTGCCGCTTCGGCTTTGAGCAGGCCCTGACCATCTGGCCCGACAACCTCCCGGCACGCGCAGGTCTGGACCGCGCCATCGAGCGCATGCTCGACTTCGAGCTCCGCCAGGGCGACGACAAGGCCGCCGCCCTGCTCCTCGACGAGGTCCGCGGCGATCGCGCCGCCTTCGAGGAGCGCCTGCGCGCGCTGCGGCTACGCCTTAAAGACGAGGCCCACGAGCTTCAAAAGCTCAAAAAGCTCTCCCACGACGTCGACCTCGACCTCAACAGCGCCGCGCGCAGCCGCATGAGCTTTTTTCTCGGCATCGTCCTGGGCGCCATCCCCTTCATCAACAGCGCGCTGGTGCACCAGGGCCTGGCCACCATGACCTTCCCCGAGTACTTCCTTCAGTACCTGGGCGTCATCGGCGGCTCCGGCCTCATTGTCTTCTTGATGCGCAAGCGCCTCTTAAGCAACGCGATCAACACACGCATCATCATCAGCATCTTTGTCATCCTCTTCGGATCGCTGATCATGCGCGTGATGGGCTTTATCCTGGGCCTGGACGTCGCCGGCTGCATCGCCCTGGAGAACGGCCTCTTCGCCTTCGCCCTGATGATGATGGCCACCTCCCTCGACGCGCGCCTCTGGCCGGCCAGCATCGCCTTTCTGGCCGGCGCCATCGGCGGCGGCCTGCTCCCCCACTGGATGCTCGAGTTCGACGGCGCCAGCAACGCCGCCGCCCTCTGGATCATTGCATGGGTCTGGCGCGTCCCCCGAAAGCGCAGCCTGTCCGGCCAGCGCAGCGAATCCTAAGAAAAATCCCATCTTAAAGCCCCTCCACAATCCGTTCACTCTCATCCCACAGCCGCCGCGCAAGCTCCATATCTCGCCCGTAGCTGCTGCTCTTCGCCTCATTGCAGTCCGCAAAATACGCCCCCGAGGCGTCCACCTGCGGATGCACCGCCACGTAGCACTGCGTCGCCGCCCCCTGCTCCACATTCTTGAGCGTCAGCGACTCAAACATCCCGAAAAGCGACGTCAAGATCGGGTTCATATGCCGCGTCAGGTTGGTCTTGATCACCCCCGGATGCACCGAGTACGCCTGACGCTCACTCCCCTCAAACTGCCTGGCAAGCTCGCGCGCAAAGAGCAGATTCGCAAGCTTCGACTGCCCGTAAAAACGCCACGCGTCATACCCGTTGCGGCCATCGAGGTTATCAAATGCGATGCCCCCCTTCGGCGTATGCTGATGCCCCGCACTGCTCAACGCCACCACCCGCGCATCTTCACTCAGGCTATCTCGCAACCCCTGCGTTAAGATGAAATGCCCGATGTGGTTGGTCAGAAACTGCAACTCATAGCCGTGATGCACCTGCAACTCCGGCAACGCCATGATCCCGGCGTTGAGCATCAACACATCGATCGGCCGTCCCAGCGCTTTGACCGCCTCCACACACGCCCGCACCGACTCCGGCTCCGAGAGCTCACACGCCACCGCCGTGGTCTGCGCGCTCACCCCCAGCTCATCTGCCGTGGCCTGCGCCTTCCCCTCGGTCCGCGCCGCCGCGATGATATGCGCCCCCCGCGCCGCCAGCACCCGAAACGACTCCTTACCAATCCCGGAGTTGCACCCGGTGATCAGAATCGTCTTCCCGCCCAGGTCCAACCCCTCGGTCACCTCTTCAGCCGTCGATCCATAACCAAACCCGCTCGGCCCACGCCCCTTGATCGCGCTCAACAATGACATCGCCTCTCCCTTGCCTCAGTCTCGTCTCGTCCCGGCGACCTATGCGCCGGCCCCACTCTCACTTAGGCACACATGTCCATACAGCAACGCGCTTTACACGATTCAGCCCTCCCCCCGCAAGGCGCTCACCGACGCCAACGCCCGTCCTGCATCACCACAAACGCATGCCCATACCCCAAACGGGGCGTCGAGGGGGTCAAAACTGGCTCCACGTGCCTCTCGGCCCCCCGTCGAGGGGGTCAGAACTGGCACCCCGGGCCTCTCGCCCACCCGTCGAGGGGGTCAGAACTGGCTCCACGTGCCTCTCGCCAGCCCGTCGAGGGGGTCTAAACTGGCTCCACGTGCCTCTCGCCCACCCGTCGAGGGGGTCCCATCAAGCACGCGGCGTTTTCTTGCCAGGCGTCCTCCCTTCGCCGCCCCCCCCACGCCAGACATGGTTCGGGCACATCCCCCCCGGGTGCAACCAGCGAATCACCCTTCGTCAGGATCAAAATACCGGTACGCCGCCCATCCGATAGCCTCGGTAATCGAAAACGCGGTACCCGCGTTGATAGCGTTGCCCACACCCGGAATCCAACCCACCAGAAACTGGGATGCCGTACGCCCCACAATCCCGGCCGACAATGATGAAAGCACCGCCAGCGCCCCGGCCTTCTCCATTTTTTGACCATGGACATCCGCCAACGCCACGATCATGCCCACCTGAATCGGCGTAATGATCGCATTATCCGACCCTGGCAACTGTGCCATCCCCGCACCCACGGCTCCTGCCGCGCTTGCCGCCCCATGAATGATCAAATGTGCCTTCTCTCGCTTCGACGCCATGACGCTCTCCTGAGCCAGGGACCCGACGATCTCTGGAAGCCTACCTCCCAGACGATCCTCAGGTGTTCTTTCTCGACTATGGCGACCGAAAGCAAAAAAGACGAACCGGCGAATCATCGTTTTACGATCACCTAACGCACCCCCGGCAAACCCCGACGCCCCGCAACCTCAACACGCACGCCCCCCAACCCGAGCTCGTTCAGGGCGAGGCCTGACAAGGAGCCAGGACGAAGCTGTGGCAGCGCCACCGCGAGGACGCAGCGACGCAGTCAGCGTCGTCCTGAGTGAGCTCGGCACACACGAATCGACCCACATCGCAAACCCCGACGCCCCACAGCCACCCAACCTCACAACCTCACAACCACAACCCGCGAACCCCAACCGTCCATTACGAATCGACCCACATCGCAAACCCCGACGCCCCACAACCACACAACCACACAACCACCCAACCACAAAACGCACGCCCCCCAACCTTGTCCCCACCTCCCACCTCTCGCTAATCTCCCCGCTGCAACGCTGAGAACTCACGACGTCTTCGAATCGCCCCAACCCTCGAGCCCCCCATGCACCTTCACCGCCTCACATCGCTTAGCGCCGCCCTCACACTGGGCCTTGCCGCCTGCGCCTCACCCACCCCCTCCGCCGACTCCGCCCCCACCGAAGAGGCGACCTCACCCGCCATCGCGCCGCCCACCGCCCAACGCATCGAGAGCGTCACCGAGATTCACGGCCGCACGCTCGTCGACCCCTACGCCTGGCTGCGCGATCGCGACAACCCCGAGACCATCGCCTACCTGGAAGCCGAAAACGCCTACGCCGAAGCCGCCATGGCCCACACCGAGGAGCTTCAGGAGTCCATCTACCAGGAGATCCTCTCGCGCATCGATCAAACCGACCTCTCGGTGCCCGTGCGCCGCGGCGACTTTTTTTACTACTCCCGCACCGTCGAGGGGCAGGATTATCCCATCTATGCCCGCAAACGCGGCAGCCTCGACGCCGATGAGGAGGTCTTGCTCGACCTCAACGAGCTCGCCGAAGGTCACGACTACCTCGCCCTCGGCGCCTATGAGCTCAGCGACGATCACCGCCTGCTCGCCTACGCCCTCGACACCTCCGGCAACGAACGCTACGCCCTGCACGTGCTCGATATTGAGAGCGGCACCCACGTCGCAGGCCCCATCGAGAACACCTCATCGGTGGCCTGGGCCAACGACAACACCACCCTCTTCTACACCACCCTCGACAGCGCGCATCGCCCCGACAAGGTCTTCCGCATGCGCCTCGATGAGCCCGACGCCGACCACGAGCTCGTCTTCCACGAAGAAGACGAGGCCTTCTACGCCTACGTCGGCAAGACCCGCAGCGGCGACTTTTTGCAGCTCACCCTCTGGAGCAACGCCAGCGGCGAAGAACACATCCTCGACGCCAACACCCCCGAAGACGACTTCCGCGTGGTGGCCCCCCGCGCCCCCGGCATCGAGTACAGCGTCGCCCACCACGGCGACGATCTGCTCATCGTCACCAACGAAGACGCCATCAACTTCAAGCTGATGCGCACCCCCACCGACAACCTCTCAAAAGACGCCTGGCAAGAGGTCATCCCCCACCGCCCCGAAACCCTCCTTCGCGCCGTCCACACCTTCAAAGACTGGTGGATCTTTGAAGAGCGCCACGCCGGCTCCCCTCGCCTGCGCGCCCGCAACCTCGAAACCGGCGAGGAGCACACCATCGCCATGCCCGAGCAGACCTACTCGCTGCGCTTTAGTGAAAACCCCGAGTTTTTGGCCGACACCATCCGCTTTACCTACAGCTCACTCATCACCCCGCGCTCGGTCTTCGACTACACGCTGCCCACCCGGTCCCTCGATCTTCAAAAAGAGACCACCGTCCACCACTATGACCGCGACCTCTACGAGAGCAGCCGCATCTACGCCACCTCCCCCGATGGCGCGCAGGTCCCCATCTCCATCGTCCACAAAAAGGGCATTGCACTCGACGGCTCCCATCCCCTCTTTTTGCTGGGCTACGGGGCCTACGGCATGAACTACGATCCCTACTTCTCCGCCTCCCGCATCTCGCTCTTAGAGCGCGGCGTGATCTTCGCCATCGCGCACATCCGAGGCGGCGGCGAAATGGGCCGGCAGTGGTACCTCGACGGCAAACTCGCCAGCAAACAAAACACCTTCACCGACTTCATCGCCAGCGCCGAGCACCTGATTGAGACCGGCTACACATCCCCCGAGCGCCTGGCCATCAACGGTGGCTCCGCCGGCGGCCTGCTCATCGGCGCCGTCCTCAACCAGCGCCCCGACCTCTTCGAAGCCGCCGTCGCCGACGTTCCCTTCGTCGACGTCATCAACACCATGCTCGACGCCTCCCTCCCCCTGACCGTCGTCGAGTACACCGAGTGGGGAAACCCCAACACCCCCGAGGCCTTTGAGACCATCTTCGCCTACTCCCCCTACGACAACGTCACCGCCCAGGCCTACCCCCACCTGCTGGTCACCGCCGGCCTCAACGACCCCCGCGTCCACTACTGGGAACCCGCCAAATGGGTCGCCCGCCTGCGCCACACCCGCACCGACGACAACCTCACCCTGCTGCAAACCAATATGGGCGCCGGCCACGGCGGCGCCTCGGGCCGCTACGCTTACTTCCGCGAGACCGCCTTCACCTACGCCTTTGTCCTGGACCGCCTCGGCGCCTCAAACAACCCACTCGCCGCCCACCCCGACACAAGCACCGACAGCTCCGCGAGCGAAAGCGCCGAAGCCTCCAAAACCGATTAACACCATGACACATATCCCCCTGTAAACATTAAAAAAAGGCGACCCGAACGGGTCGCCTTTTTCATAATCTCCCCTATCCTAACCTCCCCTCAAACCCCGGCCGCCCACACGAATCCACCCACCCCGCAAAACTCGGCGCCCCACAACCACCCAACCCCTCAACCACCTAACCACAACACGCGAACCCTCAGCCGCCCACACGAATCGACCCACCCCGCAAAACGCGGCGTCCCACAACCACATAACCCCAACACGCGAACCCTCAGCCGCCCACACGAGCCGCCCCACACCGCGAACCCCCTTCAGAGTAAACCAATGTAAACCTCACCCAATCGAATTTGACACCACCGTCATCACCTCGCTAGCCTGACTTTATAATTCGCACTCTCCGCGTGGGGGAGGTGGATTCGGAAACCGTGCTAAGGGTAGCATGGTAACGGGATAACCATGTCTTTATGGAGACTCAATGATGTTCGATTCAAAACGCTTCACCGGCTTTTCGCTCGCCGCGACCCTTACCCTTTTCGGGGGGGGGGGCGTGTGGTGACACCAACGTAGAGCACCCGACACCGACCGAGGCTGTTGGCACCGTGGCTCAGGCCTCCGGCACCCAATGCCTCTTCACGACCGACTTTATCGACGCCGGCAACGCCAGCCTCTGGCAAGACACGGTAGCCAACCCCGGCTGGCGCTCCATCCAGGCGGCCAAAGAGCCCGGAGTGGACTTTAACATCCGCATCGACGCCGACGCCCTCAATAACGGCGTCATCCCCACCGCCCCTGGCCAGGGACATTATAAGTCCGAAGAAGACTACCTCGACACCCTCTCCACACTCCTGGGTGTGGACGTGCAGACCACCACCTTCTTCCTCAGCGTCGAAGGCTCCACCATCAAATCCGATGGTGATTACCTCCTCGACACCTCCACAGGCGTCTTCATTTACGACGCCCTCACCGACGAGAAGGGACGCATCTACATTGATGGCGTCGACATGACCGCCCAGTACATCAACCCCGATCGCTTTCACGACTACGATATCGACTACAGCAAGCTCAACAGCACCCAGCTCGCTCAGGTCAATACGCTCAACAGCCCGCCCATCACTGCCTTCAACCTCAACCCTCTCACCCAACTCGTTGACAGCGCCACGCTTTTCACCAGCTCCGGCGCCTGGCGCGCCGACCTCAACAAGTTCTACAGCCCCTTCTACGTAGGTTATCCGGACGCGGTCTACAACAGCGAAGCCTACGCCCAGATCAAAAACGTCACCAATTGCTACCAGTACAACGTGGCGCCCTGCACCTACGTAGTCGCTGGCACAACTCCCATCACCTGGGAGCGCTCCTGCTCCACGGCCGAGACCTTATCGCTTGAGATGAACGTCTTCGCCGCCACACAGACCCAGCCGCAAATCGCCTACCGAATCACGTCTGCCAACAACGCTCGTGCCCTTGACCTCTCCTTCGTGAAAGTGGCCAGCGCCAACACTCCCGCAAACAACACCGAGTCGTGCACCAAAGGCAATGCGTTGTTTGAATTCGGCACACCGAATGAGGAAGACAAAGATAACGTCAAAACCAACGGCGCCGCCTATGCGGACTGCCCCGGTTAACGCATTGACGCTATAAAATCACCGATACACCTCGGCTCGCCGCGAGCGCTAGCTGCCCGCGGCGAGCCTTCTAATCTTACCACCGAGAAGCCTATGCGCGCTCTGCCCCCAACGACGTTAGCCCTTGCATTTACTTTGCTGGCAATAAGCGCATGTGGCAGCACCCATGAAACGCCACCACCTATACGGGTTGATGAGCCGGACGTTGCACCTGACAGCCCGGACACAGGCAATTCACCGGATACAGAAGAAGAGTTCATCAAGCCCGTCGGCCCGGAGTTTTACCAGGAAGGTCTCGAAGAAATCTACGAGTGTGAGGACCCGACTTGCAACGACGCACTCCAGCACAGTGCTCAAAGCTCCCGCCCACACATCGCCACCGTTCCTTTTAATCGTGAGATGATGCTCTATGAAGGTGAGTATGTCGTGATCGACAGCGCCACCGTCCAGAGTGATCGTTATTTCTGGCTTCCCGGCGAGTTTCAGGTCGTCGCCCTTCATGAAGGGCGACCGTTACCCATTCGATACATCGAAGTTGAAGGCCCTTCCTTTCCCTCGATGGAGGAAATCGAATCCTGGCCTGAGAGCGACTACTCAACCGTCCAAACCATCTATCGCGAACCCTATACGTACTTCAACTCTACGTTCGTGATCCCACCCTGGGCCTTTCCAGAGAAAGGCACGTACAATGTTCAACTTCTCGTCTTACCTGTCTGGCAACCCGCTGAAGACCAACGCTTTTTTTTCGAGGGGGGAGCGGCGTATCATCGAACCTATACAATCTATTATGGAAGTTACTTCTTTTATCCTCATGCCGAAGTCGAGGATCGTCAGAACGAAGCTGTTGTCTGGGAAAACACCGCAGCCGGTGGCTACGTGGGCGAACTCGACTATGCCTTTCTCGCCCCGCCCACCGACATCTTTGACTGGACTCAGTGGTCGTGGATGAATCCGATCCCCGCCGGCCATCTCACGCGCGCCTTCGACAGCCCCCGGCGCGAAGTCATGTTCGACTTTTTCACCATTAATGGCGAAATTATGGACACCTATACAACCGGTCAGAACCTCTATTACGTGCTGCGCAATGAAGAAGTGATCGACATGTTTCTGCTCGAGCCCCCCTCCATGCCTCCCCTTGTCGACGGGTGGGTCATCTACGATTGGGAGCGTGACCGTGGCTTTCGCCTCCCTCTCACCGTCGAGCTGACAGAAGAGTACGCCTCTTACAAGGTTGTCGTTGTCCCAGACCCTTTTAAGCGACAAGCCCGTCTGCACACCGCAAAAGGTCAAATCCCGGTTGTCTCCAACGCGCTGCTTATGCGCTACGCCCCCGAAGAGTAAACATCCCTTTTGTCGCACATACAGAATCGCGCCCATCCTGTGTTTCACCCGCAGTTATGCTGACCGATGTCCATCTCTCGGTCAGCTCGGCCGGGCGGCCCAACCACCCCTCAAACCCCAACCGCCCACACGAATCGCCCCACCCCGTAAAACTCCGCGCCCCACAACCACAACCAGATAACCCCAACACGCGAACCCCCAACCGCCCACACGAATCGACCCACGTCGCAACACTCGGCGTCCCGCAACCACATAACCACATAACCCCAACACGCGCCCTTCCGCCCCTCCGCACAAACCGTCCCTCACCGCGAACCCCGGCGCCCCCCTCAACCCACCGCCTCCTCCCCACGCTCCGCCGCCCCCGACGAGAGATCCACCACAAAAGGCGCAAAGGGAATCACCGACGCCGCCAGCGCTCCTGCGGTCTT
Organism: Lujinxingia vulgaris; assembly: GCF_007997005.1. Classification (GTDB taxonomy): domain Bacteria; phylum Myxococcota_A; class Bradymonadia; order Bradymonadales; family Bradymonadaceae; genus Lujinxingia. The sequence continues at coordinate 37,554 of NZ_VOSL01000031.1, read as the reverse complement.
CTCCAGCGTCCACTTCGTGCGAAACGCCTCCACGAGCACCCACGCCACAAAGATCATGAACAACACCCCGTGGGCCATCCCCACCACACGCACCATCTGGGGCTGATCCCACACATACTTCATGGGCATCGCCACAAAGAGCAGCACCACCATCGAGAGCCCTTCGATGAGCCCGAATGTTTTGAGCGAAACTAGCTTCATGTCTTGCCTCACTGCCTGTTAAGACCGCGGCCTCAGATCACCCGCTTAAACCTGCTCAGAAGGGCCGAAACACCATCAGCCCCACGCATCCCACCAGCGCCAGCGCGCTGACAAGTGCCAGCGCCGCGCTCCGTCTGCCCTCGGCCGCTGCTGACCACATCACGGCGTTCATCACCGCCGTCATCAGCAAGAATGTCACGACGATCCAGCCGCTGAAGAGCGCGTGGTTGTAAAAACCCACCATCACCATCCCGCCACCCCAGGTCGCCATATAGCCGGGGGCGGCCACCACATAGGCCGCCCGCTGGCGCAGGCGCTCCCCCTCGCCAAGAAAGGTCAGCGCCGCGCCGGCCGCAAAGAGCATCAGCCCCGCGTATTTGGCCAGCTTTAACACCGGCAACATCTCACCGCTCATCGTCTGCCTCGTGCGTCGATTAACCTGCTTGCGCCGCGACCCTCGCGTCGCATTGCGCGATACCTTCGCAGAAATTGCGCCGGGTGCAAGGTGGCAAGCTGTCGCAAGGATCACGTCGGAAGTTCATGCCGCCCGTACAGAGCACTCCTTTGCGCCCCGACATCAAAAAAGGGCGGCCCCTCAACGGGCCGCCCTTCTTCACATCACCCTTCAGACCTCCAAACCGCGTGGAGATCGAGAGAGGCGTCTTAAAGCGCGTCGGCCTCACAGCCGCCGATGTCGTCGCACACCAGCGTGATGCCGCACTCCCGGGTGGCATCATCGCAGTCTTCGCGCGAGGTGTAGCCCGCCGGGCAGATGTCGTAATCGGTGGTGCAGTCCACCACCGGGCCGCGGCAGAAGACGTTGACGTCCGGGCAGATCTCGACGGTGAAGCACATCCGGTCGCTGTCCGGCCCCAGATCGACGGTGCAATCTTCTCCGGCGACCGCCTCCAGACCGTCCGGGCAGGTGTAGCCGGCCGGATCGCAGGGGTCGGTGACCTCGGGGGCGCACAGGATCGTGTCGCCGCACATCGTCACCTCGCGGCACTCATCGAGACCATCGCAGCTGTCGACCTCAACCTCGCCAGCGTCGCAGACCGGCTCGGCGTCGCAGGTATCGACCTCGGGCGCGCAGCCGTAGGTTTCACCGCAAGCGCTCAACTCAATGCACCCGTCGATCCCCTCGCAGCTCTCCACTTTGGTGAGCGTCTCACCGCAGCCGGCAAGATCCGCATCACAGGTGGCGTCCTGCGGCACGCAGAGCACCTGTTCGCCGCAGGCTTCCACCGCGTCGCAGTCTTCGGCCGCGTAACCGTTGCAACTCTCCACTTCGGCTTCTTCCGCACCGCAGACGGGCACCTCGGTGCAGCTGCCTTCTTCGGCGCAGAGGATCGTCGTGCCGCAGAGCGTGACTTCGTCGCAGGGCTCCAAGCCTTCGCAGCTGTCGACCTCTTCAAACCCTTCTTCGCAGGAGGGCAGCGCCAGGCAGACGTCTTGCTCATCGACATCGCCAGCGTCGGAGGCATCTTCATCAGGCAACACATCCTCCTGCCCCACATCGGCCGGATCATCGACGTTGGGGTCCGAGCTACAGCCGGCGATCAACCCGCTGGTCAGGAGCACCATCACGCTCAAACGCATCGTCTTCATCCAGTTCATCGCATCTCCCTTATGGAAACATCTCGTCTAGCAGGTCCACACCCCCTCCGGGGCAGCATGGCCCCTTTGTGGCAAAGCTTCCGACGCCAGACAAACGCAGCGCGCTCTGCCAGTAAGGCCGCGAACTTAGGGACGCCGTCGCCAGAAAGGCCGCCCTCCCACCACCGGGCGATAGGGTTTCTGCTGCCCGGCGCCCACCCCCTCGCGCCGGGTGGTGCGGTAGAGGGCAAAGAAACCAATCGCAGCCTGAATCACCGCCACGCCCACATAAAAGCCCCCCGGTCCCATCGTATCCATCAGCGCGGCCACCCCCACCGGCCCCGCCGTCGCCCCCACCCCGAAGACCAGCACCAGCGTGCTACTCGCCGCCACACGCTGACCCGGGCGCAGGTGATCGTTGGCGTGCGCCATTCCCAGCGCGTAGACCGGCATCGAGAAGCCGCCGACCAGAAAGATCAGCCCCAGGGTCAGCGCCGCGCTGCGCCCCATCATGACCCAGGCAATGAGCGCCACGGCCACACTCAGCGCGCTGGTGAGCACGATGACCGCGCGCCGCGGCAGGCGGTCGCTGAGCCTCCCGATGGGAAACTGCAACATCGCCGCGCCCGCGATCAACATCGCCATAAAGATGGAGATCTCACCGACCGAGAGACCGACCTCCTCCCCGAATACCGCGCCCATCCCCAGCAACGCGCCGGTGGAGAGTCCGGCCCCCGCGCACGCCATCACCCCCAGCGGCGAGAGCTTCCAGAGGGCGCGCGGGCTCAGGCGCTCCTGGTCTTCGGTGGGCTGGGGCGCGCTGGTGGTCAATGAGATCGGCACCAGCGCCAGCGAGATCAGCACCGAGGTCAGCACAAAGAGCACGAGCTCCGCCGGCGACCCCACGTTGAGCAGAAGTTGCCCCCCGCTCAACCCCACGTACTGCACCACCATATAAAGCGAGAGAAGTTGGCCCCGGGTGCGGTTATCCGCCCGATCGTTGAGCCAGCTCTCGGCCACCACATAGACGCCCGCATAACAGAAGCCGGTCACCAGACGCATCAGCCCCCAGAACCACGGCTCAAGAATGAGCCCGTGCAGCAGGATCGCCGCCGAGGCCATCGACGACCACGCCGCAAAGACGCGGATATGCCCCACATTTTTGACGATCTTCGGCGTGAGCGTGGAGCCCGCCAGAAAGCCCACATAAAAGGCCGACATGATCGCGCCGGTCGCCCCGGTGCTAAAGCCCTCGATCGAGGCACGAAGCCCCAGAAGGCTCGTCTGCAGGCCGTTTCCCAGCATGATCAGCGCGATCCCCACCAGGAGCGCCCAGGAATGTCGAAGCGCGCTTTTCACCCTGCACCTCAGCCTCAATGGGTACGATGTGACATCGCGCAGCGCGCGACCTGCCGCGCTCTACTCGAATCACTCGCGCCGAGCAAGCGTGGCTACGCGACCTTTCATTCGGGTGCCAGGCGCGCTGCCTCAACGGGCGCGCTGCCTCAACGAGCTGCGCAAAGACGCCGCCGCTCACAGTCCCCTCTGACCGGACGGATGTTGAGGAGGACCGATCGGCGCCCCCGGCTTTGCACCGGGGGCGCCCACCGTGCTCTCAACTCAGGTCTTGCAGCAGACGTTCCAGCATCGCTCCCAGGGTCGCGATGTCTTCTTCACTGACGTTGAGGTGAGGACGCAGACGAACGGTATCGGCCCCGGCACCCAGGAGCAGGAGGTTCTCACGGTCGCGGGCACGACGAATCAACATCTGCTTGAGCCCGGGGGTCCGCATCGAGAAGCCCTGGTAGAGGCCATAGCCCCGCACGTTGTACATCAGCTCTGGGAAGCGATCGGCCAGCCCCTGGAGCATCTCCACCAGCGACGCGCCCAGCGCCGGGACCTTCTCGATGAGCCCCTCACGCTGCACGATGGCGTACTCCTGAACAAAACGCACCATATCCGCCAGCGTCCCCCCCCAGGTGGAGTCGAGCACCCCGAGGTCATCCATGCGGTTGAGCATGTAGACCACCCCGTTGCCCAGCTTCTTACCGCTGGCCACGGCCTGCGGGGGGTGGGGCAAATCAAAAGCATCAATGGTGAAAAAGGTCCCGGTGGCCCCGCCGGCGGTCTGAACCTCATCAAACGCCAGAGGAATCTGACGGGCATGGCAGAGCGCAGAGAGTCTCTGAAAGAACGAGCGCGGAGCCACACGATGACCACCGGCCCCCTGAATAGGCTCGACGATCACGGCGACGATCTCATCACAGTAGTGCTCAAAGAGGTTCTCCAGAATCGTCAGACAGCGCTCAACTCGCTCCTGGTTCTGTGCCGGCGTCTCACTGGTGTCGATGGCCGGGAAGGGCACCTGCAGGTTCCCTGGAACCAGCCCCTGAAAGTCTTTGGTCATCACCGGATCATGAGAGACCCGCGTGACATTGAGGGCAAACACAGTGCGGCCGTGGAAGGCCTGATCAAAGTACACAAAACGCCGAGCGCGAGGCGTTTTGCCCTCCGAAAGCAGACGCTGATGATGAAGGTTGATGAGGTACTTCATCATATTCTCGACGGCCTCCGCACCGGAGTTCACCGCGTAGACTTCCAGCCCCGGATTCTGCATACAGCGTGGACCAAGCTGATGCAGGGTGCGGTAGTACGCCAGACACTCGGGGGTGAGAAAATCCGGGTTGGCGATTTTATTGTTCGCAGCCACGACCAGGCGCCGCGTGTACTCCGCTTCATAGAGGCCGGGGTGGTTATGAGCGATGAGCTTGGCACCGTAGTATCCGGCCCAGTCAAAGAGGCGTTTCCCCTCCAGCGTCGCCAGATACATGCCCTCCGAGCGGGCCAGATCCACGACAAAAGGATGAGGCTCAGCAAGGACGTAGGTGTTGAGTTCGCGCAGAAGCGCGGCGCTGCCCGGGGACGAGGCGGGCGCGGTGAGTTCGGACATCATAGACCTCCACAGGCGTCACTACAGTCGGTGAACTCGCTGCTTACGAGACGCAGTCCCGATATCGACACTCGGGACCGCCGGCCCTTGAAGCGGGCCAGCACAGGGGCGCAGGTCGCGATGAAGATGGAGCAACTGGCCTGCGATCGGTGCAATCCCGGCGGCGAGAGAAACGAGCGAAGAAGAACGCGCCAGAAACAGGGAGGGGGTCCGCACAAAGAGGCGCTCTGAGGTGGACCGGAAGCGCTCCCACGGCGCGACCAGGTCAAACCGATCCGGGATGTCTCTCCCTGAATCGGATGCTGGCAGGTCTTCGGGCTTTTGAGCGATTCGCCCGCCTCACGGGGGCGTGTGCCTACTGTCCACCGCTTCCCGGCCCCGCGAGGACCAGTGCGTCCGATGTGGAGGTCGTTCTCAAGTACCGCTGCGGGGCAGCTCCGGCCTTGAACCGGATTCCCTGTTAGCCCGCCAAACACACAACACATATCGTTGTTGGCGAACCTCGTCCCTCAGTGAACCTGCATCAGGTCTCCGAGAGAGCACCAGCATGGCCGGGACGTTAGGCGCTGACTTCAGCGAGTGTCAACGCGATTTGCCGAAGGACAGCGGAGGGCATCTGCGGGTGTACGCCGCCCTCCGGAGCCCCGCTGACAAAACCTGTAGTGATCACTAACCTCGTCGCGCCCCGGAGATCGCCGGCGCGATTGCCAACAACCTTCAGAACACTTCCGACGACACGAATGCAGGTGCAGACGACTCTCAGACCACTCCCGAAACGACAAACGCACCTGAAAGTTGCCTTCGGAACACTCCCGAAACGACAAACGCACCTGAAAGTTGCCTTCGGAACACTCCCGAAACGACAAACGCACCTGAAAGTTGCTTTCGGAACACTTCTGAAGACGCAGGCACCAACGCAAAACGCGTTCGGAAGTACTTTCAAGCCAAAAGAAAAGGGGCTGCAGATGGTCTTTGAGGATGCGCACCATCAAAAAACCCCGACCGCCAAGAGCGATCGGGGGCAACACGCGGCAGCACTAGCGCGTACCACGCTGAAGTTCAGGGGAGGAGCACCGCAGCGCTCCTCCCCCACCTCACTCACTCCGAGAGGCACTGCTCATCGAGCGGCGAAGGATGCGTCTGCTGGCAACGCCCCGAGTCGATGGAGCCGGGAATTTCCTCGAGATGCACCGGCATGATGCGGTCCTGGTTCAGACACTGCGCCCCCAGCCCGCTATGGCAGGAACCCACGCTGACGTAGACCATGCCCGCCAGGCTCATCGGCACATTCAGCGCCCAGTTGCCCATCGCGTCGGTCACTGTATGCGCGACCACCGGCCCCCAGGTGAAGGGATCGTCCATGCCCGGATCACAGCTTCGCGCCGGGTAGCTCGAATACACATACACCGGCACGCCGGGCGCAGGCGTTGTCCACCCGTTGAGCGACACCGAGCTCTGCAGGCACGCCGTCTCACCCGAGCCCAGCACAAGCGCATCGGCTTCGGCACACCCCTCCTCGCCACATTCGGCCGCCGCAGCGCCCACCGTGCTCGCCACGCCGGACGCCACCTGCCCCTGACCGTCGAGCGCGCTCAGCTCCAGCTCCGCATCGAGCGGAACCTCGATGCAGTAGCCGCCCTCGCTGTCGCTGACCGCCGAGAAGAACTGCGCGCCCACCGCGCCATCGTAGACCGCGTACACCGTGGCGCCTTCGACCGGCGCATCCTCACCGTCGAGCACCTCACCGCTGAGGCAGGTTCCACGATCGAGTAGCTCCACGGTGACCTCAACGCACTCGCCCTCACCCTCGCCAGAGCAACTCGCGGGAACATCGCTGCCACTCACCGTCACCGGTCCATCGGCCTGGTAGAGGTAGTCGGCGTGGTAGGCGCCCACATTCAGCGTGCCGTCGAGCAGGAAGTCCATGCAGGCCTGGCCATCGGCATCGGTGAGACCCGAGCCGACCAGCGCCCCCTCAAAGTCCAGGCCATCGCCCTGCACCGTCGCCCCGGGGATAGGCTCACCGGAGTTCGCGTCGACGACCGTGATGTTGACGCAGTTGCGCAGAGAGACGGGCTTGTCGGCGTTCCACCAGCTGAAGTGCGAGGCATCGCACTCCGCCAGAAGTCGGCTCCCCGCCTCAGTCACAGCGCACTCGCCCTCCTGCACCCAGCGGGCCTGCGAGAGGTCAAAATGCCAGAACTCGATGGCGTCGCCGGCCTCATAGGCCTCCAGCGCCTCGGGAATCGCAAACTCCACACGCGCCAGCTGACCCTCGGCCAGCTGCAGCTTCTCGCCACCCTGCCAGAAGGAGATGTCCGCCATCATCACGCTCAGAATCGGCGTCTCTTCCCCGCCGCCTTCCGGAAGCCCGATGAGCGGCCCCGGCATAAAGCGCGCGTCCTCGGTGGTCGGGTCGAGCGAGGCGATCGTCGCCTCCACCTCCCCACTCACCGGGTTGCCCGCGCCATCGACCAGGCTGTTGGCCGGAAGGCGCACCCGCACGCGCCCCCGCGAGATGACGGCCTCGGCATCATGGTTGAAGACCTGCACAGGCCCGAGCGGCAGCAGGCGCAGGATCGCATGCGCCTCAGCCCCCTCCTCGGCCTCTTGAACGGGGTAGTCGAGACTCGAGGGCGCATACCCCTCGGCCTCCACCTGCGCCAGGAAGCGCAGCGCGTCTTCCGGCGCGCTGAGCACAACTTCACCGGCCACATCGCTGAGGAGCACCTCCTCGCCATAGCGCACCTCGGCCCCCTCCACCGGAAGCCCCGCCTTGTTGAGGATCTTCACCCGCAGCGGCATCGCCGCCTGCTCGATCGGGTCTTCGGCGTCGGCGTCCGGAGCTTCGGCGTCCTCGTCGCCGGCGTCCTCCTCACCGGCGTCCGGATCGGCGTCGGCGTCCTGGTCATCTTCGATCTGCGGATCCTCCGGCGTATCGGAGCACCCCAGAGGTCCGGTCGCCACCAGGCCACCGGCAAGCAACATCATCACCAGCCGTCTCATCATCATCGCGTGCATCATCATCCTCATTCTCAAGTCTGGGAGTCGAGCGCCCTGCATCATCGCTCCGGCCCGCTCCACGTTTGCGAAACGTCGATGCCCTCTTACGTTTGCACAGTCGATGCCAGCGCCCTTCTCGACCGACAGAAACCCGCGATCCGCCGCGAAACAAGCGGTCTTTGCGACGATTGAATACACACACGTTTCGCCTCGTCTCTTCTCTCCCCCTGACGATCGGAGTACGGGTTTTCCGATCGAAGCTGACCTTGCGGTCAATACACCCCGCTGCTCTACTCCACCTTGACTCCATAACGACTTCGACACCGCATAATCACACGACTTCGTCTATCTCTCGGTCGGCGCTTACGATCGGCGCTTACCCGCATAATCACACGACTTCGTCTATCTCTCGACTTCGTCTATCTCTCGGTCGGTTCATGGCGATGATGTGGACTGCCTGACGCGAGCCCCCCAACCCGCACGCACTCAGGGCCGGCGATGGCAAGGAGGCCGGCGGTGAAGCGGTAGCAGCGCTACCGCGAACCCCGGTCGACGCCGCAAGCGTCGTCCTGAGGCGGGCGGCACGCTCGGTCGGCGCTTACCCGCATAATCACACGACTTCGTCTATCTCTCGGTCGGCGCTTACGATCGGCGCTTACCCGCATAATCACACGACTTCGTCTATCTCTCGGTCGGTAAAAGACGGCTTCGCAAAGTCCCCAAAACCACGAAAAGCCCCCGATCGCTCGGGGGCTTTTCGTGGTCCGTCGAAACGCGCAACAGTATCAGCGCCGCGTTTCAGTCGGGTCGCGGCTTACTCGTCAAAGCACATCGGCGCGATCGAGAATTCTCCGAGCTCCTGGCAGCCACCTTCGGCAACCGTCGTCTCAATGCCTTCGACATCGAAGAGGATATTGCCCCCTGGCGAGTAGCCAAAGCCCAGACATTCCTGCCCGTAGGTGGAGTGGCACTCGCCGATGCTCACCGTGATCTGCTGGGAGACGCCAAGCGGCATATCGAGCGCAAAACCGCCGCTGCCGTCGGTCACGCCCTGAGCCAGAATCTGACCCCATGTCTCGGGACCTTCACCCGGCTGGCAGCTCCGCTGCACCTCACCGGCGAAGATGTAGACCGGCAGACCGGCACGCGGGATCTCACCATCGATCGTGTAGCTCTGCGCCAGGCCGCTCACGCAGGTCATCGGCTCGTTCTCCAGAATCAGGTCATCGGCCTCAAGGCAGCCATCGCCGCCGCAGGTGGCCTCCACAAGCGAGGCCGAATCGAAGCTCACGCTTCCCTGCGCCACCGCGCCCTCAAACACCGAGGAGAGTTGCAGATCTTCCACAAGCGGCATCTTCAGGCAATACGCACCATCCGACCCCGAGGTGGTCATCACCGACCCGGGACCCGAGGCCGTCTCAAACACCCCGTAGATGGGCGCCCCTTCGACCGGCTGCTCATCTTCATCGATGAGCGAACCGTTAAGGCACGCCGTCTCACTGCTCAGCTCAATGGTGATCTGCAGGCACTCGCCGCCCTCATCGCTGTTGCAGCTGGCGGCCTCATCGGTTCCCACGACCGTCAGGGGCCCATCGGCCTGCGAGTAGTAATACGCGTGGAAGGTGCTCAGCTCCAGGGTGCCTTCGCGCATGAAGTCCAGGCAGGTCAGACCATCGGCGTCGGTGGCGCCAAAGGACATGGCAACCCCCTGAAAGTCCACGCCCTCACCGGTCACCGAGACCCCGGGCACCGGCTCGCCGGTCTGGGAGTCAATGACGGTGACTTCCACGCAGTTGCGCGTGTCAAAAGGCTTGTCGACATTCCACCAGCTGAAGTGGCTGGTCTCCCCACAGAAGACCTCACCTGCAGTCTCACCGTCGGCCGCGGCTACGACCTCGCATTCGCCCTCTTCGATCCAGCGGGCCCGCTCCAGATCGAAGCTCCAGTAGGGAATCAGGTCGCCCTGGGCATAGCCCGAGAGCGCCGGCGCCAGCGGGTAGGTCACCTGCGCCTGCACCCCTTCGGCCAGCTGCAACTTCTCGCCATCCTGCCAGAAGGAGATGTCGGCCATATACACGCTGAGAAGTTCAACCTCATCGCCGGCCTCCTCCACCCCGCGAAGCGGCCCGGGCATCATCCGAAGGTCGCCGCTGGTCGGGTCGATGCCCGCCACCGTCACCTGCGCCTGTCCCGTAACCGGGCTGCCCTCGCCATCGACAAAAGCGTTGGCCGGAAGACGGATCTTCAGCCCGCCGATATCCAGGTTAGCCTCCGCCTCGGCATCGAAACTCAGCGGCTCACCGAGCTCCAGAAGACGCACCAGCGCGCTCATCGTCTGCCCCTCGGCCGCTTCCACCACCGGGCGCTCCGCGCTGGAGGGCGCATAGCCCTCGGCCTCCACCTGCACGATCATCGACTCAGCCCCGTCGGCCGGCGAGATCTCGACGCGCCCCGCGCTGTCGGTGAGGTGCTCGTCGCCCTCGTAGGTGACCCGCGCGCCCTCCACCGGCAGGCCGGCCTCATCGAGCACCTGCACCCTGAGCGGCAACGCCGAGGTCTCAATCGGATCGCCGCCATCGGCGTCCGGCTCAACATCGGGGCCCACATCCTCCTCTGCGTCGGGCTCCACGTCTTCGTCACCACCGTCGATCTCCCCGATATCGGGCTCAGGGTGAATGGTGGTCTCTTCGCTGGGGCAACCCAGCGCACCGCCGAGCGCGAGCGCCCCCACCAGCATCGCCAGGCTCATTTTTGTACTCAACATCTTCATCATCTCATCCTCCATATCAATTCATTGATGGGGCCAGGCGTCGCGACATCAGGGTGCGTCACGTCGCCCTCAGGGTGGCCCCGGGGCCAGTTGTGGTCTGCAGGTCCGACAACTTGCAGCATCGATGCCAGCCTGCGCCGGCAGGCCCCATTTTTTGACGCAACGCGTCGCATCCCCGCATCCACGCATCGCCATCGCCGGGCGCTTGATCTGCCGATCGCGTCTCCCCTGGCCGCCCCCGCTTCCCGCGCGGCGCTGCAGTGGACCACGGATGCACCGCGCCCCGCCCTCACCGGAAGGTCAGTGCTCCATTCGCCCCGCGAGCCGCTTCGTCTGGCGCGCCACCGAGGCTCCACGCGCGGTGGTCGGCCGCATAAACATTGAACTTCGTCTACCTCTCGATCCGGTGATGATCTCGCTCATCATCTTGTGATCCCCCGCATCGTCATTGACCTTCGTCTATCTCTCGGTCGGTTTCATACCGCCTGAAATCGCCGCGTAGATTCACCCGCGCCCCCCCCGAACTTCATTCGCCTCTCGGTCCGTGCGTGCTCTCGCCCATCACCTTGCGATCCCCCGCATCACCATTGACCGTCGTCTATCTCTCGGTCGCTTTCATACCGCCCGAAATCGCCGCATAAACTCACCCGAACACCCTCGAACGTCGTCCGCCTCTCGGCCCGTCGATGCTCTCGCTCATCATCTTGCGATCCCCCGCATCGTCATTGACCTTCGTCTATCTCTCGGTCGGTTTCATACCGCCTGAAATCGCCGCATAAACTCACCCGAACACCCCCGAACGTCGTCCCCCTCTCGGTCCGTTGATGCTCTCGCTCATCATCTTGCGATCCCCCGCATCGTCATTGACCTTCGTCTATCTCTCGGTCGGCTTCATACCGCCCGAAAACGCTGTGAAATTTCACCCGCACACCCCCGAACCCGCAGGCGCTCAGGGCGGCGATGGCAAGGAGCGAGGACGAAGCCGTAGCAACGCTACTGCGAGGACGAGGCGACACAGCCAGCGGCGTTCTGAGGGCGTGCGGCAAGCAACGCTACTGCGAGGACGAGGCGACACTGCCAGCGGCGTTCTGCGTGCGTGCGGCAGGCAGCGCTACTGCGAGGAGGAGGCAACACTGCCAGCGGCGTTCTGCGTGCGTGCGGCAGGCAGCGCTACTGCGAGGACGAAGCGACACCGCCAGCGGCGTTCTGAGTGCGTGCGGCACACTTCAATCGAAGGGTGAAGCGCGCTATGGATAATATCCGTGACGCCGCGCCGCGGTATCTCCCTGGCTCTCCTTCAACGCACCGATCGATGTCCCCTTCCCCTCCCACGTTCTGGCGAGATCTGACCCTCTGGAGCATCGGCGCCCTGACCGCCGGCGCTCTCGGCGCGACCCTGGACGCGGCGCTCACCCTCATCAGCGCGTCCGCCCCATCAATGAGCGCGGCGCTGTTGACCTTTATCTCGGCCACCGCCCTCTGGAGCATCGGCGCCGGGCTGTGGGCACCGCTCTCCGCCGCAACGCTCTGGGCCGCCACAGGTCGCCCTACCGCCACGGGGCTCCTGGAGCGTGCGAGTCGCCTGATGGGGCGCCTCTGGCGCGAGCGCGCCACGGCCGCTGATCACCGACGCGCCGCCACGCTGCTGAGCACACTTGTGGCGCTGCCTCTCTTTGCGGCGTCCTCCGTCGGCATCAACGCCACCCTCATCGAACACCGAAACGGCCCGCTGCTCATCGCCACAGCCTCCCTGGTCGCGCAGCTCCTGGTTGCGGCCGGGCTGGGCGTGGGAGCGGCCGCGCTGCGACGCCTCCTCCTCGCGACGCTCACGCGCTGGCCCGCAGCCGGCCGCCTCGTCAACACCGCCTACATCAGTATCGCCACCCTCCTCGCCGGGCTGGGCGTGGCCCTGGCGGCCTCCTGGAGCCTGCGCCACACGCTGATGGCCATCGAAGGCCCCACCATCGCCCTGATCGGCCTGAGCCTGCTCCTTCATCCGCTGATCGCCTTCGCATTGCGTCGACGCTCGCCAGGCCGGCTTGCGGGCGCCCTGGCCCTGGCTGCGCCCCTTATCGCGCTGCCCGTCGCCGGGCTCGCCAGCCAGCACCCGGAGACGCGGCGCATGCTCGTCTTTCACGCCGAGACCTCGCGCTTTGCCCTCGACCTCTCCCAGCGCTACCTGATGCTCGACCGCCTCTTTCTGGGAGGTGACTGCCCGGTGCCCGGCCTGCTCACCCAAGAGGAGTTGCGCGCGCACATCGAGACCTGCCTCGACCCTGAGTTCGACCGTCCCACCTCCCGCGAGGTCGTCCCCGAGGTGGAGCCCCCCCAACTTCCGCAACGCCCCTCCTTCGTGCTCATCACCTGGGACTCGGTGCGCGCCGAGCGCCTGGGATTTCTCGGTGGCGAGCGCCCCACCTCACCCAACCTCGATGCGTTTGCGAACAAGAGCGCGGTCTTTACCCGTGCGTTTAGCCAGGACTCCGGCACCGGCCCGAGTTTCTGGTCCCTTTACAGCGGGAAGACCCCCTTTCAGGTCGACCTCTCCGAGGCGCATCGCTTCCCCCCGCTCATCGCCCCTTCCGAGCCACTGCTCACCGAGGTGCTCGTCGACGAAGGCTACAACGCCGAGGCGATCCTCTGCGCCACGGTCTTCGACAGCCCTCGCTGGACGATCCGCCGCGGCTTTGAGCGCTTCGATAACGTCTGCGGCAAGCGCAAACATCGCCTGGCCCCCCACGTCACCCGCGAAGGAAAGAAGGCGCTGCGACGCCTCGCCGGTCAGGAGGATCCCTTCTTTATCTGGCTGCACTACTACGACCCGCACACCCCCTACTTCGACCACCCCGATGTGGATTGGGGCGAGGAGCCCGTGGACCATTACGATGAGGAGCTTCGCTACACCGACGCGCAGATGGCCCCGATCCTCGACCTCATCCAGGAGCTTGGTCAGAAGCGTCCGATCTACACCTTCTTCGGCGCCGACCACGGCGAAGCGTTCGGCGAGCACGGCCCCGATCCTCATGCCCGAAACCTCTACCGGGCGGTCACCCAGGTCCCCCTGCTGATGCACGGCCCCCACATCGAGCCCGCCCGCTACCAGGAGCCGGTTGCTCTCAACGACCTCTACCCCACGATGCTCGACCTGGCCGAGATCCCCATCCCCGAGGGTCGTACCATGGTCAGTCAGCTCCCCACCCTGGTCGGCGCGCCTCCCGACGACCAGCGTATGGTCTTCCAGGAGAACTCCTACTCGCGCCCCCGTCGCCACACTCGAGCGGTGATCCGGGGCGACTACCAGTTCATCATGGACCTGACCGGCCGCACCGAGGAGCTCTACAACCTCAAAGACGACCCGATGGCCCGCCAGAACCTCATCGGCCTGGGGCTGATCGAAGAGCGCATCCTGCGCCAGGCCCTCACCCGTTTCCTGCTCACCTCCACCATTCCCGAAGGGCTCGAAGACTGACCTCATACAAACGGCCCATCCCCGCACCTCTGGCCGACTTCGTCCATCTCTCGGTCACGTTCACCTCATCCCCAACATCCGACCGAGAGGCGGACGTCCCCCTTTATTTACGCGGCATTTCGCCACATCCACCTTCGAGGCTGCCCGCCTGATAACCGCACGGAGCAGAATGCTCCGCACAAACAGGTAACCACACGGAGCTGAATGCTCCGCACAAACAGGCGCCTCCTCGCTCAGTTCCACGAACATCCTTCACACACCCGACCGAGAGACGGACATCGCCTCCGATCTACGCGGCGATCCGGACCTCATAGTTCCCACCAATTCTCGAACCCACGCCGTCTGAGAGGCAAAGAGCGCCCGGGTATTGCCAGAACCTACGACGCAGCGCCCTGCCACAATTCGTCCGCTACATTCCGCCCGAGAGACGAACATCACCCTTTGTTTCTGCGACGATTCGACGTTATACCCCAGTTGACCGCATTCGTCTTCCCTCGCCCATCTGCTGCCATGACCGAACAAAATCGAATTGTCTCACCGACCTTCCCCTACGACATGGTCCGCCTTGAAGACGGCACCAAAACTCGCCCCCCCGAGGGCTGGGCGCTACTAAAGCCGGGCGACGCCACCCTCACGCGCCGTGTCAAAGCCGCCGGCCCCTCCTGGACCGTCCAGGAGAAAAAAGGACGCAAGACCTTCTCCCACGGTGTCTGGGCACCGGCCGAGATCATTGAACGCGAGACGAAGCGCCGCGAGGCCGAGCAGGCCTCCCCTGCCTACCAGCGCCGCCTGGCCGCCGACCGCGCACGTCGCGCCAAAAAACACGAAGAATACGCCGAGGATTTTGAGGCCGCGGTCTTCGACTTCCTCGACTTCCACAGCCGCTACCGCGACCTCGCAAAGACGATGGCGGCCGCTATCGCAGCTCACGCCACCCCGGTGGGAAGCGGCACCGTCGCCCGCACCAGACGCATCCCCATTGAGGAGCGCGCGTCCGCAGCAACCATCGCCTGGATGCGTCACCAGACCACCGCCTACGACGACATGAAGATCGCTCGCGTTAAAGGAAAACGTCGCGAGGTACGCCGGGAGCTCGCTCAACGCTCCAAAGCCCTGCTCAACACCTACCGCAAGGGACTCGATACCCCGGAGAACTGCCCTCTAAAGCGGGCCCTCGCCAGTATCTGAGCGGCTTTCAACCGACCGAGAGGCGGACATACATCTGACCGAAAGGCAGACGAAAACCACTGTTTACGGGCGATTCAGCCATCCTCCCCTTCCCATCCTCCACCCTGACCTGGACCCATCTCAACGATTCGAGGCGCCTTCGTCGCAGGTCCTCGTCCAATCCCCGCCAGATTGTATCTATGGCCCGCCATTCACGGCCCTGCACGCTCCCAGAGCCCCGTCACCAGGACCATGATTCCGCCTCATACCCGCAAAGCCCGGGGCATCGAGCAGAGCTCGACGCCACACGCAGTCCCCCGCGACGCAAAGCTCCCCCCGTCTATACAGCTCGCCACCCTGCACGGCTCCGCGACATCGCGCGGCTACATCGCTGAGATCCCCCCCACGTCAGGCGACTCTGCATCCGGGCATCGCTCCGTCGTTCGGACACACATCATCGAGGCCATCCCCGCCTCTGGCGCCTCGGGATCCCGGCACTTCACCGGCGAGTTGCGACGCAGCCAGACGGTGCCACAGGGAAACTCGACGCGCTTGTTGCCCTTCAGCCAGCGCTCTCGCTGACGATCATAGTCAGCAAGAAACCCCCGATACGTCGCAATCGCCGCCACCAGCAAGGCGGCGTTTCTGGAGGCAAAACGCGGCCGAACGCTCGAACGACGCGCGCGCGAACCGGGCCGGCTAAACGGATCGGTGGCCAGCACGCGCTTTACCCCCAGCACACGCCTCTTCTCGCGCCGCCGCTCCTCAATCAGCCTCGCTTCCCCCTCCTCAATCAGCTCCCAGAAGTAGGCCTGAAGCTCTTCCACCGACATATCCTCATAGCCCGGTGGTCGCCGGGGTGTGAACTCGACCTCATCCGGTGTTTTGGGACCAAAATAAACATTGGGCTTGGGAACTTTGATCGTTTTATCCCAGTCGTCTGGCAGAATCATATACCCGGGCCACTCCTTGACCCGACCCACCAGATCGGCCTGAGGCGGGTTAAGCCAGGTGTAGAGAAGTTTGCGCTCCTCGGCGTCCCGATCCAGGAGCACCGTCTCCGAGTACTCCTTGCCTTCCCAGAAGCTATCGGAGCGGTCCAGATCCCGATTCCGAGCCTTGGCGATATTGCTCATGGCATCGCGCATGAACTCACTACGGCGCGCCTTCACATCGGTGATGATGACGTGAATGTGGTTGGACATCACCACCAGCGCGTGAATCTCAATGCCATAGCTCTGCGCCGCCATCGCGAACGCGTACGCCACGATGGCGTCGATTGTGTCATCGGGACGCATCAAAAAGCATCGGCTATGACAACGACGGCTGATCGCAACGACCTGACCTGCAATATGGCGTCGAGGACGTGTCATGTGGGTGTCTCCAGGTGAAGGATGATGAGGCCTGCCTGAAGTTGTTATCGCGCGTTGAGCATTGATGTTGCCTGCCACGTGCATTTTGTTGCTTCGAGAAGGCACGAAAGTGGCGTCCGCCACCGGGAACTTCATCGACAGAAAAGTCGCGCTCAGGCCCGTACTGACTGCGCCTGGTCCATCTCTCGGTCAGTCCGCGAGACCACCTCTTGGTCGCTCAAAAACGGGCCAAAAACTCCGTCACCGGGTCAATCTGACGAACCATCGACAGCGCAAATATCGAAGCGCAAGTCGGTCCGACGACGACGTCGCTGATACGCCGAAGGTGAAAGATGACCTGCGGTCAGACCTGACGACATCCACATCTCGTTCTCTCGAGACACCAGGCCCCGTGGCTCCTCATAGCGACACCCCGATTTACGGATCCCCCGCACCAATACTCGGACTCGTCCATCTCTCGGTCGGTCACATTTTTCGTCCAGATTTACGGATCCACCGCATCAATACTCGACCTCGTCCATCTCTCGGTCGGTCACATTTTTCGTCCATCTCTCGATCGCTCACATGCGATCGGGCACGTTTCCCGATAACAGCCTGACCGAGAGATGGTCATCGCCCGACATCTCCATCATCGGAGTCGAGAGCTCCCCCGAAAACCTCATCGCGACACCGTGATTGTCGGATCCCCCGCATGAATACGCGACCTCGTCCATCTCTCGGTCGCCCTCGTCGACCCGTTCAAAAACACCGTCCCCCCCACCCTCCACCCCCAAAAATCCGGACGATGGCGCCTCGTCTTTGAATCTCTGCGCCCCCCTCATCGTACTTCGCCACGAGCCGGCCGGGGCGCACCCGGGAGCCCTGCCGACTCCGTACGACGCATTGCGAGATGAAGCTCAAACGAGCTTCACACGCCGACGTGCTCCTCGCACCACGATGAGCCATCGGCAGACCTCAAACACCGATGAATGGAGAGATTCAATGACCTGGATGAATGACCGCAAACGCACCACCACCCTGCTGGCCTTCGGACTCGCCGCCAGCCTGAGCCTGACCGCCTGCGGCGAAGACGACGACCCCGCCGACTCCAACGTCGACCCCGATCGTGGCAACAACACCAGCAGCACCTTCGATGTGGAGCTCAGCGGTGACGGAGCCTCCACAAACTACTCCGGCTCACTCGCCAACGACGAGACCTCCGAGGAGAGTTGGGGCGCTTCAATCGCCGGTGGCGTCATCACCATCTTGATGCAGGACGCCAGCGGCGTGGCCATCAGCGCAGTCATCGACACCGCGCAAAACACCTACGCCACCGGCGACTTCAGCGTGGCCGCGCCCCCCGAGGGAACCTTCGTCACCCTGCTCGACCCGCTGGCAGGCCAGGCCCTCAACAGCCACGGCCAGGGCACCATCAAGCTCACCAGCTGCCCCACCGCCATGGGCGACAAGGTCGTCGGCTCCTTCCAGAGCGTCTCGCTGGAAGATGAGAACGAAGGCCCCAACCGCACCCTCTCCGGCAACTTCGACGTGGCCGTCTACGCGATGAGCGGCACCCTCAACTGCCCGCCCGCCGACGACACCAACGACAACTCCGACGACGATCCCGACGATAACGACGACCAGCCCAACGCCTGCCAGGGCTACGAGTACTGCGAGAGCGGCGACGGCGTCTGCTGCCCCTCCGCCGAGTGCATGGCCACCTGCAGCTTCAACTGCGTGATGGAAGACGAAGAGTGCGCCGGTGGTCTCAACCCGGCCGCCTGCGACTCCTGCACCCTGGACTGCCTGGACAGCTGCGGAGTCGACCAGGCCTGCCGCGACGCCGCCGCAGCCCTGACCACCTGCGAAGAAGACGCCGGCTGCAGCGAACTTGAAGACGAAGACGCCGCGACAAGCTGCACCGAGTCCAATTGCTGCTCTGAGCTTCAGACCGCCTACTGAGTAAGCACCACCATGCGCTCGCGGGTTTACAGCGCGTGGTGCTCCGCTCGAAACACGCTTATAAAGAAGCCGACCCCGACCAGGGTCGGCTTTTTTGCTCACCGCCCTTCTCCCCGCGGAAAACTCGACGCTGTCCAACAGCCGATCACCCGCATAAACAAAGAACCTTGCGCGACCCCCGGTCGTTCACGTCATCTCACGCGTGCACGACCGGGAGTCGAACATCCCCCTTTATTCATGCGCCTCTGCGCCTGTTCACCACCCCACCCACACGCCCCTCTCACCTCCCTACTCCTGCAACATCACCGCCTCAAAGATCCGCAGCAGCAACTCCCCAAGCTCCGGCTGCTCCAGCATCTGCGGCGCATCGACCTTGATGGCATTAAGCGCCTGCTCCATGGCACTCATCGCCACAAACATCGCGCACTCCCGACGCCGCGCTGCCCCCTCCCCCTCCCGAAGCCTCGCCGGAAGCTCGTCGCGATGCGCCTCCACCAGCGCTCGAAAATACGCCCCCAGCCCCTCCCGCTCCCGCTGCACAAGCTCCCCGCGATGCACCTCATCGATCCGCGGAAGTATCACCCGGTGAAGCTCACCGCGGCGCCGGTTCTGCGCCACGAGACGCTCGCAGACCTGCGCCATAACTTCGCGCAGCGTCATCCCGCGACCGCCGGCAACCACTGCCCGCACAAGCTCCATATCCCGCGCAAGCTCCCGCTCCACGAGCGCCGCCAGCAACGCCTCCTTGTTGGGAAAATACTGGTAGAGCGACCCGATGCTCGTGCCCGCCACCTCCGCCACCCGATTGGTCGTCAGCGCCTCGATGCCATCTTCTTGCAGAATGCGAGCCGTCGCCTCGATCAGCGCCTCCACCAGCGCGCGTGAGCGCTCCTGAACAGGCTCCTTGCGCGGCTGCGTCTCATCATGCTCGACCATGCTCATCCTCCTTCAGAAATGCGAGTACCCACCCCACCACACCTCCCCGATAATCCCCACAGTAGCGAGGCGTCCACTTCTGCAGGAGAAAACCATGAAAGAAGTCGCCATCATCGGCGCCGGAATCGGCGGGCTCACCGCCGCCCACGCCCTATTAAAGGCCGGCATCAACGTGCGCGTCTTCGAGCGCGCCCCGCAACTTCGCGCCCTGGGCGCAGGCATCACCATGCAGGCCAACGCCATGGAGGCCCTGGCAAGCCTGGGGCTGGCCGAACGCGTGCACGACAAGGGCCACACCATCGATCGAGCGCAGATCACCACCTGGAAGGGCTCCCCCTTACAATCGCTCGACTTCGGCTCGCTCGGCCAGAAGATCGCCTGGCCCGGTGTGGCCATCCACCGCCGCGCTCTCATCCATGCCCTGGCCGAGGGGCTTCAAGACGTGCTCGTATTCAACGCCAGCGCAACGCACATCGAGCAGCGCGACGACGCCGTCCACATCACCTTTGAAGACGGCACTCAAACGTCTTTTACCGCCCTCATCGGCTGCGACGGCCTGCACTCGGTGGTGCGCCGCTCGCTTTTGGGCGACGAACCCCTGCGCTACGACGGCTACACCTCCTGGCGCGGCGTCGCCACAATGCCCTCCAAAGGCCTCGCCACCACCGAGATGTGGGGCGCCGGCAAACGCTTTGGCCTGGTGCCCATCGCCACCGACAAAGTGTACTGGTTCGCCGTGGCCGAAGCCCCCCAGAACTCCCCGGCCAAAGACCCCGCCCTTGAGCACCTCTTAGCCATGTTTGAAGGCTGGGCCGCTCCGGTCGAAGAGCTCCTGCACGCCACCTCCCCCGCCGACATCATCGCCACCGACTGTCTCGACCGCCCCCCGATCCCAACCTGGGGCCGAGGCCGCGTCACCCTCCTGGGCGACGCCGCCCACCCCATGATGTTTAATTTTGGTCAGGGCGGCTGCCAGGCCGTCGAGAGCGCCGTGGTGCTGGGCCGCGCCCTTCAAACTACCCCGAACATTGAGCAGGCCCTGCGCCTCTACGAGCGCCAGCGCATCGCGCGCGCCAACCTTTTTGTAAAACGCTCCTTTGACACCGGCCGCATCGCCCAGTGGAAGAACCCCCTGGCCAGGGGCATCCGCAACCTCGGCATGCGTCTCATTCCCACCGCGCTGGTGCAGCGCGCGCTCGTCGAGCAATACGGTTTCGAAGCCTGGTACCAATCGGTTAGCACATGACCATCACAACTGCGCTACCCCGGCGCTCTTCACATCGCGCAGGACCACGAAATCGCCCGCTCACCCGCATAAACACTCAACTTCGCGCGACCCTCGGTCATGCTAACCCCGGTCACAAAACACCCGAACACCCGCACCAACACTCAACTTTGCGCGACCCCCGGTCATGCACACGGTACGACCCTCGGTCATGCTAACCCCGGTCACAAAACACCCGAATACCCGCACCAGCACTCAACCTTGCGCGACCCCGGTCATGCACACGGTACGACCCCGGGTCATGCATACTCCGGGCGCACCATGCCCGAAAAACCGCTCCCACGTGCCACTTCGTACAACCCTCGCTCCGCATCAACGGCCCACATCAAAACCGCCCCACACCCGCATAAACACTCAACCTTGCACGACCCCCGGTCGGCCATACCCCCCGACTTTCATCCCCCTCGCCACCTGTGCCATACTTCCCCCACAACCTCTCCACCGTGTCCATGTGCGTGATCAGCCGCCCACCTCATCGCCTGAAAACGGACCTCACATGCCCCCCTACCTCCAGAAAAGTCTCCGGCTATTCGCCGCCTGCCTCACCCTCCTCCTGACCGCCTGCGCCGGTGCCCTCCCTGCCACCACCGAGCCGGCCACCCCCGTTGAGTCCCCCCACGAAGCCCCCATCGACGCCGCCGCCGAACTCAACGACATCCTGACCTTCCTCTACGACACCCACGGCAACGACCTGGAAGCTGTGAAAGCGCGGCTCAAGACCCTGGTCGAGCGCGCCCCCGCGTATGCACTCGTCCACTACAACCTCGGCCTCCTCGCCCACATCAGCGCCGAGCCTGACCAGGCCCGCAACCACTACACCCACGCCCTGGCGCTCGACCCGAAGCTCGCCGCCGCCCACATCAACCTGGGCATACTCACTGCCGATGCCAACAACGCCGGCCAGGCGCAACGCCACTTCGAGACAGCCCTTCAACGCTCCCCGGCCAACCCCATCGCACGGCAGAACCTCGCAGTGCTTCTCGCGTCCGAGGAACATGATTCCCCCCCGACATCGCCCGTTGAAGTTCAACTTGAGAAGGGTTTGGCTCAATGGGCCCATGACGACCGAGAAGCCGCGCTCTCCCGATTTCGCCATGCGCTTGAAGCCTACGAATCGCTCGAAGAGGACCAACAACACCTCCACCGCGAGCCCGCCGCCCACGCCGCCTTCATGCTGGCCGAAGACGCCCATGAACGCGCTATGGCGTTGAAGATGGATGCCACGGAAAGTGAGGCTCTGGCGAACCAGACACGCACAAAAATGCAGGCATTTGACGACGCCGATGACCTCTACAGGGCGGTCATCCGTCTCAGCCACCCGCATTGGGCAGTCGCTGCCCTGTATCGCATAGGAGAAGGCTACAGACACGCCGGCGAAGCTCTCCCACAAACGGCCACCCCGGCACGACTCACCGACAAACAGAAAGTAATTTATCGGCGCATCCTCGCGGATCGGGCCGACGCAATCATCGAACACGCGGTTCAGATGTTCACAACCGCGCTTCAGACCGCTCAGGACACGGGAATCCTCAGCGACTACACGTACAAAGCGGCCTTCGCTCTCCATGAACGCGATCCCACCAGCCGCGCTAAACCTCGAACATTGCCCTTCGTGGGCCAGCCCAGACCCGACGGCTTTGTGCTCCACGGGTTCCTCTCTTCCCCCAACACCGCCCCCGGGGACGGCGAAGAGGAGCGCGAGGACATAGACAACGTGGAAGCGCAGATTCAACGGCTCCTCTCCTGACTCGTCAGGTATCTGAGAATCGCCCCTCTCCCGTACAAACACACGACCTCGTCCATCTCTCGGACGGAACGTCGGGACGGAGCTCGCGTTCAATACCCCACAAAAAAGCGGCCTCGTCGAAATGACGAGGCCGCTTTTTTTCAGTCGCCCCCTTCACGTTTTTCATCACCTCACGAACTACACGACAACATCGAACACCCAAACCTATCCCGCGCCCAGTCCGGACGCTTCTTCGCAAACCGCCCCCACTCCGACCGCGCCTCGTAGGGCGATCGAAGCACCTCCATCAGAGAATAGACCCCCGAGAAATCGCCCGCCTCCGCCTGGTCGATCGCCTCCTGGGCCAGATAGTTTCGCAGCACATACATCGGGTTGACCGCGTTCATCGCCTCTCGCCTCGCCACGTCGCCGGTGCCATCCTTCTGCACCCGCGCCACATACGCGCGCAGCCAGGCGTCGATCGCCTGCCAATCCTCATCACTATGGGAATCCGGCGAGTAGTACGCCTCGGTTAAGGGCGCCCGCAACGCCTCGGCGTCCACCGCGTCAGCCTCAATGCCTTCGCAGGCCACCTCGGCAAGTCCGCGATAAAAGAGGGTATAATCGGTCTCAACCCGCGTGAGCATCGCCATTAGCCCCTCGACCAGCGCCTCATCGTCGGAGCCCGCAAGCCTCGACAGCCCCAGCTTCTGAGCCATCATATCGAGCTGCAGCTCGCTGTAGACGGCGGGGAAATGGTCGAGCGCCTCCTGCAGGGGGCCTGCGTCCTCGACCAACGCCGCCACCGCGTTGGTGAGCTTATAAAGGTTCCAGTAGGCCACGTCAGGCTGGTAGCCATAGCGGTAGCGGCGCTGCCCCCGGTCGGTGGTGTTGGGCGTAAAGCCCGGATCAAAGTTATCGAGCCAGCCGTAGGGGCCGTAGTCGATCGTCAGCCCCAGGATCGACATATTGTCGGTGTTCATCACCCCGTGCACAAAGCCCACGCGCATCCAGCCCACCACCATGGCGGCGGTGCGCTCGGCAACCTCCCGAATCCACGCGACGATATGCGCATCCTGAACCGGCGTATCACTCACAGACGCCTCATCGCCCTCTTCGCCCTCGCCCAGAAGATGCGGAAAATAGTGGCAAATCGTGTGCTCCACGAGCCCCCGCAAGATCGCCACATCCTTGCGCGCGGCGTGAATCTCATAGCTGCCAAAACGCAAAAAACTCGGGGCCACCCGGCAGACCACCGCCCCGGGCTCCGGGGCCGGCCGACCATCATAGAGCTTGTCGCGCATCACCTGCTCACCCGTGAGCACAAGGCTCAGCGCGCGGGTGGTGGGCACGCCCAGATGAAACATCGCCTCGCTGCATAAAAACTCGCGGATCGACGATCGCAGCACCGCTCGCCCGTCGGCGGTGCGCGAGTAAGGCGTCATCCCCGCCCCCTTAAGCTGCAGCTCATGGCGTGCGCCAGTCTCCGGGTGAAGCGCCTCGCCAAGGGTGATCGCGCGCCCGTCGCCGAGCTGGCCGGCCCAGTTGCCGAACTGATGCCCGCCGTAGCATGCGGCATAAGGTCGCATGCCATCGAGCAGGGCGTTGCCGGCCATCACCTGTGCAAAACGCTCCGACTGCATAAAGTCCTCGTCAAACCCCACCAGCTCGGCGACCTCCGGCCACACCGCGATCACCTCGGGGTCGGCAACTTCGGTGGGCTCCACCGGCGAATAACACGCCCGCACCTGACGCGGACGCCGCTCCGTGAGCGCGTCGCCGGGAAGCTCGCGCATGAATCGATCGTCGAAGGTCACAGAAGCCATAGTCAGCTCTCAACGTGGGAAGTTTAGCGTCGGCCGGGCCCCTCGTGACATACGTGACATAAAAGGGTGACGGCCTCTCGCGGCTGCGTATCCCATCAACGCGCCGCACCGGGCAAGCCTTCCTCAGACAAGGCCGACTTGAAACACCCGGGCCGAAGATGATAACCGACCCCTTCGCTGCCCCCTCCGACCGCGCAACACCCTGACGCGCGGCGTGGAAAGCATGCCTGCGCCCCTCATACGTTCGGGGCGCCCTGCCCGCGAGATCGCCTCGTTCGGGCCGCGACACCACGTCATCCAATTCGGGGGCACACATCGCTCCCGTCGACCGAGAGCCTGCGATGTACAAACTCCTCTGGCTTGCCCTACTCACCCTCTTTTTTCCGGCAGGTGCTGGCTGCGGCTCCGACCCCGTCGACACGCCGGACACCGGCATCGAAGAGCCCGACGGGGGCGGCGAGGACACCGACCTCCCGGAAGGCCCGCAGCCTCGCCTTGTGATGCCCGATTCTCTGCAGCTCAGCGCCGAGGTCGGCGCGCAGGCATCGACGACCTTCGTCGTGCAGAACATCGGCGACGCCGCGCTGGAGCTGACGCTGAACAGCCCGCGCGACTGGGTTTCGCTCTCGCAGACGGAGCTCAGCCTGGGCGCTGGCGAGGAGGCCAACCTCACGCTCAACGCGCAGTGCCGTGATCGCGACGAGGTGCGCACCGACGACCTCCAGATCAGCAGCAACGATCCGCGCGCTGCCGGCCGCACTCTGGCGCTGACCCTGACCTGCGGCGACGCCGACGCCCCCGCCCGCCTGACCATCACCATCGACGGACTGCCCGCCGGACTCCCGCCCGACCTCACCGTCAGCGGCCCGGGAGGCTTCGCACAGACCCTCGACGCGGCCTTTAGCTTCGACGCGTTGACCCCCGGCGAGTACATCGTGCGCGCCGAGGAGGTCGGAGAGGATCCGATCTTTGCTCCGGTCGAAGAACGCCAGCAGGTCGAGGTTCTACCGGGCCGAGAGCAGGTCGTCTCGGTGAGCTATGAGGCTGCGCCGGGCTCGCTCACCATCGCGACAAGCGGGCTTCCCGCCGGCGCCAGTCCCACCCTCACGCTCACCGACAGCCAGGGCCAGACCACCGAGGTCGACGCCAACACCACCCTCAACAACCTCCCGCCCGGCGACTACACGCTGGTCGGCGACGACCACATCGAGGGCGACGCCACCTACAGCGCCGCGCCGCTTGAGCTGAGCATTGCGAGCCGCCAGACCACCGAGGCCACCCTGGCCTACGCCGCCGGCCGCGGCTCTCTGGAGGTGCGCGTCGAGGGGCTGCTCGGCGCTGCCCCCTCCATCGCTATCGCAGGCCCCGACGGCTTCTCCACCCTGATCGACGAACCCACCACGCTCAGCGCGCTGGCCCCGGGTGAGTACACCCTGGTGGCCGACGACATCATCAATGGCCCGGAGCGCTTTGAGGGCGACACGCAAACGGTGACGGTGCGCAGCAACGAAGTCGCTCGCGCCACCCTGACCTACACGCTCGTCCCCGGCGAGCTTCAGATCGAAGCCCTGGGCGTCCCCTCCGGCAGTAGTTTTGTGGCCGAGGTCACCGGCCCCGGCTTCAACCAGAGTGTCTCATCAAACACCACCCTCACCGGTCTGAACCCGGGCAACTACAGCGTGGTCTTTGAAGACATCGTCGGCTCCTCCTACCTGCGCGCGGTGCCCGGCCAGGTCGACCTGACGGTCACCAGCGACGGCCCCACCCCGCTTGCACAGGCCACCTACAACAGCGTCACGGGCACCCTCAACGTCGACATCAGCGCGCCGGCCGGCGCCACCCTGCTCTTCGTGCTGCGCCGCCAGGGCCAGTTCATCGAGGAGTTCTCGATCACCGGCTCCGCCTCGCGCACCTTCACCGTGAGCCCGGGCACCTACACCGTTGAGCTGGCCCAGACCCCCACCGACGCCTACGGCAACCCCCTCTCGCTTAACAGCGCCAACCCGGCCATCACCGTCAACGCCGACGCCGAGGTCGACCACACCCTCAGCGTGGGCTCTCCGGCGGTCGTCACCAACGGCGACAACGCCGGGCCAGGCTCGCTGCGTCAGGCCGTGCTCACCGTCAACCCCGGCTCGGTCATCACCTTTGCTCCCGGCGTCACCGAGGTGCTGCTCAGCAGCAACCCCGTCGAGATCCGCAACAACCTGACCATCCGCGGCCCCGGGCAACCCGGCGACCTGATCATCCGATCCAGCGGAAACACCAAACATTTCAACATCTTAAGCGGCAACACCGTACGCATCGAATACCTCACTCTGCGCGACGGCCAGGCTCAAGACGGCGGCTCGATTGAGAATCGCGGCGAGCTCTCGCTAGCGCGGGTGGACTTTCTGGACAATCACGCCACGCGCTTTGGCGGCGCCCTTTACCACTCCGGCGGCTCGGTGCGCGGTGACTTCGTGCGCTTTATCGGCAACAGCGCCGACGACGACGGTGGAGCGATCTTTCAGAACTTCGTCTCCAGCACGTTTTACGACACGCTCTTCGAGGCCAACACCGCGGGCGGCGTCGGCGGCGCCTTCCGCATGAACTCCCGCTACGACTTAAACCACCGCATCACCACGGTGCGCTCGCTCTTTGATAACAACAGCGCCAACAACGGCGGCGCCGGCTACATCATCGGTCGGGCACGCTTCGCCCACACGACCTTTGCCCACAACGAGGCCGACCGCGACGGCGGGGCCCTCTACCATGCCAACCCCACCGGCGTTTACCCCTACGAGCTTGATCTGGAGTACGCGACGCTTGCGTATAACACTGCTGGCCTCAAAGGCGGTGCCATCTACAAAAACATCGAGGCGACTGCTCAACTTAGCAATAGTCTGGTGGCCGAAAACACCCCCACCGGCCTCCATACCGAGTCCTTCGCATCCACCTCCAAATACACAACACTGGGTCGCAGCGTGCTGCAGGGGACCTATCAGACGGTCGATTTCGGCACCGGTGACCACCGCATCACCAACGAGAGCGTCCTGAGCCTGGGGCCGCTCTCTGATAACGGCGGGTTCACCCACACCATCGCCCTGGGCACCGACAGCGAAGCCTACCGACGCATCATCCCCGCCATCTGTGATCCCTACTTCGACCAGCGCGGCGCTCGACGCCCCGATGACCCGAACAATGGAAGCTGCACCTCGGGAGCCTGGGAGCCCGGCACAGCGCTGAGCGAGAACAGAGAGTTCTTCAGCGCACCGATCCTGGTGCTCCTCCCTCACGCCTACGGCTCGACCACCCATATCGGCCGCGGGGGGCTCGCCTTTGAGATCACCGATGCTCAGCGTGCTGTCTACAACGACACCATCGAGGGTGACGGGGTGCTGCTGCGCTCCGGCACCGGCCGCATCGAAGTCACCCATCCCCAGGGCGTCAACCGCATCGCTTTTGAGTACCGCAAAGCCTACGAGGGCAGCTCCAGCCGTACCATTGAGCTGCGCGTCAACGGCCAGATCGTGGCCACCACCCCGAGCTTCGGTGCGGGAAGCGGCGTCGATGACACCGTGTACACCCTGGAAGCCGACAACCTGGGCATCACTGGAGAAGCCAACGTGGAGATCCGCAACCTCGGCGCCCAGACCACCATCGACAACTTCGTGTGGGAGTGAGCGTGCCGGCACCTCTCCACCCTGAATACACCACGTCATTTCACACGCGATTCAAACGCTATTTTCCTCGACCTCTGACGTACGAGCAAACCATGAACCTACAACGACTTTATGCCCTCTGGGCGCTTCTTCTACTCCTGGCCGCCTGCGGCACCGAGCCCGGTGACGACACCCGTGAACCGGACGCGGGCATCGTCGACGACGCCGGCGACGACAGCGATCCGGGCCCCACAGCCCGCATCGCGCTTCCCTCCAACCTCGAGCTCAGCGCGACGCTGAACAACGACGCCACCGCCAGCTTCACCGTCGTCAATGTTGGCGAAATCGCGGTCGATTTGAGCGTCGAGGCCACCCAGAGCTGGCTCTCGCTCGATACCGAATCGCTGGCGCTTGAGCCCGACGCCCAGGCATCCGTCTCACTGACAGCCACCTGCCGCGAGCTCGACGAGGTGCGCACCGGCACCCTCACCCTGGCCGATGTCGCCGCCGGGGTGAGCGCCGAGATCAACGTCATCCTCATCTGCGGCGACGCCGATCCGGAGGCCTCTCTGGAGGTCGCCATCGCCGGGCTTCCCGACGCTCTTGAGCCGCAGGTCAGCGTCAGCGGCCCCGATGATTTTGAGGCCACGCTCACCGACTCCCGGACCTTTGAAGACATCGTCCCCGGCACCTATGTGGTGGAAGCCGCCCGTGTGGGCGAGGGCGCGATCTATGAGGCGGCCTACCCCACCCAGGAGTTCGAGGTGGCGCTGGGCCAGGATCTGCTCGCGGTGGTCGAATACCTGCCGGTCCCCGGCCAACTTGAAGTCAGCGTCGCCGGCCTCCCCGCCGGCGCTCAGGCGGCTCTCGATGTGATCGACGCGGACGGCGGCGTCACGCGTCTTCCGGCCAACGCGCAGCTCGACGCCATTGAGCCCGGCGACTACACCCTGACGCCGGCCGATGTCAGCGCGGGCGGCACCCTCTACAGCGCCACCTCCCAGACCTTCAGCATCACCAGCGAGCAGACCACCAACCTCACCGTCACCTATGAGGCGGGCCTGGCCAGCCTCACCCTCACCATCGAGGGCACCGGCGGCATCGAGGCCGATGTCACCCTCAGCGGGCCCAACGGCTTCTCGCAGCACCTCACCGAATCGACCACCCTCAACGCACTCGAGCCCGGCGACTACACCCTGACGCCGGCCGACCTCACCGAGGGCCCGGCCCGCTACCAGGCGTCCGAATCCACGCTCACCCTGGCCGCCGGCCAGCAGGCCAGCGCCACGCTGACCTACGAGGTCGTGCGCGGCGAGTTGGCGATCGAGGCCGATGGCCTCGAAGGTGCCAGTTTTAGCGTGCGCGTCGAGGGCCCCGAGGGCACCCTCAACGAGCTCGGCCCGCTCACCCTGAGCGATCTTCTCCCGGGCGACTACGTCGTCACCTTCATCGGCCGCACCCTCAATGGCGAGACCCTCAACGCCTCTCCGGGAAGCGTCAACGTCACCGTCACCAGCGACGGCCCGGCCGCCCTGGCCCAGACCACCTACCTGGGCACCACCGCCACCCTGCGTGTGGCCCTCAACGCCCCTCCCGGCGCCGCGCATAGCTTCGAGCTGCGCACCACCACCGGCACCGTCGTGGAGACCTTCAGCTTGAGCGGCACCACCACCCGCGAGCTCACCCTGGAGCCGGGAAGCTACACGCTCGCGCTGGTCAACTCCCCCACCGACAGCGGCGGCAACGCGCTCAACATCACCGGCGCCGGCGGCACCTACACCTTGAGCGGCGGTGACGTGGTCGACGCCACCATCACCTCCACCTCCCCGGCCTACGTGACCTCGGCTGCCGACAACGGACCGGGCTCACTGCGCACGGTCATCAACCTGGTCAACCCCGGCAGCACCATCACCTTCGCCCCCGGCGTCTCGCCCATCACCCTGAACAGCCGCATCACGATCAGCAAAGACATCACCCTGATTGGCCCCGGTCAGCCCTCCGAGCTGATCATCCGCGGCGCCGGCAGCAACGGCCTCTTCGACATCGATCGCGACCGGCGCCTCACCGTGCAAAACCTCACCCTGCGCGACGGCAATGGCGAGTACGGCGGCGTGGCCCGCGGCGAGGGCTCAATGAGTCTGCTCAACGTCGATCTTCTCAACAACAGCGCCCAGGTCAACGGCGGCGCCCTCTACCTGACCCGCGGCTCGCTCAACGCCTCGGGCGTGCGCGCCATCGGGAACTCCGCGCTCAACGAAGGCGGCGTCTTCTGGCTGCGCGGCAACGAGCCACTCATCGTCGACAGCCACTTTGAAAACAACTCCGCCACCGAGCTCGGCGGTGCCATCTTCGCCAACACCGAGTTCCGCACCGACAACGACGGGCTCTACCTGCGCCGCAACCTCTTTAAGTCCAACAACGCCAACCGCGGCGGCGCCGTCTACCTCGACAGCCTGGGCCGCATCGAAAACTGCACCTTTACCAACAACAGCGCCACCGAGCGCGGCGGGGCTCTCTACCAGGACAGCTTCCTCAACGGCATCGCCAACGACGACCCCCGTCTTCTGCGCCTGGCGTTTAACACCTTCTCGGGCAACATCTCCGCCCAGGGACGCTCCATCTGGAAGAGCCCCATCTCGCCACTGGAGCTGCGCGGAAACCTCATCGTCGAAGACAGCGGCTTTGCCCTCTACGTCCCGGTGGAGGAATCCCTGCAGGAGGTCGTCTCGCTGGGCTACAACATCATCGCCCCGGTCAGCACGACCGTGATCGATGAGCTGGCCACCGACATCATCTCCGACAACGCGCTGGCCTCCACCGGCCTGCAGGCTTTGAGCGATAACGGCGGCGCCACCCACACCATGGCTCTGAGCAGCGGCGCGGCCGCCCTGGGGCGCGTGCCCGCCGCCCAATGCCTCAACTTCGACAACGCCCCGCTGACCACCGACCAGCGCCGCGCCCCTCGCCCCAACGCCGGCTTCTGCAGCGTGGGCGCCTGGGAGAGCAGCCAGCCCATCAGCGGCACACTCGAAGACTTCTCCACCACCGGCCTGGAAGGCACCGGCTATGAAAGCGGAACCTTCACCGGCACCAGCGGCCTGACCTTCGTCTACACCGACGCCCGAAACGAAGATCAGTACCCCATCGACGGCGCTGGCATCATGCTGCGCGCCGGCGGCACCCTCAGCACCACCCTCCCGGCTCCGGTCGACGTGATCAGCATCGACTACCGCAAAGCCTTCACCAGCACCGCCGGCCGCGCCGTCGAGATCTGGGTGAACGGCCAGCAGGAAGCCACCAGCGGCGCGTTTGGTTCCATCGCCGGTGAAGATCCCACCATCTACACCCTCACGGCCACCGGGCTGAACCTCACCGCTGACGCGCAGCTTGAGATCCGCGTCAACGGCGCTCAGGTCGTGCTCGACAACCTCGTCTGGCAATAAGCGCGCCGACGGAGTCGCCATCGCAACGCAAAACGCCCCGGGCCGAAAGCCCGGGGCGTTTTGCATTCAGGCACACGCCGCCACAGCCAACTCGAACAACCTGTTGATTTATAAGGACTTTCAGACAACCACAACCCGCACCACAACCTGTTCAGGGCAGCTTCGACTCGGTGCATTGGATCACGTTGATCACCCGATCCTCCACCTTCAAAAGCCCACCGCGCAGCTCCCACTGGCCATCGGAGCCTTTGGTCGCCGTAAACCCATAACTCCCTCGCCCCTTCGATCCGCTCACGGGCATCTGCCAGGCCGCGGATCCACTACCGGGCGAGGTCTGCGTCGTTCCGGTCTGACACCCGACCATCGCAATGCCGACGTCTTCGCCAAGCGCCTCCTCCACAAGCCCGCAGCTCTGCAGCGGCCCGAACACCACCTCTTCATACCCCGACATTTTGGCGGCAAAACGCCCGCAATTCGTGCCGAAGACAAGCGAGGTGACGATCGCCACAAAAAAGATCGAGCCGAACATCGCCCCGCCTTTGCCCCCACCGCTTTTTGCTACTTTCCCCCGCGACGCCGACGCCATCGCGCCAACAGGCTGACGCACCCCGCGCCCTTTTGAGCGCGACGCCGCCCTCGACGACAAAGATTGCAACGCGGGCCGCGCCACCACCTCTCGCCGCGCTTGAAGCACCTTTAGCATCGAGCCCCGCGCCCCACGCAGGGTGAGCGGCCCGCCCATCGCTTCTAACGCCTCCAGCGCCTCACGGGCTGTGCGGTAGCGATCGTCGACATCCGGCGCGAGCATCCCGTCAAGAAAGCGCGCAAAGGACTCCGAGACGTTGATCGCCCCCCGAAAATCCAGCGTCATCCGCCGCACGGGCAGCTCCGCCGGATGCCGCCCGCTCAAAAGATGCACCGCCGTCGCCCCCACCGCATAGAGATCTGTGGCCGGCACCGCGCGCCCCATCAGCTGCTCCACCGGCATGTAGCCGGTGGTGCCCACGATCGTGGAGCCGCCGGTGTCTTCGGCGGCCAGCGTCTGCACCGCCCCGAAATCGATCAGCGCCAGGCTCTTGTCCGGGCGCTCCATCAGGTTGGTGGGCTTGATGTCGCGGTGAATCATCGGCGGGCTCAGCGCCTGCATGTACACGAGCACCTCCAGCAGCTCCGCCACAAGCGCTTTGACCTGCGCCTCGGTCCAGCGCCGCCCTCGCTCCACCTCCGAGCCCAGGTCGCGCCCCTCGACATAGGCCTGCGCCAGAAAAAAACGCTCCCCGCCCCACCCATCATCGAGGTGAAAAGCCTCTTCATACGCCGGAATCGCCGGGTGCGAGAGCGCCTGCAGCGCCTGCCCCTCCCGCTCAAAGAGCTCGATGGCCTTCCAGCTCTCCACCCGCGCCACGGCCAGCTCTTTGAGCGCCACCTGCCGCCCGTCGGCGGTGGTCGCCAGGTAGGTCACCCCGTGCGCCCCCTCTCCCAGCACCCGCTCCACCCGATAGCGCCCCGCCAGCAGACGGTTCAACTCCGCGATCGACGTGCTCGACAACCCCATATCGTTCATCTTTCAAACCTTTAAGCTCCACGCCCGCGATCGGCGCCAATCTCACGTGACATCAGCCGCGCGAGTATACGCGAGGCGCCCGGTGCGACAACGCGCCACGCCACGCTCCAAAAGATCCTTCTTGCTCGTCATCGACGCCGGTGTTACGCACCATCAACTTCGTAACACACCCCATTTCGGGGTAAGACGTCGTAACCGATGGAGTTCCCTATGTCTGACCTCACCCGCGCCAGCATCGCCGTCGACGCCGAACTTTTAGAGCGTTTTGACGCCTGGATCTCAAACAGCGGCCACTCCAACCGCTCCGAAGCCCTGCGCGATCTCATCCGCCAGCGCCTGGCCAGCGAGGAGTGGGAGCAGGCTCAAAACGCCGTCGCCACGGTCACCCTCGTCTACGACCACCACAAGCGCGGCCTGAGCAAAGAGCTCGAAGACGTGGGCCATATCCATCACCACGCCATCATCGCCTCGATGCACGTGCACCTCGATCACGACACCTGCCTCGAAGTCATCACCCTGCGCGGCGCGCCGGCCGACCTCAAACACGTCGCCGACCACCTCATCGGCATGAAAGGCGTGCTCTTTGGTCAGGCCGTCTACAGCGCGCTCCCCAACGCCTCCACCGAGCACACGACCGGGCACTCCCACCCATGAACATGTCTACGAAAATTCAAACATTTACACTCGCCGCGCTCATGGTCACATCCGGCTGCGGCGAATCGCAGCCCCCCATCGAAGTCGCGATTCCCGTGGTGGTCGACGCCACCGGTCCTGGCAGCGCGGAGACCGACCTTGGCTACCGCATCGAACTCACCGAGGCCCGCTTCGCGTTTGGCAACGTGCGTTTTCTGACCGGGGGAAGCGAGCACGCCAGCCTGCCGGCTCGCGCCTATGACCTCGTGATTCCCAGCGCCCGGGCCCATCCCGGCCATAGCGAAGGCGGCGAGGTGATGGGAGAGCTCCCGGGCGAGTATGAGGTCGACTGGGTTAGCGAAGGTGATCGCGACCTGGGCAGCGCCACGCTGCTCGAAGGCGACTACACCTCGGCCTCCCTGACCCTGGCGCGTTTCAGCGAAGCTCCCGAGCTGAGCATTCGCCTCGCCGGCACAGCGACGCGCGAGGGAGAAAGCACCGACTTCACCTTTGAGGTCGCTGCCCCCGAGGGGCGCGAGATCACCGCCATTTATTTTCCGCACGCCATCACCTCCGAGCTCGTCCCGGATGGCCTGCTGCGCTTTCGCTTCGTTTTTGAAGAGGTCTTCGGCCAGGGCCACCTCTTCGATGGCGTCGACTTTGAGGCGCTGGCCACCGGGGGCGTCGTGAGCTTTGGCGCCACCGAAAACGATCCCATCTACCTGGAGGTGCGCCGTCGCCTCCTCTCCCACGACCACGTTAAATTTCAACTTCAGGAGTAACGCCATGTTCAGCCCCACCACCCGCACCACCGCCCTTGCCAGCCTGCTTCTTCTGCCCCTTGCCGCCGCCTGTGGCGAAGGCGACACACAGAGCCCCGAGGGCCAGGGCATGCTCAATGTGTATGTCTATGGCGAAGAGTTCGTCGAAGAGGGCATCCCCGCCGACGCCATGAGCGATGGCTGGGCGATTGATTTTGAAGGGTTTGCCGTCGAGGTGACCTCGGTGACGGTCGGCGACGCCGCGTTCAGCGACGCCACCACCATCCAGATCGCGCCCCCCACCGAGGGCGAAGGCCACCACCTGGCCGAGCTCCCCCTCGACGCCGGCACCTACGAGAGCGTGGACTACGCCCTGGGCACCATCCGCGTGGTTGGAAGCGCCGAAAAAGAAGGCGTCACCAAAACCTTCGACTGGACCTTCGAGGTGCCCACCACCTACGCCGAATGCCACACCACGGTCACCGTCGAGGCCGACCAGAGCAGCCGCCTGGAGCTGACGATTCACGCCGACCACCTCTTCTACGACAGCCTGGTCAGCGAAGACCCCGCGCTGGTCTTCGCCCTGCTGGCCGCGGCCGATGGCGACGATGAGAACGACGACATCTCCAGAGAAGAGCTCGAAGCGGCCTCGGTGGGCACCCTGGACGTCGGTAACGAAGAGATTGAGAACCTCTGGGAGTGGCTCGAAGCCCAGGTCGCAACCCTCGGCCACATCGACGGCGAAGGACACTGCCACTGATGGTTTCAGACCGTTCAACCAGGGGGCGGCGCGCGTTGAAGCGTGTCGCCCTTTCTTTGCTCGCCATGTGCATGGTCACGCCGGGGGGCATGCCCTCGGCCTTTGCGCAATCACCGACGGACACGGCTGATGCCCCCGCGATCGATGCCCTGGCACCCGATCAGGCCGACGCAACTGATCCCACAGACGAGCCCGACGACACCTTAAGGGTGACCGTCCGCGCCAACCTGCCCCGCACCCTGACCAGCGCCACGATGACGCTGGGACGCCAGGAGCTCGACGCCGCCCCGGCTCGAAACGCCGAGGAGCTTTTGAGGCAGGTGCCCGGCCTCACGCTGATTCAGCACGGCAGCGAGGGCAAAGGCCACCAGTTCTTTTTGCGCGGCTTCGACGCGGTGCACGGCGCCGATCTGGAGCTGACGCTCGGAGGCGTCCCGCTCAACGAGTGGAGCAACATCCACGGGCAGGGCTACATCGATCTGGGCGTGGTGCTGCCCGAGGTCGTGGAGTCGATGCACGTCATCAAGGGGCCTTTTGCGCTGCATCAGGGGCTCTTTGGTATGGCGGGCACCGTGGACTACCGCCCCGGCGTCTCCCCGCAGTATCTCGATGGCCAGGCGCTGCAGAGCCACGTCGCGCTGACCGGCGGCACCACCGGCAGGCTGCGCCTCTTTGGCCGCCACGCCAGCGCCGACGGCGCCTCCTTTGCGGCCGCCGAGCTCATGCGCGACGCGGGCTATGGCCAGCAACGCGGCATCGAGCGCGCCACCCTCAACGCCTCCACCTCCGAGCTCCGGCTGGCCGGCGGGCGGCTCAGCACCTTTTTTGCCGCCGGCGCCTCCCGCTTCGAGCTCCCCGGCACCCTGCGCAGCCCCGACGTCGACGCCGGCCGCATCGGCTTCTACGACGCCTACGAAGATGTGGGCCGTGGCCAGTCCGCCCGGGCTCTTGGCGCGGCCACCTGGCAGCGCCGCGGCGCGTTGACCTCCGGCGATATGCTGCGCCTGCGCGTCGACGGCGCCGCCCGCGACCTGGTGCTCTTTGAGAACTTTACCGGCTACCTGGACGACCCAGTCGAAGGCGACCGCACCCGCCAGGCGCACCGCACCTTCGGCGGCGGCGCGGATCTCTTTTACTCCCGACCGCTCATCGAACGCCTGAGCTTTGTGGGCGGCGCCCACCTGCGCGGCGAACATGTTACGCAGTCCGAGCGCGGCGTCGACGCCGAGCTCGCAACCACCTCCACGCTGCGCGCTCTGCGCGGGGTGCAGTCGAGCTTCGGCGCCCGCGCCGGCCTGCGCCTTCAACCCACCTCCACGCTCCGGCTGGATCTGGGCGCCCGCCTCGACGCCGCCTTCCTCCGCGCCACCGACACCACTTCAACCTCCACAACCGACGCCACCGGCCAGAACCTGCTCGTCGCCGCCTCCCCCCGCGCCTCGGCCCGCTACAAGCCCAACGATCGCTGGACCTTCTTCGCGGCCTACGGCCGCGGCCTTCGCCCCCCCGAACTCCGGGCATTTGCCGGCGCCTCCGACGAGCTCGTCGCGGCCTTCTCCCAATCCCACGCCGCCGAGCTCGGCGCCCGCGTCTTCCCCACCGACTGGCTCGGCATCACGCTGACGGGCTTTGCCACCCTCCTCGATCGCGAGATCTTCTTCGACCACCTCTCCGCCACCACCATCGAGCTCCCCTCGAGCCGCCGCCTGGGCGCCGAGATCTTTCTCGACATCCACCCCACCGACTGGATGCACCTCAGCGGCGATCTGACCTGGGTCGACGCCCGCTTCACCGACCCCGAGTTTTCCAACCTCAACCAGCCCGTCCCCCAGGTCCCCACGCTCACCGCCGGCGCCCACTGGGTCGTCACCCACCCCTCAGGCCTGGGCGGCGGGCTGCGCTTTTTGGCCGTCGCCCCCCGCAACCTCCCCGCCGGCGCCCGCTCCGCCCCCCTGACCCGCTTCGACGCCACCCTGGGCTACCGCTGGCGCCGCTGGCAGGTGGGACTGGAGCTCGAAAACCTGCTCAACCAACGGCTGCGGGAGGGCGAGTATGTGTATGCGAGCCACTGGCAACAGGGCACGAGCGGCAGTCGCCTGCCGGTGCTCCACCAGAGCGCCGGGCCGCCTTTCAATGCGCGGTTGACGGTGTCGGCGGAGTTTTGAGGGGGCGCTCGGGTTTGCGGGGTGGGTTGGTTTGGCTGCGCGTTCCGGGTTCGCTTTGTGGTTGGGGGGTTGGGTGGTTGGGTGGTTGTGGAACGCTCGGGTTTGCGGGGTGGGTCGATTCGTGTGGGCCACCGGGGTTTGCAGTTCGAGAACGAGCACCAGGACGAGTACGAGGACCAGGACGAGGACCAGCACCAGTACGAGTACGAGTACGAGGACCATGAGGTTCCTTCAATTTCCCGGACACATCGAAGAGAATGGTTTTAGTAACCACAACGAGGTGTTCCGATGAGCAGACAATATCCCAAGGACTTCAAGACCGAGGCCGTCCGCCTATCCAA
>NZ_VOSL01000030.1 GCF_007997005.1 Lujinxingia vulgaris | reverse complement strand
AGTTGCTTTCAGTTAAAGTCTTTTGTAAGATTATGATGGAGTGGAGTTAACTTTAATAGCGGTGGAACCAACTGTTTGAGACGATGCGGTCGATTGAGAGTCGGGGGACGGGGTTGGGCATTGAGCCTGGGGATTTTGCGTATCTTGCGGAAGCGACGTGGGGGAGCTTTTCGGCGGATTCGCTGCTGCGGCGTTTTGAGTATGACCCGCTCTACCGGTTGACGCGTGCGACGGGGCGAGAGCGCAAGGGGGTGGAGCCGATATTCTGGGGGAATCAGGTTCCGGGTGGGACGAGTGTGGAGGAGGCGCGGCCTTATATTGAACACTACAATTATGACAAAACCGGCGGGATGGTGGAGAAGCGGCACGAGTACGCGCTTGATGCGGCGAACGGGGTGGCGCAGTGGAAGCGGACCTATCAAACCGATACTTCCTCCAACCGCCTGGTCGCGATGGGGCTTGGCGGCGAGTCGCGGGGGTATGTGTACGATGGGGGTGGGAATCTGGTGCAGGAAAATAGCGAGCGCCACTATGAGTGGGACCACGCCGGGAAGTTGCGGGCGTTTCGGGTGCAGGCGGCGGGGAGTCCGGCGTCGAGCTACGGAGCGTATGGGTATGATGGGGCGGGGCAGCGTGTGCAAAAAGTCTCGATTCGCGGCGGGGTGGCGCATGCGACGGTGTATGTCGACGGGATCTTTGAGCACCATCAGATCCTCGATGGGACATCGGCGCCGGCGCAGGCCAACGAGCTGCACGTGATGGACGATGCATCAAAGGTGGCGAGTCGGCGTGTGGGGCCGGATATTTTCAACGCGCAGAAGCCGGCGGTGCGCTATGAGTTGGGCGACCACCTGGGCTCGTCGAGCGTGGTGGTCAGCGAGACGGGCGGGCTTATCAGCCGGGAGGAGTATCGGCCTTATGGGGAGTCGTCGTTCGGGTCGTATGCGAAGAAGCGTTTTCG
>NZ_VOSL01000029.1 GCF_007997005.1 Lujinxingia vulgaris | reverse complement strand
GACCCGTTGGCGCCGGCGGTGGCGTGCGCGCCGCCGCCCCCGCCGCCGGCGTCATCTTCGGAGCCCGAGCCGCCGTAGACGCCTCCGCCCCCGCCGCCTTCGTTGTTGGTGCGGGCGCGGCTTCGCGAGGTCCGGAGGAAGGTCTCCCCCTGACCGCCGGTGCGCGTGCTCCCGCTGCGTTCGCCGCGCACGCCACCGACAAAGCCCAGCCCGTCGGCGATGATCTGGCCGCCTTCGTTGACCGTCAGCGTACCCGAGACACGGAAGGCCACCACACCACCCAGGGTGCCATTCCAGGCCGACGCCGTCAGGGTGCCGTCGACGATCAGATCGCTGTAGTGCGGCACGCGCTGCACCATCGTCGTGTCGGCCTCGTCGTAGACGTGGGTCAACGCTGTGCTTAGCGTGAGCACGTCGTCGGTGATGGCTTCGACGAACGCGAACTCATGGGTGCCGGCGGCGCCAATCGTGCTCTTCATGGTGATCACGAGCACTTCATCGCCCGGCGCGAAGACCGAGGCGTCGCTCACCGTGAGGGTGTCGGCGGTGTGGGAGATGAGCGAGGTCTTGGCGGCGTCGACGTTGAACGTGCCGCCGGAGATGACCGTGCTGCTGCCATCGCTTCCGTCACCGTAGTGCGGGGTGTTGGGGGCGGCGCAGAAGCCATCCATGCACAGGCGGCTCAGGCAGTCTTCGGCGACCAGGCAGGCGCCGGCGGTGTCGCAGGCGCCGCATGTCTCACCCCCGCAGTCAACGTCGGTTTCAGTGCCGTTCTGCACTCCGTCGTCGCAGGTGGGTGCGGCGCAGGTTCCGTCGTCGCAGACGCCGCTGGCGCAATCGTCGGGGAGGTTGCACATCAGGCCATCGTCGCAGGCGCCGCAATTGCCGCCGCAATCGACATCGGTCTCGGTGCCGTTCCGCACGCCATCGTCGCAGGTGGGCGCGGCGCAGGTTCCATCGTCGCAGACGCCGCTGGTGCAATCGTCGGGGAGGTTGCAGCTCAAGCCGTCGTCGCAGGCGCCACACGCACCGCCACAATCGACATCGGTCTCGGTGCCGTTCTGCTCGCCATCGTCGCAGGTGGGCACAGCACAGGAGCCGCCCTCGCAGACGCCGCTGGTGCAATCTTCGGGGAGGTTGCACATCAGGCCGTCATCGCAGGCGCCGCAATTGCCGCCGCAATCGACATCGGTCTCGGTGCCGTTCTGCACGCCATCGTCGCAGGTGGGTGCGGCGCAGGTTCCATCGTCGCAGACGCCGCTGGTGCAATCTTCGGGG
>NZ_VOSL01000003.1 GCF_007997005.1 Lujinxingia vulgaris | reverse complement strand
CCACCCAGGTCAGCGCCGTCGCAGGACTCGGAGCCCTGGTTGACGGTGTCGTCGCCGCAGACGGGGTCGATGGTGCATGCGGAGGTGTCGAACCCGCAGGAGGCGTTGCAGCCGAGGGTTCCGCCGTCGAAGCCCTGGGAGACGCAGGTTTCACCACCCAGGTCGGTGCCGTCGCAGGACTCGGAGGTCTGGTTGGCGGCGTCGTCGCCGCAGATGGGGTCGATGGTGCATGCGGAGGTGTCGAATCCGCAGGAGGTGTTGCAGCCGAGGGTTCCGCCGTCGAAGCCTTGCGAGACGCAGGTTTCGCCCGCAAGGTCGGTGCCGTCGCAGGACTCGGAGGTCTGGTTGACGTCATCGTCGCCGCAGACGGGGTCGATGGTGCAGGCGGAGGTGTCGAATCCGCAGGAGGTGTTGCAGCCGAGGGTTCCGCCGTCGAAGCCCTGGGAGACGCAGGTTTCGCCCGCAAGGTCGGTGCCGTCGCAGGACTCGGAGGTCTGGTTGACGTCATCGTCGCCGCAGACGGGGTCGATGATGCAGGCGGAGGTGTCGAATCCGCAGGTGTCGGAGCATGCGAGTGTGCCGCCGTCGAAGCCCTGGGAGACGCAGGTCTCACCGTCGAGGTCAGCGCCGTCGCAGGTTTCCTCGTCGGTGTTGACCTCGTCGTCGCCGCAGATGGGATCAAAGAAGCAACCCGAGGTATCCAGGCCACAGCTCTCCGTGCAGCCCAACTCGCCGCCGTCGAAGCCCTGGGAGATGCAGGTCTCTTCGCCGAGGTCTTCGCCGTCGCAGGCTTCCGTTTCTTGATTCAGTTCGTCGTCGCCGCAGGTTTTGGGGACTTCGTTGACGCAGGCGGAGGTGTCGAAGCCGCAGGAGGCATCGCAGCCCAGCGTGCCGCCGTTGAAGCCCTGGGTGATGCAGGTTTCACCGCCGAGGTCGGTGCCGTCGCAGCTCTCGTCGCCTTCGACAAGGTCGTCGCCACAGGTGGGGCCGGGGGTGATGTCGGTGTCTTCGTCGGCATCGGCGTCAGCACCGGTGTCTTCGCCGGGATCCACGTCGGCGTCCTCGCCGGCATCTTCGTCGATGATGTCGGTGTCGCCGATGTTGGGACGGACATCGTCGTCGGTGCCGCAGGCGCTCAGGGAGACTCCGAGCAGCAGTACGAGCAGCAGAGCGCTGAGCGGGTTGCGTGGCGAGGGTGTGGGGGCGAAGGGGCGGTTCATGGGATACTCCAGCATCG
Source organism: Lujinxingia vulgaris (assembly GCF_007997005.1). GTDB lineage: Bacteria > Myxococcota_A > Bradymonadia > Bradymonadales > Bradymonadaceae > Lujinxingia. The sequence goes on along the minus strand of NZ_VOSL01000003.1, from coordinate 7,993 downwards.
GGCGTGCATTATGCAGCGTGTTGATTAAGCCGTTTTGGCCACGTTTTCGCGCACTTAGGCGGTCTTCGGGCGAGCGGTTGCGTGAAAGGCGGGCACCCTTTCATATTCCTGGCGAGATGTCCAATGCGTGCGTGTGAGAAGGCGTTGATGGGGCGTGTGGGGGGCGTGTTGAGGAGAGACGCGCTGGAGACGCAGCGGCCAGAAGATACGCAAGCGTGTTGATGAGGGGGCGGAGGGGTTCGGGCGCGTTCGCCGAGGGGCAGGGGCGCAGCATGTCGGATTTGTGGTCCGACCGAGAGACGGGCAAGGGCGTAGATTGGCGCGACGTTGTACCGACCGAGAGACGTACAAGGGCGCGGAGTGGCGCGATGTTGTGCCGACCGAGAGACGGGCAAGGGCGCGGAGTGGCGCGACGTTGTGCCGACCGAGAGACGGACCAGGGCGGCGCGACGTTGTGCCGACCGAGAGACGGACCAGGGCGCGGAAGCCGGGGGGCGTTTTGGGGATTGCTCGCCAGGGGAGGCTGACGTAGCGTCGGGGACGTTGAGTTGTTTGGGTGGTCAGTACGCACGTTGCGCGCGGGGAAGGACATGGGTCGAGACGGTCGGAAGATGGTTGCGGCGCTGGTGCTCAGCGCGCTTGTGGGGTTGGGAGCATGCAACTCCGGCAACCTCTCGGGGCGCGGCGTGGATGCGCGCGATGCCGGGGGGCTTGAGGACAGCGCCGCGCTCGATGCGGACGATGGTGGGGGCGTGCAAGATGTTGAAGATGTTGGGGATTCCGGCGGGGGCGGGGATGTCGGTGAGGTTGGTGCCGATGGTGGGGACGACGTTGCGGACGTCGTGGACGCGTCGGACGACGACGTGACGCCCGATGTGGATGAGGAGCCGGTCTGGGCGTGTGGGGGCACGCCCGATTGTGATGCGGTGGATGTAAACACCACGCTCGGGCAGATGCGGGGGCTCGACGGGTGTGCGTTTGAGCTCGCGCTCGAAGATCCGATGGCCGATGGCGAGGCGTTGGCCGACCGCCTGCTGGCGCGGGTCACCGGTGAGGCCGGGGGGCAGGCCCGCAGCATGGCCGATGTGCTCGGAGCGCTGAACCGTGAGGGGCGTGCCGGGGTGCGCAGCGCCACCCAGACGCGCTTGAGCGGGCTTGGAGCTGCGGGGTTTCGCTGGAACAGCGGTGATGATGAGGTCAGCTACTGGTACCCACAGGGCATCAGCGGGTCGAGCGACGCCGATGCCTCGGGGCTTGTGGAGGGGCGGCGGGTGCTCATGACGAGCTGGTACCACAAGACCGAGGCGCGGCCGACCAAGGGGGCGCGGCTGAGCGTGGCCGACATCACGGACCTGAGTGACGTGCGCTACCGACACCTCTTGCTCGTCGATCCGGTGGAGGAGGGCGGTCAGGTCGACTTTGAGAGCGCGTCGTACGATAGCGGCAACGCCCTGCACGCCGGGGGCATCGTGTGGTGGGGGCGCTACCTCTACGTGGTCGATACGGTGCAGGGGATCCGCGTCTACGATCTGGGGCGGATGTTTCGGCCCAGCCACACCGATGATACCGGGGCGATCGGCATCAGCGGCGGACGCAGTGATGCGCACGGCTATCTCTTTGCCGTGCCGCGGATCGCGCGCTACCGGCTGACGTCGGCGTCGTGTCGGGTGCGTTTTGCGTTCGTGGGGCTGGATCGACAGAGCGATCCGCCGGCGCTGGTGACCGGGGAGTATTATTCGGATCACGCGCAGGGAAAGATGGTGGTCTGGCCGCTGGATGCGGCCACCGGATTGTTGGAGACGCGCCAGGGTAGCACGTTTGCCTCCGAGGGGCTGGTGGTAGGTCAGACCCGCGCTCAGGGCGGAACACGGGTCGGCGGTGATTTTTATGTGTCTTCGTCGAGTCAGGATGGCAGCGACGGAAGGCTTTATAAGGGGCGTCCGGGTGGCCAGAACACCTCGGTGAACTGGGTCTACGGGGCCGAAGATCTCTATTATGAGCGCGCCCACGACCGCATCTGGACCGCGGCCGAACACCCCGGCGCGCGCGACGTGGTGAGCATCGAGCGCTTTTAAGCGCCGTGTTTTGGGAGGGTGATGATGAGGGGCAGGGGAAGGCTGAGTCATCACCTCGGGATGCGTCGCAGGAATGTGCAGGGCCCTTAAGGGGCTTAGCCTCCGGGCGGGATGCACCCGCCAGAACGGTATCTGCCAGATAAGGACTGCCCATGCTCGACGACACCATCGTCATCATCTCCTACGCCTCCCAGGTCGACGCCCATATTGCACGCACGCGTCTGGCCGACGCCCAGATCCCGTGTGCGCTGGAGGATGAGGGGATTGTGGCGGCCTACGGGGGGATCAGCAGCGCGGTGGGGGGCGTGAAGGTGCGGGTGCGTCGCGAGGATGCGCAGCGGGCCTACGCGCTTTTAAGCGATACCTCCGACGGGTTTCTGGAGGACTCGATGTTTGTGGACGAGGAGGAGGCCGCGCTCTTCGATGCCGAGGAGGATGCGAGCCGTGAGGATGAGGGCGGTCAGGGCGGGAAAGGCGGGGTGATCGGAAAGATCGCTCGGATGCTGCGGGGAGGTTGAAGGTTGGGCGGGGCTAAGGGGTTGATGTTGAAGGGGATTTCGATGTGGGGTGTGAGGCGGAGCCGGCAGGGTTGAACCGGAAACAAAAAAGGCCGCGCGGGGGCGCGGCCTTTTTTTATGCCTGAGTGCTCAGACGCTGTGCGTTGTGACGTCGATCAGGGCGTCGGCTCGAAGTTGGTGCGCAGGAAGTACTTGCCGAAGTCGTCGGGCGTGTTGCCGTAGACCTCCAGGGTGTAGGTGCCCTGGACGAGGAAGATCGAGACGAGCTCTTCGCGGTCGCTCTGCTGCGTATCGGTGATCTGGATCGGGTTCCCGGACGCGTCGAGCAGGGCGAGGTTGAGGTCGCCGAGCGCGTGGTGCGAGAGGAGGCTCAGGGTGAGGTTTCCGGATTCGGGAAGGGCGATCTCGTAGAAGTCGGAGTGCTCACTGACGCTGAAGGTGCTGCGCTCCCCACAGAGGATGCCGTCGACGACGTCGCTGGGGGAGATGGGGACGGCGGTGTCGGCGCTGTGGTTGGGCGCAAACATATCGTCAGCCGGGCAGCTCAGCTCCAGGTGGGCCGGGCAGAGCACTTCGGTGCGGAAGCCGTAGGTGTTGGTGGACTCACTCCAGCCGTCGACCCGGATCTTGTAGACGCCGGAGGCGGTGGCGGCGTGCGTGAGGGTCTCGTCGTCGGAGGAGGAGAAGCCGCGAACGACGAAGTTGGTCACATCAAAGAAGGTGGTGGGTTCGTAGAGGTAGAGGTCGAGGTCGCCGTTGGCATCGGTGAAGGTGATGTCGGCGTTGATGGTGCAACCCGCCGGCACGTAGATCTCGTACCAGTCTTCGGTCTGTGCCACGCAGAGGGCAGCGTCAAAGAAGGCCAGGGGGCCTTCGAGCGCGTAGCTTGCGTCGACGTCGTCGTTGGGCTGGAAGATGTCATCGGTGGGGCACGTCGGGGCGGCCGGGCAGCTGACGGCGTTCGCGGTCAGGGTGTAGGCGGAGGTGGCCGTGTTGAAGGGCTCGACGTTGAGGTAGTAGCGGCTGGTGGAAGCCATTCCGCTGACGTTTTCGGCGGTGCTGCCACCGGCGGCGCTCTTATCGAGGCGCATGTTCTCGGTGTTCAGTTCCAGGTCGATGTCCTGGCTGGTCGAGAAGGTCGAGCCGGTCATGATGAGGTCGGCGTCGATGGAGCAGCCCACCGCCGCGTCGAGGATGTAATGGTCGATGTCGTCAGCGCAGATGGCCGCGTCGTAGGCGACGCCCGAGGTCAGCACGGTGGCCTGGGCCCGGGAGTTGTTGGGCTCGCCCGAGTCGACGTCGGCGCAAGCGAGGGGAGCGGTGCAGGCGGAGGTGTCGAATCCGCAGGAGGCGTTGCAACCCAGGGTGCCGCCGCCAAAGCCCTGGCTGACGCAGGTCTGGCCGTTGAGGTCAGTGCCGTCGCAGGACTCGGAGGGCTGGTTGACGTCGTCGTCGCCGCAGATGGGGTCGGTGATGCAGGCGGAGGTGTCGAATCCGCAGGAGGTGTTGCAGCTCAGGGTTCCGCGGTCGAAGCCCAGGGAGGCGCAGGTCTGGCCATTGAGGTCGATGCCGTCGCAGGATTCGGAGGGCTGATTGACCTCGGCGTCGCCGCAGACCGGGGCGGCGGTGCAGGCGGAGGTGTCGAAGCCGCAGGAGGCGTTGCAGCCGAGGGTGCCGCCGCCAAAGCCCTGAGTGATGCAGGTTTCGCCATTGAGGTCGGCGCCGTCGCATAACTCGGAGGTCTGGTTGACGGCGCTGTCGCCGCAGATGGGGTCGGTGGTGCAGGCGGAGGTGTCGAAGCCACAGGTGTCGGAGCAGGCGAGGGTGCCACCGTCGAAGCCCTGGGTGACGCAGGTTTCGCCATTGAGGTCATCGCCGTCGCAGGACTCGGAGGGCTGGTTGACGGCGCTGTCGCCGCAGATGGGGTCGGTGGTGCAACCCGAGGTGTCGAAACCGCAGGTGTCGGAGCAGGCGAGGGTGCCGCCGTCGAAGCCCAGGGTTTCGCAGGTCTGTTCGGCGAGGTCAGCGCCGTCGCAGGCTTCGTCGTCGGTGTTGACCAGGTCGTCGCCGCAGATGAGGTCGGTGGTGCAGCCGGAGGTGTCGAAACCGCAGGTGTCGGAGCATGCGAGGGTGCCGCCGTCGAAGCCCAGGGTTTCGCAGGTCTGTTCGGCGAGGTCAGCGCCGTCGCAGGCTTCTTCGTCGGTGTTGACCAGGTCGTCGCCGCAGATGGGGTCGGTGGTGCAGCCGGAGGTGTCGAATCCGCAGGTGTCGGAGCAGGCGAGGGAACCACCGTCGAAGCCCAGGGTTTCGCAGGTCTGTTCGGCGAGGTCAGCGCCGTCGCAGGCTTCGTCGTCGGTGTTGATCAGGTCGTCGCCGCAGATGGGATCGAAGAAGCAGCCCGAGATGTCAAACCCACAGCTCTCGGTGCAGCCCAGCTCGCCGCCGTCGAAGCCTTGCGTGAGGCAGGTTTCTTCGCCGAGGTCTTCGCCGTCGCAGGCTTCGGTTTCTTGATTAAGTTCGTCGTTGCCGCATGTTTCGGGGACGTCGTCGAAACACTCCGAGGTGTCGAAGCCGCAGGAGGCGTCGCAACCCAACTCGCCGCCGTCGAAGCCCTGCGTGAGGCAGGTCTCGCCATTGAGGTCGGTGCCGTCGCAGCTCTCGTCGCCTTCGACCAGGTCGTCGCCGCAGGTGGGGCCGGGGTCGATGTCGGTGTCTTCGCCGGTGTCTTCGTCGGGGTTGGTGTCCTCATCGGGATCGGCGTCGGTGTCTTCGCCGGCGTCGGTCTCGTCGATGATGTCGGTGTCGTCGGTGTTAGGACGGACGTCGTCATCCGCGCCGCAGGCGCTGAGCGCGAGGGCGAAGAAGATGGCGAGCATCGAGAAGCCGAGCGGCTTGCGCGGCGAGGGCGTGGGGAAGAGACTGGGGCGCATAGACGACTCCATCAGCGGGCGTACGGAGGTTCCAAAAAGAACGCCGATTCGTTTACGGTGTCCGCCACTCAGGTGGCGTTCGAGCGTCGGCGGTGGCGAAGAAGGCGGTCACCTTTTCATGATTTATTGGCGATGTCCAATGTGTGGCCATGTAGGGCCATGAGCGCAGTGTGGCCCATCCTTGCGAGGAGAGACGATGGAGACGGAGCAGCGGGAAGACAACAAAAAGACCTTGAAGATCGTGTTGATTGTGCTGGGCGTCACCGCCGTGTTGAGCGCGCTGTGTTGCGGGGGGGCGGCCTTTCTGGGGGTGGGGATGTTCAGCGAGTTGGCCGAGGTGGAGAAGGCCTATTATCCGGCGTGCGAGAACCTGGAGGATAGTGAGGCGTGCTCGACCTGCTGCCGGGAGCGCGGCCACAACGGGCATGCCTACGGCGACTGGATCAATGAGGGGGGCAGGCTCTGCGGGTGTCTGGGCGATGGGAAGCCCGACGGGGTGGCGCCGGTCGAGGCGGAGAGCGCGGCGGAGTAGAGCGGGTCGGGGGAGTGAGGCCAGGACATGAAAAAAGCCGGCACCCTGTGGGGGCGCCGGCTTTTTGTGCGGTACCTGAAGTTGTGCACCGCCCCGGGTGGGGCGGTGCGCGTGGTTATTGGACGCTCGTCTCCAGGTTATAGACGCCGTCACCGTAGCCGCGCACCTCCAGGTAGTAGGTTCCGGGGGTGACGCTGGTGCTGATGCTTTCCTCGTCGACGTCGAAATTGAGCGAGTCGGTGATGACGTCGAAGGCGCTGTTGTAGAGGCTCAGGTCAAGATCGCCGTTCTCGTCGATAAAGGAGATGGACGCGTCGAGGGTTCCGCTGGAGAGGACTTCGAGGCGGTAGAAGTCCGAGCTGAAGGACTCATCCTCGGTCCGGCAGAGGACCGCGTCGAAGCTGTTGTTGGGGAGGATGGCGATCGCCGAGGCGAAGTCGCCGTTGGGTGCAAAGACGTCATCGGCCGGGCAGCTGAGGCGGTCGAGGGGGTCGGCGCAGGTGATGGTGTTGCGCAGGCGGTAGGTGTTGTTGGCGCCATTGTAGCCCTCGACACCGATGTTGTAGACGCCACCCTCGGTGACCACACCGGTGGAGACGGCTTCGTTGTCGGTGGAGCTAAGGCTGGAACTGGCGACCAGGCCCTCGGTGTCGTAGACGTGAAGGTCGAGATCACCGTCGGCGTGGATGAACTCCAGGGTGCTGTCGAGCTTGCAGCCTTCCGGGACGAAGATCTTGTAGAAGTCGTCGTCGGGGGTGCAGATGGCGCCGGCGAGGATGGCCGAGGGGCCTTCCAGGGGGTAGGCGTCTTGTTGCGTGGGGTTGGGGCCGAAGGCGTCGTCGGTGGGGCAGGTGGGGGCGTCGGCGCAGGTGATGTCGACGACGTCCGTGCGCAGGGAGTAGGTGCCCGTGGAGCCGCCGAAGGGCTCAACACGCAGGTAGTAGGAGCTGGTGTTGCTGCCGCCTTGCACGGCATCGACCAGACCGGCGCCGCTCTGGCTGTCGTCGAGCTGGCGGGTGGCGGTGCTCAGGAAAAGATCGAAGTCCTGGCCGCTCTCCGGCTGCATCTGGGCGGTGACCTGGCATCCCAGGGGCAGGCTGATGTCGTAGTAGTCGACGTCATCGGTGCAGATGGTGGCGTCGAGGATGGTGCGGAACTCGATGGGGGTGGAGGTGGTCAGGGTGTTGTTGCCTTCGTAGCGGTCGTCAACCGGGCAGGCCGCCAGCGGTTCGCAGACGACGTTCTGGAAGTCGATCTCATAGCTGTTCTCGCTGCCCTCACGGCCGAAGATGACGACGAAAAAGCCGGTGGTGCGCGGGTCGCCGTTGATCGAGGTGGAGGTGCTCAAGGTCTTGGTGGCGTCGTCGGACTCGTCGAAGTCCAGAAGTTCGCCATAGACATTGTAGAGGTAGACGTCATGAACGTCGTCGCCTTCGCCGAAGGTGATGACGGCGTCGCCCTCGCATTCCAGGGTGGCGGTGAAGGAGTAGACGTCGACCTCATCGCTGCCGCAGATGGCGTCCTGGACGGGCAGGTTTTCCATGTCGACGGTGGTGGCGTCGCTTAAGGTGTTGTTGGACTCGGGGCCTTCGAAGTCGCCGCAAGCAAAGGGCGTGCTGGTGCAAGCGGAGGTGTCGAATCCGCAGGTGTCGGAGCAACCCAGGGTGCCGCCGTCGAAGCCGAGGCTCTGGCAGGTCTGGCCGCCAAGGTCGGTGCCGTCGCAGACTTCGCCGTCGCCATTGATGTCGTCGTCGCCGCAGACCGGATCGGTGGTGCAAGCGGAGGTGTCGAAGCCGCAGGTGTCGGAGCATGCGAGTGTGCCGCCGTCGAAGCCGAGGCTCTGGCAGGTCTGGCCGCCGAGGTCGGTGCCGTCGCAGACTTCGCCGTCGACGTTGATGTCGTCGTCGCCGCAGACCGGATCGGTGGTGCAAGCGGAGG
>NZ_VOSL01000028.1 GCF_007997005.1 Lujinxingia vulgaris | reverse complement strand
AGCCTCCTCACCGCTGCGAGCGGCACGGGCCGCCTCCGCGGAGGCCGGCGCGTCGCCCGCCAGGGCGGCCCTTGCCGCGAAGGCGTAGGCGCGGGCGCGACGAAGCTGAAGATCGAAGTGCGCGCGCTCATCGAGAAGCGCTTCATCCAGGTGACGCGCCAGGGCGTCGTCGTAGGTGCTCAGCGCGAGCCGGAGCGATTCGGGGGTGTGGCGCGCCTCCCAGAGCTCGTTGGCTTCCTGGATCATCGCGAGCACCTCGGCGCGCGGGTTCTCCGCCGGGGCCTGGGAGGAAGGCACCTCATTGGCAGGGGGAGGCGTTGAGGAGCAGGCGACCACGCTCGTTACGAGCGTGATCATCGTCAGGATCAACAGGTTGCGCAGCGGCATCAACATAACCTCGAAGTCGGGTGGAAGAGCGTCTCAGCACAGCCTAGACCGGCGGATCACCCGCGGTAAAGCCGCCTGTGCTCTTGCGTTTTCAAAGGGGCGTGTCTATTGCGTAACCCATTGGAAGTCCTCCTGTGGCGCGGATCGTAACCGTTTCACGTCACCCTTTGAGGATTTGTGTCGTTGACCCGTGATGGAAGGAGTGTTGTATGAATTTCGATTTCGCTACGCTGACCGATGCTGCCAGCGCCTGGCTTGCGACCGAAGGGTTGGCGTTGGCGCGCAACCTGCTGGTCTTCTTGCTGATTGTGGTTGCGGGCATGATCGCCGCGCGCATTGTTCGCAAAGCGGTCCGTGCGGGCTTCGACCGCTCGCGTCTGGAGCCCTCGGCGCTCTTCACGCAGTTTGTCGTCAATGTCTCCAGTAAGTCGGTGATGTTGCTCGCCCTGATCATTGGTCTGGGAAACCTGGGCATCGACACCGGGGCGTTGATCGCCGGTCTGGGGGCGACGGGCCTGGTGCTGGGTTTTGCGCTCAAAGATACGCTGTCGAACTTCGCTGCGGGTATGTTGCTGTTGCTTTACCGCCCCTTTGATGTGGGGCACTACGTCGAAATCAACGGGATCGCCGGGACGGTCAAAGATCTGACGCTGGTGTCGACGCTGCTGAGCACGCCCGACAACAAGCGCATCACGATCCCCAACTCCGGGGTGTGGGGTAATCCCATCATCAACTACTCCGAGGCGACCACCCGACGCGTCGATATCGTGGCGGGCATCGCCTACGACGCGGACATCGACGAGGCCAGGGCCATCTTTGAAGATATCCTGGCGTCGATGGAAGGGGTGCTTCAAGATCCGGCTCCCACGGTCACGATGAACGGGCTGGGTGGAAGCTCGGTAGACTTCGATCTGCGCGGCTGGGTCAACACCGCGGACTTCTGGGCGGTGCGATCGAAGCTGCTCCGTGAGGTGAAGTACCGTCTGGACGCGGCCGGCATCGGGATCCCCTTCCCGCAGCAGGAAGTCTGGATGCACCAGCTCAAGGACTGAGCGTCAGCCAGGTTGTGGCAAGAGCCGCGTCCCGTCGGGACGCGGCTTCTTTCAAGGTTGATGATTTTACATAATAAAAAATATCATCGCGCTCGCTGGGGTCTCCGTTTTGCCGCGCGCGTTCGGCCAGGGGCAGAGCGCAGGTCGGGAGCCCGACGCGGTAGAGGTGCGCCGCCAGAGCCCACCATCCATAGGAGGGGGAGGGGCCGCGGGCGTGTTGGCTGGCGAGGTCCACAAGCTCCGGCAGAAGCGCTTCGTCGGAGGTGAGCTCGGGCTGCTCTAGAAGTCGGGGCCAGAGTAGGGCCAGGGCGCGAAGCGCGCCGGTGTCGTCTTCCAGCGCCCGGGCCGCAGCGTTCAGCGGATGGAGCAGCCCCTCACCACGATGCCCCTGCGCGAGGTTCGCCAGGGTCTCCGCGAGCGTGGCGTAGAAGTGGGAGAGAGGGTCGCGCTCGGCCGGCACCGGGCTGTTGGCGAGCGACTCGGCCGGGCTGAGGAGCATGGCGGCGTGTTGCGCCACCGGTCGCCAGCGCGCGGGGGCGTCGAGCGCGAGGCGATCCAGTGCCGCTGTGGCCTCTTCGACTGTGTCGGGCTTCGGGATCGGTGCGCTCGCCAGGTGCTGCAGGCGTTCTCGGGCCTCGATGTGGCGCTGCCAGTGTGCGCACTCCGCCTCGTCGAAGAGCGTGGCGATGAGATCCGGGAGACGCTCGCGCTCTGTGGGGTGAAGCTGGAGCGGGGCGTTGCCGAGAAGTTCACGCGCGATGGCGCGCAGCTCCTCCTGACCCTGTGGGGGCGCCACCGTGTCGGGTCGGTCCCGCAGCGCATCGAGCAGAAGATCGATGACGCGGACCCGGTCGATCCAGCGCTCGCTATGCGTGAGGGCGTGGGCCATCCAGAGCTGCTCGGTGCGCGATAACGCGCTCCAGTTGAGCTGCCCCAGGGCCTGCTGGCCTGCACTTCGGTTGAGCCCGCTGTTCAGCGAGAGCGCGCCGCGGCGGAGCTCGCAATGGATTTGAAGCGGCGGATGATCGTCCTCGGCGTGTGGCCTCGAGTGGCGAGCGCGGCGAGCAGCCAGCGCGAAGGCCTGGTCGGCCCGGAGACGATCTCCGGACGTGAGGTGGCTGCTCTCCTCGAGCGCGTGCGCCTCCAGGTAGGGGCCCGCGGCGGAGTCGGGGCGCGCCAGGGTGAGCCAGGCGCCGAGCGCCTGGAGTGTGGCGGCGTGGTTGAGATCTTCCAGGGGCTTGAGCGCGTCCCATAGGCGCGTTTCGGCCCCGGGCCCCTCCGGCAACAGCCGATCGCCGAAATGATGAAGAAAGGCGCGATACTCGGCCAGATCGTCGAGGTTGGCGGCGACTTCGGTGGCTTCGACGAGAAGCTCCGGCCAGCGCTCGGACGCCTCCCCGCGTCTGACGAGCCAGTCGGCTTCGTCGACGAGCGTGGCCAGGGCGTCGGCCCAGAGCTCGCGCTGGCGAAGCTGGCGCTGGCGTGACGCGAAGTAGCTCGCGCGCGCCTCGTCGAAACGGTCGCGAAGTGACATCAGCTCTCCTGACGTTTGAGAAGTCCCAGCGTTCGCACCCGTTGTAGGCCGAGCTCCAGGTGGTCGATGGCGACGTGGATCGCCTCCAGAGTGTCGGTCTGGCGGGTAAGGGGGATGGCGTCGGCGCGCGCCTTGAGCTCTTCGAGGGGCGTGAGCACCTCGTCGTTGAGGCGCTGCGTAAGGCTGTCGAGCTCGCGCTGCTGGAGCGCGCGACGGTCGGCGTCGGAGCTCAGCGCGAACTCGCGAAGATCGCGGCGCACGCGGGCCATGCGGGTCTGGCAGGTGTCGAGCATGCGGCGGGCGTGGCCTTCTGGATCGGCGCGTAAGAAACGCGCCTCGTCCTGAACGACGGTCTCATAGGTGGCCTGCACGCGGTCGGCAAGTTGGCGCCAGGCGGCGTCATCGGAGCCGTCCCATACGCGCGCAACCTCCGAGGAGAGACGGTCCAGGCGGGCGCGCCACGATTCCCGGGTGATGCCCTGGACATCACCGTTGCTGGAGAACACGGCGCGACGAATGCCATCCAGCGTCGCGTCGACGCGCCCGCGGCCGGGGATGCGCTCGGCGCGCGGGGCGAACTCCTCCAGCAGCGCTTCAAGTCGCCTGGCGAGGACCTGAAGGCGCAGCGGGTCCTGATGCACCGCCGCCTCAATGCCGGCGATCAGCGGGGAGACATCGCGCTCAAAACGGCGGGCCTCCATGCCCCAGAAGTGGCGCGCGGCGGTCTCGGCGCGGCGCATCAGCGCCTCGATCTGAGGCCAGTCCAGGTCGGGGGGCGTACGCGGCGGATCGATGCGCACCCAGAACTCCTGGGCGCCGATGTTGCCTTTGGCGCTCATCGCGAGCGTCTCATCGACGTCCAGCTCCAGCGTCAGCGGGGTCCCGGGGGCGGTATGCTCCGGCAGGGGCATCACCAGGGTGTGGATGGGCAGGCGATCCTGAAAGAGCTGGAGCACGACCGCGCCGCTGGTGTCGGCGGTGGCCAGGCGATGGGTGGCGCGCGTGGGGAGATGGGCGCCGCGGGGGATCAACGTGTGGCGCGAGGGCTTGCCGTCTTTGACGACCTCCAAAAAGATGCCTCGGGAGAGTACCGCCGGGTTGCTCAGCGCGGGCGCAGGAGCGGGGCGCTCGGCCGGGGCGCGACGCGGAAGCCAGAGTGGCAGGCTCGCCAGGGGAAGGCCCGCACCGTCGACCAGGGTCGCCGTGGGGCGCTCCGAGACACCTTCGGGGAGCGCCGGGATAAAGAAGTTCCAGACGCCTTTCTCCTCGGTCGCCCGGAGTGGGGCGCGGGCCAGCGCCTCGGAGGCCTCTCGGAGCTCCAGCGCCTCGGGCTGCCCCGCGCGCGCCAGCTCCACCTGCCCGCTTAACGCCTCGCCCGGCCCCGAGGGGATGTCGACCAGCTCGACGGCCGCGCTCCCGGCGTTGCTCTCGATGCGCAGCCGACCCAGGGTCGCCGCGTGCAGCGCCGCCCCCAGCGCCACGCACATCTCAGGGGAGTCGCTCAGGGGCGCCTGCGCACGCGAGACGCCCTCGCCACAGAAGGCGTCAGCGATGGCCTGCTGAACCGCCGGTACATGGGTGGAGCCGCCGACCAGAAGCACGTGGTCGATGTCGGCCAGCGTCACCCGAGCCTGCTCGCCGCTCTGATGTAACGCGCGTTGACAGGCCCCCAGGGTGCTCTCGATCAGATCGCTGATGGCGTGCTCAAACTCCGGTCGCGTCACCTCGACGCGCGCCTGCACGGGCCGGCCTTCGCGATCGCTGAAGCTCCCCTCAAGCTCCAGCGTGGCGGCGTCCTGTGCGCTGAGCACCTCTTTGAGATCGCGGGCGTGACGGGTCAGAAGTTCAAAGCGCAGGCGGTCGTCCGGCGCATCGAAGCCCGTTCCCAGAGCATAACCGGCGGCGTTGAGGCGGCTTCGCAAGAGCCCGGCCAGGCGACGGTCGAAGTCGTCGCCTCCCAGGTGATTGTCGCCGTCGATGCCCAGCACCTGGTACTCCCCGGCCAGGCACCGAATCACCGACACGTCGAAGGTGCCCCCGCCCAGGTCGTAGACGAGAAAGTTGCCGTCCTGAAGCCGGTGCTTCCAGCTGTAAAACATCGCCGCGGCCGTGGGCTCCTGAAGCAGCCCGATGACCTCAAGGCCCGCCAGCTCGCCGGCCTGGCGTGTGGCCTCGGCCTGGGTCACGTCGAAGTAGGCCGGGATGGTGATCAGCGCGCGCTCCAGGCGAAGCTCTGCCTGATCGACATGGCCCTGAAGTTGGCCGGCGAAGCGGGCCACAAGCGCCGAGAGCAGGTGCCCGGAGGCCTCAATCGGGGTGAGGGTGCGCGAGCCCAGCTCCAGCGCGTCGCTCTGTCCCATCCGGCGCTTAAACGAGGTCAAGGGCGGGGTGGGCCCGAAGCGGGTCGCGTAGGCCGGGCGGCCCGCCACAAGATCGCCGGCCGGGCTCAAGCCCACCGCCGAGGGCATCACCTGAGCGCCCTGGTCGTCCTCAAAGGTCCGCGGTGAGGCGGCCCCGGGGAGGTAGATCGCCGCGCTGCTGTGGGTCGTGCCCAGGTCGATGCCGAAGGGTGGGGTCAGTCTCATGGGGTCTCCCCGGGGTTACGATCTCGAAGCGCAGGCCAGAAGGGGGGGCGGAGCGCGGGGGCAGCCCCCGGCCGGGCGTCGAGGTGCAGCGCGTCGTGCAGCGTGGCCTGAAGATCGGGAAGATCGGGGGCGGGCACCTCGGGAAGCGCCTCGATGCAGGCCCAGGGATCGCGCCGGAGCGTGACGCCGGGGTGGGTCCACAGCGCCTGGGCGAGCCGTGTTTGCGGGTTTGTGGTCAGCGCGCGCCAGTCGTCGCGCAACTGCTGGCGCTCCTCCGGAGGGAGCGCGCGGGCCAGCTCCTGCATGGCTCGGGTCAACTCGGCGGGGCTCTGGGAGGGGTCGAGATCCCAGCGCTCGAAGATGGAGGCAGGCTTACTCACGGGGGGCTCCCTGAACGTTAAAGCGGGCACGCTCCTCGAGAAGATCGCGCTGGTAGTCGGCGAGCAGCTCGTTGGCCGGGTAGAGCTCCCGGGCTTCATGGAGCGCGTCCTCGGCGCGCTGGAGCGCGCTCTCAATTCGCCTGCGCACCGCACCGATCGCTGCGCCGAGCTCGGGGGTGGCCGCAAGTTTGAGAAGATCGCGGTTGGCACGCTCAAGCATCAGATACGAGAGCATGCGGCTGGCGTTTCGGTGGCCTTCGCACGTCGTCAACGCGCGGCGGAGGTGCGCTTCGCGGGTGTCGAGGCTAAACGCGATCTCGGCCTCAAAGGTGTGGAAGTCGGCCAGGGGGCCGGCCGCCTCAATGTGGTCCTTTCGCGCGATCGATTCCAGGCGATCGGCAAAGGGTTTGAGCGCCGGAAGCAGGTGCTCGGGGGCCTCCATCGCCTCATCGCGTTCCAGCCGTCGCAGCTCCCAGAGGATGTTGAGGCCGGCGCGCAACGCGGCCAGATCGCATCCCGGGAGGCCGCTCAGAATGCGCACGCGCTGCTCAAAGCCCTCCAGCGGGGCCACGAGCTCGGCGGCGTCGGCGTGGGTCAGGTTGATGGCCTGAATGTGAGTGTGCAGCGCTTCGGTGAGCTCGGAGGCCAGGGTCTGACGGAGGGTGTGCGTGAGCTCTGCACCACCCTCAGCCAACTCGGAGCTCGCCTCGCCAAAGACGCGATCGCAGCAGTCCAGGGCATGCTGTGCGAAACGAAGCCCGCGGCGGTCCGGTGAGGCGGTGAGCGCGTCGAGGTTGAGCGCGCGCCGCGCCCGCTGCTCGAGCGCCTCGAGCGCCGGGCCAGGTGCCGCCCGTCGGGTGGCGCGGATCGCCTCGGCGGATGCCGTCGGTAAGCAGTGCTGAAGGTAGTCTTCCAGCCACCCCTCGTCGGCATTGACCCACGCCTGGAGCGCCTCGCCCCAGACGTGGCCGGCGAGGCTGAGATCGTCGCGCTTCAGCGCGTCGAACACGATCTCCGAGAAGATCAGGGCGTTGTGGTGAGAGGTGCGCGCCGAGAAGCCGGCCTCCCGCGCAAGCTCCCAGGCGCGAGGCCAGGCCGAGACCGAACGCAATGCCGCTTCCAGGATCGGCCAGCCCGGATCATCCCGCAAAGAGGCGTACCAGCCGCTGAGCTGGTCGCAGCGCGAAGGGCTCAGCTTGAGCGTCCCGGCCGAGAGGCGGTCAGCCAGCGCCGGGAGCCGCTCGCGCGCCTCCAGCAGGATCGTAAGCTCGTGCTCCAGGGTCGCCTCGGGCATCACCATCATTCAAAGTCGCCGGCGGGGAAGAGTCAACGGAAGGGGTCAGACGCTCTGCGGGATCGCCTTCATGCAGATCCTGGCAAAGAGCAGCTCCAGGATCACGCGGTCGGGCACCGGGCTGGATTTGAGGGCCACATCCACCTCCAGCATCTGGCGAAGGATAGACGCCAGCTCATCGGGGGCAAAGGTGCGCGCGTGGCGCTGGTAATCCTTCAGGAAAAATGGCGAGACTCCCACCGCGCGCGCCGCGTCGCTGTTGCTGGCCGAGCGCAGCGCCGGATCCTGAAGGCGCGCGACGATTCGAAAATGACGGCTGATCATATGGCTGATCACAAGCGCGGACTGCCCGTCGAGGAGCATGCGCTCCATGATCAAGAGCGCCTGCTGATAGTTGCGCGCGCCCAACGCGTCGGTCAGGTCAAAGACGGTGCGCACCCGGGTATGGGCGATGATCTCTTGCACCTCGTCGATGTCGACGTGGCGGCCCTGGCCTTCGGGGGCGGCGCCCACATAAAGATCGATCTTCTCTAGGGACTGCTCCAGCTCCGCCATATCGGTGCCCACCGCGTCGACCAGGTACTGGATCACCTGGCGGCTCAGGCGCATGCCGCGACGCGCGGCCTGGCGCTCCAGAAAGGCGGGGATCTCGTTCTCGTAGAGGGCTTTGAACTCGCAGACCTCGGCGGCTTTCTTGAGCTTTTTGATGATGCCGGAGCGCCCGTCGATCTTCTTCTGTGCGGTGCGGGCGTGCAGGATCAGGCAGGTCGTTGGGCTGGGGTTCGCAAAATAGTCTTCGAGCTGACCGAGCTCCGAGAGGGGGATCTCCTGCATGTCGCGCACGACCACCAGGCGGCGCTTCGACATCATCGGCAGCATCTCGGCCGCTGAGCGGATGGCCTCCCCGCTGGCCGAGCGTCCCTGAAAGCTGTCCAGGTTAAAGTCGTTGGTGCCCTCGGGGGCGGCCGCCTCGACGATCGCCTCCACGGCGCGATCGAGGAGGTAGGTCTCCTCGCCATAGACGAAGTAGATCGGGGCGACCGGTCCTTTTTTCAGGTCTTTAAAAAACTGTCGGGCGCGATCGGCTTGTTTGCTCATGGGGAGGTCTCATTGCGGTGGTGACGATCGACCAGGTAGGCCACCCGGGTGGCGATCTGGGCCAGCGCGTCGGCGACGGCGAGCTCCTCGGCGCGCTCGACGGCCTCCAGGGCGGCCAGAGAGGAGGGCTGGTGGGTAGCCAGGGCGTCGGCGCTCACCCCGATCGCCTCGACGACTTCCAGCAGGCTCTCGTTAAAGAGCAGGGGGCAGCGCACGTCAACCTCGCTGACGAGATCGCGGTCGAAGCCAGTGGTGCGATGGGCCCCGACGGTGCAGCTTACGCGATAGGAGGCGCTGCCCGAGACGGCCAGACCGCGGCTGAAGACCTGATCGGCCAGGATCGCCTGCAGCGCCGGGGTGTTCAGGCCGAGCTCGGCCGGTGCGGCGATTGTCGCGATGGCAACGGCTCGACCCGGGCGTGCGGTGTCGTTGGCAAAACGGTAGGGGCCGCAGCTCGCGAGCACCAAGAGCGCGACATAAAAGGTCGCGCGTACGCCGAGAATCCGGGTATGAAGAGGGGTCGGGCGTTGTCGTTGGCGAGGATTATTCATAGCTTGATGTCTTACGTTATGCGCCGCGCTCTCGTCTATGTTGCCGGCGGGCTCCACGCCGGGTTATCGCTGGCTTGACAGCCCCCGGGGCCGGTGCTACCTATTCGCGTCCTGCGAGTAACCCGATTTTCAGGGTGGCGTTGACGCTCGTGGCAACCCTGAGATTGAAGTCTAAATCACGTTAAACGTTTCGATACATCCCGATGACCAGTCGCCATTATCACGGTTGATGAGGCGCCCAGTCGGGAGAAGCAAGGAGATCGTCGTGGCGAATTCAAAGTCTGCTAAAAAGCGCGCGCAACAGAACATCGTGCGCCGTGATCGTAACCGTGACGTGCGCTCGGCGCTGCGCACCAAGGCTCGCAAGTTCTTGAGCGCGGTTGAATCCGGTGACGTCAGCGCGGCTGAGACCAGCCTGCGCAACGTGGAGTCGGCGCTGGACAGCGCTGCCTCCAAAGGTGTGATTCCGCGCAAGCGCGCTGCCCGCAAGGCCAGCCGCCTGGCGCAGCACCTCGAGAAGCTGCGCGCCCAGGGCTGAGATGCCTCGCGAAGCGTAAGTTTTAAAAAAAAGCCGGCCCATTCGGGCCGGCTTTTTTTGTGGTGCGTCCGCACGCACTCCGGGTTGACGTCGCGAATGCGGGGCGGAGCTTTCTGCTCCTGTCAGGGGCTCTCGGGCAGGGCGTAGAAGTCTTCGTAAGGCGGGCCACGACGCACCAGAAAACTCCATGAGGCGCGCAGCCCGTCGATCACAACCGCGCCGCTGCGCGCGTCGAGCGCGACAGCATCGGTGAGCTCTCCGGCGACCACGCCTGCGGCCTCGCGGTCGAGCAGCTCAAAGCGCAGAGTTCCGCGCACATCATAGGAATCCTGGGCCGGGAAGCAGCTGGAGAAAAACGCCAGCCGAGCCCGGGCGTCGGCCTCGGGGTTGTCGGGATCCAGGAGCAGGTCTCGACCCACCAGATCGTCGTCCGGGTTGCTCAGTTCGATGTAGAGCACGTCGTGTCGGGCCTGAATGTCCGGGGCGGACTGCAGAAAGATGCCCAGCTTGTCGACGCGAGGGCGCAGCGCCAGCAGCTCCGGCGCCATCGGAAACCGCTCGGCCGCACACTCCGGTGCCAGGCTCAGATCATCGGCCTCAATCCGGGCAAATTCCTGCGGGTCGGAGCATCCGGCAACCGCCAGCGCCATCACGACGAGTTGGCAGCGGCTCAGGGGGGCATAGGGCATGCGAGACGTCTCCAGAGACGGGGGTACAGGGCCTTCGGGATGGATTGACCCGGACCCGGAGGGGCTTAGGTTGACTAGCCGTCGCGCGCCCGTCAAGCGCGCTTACGCTACGCTGGATGGAGTGATGGATGGCCGAGTCCTCAAATAACGCGCCTTCCCCGAAGAAGGGGGCGGATTCAAACTCCGGGGGCCTCTCCTGGCGCACCCTGCTGGTGGCGCTGGCCGTGGGGCTGGGGGCGCTGCTGATCTTTTACCAGGTTCAGGGGCCCGGCGCGGTGGTGTCGCTGCCTTATAGCGAGCTCAAAGCGCGCGTGGAGCGTGGCGAGGTGGCGCGGGTGATGCTCTCCGACCGCCAGGTGGTGGCGATGCCCACCGACGAGGTGCTCAACCGGGAGCGTCAGGCCGAGGGCGCCGAAGACTTCGAGCGGTGGCAGGCGCAGCGCCCGCTCGATGATCCCTCCCTGCTCCCTTTGCTCGAGCGGCAGGAGGTCGTGGTCGACGTCGCCCCGCAGAGCGGCTGTGCCGAAGGCGGCTTCGTGTGGATCTGGGTGCTCGGCGCGTTGATGGTCTTCATCTTCTGGAGCTTTATGATCCGCCGGATGCAGATGCTCAACGCGCAGGGCCCGGGCTCCAACTCGCCAGTGATGAGTTTTGGGAAGAGCCGCGCCCGCGTCTACGCCGAGGAGGGCACCGGGGTGACGTTTGAAGATGTCGCCGGGGTGGAAGAGGCCAAAGAGGAGCTGCGGGAGATCATCTCCTTTCTGCGCGAGCCCTCGCGCTTTACGCGGCTGGGCGGGAAGGTGCCCAAGGGCGTCCTGCTGGTCGGCCCGCCCGGTACCGGCAAGACCTTACTTGCGCGGGCTGTCGCCGGGGAGGCCGAGGTGCCATTTTTCAACTTAAGCGGCTCGGACTTTGTGGAGATGTTTGTGGGGGTGGGTGCCGCGCGCGTGCGCGATCTTTTCCAGCAGGCCCAGGAGAGCGCCCCCTGCATCATCTTCGTCGATGAGCTCGACGCCATCGGCAAGACGCGCGGCGCGGCGGGATATCAGTCCAATGAGGAGCGCGAGCAAACCCTCAACGCGCTGCTCGTCGAGATGGATGGCTTTGATACCCGAAGCGGTGTCATCATCCTGGCGGCGACCAACCGCCCCGAGGTGCTCGACCCGGCGTTGCTCCGCTCCGGGCGCTTCGACCGTCAGGTCGTGGTGGATCGTCCGGATAAGAAGGGCCGCCGCCGCATCCTGGAGGTGCACGCCCGACGCGTGGTGATGTCGCCCGATGTGGACCTTGACGTGGTGGCTGCGCAGACCCCCGGGTTTGTCGGTGCGGATCTGGCCAACATCGTCAATGAGGCCGCCTTGCTCGCGGCGCGCAAGAATAAGTCGCAGGTCGAGTTGGAGGACTTTCAGGCTTCGATCGAACGGGTGATGGCGGGGCTGGAGCGAAAGAGCCGCCGTCTCTCGGAGAAGGAGTCGCGCATTGTGGCCTTCCACGAGGCCGGGCATGCCATCGTCGCCGGCGCTATGAGTGACGCCGATCCGGTGCACAAGATCAGCATCGTCTCGCGAGGCATCGGCGCGCTGGGCTACACCCTGCAGGTTCCCCTCGAAGATCGCTACCTGGTCACGCGCAGCGAGCTGCACGATCGCATCTGCATGCTGCTGGGCGGGCGCGCCGCTGAACATATCGTGTTTGGCGACGTCTCCAGCGGGGCGGCCAATGACTTGCAACGGGTGACTGACATCGCCAGGCGTATGGTCAGCGAGTACGGAATGGGGCACGCCATCGGCAACTTGAGCTACGGCGAAGACTCCAGCCCCTTCCTCTCGCAGATGGGCGTCAGCGCTCGCGGGTATTCCGATCAGACCGCTGAGAAGATCGACGCGGAGGTCGAGCAGATCGTCAGCGTGCTCTATCAGCGTACTCTGGAGGTGTTGGAGAAAAATGTGGATCTTCTCCACGAGATGGCCGATACCCTCAGAGAGCAAGAGGTGCTCGAAGGGGCGCAGCTTGCCATGTTGATGGAACGGGTTCAGCCCGCCGAAGCGGTCAGCGGTCTCGATGGTGCGTCGGCGCTTCGAGTCCCCTCCCGGCCTGATGAGCCGGCGGGGTGAGCGCGCTTCGAGCGCGGCGTCGTCGCATAGCTCAGGGATGTTGTGACCCTCGATATGATCGCAGGTTTTGTGTGGGTGGTGCTCGTCGCGCTGGGATGGCGCTCGGGCGCACTGCGCCAGATCGTGCGCATTATCGCAGCCATCGCCGTGGTGATCGCCTCCTCCTGGATCTCGCCATGGGTTCGCGACGCCGTCTTTGACGCCCCCGGGCCTGCGACCCCGGGCGTTGAGGCGTTGAGCCTGCTGATGGCGGCAGTAGGGATCTATGTTGGGGTGGTTCTGGCCGGGTGGGTCGCCGTCAGAATTTTACGTGCGACCAGCCAGACGCTCGGCAAGCTCGATCGCCTCGCGGGTGCCGGGCTCGGCGGCATCAAGGGGCTGATTCTGGTCTATTTCGCGGTGGTACTTGTGGTGCTGATCGAGACGCCGCTGACCCGCTACGATCCCGACAACGCGCTGGGGCTGCGCGAGGGCAGGGCGGCTGAGTTCGTGCGCGAGCACAACGTGCTCGCCCCCTGGCAGTTTCCCGATCTGCGTCGCCTGCATGATGCGCTGATGAGTGGCCAACTCGCCGCAGAGAGCGGCGCCCACGACAAGGTGCGCGCGCACGGCCGGGCGGCGGATTTTCTGCGCCGCGATCTCGTGGCCTCCATGCTCAACGACGACGACCTCATGAGCGCGGTGCGTCAGGACCACTACCCGCTGACGCTCGCTGACGCGCGCGTGCGCGAGCTGCTCAATGATCGCGAGGCGGTCACAGCGCTGCGCCGCGTGCATTGGGAGACCCTGCGCTCCGATCTTGAGCGCCCTCGCGAGCCCGGCGCGACTTGAAGTCGTCTGCGGCGTTCGGACATTTAGAGATTGCGCGGTGTTTGTACGCCGGAGCCTCGCGGGGCGGACCAACACAGGGTCCACCATTGACATTTCGGGGTCTGGTGTGCATTCTTCGCGCTGCTCAACGCGCCGGAATACTTCGATGCAGCGAGCGTTGTTTGGTCAGTCGTCCGCGCAGTGAGCGGGCGTGGTCTTTGACAAAAAGGAGAACCAACATGGGGTTATCCAACTGATTGGAAAGGTCTTTTCCTCGTCGGAACAGACCGGAAAGCAGCCCGCCGTGAAGGACGAGATCGTCTTCATCGGTGAAACCCGACTTGATGCCAAGCGTGCGATGTTGCGCTACTGGGCCCGACACCAGAACGATCTGGGGTTAAGCCTGGACCAGTTCAGCGCGAAGTGTCGTCTGCTCGCAGACCACCGCACGATCGTGTACAAGGCATCTCATTGAGGAGCCAGTAATGGAGGGTTTTAGTACCCAGGCTCATCGCGACTGACCGAACGTCAGGCTTGCGGTGAGCCCTTTTTTTGCCCGGATTCTAGCGTGGATTGTACCGCTTTCGAGGTATGGGTTGCGCCCGAAGGAAACTCCTGACCGCCGGCGATACCTGGAGCGAGCTTTAGTTCACGCGGCGCTGCGCAAGCTCAATGAAGCGCTGCGCGTCGGAGTTGTTCGGATCGCGGTTGAGGACTTCCTCCCAGGTGCGGATGGCGTCCTGAAAGCGCTCCAGGCGGAAGTAGACCGTGCCCAGCTGCAGGCGGTACTCGATGTTGTCGGGGCGAGCCTGGACGGCGCGGAGTTGATAGCGCTCGGCGTCGCGCATGTTGGCCTGGTCGAAGAGGATCTGACCCAACCCGGCGTTGGCGCCGGCGTGGTTCGGGGAGGCGCTCAGCGTGCGCTCAAACGCGGCGCGAGCGGCGTCGAAGTCGCCGCGGGCGTAGGCCTGACGGCCTTCGCGGTAGGAGGCCTCCGCGTCGAACTTCGGGGTGGGCTCGGATCGCGGCCTCTCGGCTTTCGGTGAATCGTCAGACGGTCGAGGAGAGGGGGCCGCGCTCTCATGCTCCTCGGAGTTGGAGTCTGCGACCGAGCCGGGGGCGTCCCCCTCCAGGGTCGCCACGTAGCGCGCCTGAACGGCCTCGGCGCGCTGTCGGAGTGCGGCGTCGTCGGGGGCGTGCTGGCTGGCAAATCCGGAGAGGTCGCGCGCGGCCTGCCAGCGCTCCTCGGATTCCGCCTGGCGGCTGGCCTCATCGGCCGCCACCACAAAATCGCCGCGCTGCGCCTCGTAGCGCTCCGGGGCGTGCCTCTTGAGATCGGTCAGGTATTGCAGCGCGCTGTTGGAGCGGGGGTGAATCAGCGCCCCGCGCGCCAGCGCATCTTCATACTGGGCTTCCAGGCGCTCCAGATCGACGGTGGGCTCACCGGCTTCGCGCTCGCTGGTGGCGGGTTCGGTCTCCTCCTGCGGCTCATAGCTCTGCGTGAACACCAGCACGGCGATGAAGGCGGCCACCAGGAGCAGCACGATGAGCACGCGGGCGAGCTTCTCCCGGGTTCGCGTGCGCTCCTGCGCCTCGCGCAGGGCTTCGTCGGCCCAGGCGTCCTCGGAGTCGGAGAACCACCCCTCGTCAACGTCCTCGGTGGTCGCGCTACGAGAGGCGCTGACAAAGCCGATGTTGAGCTTGCCGACGTCGTCGGCGACGGCGGCGTTTCGCGCGGTTGAGACCTTCGCGGCGTCGGCGCGCGCGTCGGCGCTCGGGTCGGTGGACTCCTGCGGCTCCTCGTCTTTGAGTGCGTCGTCCACCACGATGGATGCTTCATCAGGCGAGCTCGGCGACGAGGCGTTCGCATTCTTCGAGACGTCCGCGTCGGTTTCAGGGCCCGGCGCGCCGTCCTGAAGATCGTCGGCGACGACGATGGACGGGCCTGCGGCGTCGTCGCGCGTGGACGCGGGGCCCGCGGTGGCTTCTCCGGACTGGCGTGCGGCGTCGTCTCCCGATGAAGCCGATTTATCTTCCGAGGCGGCGACATCTTGCGACGCATCCTCTGGCGCGGCCTCGCTCTTGTCGGCCGCGTCTACTTCGTCAGCCAGGGTCTGCACCGAGACGGCCGTCATCATCAGGGTTTTCTTCTCGGCGCTCTCCGAGGCATCTTCGTCGTCGGAGGGCTCGCTCGTTTCGTCCTCACCAGCGCTCGTCGGAGGTGAATCTTCGTCGGACGCGTCAGCTGTTGCATCGCTGCGATTCTCGCTTCGACGAACGGCGTTGAGAGGTTCGGTGCTCGCGGTGGCGTGTGCTTGAGCGTCGCTCGACGATGAGGAGCTTTCCTCCGCGCTGGCCTCGTCTGCGGGCGCGACTGCGTTGAGAGGAGCGGTGCGCGCGCCGGGCTCTTCCGGCTCGTCGAAGGCTCCCTCGCCATAGGGGGCTGTGGTCACCGGGGGGCGGCCCTCACCGGGATCATCAATGATGACGCGGGGAGGGATGTCTTCGGAAGACAGCGACGCGTCGGTCTCCTGATCTTCGGCGTGGGCCACCGCTGGCATGCCCAGCATGGTGTGGCGCTCGTGCTGGGGCTCGGTCTGCCCGACGCTGTCGATGGCGGCGTCATCGCCCGTCTGTGGCGAGGTGAAGGCCGGCAACGCCTGGGGTCCGGTCTGGCCGGGTCGGTCGAAGACGGCCTTCGAGGCCGGAGCAAGGGGAGGCGCGACCTCGTCGGGGGAGCTCCCGAGGATGTTTGAGAGCGCAGCGATGATGGCGCCGGGCGCCTGAAAACGACGCGCCGGGTCGCGCGCGAGGCTCATGCGTAGAAGATCGACCAGCGCATCGGGTGCATCACTCAGATCGACGCTGTCGAACGAGGGAACGTCCGGGTAGCGCTCCACCTCTATCAGCTGTACAGGGGTTGCGTCGGCCGGAAGGGGAGACTCGCCAGTGAGGGCATAATAGATCAGGGCGCCTGCCGAGAAGACGGCGGCCGCCCTGGGGTTGGAAGCCGGATCTCGCAGAAGTTCGGGAGCGACGCAGTCCAGCCACACCGGCAACGCCTCACGCGGGGTGGAGTCGTCGATCGCAGGCAGCTCGCCAGCCAGCTCACCCAGCAGCCAACCCCCGACCTGAATTCCGGAGTGGTCTGGCTGAAGGTAAACCGACGAAGGGCTAACCCCCATTGGCGAGATGCCCTGCTCGCAGAGCCAATCCAGCGCTCGCGCAAGCTTGCAGCCCATCTCCAGCGCCTCGCGCCAGGGAAGCGGTCCGTGCGCCTTCAGCGTTTGAGCCAGCGAGTCTCCGTCGGCGAGCTCTTCGGCGATGAAGTGTGGTAGCTGCTGTGTGAACAGTCCGGCGGCGCTCAAGATCTGAGGCGGAAGCGGCGAGTGAGACTTTAACGTCTCCAATGACGTGCGGGCCCGGGCCAGCGAGGCAGTGGGGTAGGTGCGATGGAATACCCGCACCTGCACGTCGGTCCCATCGTTGAGCATTCGCCCCCGGTAGAGCTCGCCCAGGTGGTCGGTACGGAGGAACGCCTCCAGGTTGACCACACCGTGGAGTGAGGAGCCCGCCAGGCGGCCGGGCGTCTCGCTCTTCTTCGTCAGCAACCGGGTGCCGTCATGGGGACAGAAGATCTCCTCGCCCTCAAATTGCGCCTTACAGGTTGGGCAGTATTTCACAGACATTCCTCAACGCAGGGGTCTTAGCGCGAAAGCCGGCCCGAAACCTCGTGGAGCCGAACGCGCGGTATCGTACACGTCGCTATGAAGCAGGCCAAGCCGACGGTGGCAGGGGCCGGTGGTCCGGGCGGTTGCCCGCTCGCGCAGAACTCTCTATAAGGGCGCTCGATTCGACCCTCATTCCTCCAAGGAACGACGCATGACAGCATCAACTTCTTCATCGAGCGCCGGCCTGGTCCAGCGCCTGAGCCCTCGCCTCACCGGCAAGCAACGTCGCTACCTGCGCACGCTCGCGCACTCGCTGAAGCCTCTGGTCTACGTGGGGCAGAAGGGGATCAGCGAGAACCTGATCGAGAACGTCAGCGCGCAGCTGCTGGCCCATGAACTGATCAAGGTTAAGATCCATGAAGGCGACGGAATGGTGGAGGCTGCCGAGGCCATCGTCGCCGGCACCGGCGCACAGCTCGCCCAGAAGATCGGGCACACCCTGGTGCTCTACAGGCCGCATCCTGAGAAACCCACGATTACGTTGCCGCGCGACACCGCGGCGGGATCTTAAACCCATGATCATTGAGCTAAACCCCGAATATCCCCAGCCGCGTCGCGTCGACCAGGTCGTCGAGGTGCTCAAGAGCGGGGGGCTGGTCGCCTACCCCACCGATACCGTCTACGGCATCGGTTGCGACATCTTTAATAAGAAGGCTGTCGAGCGCCTGCAGTCGCTGGTGCGCGAGATCAAAGGCCAGCCCGACCACAGCCCCCTCTCGTTCATCTGCCGCGACCTGAGCAACATCTCGGAGTACGCGCTGGTTAACGACTTCGCCTACCGCACGCTGCGGCGGATGCTGCCCGGGCCTTACACCTTTATTCTCGAGGCGACCAAGCTGGTGCCCAGGGTGATGCTCAACAAGCGTAAGACTGTGGGCATCCGTGTGCCCGAGAGCCCCATCGCGCTGGCGCTGATCGAGGCGCTGGGCAACCCGGTGGCCAACACCAGCGCCACACACCCCGATGGTGAGCTGATCCCGGACCCCTGGACGATTCAGGAGCTCTACGGGCACTCCGTGGATCTGATTGTCGACGGGGGCTACGTCTTCCCGGAGCCCTCCACGGTGATCGATTTCTCCGGAGACCTCCCGCAGTTGATTCGCAAAGGAAAAGGGCCGGTCGGGGACCTGGAGTACGTCGAGCTGATCTGAGCGCGCGTCGCCACGGTGATGCTCGCCAGCGACACAAAAAAGCCCGCGCTCCCCATCTGGGGGCGCGGGCTTTTTTGTGTCGTCACACAACCCGAACTTAGAGCGGCGTCACAAAGGTGCGGACCTCACGGGTGCGCTCAAGCTGGGACTGATGCGCGCGGGCTTGCTCGACGGTGGCGAACTTGCCGATGCGCACCCGGTAGAACTTGCCCTGGCCGGGGATGTCGGCGGCGATCACGTGCGGCGCGAGGCCCTGAGCGCTGAGCTTGTCCATCTCGGCGCGGGCGCGCTCCATCGTCGGGTGTGAGGCCACCTGGAGGGTGTAGCGAGCGGCTTCAACCTCCTCGGTGGCCGCGACGTCGGCGGGTTCAGCGGCAGCCTGTTCAACCGGAGCCGGGGCGGCCGCTGCGCGTTGAGGCTCCTCGGCCGGGGTCGGCGGTGTGGGCGCTTCGGGCTCTGGCTCGGCGACCTTCTCAGCGACGGGTTTTGGCGCCGCGACGGGGGCCGCCGTCTCGGGTTGCCCGGCATTCTTGCGCGTGATCAGGGGGCGCGCCTCGGGGCGAGTAAGGCTCTCGTAAAAGGAGAAGATCGCGTCGCGCGGAGTGCTCGTCTCGGCGTCGGCGTCATCGCCTTTGGCGGCGACTTGCGTCGGGGCCAGGCGCTGGCTGGCCAGCGCCGGCTGCCCCACCGACACCAGGGGAGGGAGGCTGTCTTCGAGCATGATGCGCTGACCGGCGATCAGCCCGGCGCTAAACACCAGAGCTAACACCGTGGTCCCGAGGATCAGTCGGCCTGCGCTCAGCCCGCGTTCAGGTTTTGAATGTCGTCGTCGGCTCATCGTGCGTTCCAGCTCGTGATTCAGGGTTGCGCCATCGCGTCGCTTCGTGTCGCAAAGCGTCGCGGGTCACAACCGGACCGTAGCACAGGCGGATCGGTCGACAAGATTTTTGTCACCATCGGCGTCACTTTCGCAGAGGAGGGCTCGGGCAGCCCGGTGAGGGCAGCGCGCTTAAGCCGTGCGGCGCTCTTCCTCCAGCCCGTAGAGGAGCAGGGGAGGCGCATCGGGATCGATGGTCAGCGTCGCCCCCACGCCGAACTCCAGGGCCAGGTGGGGGCCGTCGAGAAAGATGCGCCCCTCCCGCATGCGCGAGACGACCTCGAAGGGCTCGTGCATGGGGACCAGCCCCTTAAGAAAGCGGTAGCCCCCCTGCGCGGGCGGATAGGGCTCGCGCACCAGGTATTGAAAACTCTGGCTGCGAAAAGGCAGCACGTAGCCACCCGCCGAGCGGATCGCTGCCGTTGATCCGGCCGGGGTTGCGAACCAGATGCCGCTGGACTTCTGCCCCTCGATCGGGTGGTTGCCGACCTTGAGCAGGTAGGTCGAGACGGCGGCCGGGTTGGCATGCGTGATCAAGACGTCGTTGAGCACCGGAGGCCCGACCTGCTCGCCATTGAGGCAGACGAAAAAGCGTCGCAGCCGGGTCGGCTCCCAGTCGTCGGTCAGCGTGCGTTCGAGAAGGCGCTGAAAATCAGACGCAAACCCGGCGCAGAAGTAGCCCACGCTCGCCGCAGGATCGCTGTTGATCGCCAGCATCGGCGTCTCGACGATGCGGTGGGAGAGATCGAGGACGGTGCCATCTCCCCCGACGGCGATGATGAGGTCGTAGCCGGAGGTGTCTGTGACGTCGCCCCGGTAGCAGGCCTCGAAATCAACGCCCCGGGCGCTCAGATGCTCCAGAATCGTCTCCAGGCTCTGCTGGTGCGCGCGGTGCGAGGCACGCAGGCGAGCGACGCTGACGTGCCCCTCGTCGATGAGGTGCGCGACGGCCTGGTCGCCCTGATCGAGGACGTATTGCTCGTAGCGGCTCTTTTTGTAGGCGACCAGCAGTCGCGCGTTGGTGCTCATAGGTGCCCCGCAGGGGAAATCGTAACGAAGTGAGCTTGCCGCCTCGCCAGCGGTTTATAGACTTCGCCCGCGCCGCGCGGCAAGCTCCCACCTTGCAGCGGCCGGGGCGCCGTGCTAGCTAAAGCGCCGATTCATGTTGTGAGTAAACGCTCAGCGGGCCGTGACCAGCCCGAGCGTTTCATAATCAGGTCGAAGTTAACCGCTTAGATGCTCAGGAGCATACGATGTCTGATCTGACCGCCCGCTCGATCTTCGAAGAAGTGCTTCCCGCCAACCTTAAAGAGAGCCCGGACAAGGCCAAGTCCACCAACGCCGTGTATGTCTTCAACATCACCGGCGATGATGGTGGCACCTGGACGCTCGACTTCACCAAAGATGAAGACTTCGTCAGCGAAGGTGAGAACGCCGAAGCGGATTGCAGCATCACCATGAAGGACGGCGATTTTGTCGACATGTGGGAAGGCCGCCTCTCCGGCCCCCAGGCCTTCATGATGAACAAGATCAAGATCCAGGGGAACATGGGTCTGGCGATGAAGCTTCAGAACTTCATCGGTTGATCGCGCGTTGAGCCGGGCGACTCGCCCGGCTCGGGCCATTGAAGGCGCACCCGACATCGCGTTCGGCGTGCGCTTTTTTGTGTCTGCACCGCAGGCCTACTGAGCATTCTGGACGCAGGAGAGAGAGATGAGCGAAACGTCGCATGCTGCCCCTGAGACCACGTTCTTAAAAGGCGTGAAGGTCCTTGATCTGAGCCGACTTCTGCCCGGTCCCTTCGCCTCGCTCTTGCTGGCGGATATGGGCGCCGATGTGCTCAAGATCGAAGATCCGCGCGGAGGCGACTACGCCCGCTACTACCCGCCGTTGGTCGATGGGGTGGGGGCGTTTTATGCCAGCGTAAACCGCAACAAGCGCTCGATGACCCTGGATCTGAAGTGCGCGCAGGGGCGAGAGGTCCTGGAGCGGCTGCTTGAGGATCGCGACGTGCTTCTGGAGAGCTTTCGCCCGGGGGTGATGGCGCGGCTGGGGCTCGATCCGCAGGGGCTGCGGGAGCGCTTCCCGGGGCTTGTGATCTGCTCGGTTTCGGGGTTCGGGCAGAGCGGCCCGGCGCGCGATAGGGCCGGTCACGATCTGAACTTCGTGGCGCGCGCCGGGCTGCTTGATCAGAACGCGCGCGCCGGTGAGGCGCCGGTGGTGCCGGGCTACCAGGTGGCGGATCTGGCCGGGGGCGCGCTCTATGCGGCGCTGGGGATCTGCGGGGCGCTCTTTGCCCGAAGTCGCAGCGGAGAGGGGGCGTGGCTGGACATCTCGATGAGCGAGGGGGCGTTGAGCCTGATGGCGCCGGCCATTGCGATGCGGGCCGCTGGCGAGGCGATGGCCCCGGGCCAGGGCATGCTCAGCGGGGGGCTTCCCTGCTACCGCGTCTATGAGACGGCCGACGGGCGCTATATGGCGGTCGCCGCGCTGGAGCCGAAGTTCTGGGAGGCCCTGATCGGGGCGCTGAAGAAGCCGGAGCTCTCGGGTCGAGGGATGCTCAGCGGTGAGGATGGCGAGGAGGTCGCTGCCGAGCTCGCGTCGATCTTCCGAAGTCAGCCGCAATCCCATTGGGAGCAGATGCTGGGAGAGGTGGACTGCTGTGTTGAGCCGGTGCGCGAGCTCGGGGAGCTGGTCGATGATGCCATCTACCAGGCCCGCAACGTCTTCTTCGAGCTGCAGGGCGTGCGTCAGGTTCGCTCGCCAGTCCGCGTCGTCGCCGACGGCAACGACGTGGCGGCGCATCGCCCGGCTCCCGAGCATGGTGAACATACGGAGGAGGTGTTGAACGCGCTGGGCTATACGTCTGAAGCGATCGACGCGCTTCGACGTCAGGGCGCGATCGCCCAGGGTTCGGAGGGCGTCTCAGTGGCGGGTGGTGGCAGGAGCACGCCGTAATGACCACCGCCTTCCAGTGGCGCGAGCGTGCCCGGGCGCCAGGCGCTGCCCGCGCCGACAGCGCGCCAGGTGGGGCCCGCTCCAAACTGAGGCAGGGCGATGAGGCGCGGGAGGTCTTCGGTTGTCTCGGACGGGGCGATAGCCGCTGGCGAGAGCGCACCCATGGCCACGTAGAGGTCCGTCGTCGCCCGAAACTCACCGGGGTTGATGGCGCCATGCGCTTTGTGCGCTTCGGCGAGAAAGTCGACGGGCAGCAGCGCCGTGCGTGCCGGAGCGTCGTGGGCAGCAGGCCCGCTGAAGACGCGCGAGGGCAGGGGGTAGCGCGTCGCCTCAAAGACATCCGGGGGGCCGAAGAAGGCCGGCGCGATCGATACGGCGATCAAGCCCGCAACCAGCGCCAGACGTGTTCGGGCGAACCCGGGCGTACGCTTCGAGCCTTGTTCGAGCTCAGTGAGGTGGGCGAGACCCGGAGCACATAGAATCGCGAGGGCGGCAATGGCAAGCGCGCTCATCTCCACGCCCCAGGCCGAGGGGCCGCGAGCAAGCCAGGGCAGCAGGACACTGGCCAGGAGGAGCGCCACGAGCGCACGCGCCAGGCGCTGCTCCCTCAGCCACCGCCAGGGCCTCGCCAGGTAGAGCCCCAAGAGCATCGCCACGAGCACTGCCGGAGAGGTCGCCTCCACCCAGGTCATCAGCCCGATGGTCAGCGGCGGGCGAGCCGGCGGGTACGTGTGCCCCCGGTAGACAAGTTCGGGGCCGCTGGCCAGCAGCGGTTCCAGAAAGACGTCGGGGAGCGTCTGGGCCGGGTCGGGCCAGAAGCCGGGAAAGGCCAGAAAGAGGGCGGTGCCGAAGATAAGAATCAGCAGGTGATCGAGACGAAGGATGATGCCGCCTGCCGCGTCGCGATCGCCGAGAAGTTCCGCCGCCACAAGGAGAACCGCCAGCGCGAAGGCGCCGATCCAGCTGAGCCCGAGCATCGCGAGCAAGGTCGCGGCAGCCGCGATGCCAAGAGGATGGATGGTCGGCGCTGTCCACAACCAGAGAAAGGCCAGCGTGAGCGTCACGATCATCGCATCAGGCGCGTGGGCGCCAGCGAGCCCCAGCCAGGGCAGCGCGCAGAGGGCGACGAGAGCGGCGGCTAGAGCGCTGCGAGGGCCTCCCAGCCGAAGCGCCATCGCGCCGACGAACAGGGTGGAGAGTGCGACGCACGCGATGTTCAGAAGGTGCATCCAGCGGGCGGCGAACGCGGGGGTGATGGCGCTGAAGAAGGTCGCGGCCAGGTCGGCCACATAGATACCTTCGAGGCTGAGAAGCGCGCCGAGATCGCCTGTGCGCAGGCCCTGGGCGCGCGTAAGACCGCGCTCCAGCATGGCGAGTCCGTCGGGCGTGGTGCCGCGGTAGCCCAGGGTGGCCACCAGAGCCGCCGCGATGATGCCGATCGCTGCCAGCAGCGCGCGGTTGGAGAGAGGAAAGGGCGTGGTGGGTACGGGTCGCATCAGCGGTACTCGAATCGGTAGCAGAAGTGACGCCGACCGGGGTTGGTGGCGAAGATGTCCAGCGTTAACGCGGCAGTGTCCGCGTCGTCGGGTAGGGGGAGCGCCTGCCAGCCTCGGCGATCGCGGTGGGTGTGGTGAAGTTGCGCCTCCCCCCACGTCACGCTCACTTCAACGGGCACCCCGGTACCGACCGAGGAGTCGCGCAGGCCGGTGAGCAGCGTGAGTGTGCGGCCCTGATCATCGCGGGTGGGCATCTCGGGGTAGGCGATGCGCAGTGTTCTGCCGGGCAGCGGATGCGCCCAGTTGCAGGTGACGCGCTCGCCATCGACCTCGACCTGGCGTGGTCCAGGGCGCATCCAGTCGGGTTCTCCGCAGCGGGCAAAGCCGGCGTCATCACGGGGGCAGGGCGTCGCCTGGCCTTGGGCGTCCAGGGTCTCAACGCGCGCCAGATCGAAGATGGGGAGGGCGTTCAGTTTGGCGGGCTCCCAGATCGCCCAGCCGTCCTGGCCGCTCACCCGGGTCATCCCGGCGTCTGCAAAGCGCTCGGAGTCGTCGCGATAGCTCAACACCAGCGAGCTCGGCGGCCAGCTCGAGAGCAGCGCGACCGGACGCGATGCGAGGTCTGGATGCGTGCGCAGCGCGCGGTAGGCGACGTGATGGGTGACGAGTAGGATCGGCGCGGGATGCTCCGCCACCACCGCGGCGACCTCCGCGGGAAGTGCCGGCGCATCGCTGCGGGGGAAGACGAGGGCCATCACCAGGCCGGCTGCAGCGACCACCAGCGCGATGATGACGGATCCGGAGGAGCGTTGAGGAGGTTTAGTCGACATCCCAGAAGATCTCCCGAGGTTGCCAGCGGTAGGTGTTGAGGTCGCAGCGGCCTTTGTCGTCGAAACGTACACCTTCGGCCTCTAAGAGCGCGCGTTGCAATTCGGCGCGCCCCAGGTCGCCTTTAAACGAGACGCGCCCCCGGGCGTTGATCACGCGCTGCCAGGGGAGATCCCCCACGTTCTCCAGGGCGTGGCGCAGCAGGGTACCGACGGCGCGTGCGGCGCGCGGGCTTCCGGCGTAGCCGGCGATCTGACCGTAGGTCGCCACGCATCCAAAGGGGATGCGCGAGACGAGCCAGTATACGCGCTGGGAGAAGTCGTCCTGGCTCATCGCTGTGGGACCTCGATGACGTCTACGGCGCGCTGGCTGAAGTCGTCGAGCCAGGCATCTCGGGGCGCCAAAAAGGACGGTGCGTCGCTCCAGCCGGGATGCCAGAGGAGAAGATGGCGGGCCTCCGCGCCCGAGGTCGTTGCGACAAGGACGTAGGTCCATGCCTCGTTGCTGAGGGTTGCCGTCTGACAGGAGGGGCCGCAAGGCGCCGCAGCGGGTGTTGAATCGGCGGGCACGGGGAGCTGTTCGGCGTAGCGCTCCATGAGCAGGGCCAGGTAGGCCTCGGCAGAGAGGGCATAGGTTAAGGGCTCGGCCAGCGCGTACCCCTCGATGAGGGTGAGGGGGGCGGTGATGGCTCGGAGTTGGGCGCGGCGGGGCACCCCGGAGGCGTCGGGAGGGGCGAGCGAGACGACGTCCGGAGCGCCGAGTGCCTGGCCGAGGGGGAGGTCTGCCGACGCGTTCTCAACCGGGCGCAGCTCCGGGGAGATACCACGCGCCAGAGCGCTTAGCGTCTTTCGCGATCGCCGGGTGTCGTCTTCGCCACCACTCTGCAAACGCACCACCCAGGTCGCGCGGGAGGTGGTCGTGATCAACGCGCGACTGATGAGCTGAGCGTCTCGCGATTGCTCGATCCACCATTGGCCCGGTCCGGCGGGCTCTGTGTCAAAGGTGTCATGGACGCTCGCGAGCCGGTCGCGTTGCAACGTGAGCCGGTACGCTGCCAACGCCTGCGCCGGGGCATAGGCGTGTTCGAGTCGATACACCGCTGCGGTGCTCCGGCGCCCCTGCGCCTCGAAAAGCGCAGGGGCCTGAGCCTCGACCGGCTCAAAGGAGTGCGGCGTGCGCCAGCTCAGCGCCTCCGACGGATGCGACTGCACGCTGGCACAGGCCTGAAGCGCTAACGCCATCATCACCCAGGCTGCCCTGGTCGAGATGCCCCGTGATCGTCGACGATCAGGCATCGCCGACATACTCGCTGTAATAGGCGAGCCCTTTCTGCAGGCGGGCGATGGCGATGTCCCGGTCGAAGGTGGCCACAAGATCGTAGACCGAGGGGCTGTTGGTGGCGCCGGTCAGCGCGATGCGTGTGGGTTGTGCGACCTTCGCCATTCCGAGCTCAAACTCGGCCATCACCTCTTTATAAACAGCCTCGATCGCCGGGGCGCTCCAGTCTTCTAGCGCGCTCAGACGCTCCACCAGCGCGGCAAAACCCTCCAGGCCCCCGGCTTTTAGCCATTTCTTGGAGGCTTTCTCGTCGTAGGTGACGTCTTCCGTGAAGAAGTAATGGCTTTCCTCGGTGAGCGCGACCATGGTGTTGACCCGGTCGCGCATCAGCGCGGTGATCGCGATGAGTCGATCGTCGAGTTCCACCGAGTACCCGGCCTCCTGAAGGTAGGGCAACCAGCGACTGGCGAGCTCTTTCGGCTCCAGACGTTTCATCCACTCCGAGTTCACCCACAGGAACTTGTCCTGATCAAAGGTCGACGAACTGCGTCCCACGTGGTCAAAGCCGAAGAAGGACTCGAGCTCGGCCATCGTAAAGATCTCCTGATCGCCATGCGACCAGCCCAGGCGGCTGATGTAGTTGACAATCGCCTCTTTCAAAAAGCCCTGCTCGCGGTAGACCTGCACCGAGGCGGAGCCCTTTCGCTTGCTCAACCCGTCAATAAGCGGGAGGTGCCCAAAGGTCGGGATGTCGTAGCCCAGCGCCTGGTAGACCGGGATCTGCCGGAAGGTGTTGTTGAGGTGGTCGTTGCCCCGGATCACGTGGCTGATGTTCATCGTGGCGTCATCCACGACGACCACGAAGTTGTAGGTCGGTGAGCCGTCACTGCGCGCGATGATGAAGTCGTCGAGCTCTTTGACGTCGACAGTGACCGTGCCCTGCACCATATCGTCGATGGTGAGCGTGCCCTCCAGCGGCATCTTGATGCGGATAACGAAGGGTTCGCCCTCGGGGTGGTCGGTGCGGTCGCGCCACTTGCGCGAGTACATCGGCTTACGCCCCTCAGCCAGGGCCTTCTCGCGGTCGGCCTCAAGTTCCTCGGGAGTTGAGAAGCACTTATAGGCGTGACCGGCGGCCAGAAGCGCGTCGATCTTCTCCTTATAGAGGTCGAAACGCTGCGTCTGGTAGTAGGGCCCTTCATCGGGAGCCATGCCCAGCCACTCCATCGCATCCAGGATCACCTGGGTGTACTCCGGTTTGCTGCGTTCAAGGTCGGTGTCTTCAATGCGAAGCACGAAGGTCCCGCCTTCTTTACGCGCGAAGAGGTAGTTAAAGAGCGCGGTGCGCGCTCCACCCATATGCAGGTAGCCGGTAGGAGAAGGCGCAAAGCGAACGCGAACAGACATGGGTAGCTCCGTCAAAGCTCAAAGAACATCGTCAAGCGGCCAGCCTTTCGAGGCACGGAAATGCCCGAAAACTCGCCGCGTAAAGGGCACCGCGGCTTCTAACACGCGCGAAAATTGAGGGTCAAGCCGGCCTCCGGAGGCCTCAACAAGGGCGGGCTGTGGAAAACTATTCAGCAAAACTCCTTGACCGAACTCGCGCCATCGCCCATAAAGCGCCTCCCGACGACGGGGGCCGCAAACGCGGCTCGCAACGAAAGGGAAAAAGGATGCGAAAACATCCTTGACGAGGCGAACGCAGCAACGTAGAAACCGCCTCCGCTCAACGCGACGCCAACACGGGCCGCAGTGAGCAACGTCAGAACGGTTTTTCGAAACGTTGAAAACTTTCAAAATTCTCGAAAAACAACTTGACGGCAACAAACGCGGACAGTAAGTTCCGCATCCCTCGACGGGGCGCCAAAAAGAAACACGGCGAAACGCGAGGCAAGGTCGAGACAAGCTCTCGACGCTCTTTGAAAAGTTCATAGGAATCCAGACAGGGCATGTTCAATGCCTTGTCGGACAGCAAGCGTTTTTACAAGCAAAGCAATGTCAAGAGCTTATGCTGTGCAGGTGGGTTGAAGTTACATGACGTGAGCGTACGAACGACAGGTTCTCGTCAAGCGCATGTGACACGAGCGCAAGGCATTATTTAAAGCGGCAAACCTATGACCCGGCAGGGTCGTATCGGGTCGCGTTGGTAATGTCGAAAGTGTTCGTAAAACAAATCAACACCGATACAACCTGCACTACGAAATCCATCACACCACTTCGACTGCTTAGGTGCAGCGAAGGTGATGGGGATCCTAATCAAACTGGAGAGTTTGATCCTGGCTCAGAATGAAC
>NZ_VOSL01000027.1 GCF_007997005.1 Lujinxingia vulgaris | reverse complement strand
GTATGTTAAGTTGAAAAAACGCGGTTGGATTGCACAGACAGCTAGGATGTTGGCTTGGAAGCAGCCATTCATTTAAAGAGTGCGTAACAGCTCACTAGTCGAGCGATCCGGCATGGATAATAATCGGGCATAAACATACTACCGAAGCTATGGACTTAATTTATTAAGTGGTAGGGGAGCATTCTGTTTGCGTTGAAGGTGTACTGCGAGGTATGCTGGAGCGTACAGAAAAGAAAATGTAGGCATAAGTAACGATAATGCGGGCGAGAAACCCGCACTCCGAAAGACCAAGGTTTCCTCAGCTATGCTAATCAGCTGAGGGTTAGTCGGGGCCTAACGCGAACCCGAAAGGGGTAGTGGATGGACAACAGGTTAATATTCCTGTACCTGCTCACGTTAAAAGTGACGGAGGCGAAAATTAGGTGCGTGCTGACGGAATAGCACGTTGAAGCCAGTGGTAACACGGCGATAGTACACTGAGGCTTCGGCCAAGGTGATAATCCTGAGGATCGACTTCCAAGAAAAGCGAGTGAAGCAGCCCGTACCCCAAACCGACACAGGTGGTTGGGATGAGAATTCTAAGGAGCTCGAGAGATTCATGGCTAAGGAACTAGGCAAAATAGACGCGTAACTTCGGGAGAAGCGTCGCCCCCCTCCGGGGGGGCCGCAGTGAAAGAGTCCAGGCGACTGTTTATCAAAAACACAGAGCTTT
>NZ_VOSL01000026.1 GCF_007997005.1 Lujinxingia vulgaris | reverse complement strand
GGGTGATGCAGGTTTCGCCGGCGAGGTCGGTGCCGTCGCAGGACTCGGAGGTCTGGTTGACGGCGTCATCGCCGCAGATGGGGTCGATGGTGCAAGCGGAGGTATCAAAACCGCAGGTGTCAGAGCAGCCCAACTCGCCGCCGTCGAAGCCGAGGGTTTCGCAGGTCTCCGTGGCGAGGTCGTCGCCGTCACATTCTTCGTCGTCGGCGTTGATGAGGTCGTCGCCGCAGAAGGGATCTTCGGCGTCGGGATCTTCGGCGTCGGGGTCTTCGGCGTCGGGATCTTCGGCGTCGGGGTCTTCGGCGTCGGGATCTTCGGCGTCGGGGTCTTCGGCGTCGGGGTCTTCGGCGTCGGGATCTTCGGCGTCGGGGTCTTCGGCGTCGGTGCCCGTGTCGCCGGCGTCGGTCTCGATGTCGGCGTCAGGGGTGGTGTCGGCGGGGACGTCGTCGGTGCCGCATGCCGCCAGGGTGAAGATGAGGCTGAGCGCGAGCAGGATGGGGCCGACGCGTAACGAGGATCGTGAGGCGTGGGGGTTCATGGTGACTCCGGCGGGGAGAGAGGTCCCGCGTACACATTCGAGTGATCCGGCGCGTCCGGTGTGTGGGCGGCGCGACGAGGGGGTTGCGATTCGCATCGAAAAGGGGCGGTAAGGTGCCACAACGATTATAAAATGTCCAATGAGGTGTGCGCGGGGGAGGGTTGCTGTGCGGGGGAGGCGGTTTAGGTTTAATGCGGTTGATTATTTGAATGTCCGAGCCAGGGGGGGCATGTGTCAGAACCACCGGAGCGCGTTGTCGAGTCGGCGGGCGAGGAGATGTACCAGTGGGCCAGGGAGCTCTACCCGCTTTGCCGGAGTTTGACCGGGGAGGGGACGCGTCAGACGCTCAGGTATCTGCAGGCGATGTTGCCGGGGATGCAGCTGGTGGAGGTTCCCAGCGGGACGCGGGCGTTTGATTGGGAAGTGCCGCCGGAGTGGACGATTCGCGGGGGGTATATTGAGGATGCTCAGGGGCGCGTGCTGGTGGATTTTGCCGACCATAATCTGCATGTGGTGGGGTACTCCGAGCCGGTGGATCGGTGGGTGAGTCGCCAGGAGTTGGAGGAGCATCTGCACTCGATCGAGTCGCAGCCCGATGCGATCCCTTATGTGACCTCGTTTTATGAGCGTCGCTGGGGGTTTTGTCTGACCCATCGCCAGCGCGAGGCGTTGGGAGAGGGGCCCTTTCATGTGGTGATCGACAGCACCTTAGAGCCGGGGAGTCTGACCTACGGGGAGCTCTTGATTGAGGGGGAGTCGCGGCGCGAAGTGCTGCTCTCGACCTATGTGTGCCACCCCTCGATGGCCAATAATGAGCTCTCGGGGCCGGTGGTGACGGCGGCGCTGGCGAGGTGGTTGCTCTCGCAGCGACGGCAGCTGAGCTATCGGATTGTGTTTTTGCCCGAGACGATCGGCTCGATCGTGTATTTGAGTCGGCATGCCGAGGAGATGCGCCGTCGTACGCTCGCCGGCTTTGTGGTGACGTGCGTGGGCGATGAGCGCACGTATTCGTATCTGCCCAGCCGTCGGGGCGATACGCTGGCCGACCGGGTGGCGCGCCATGTGCTCAAGCATCATGCCGGGCATTATAACGCCTACAGCTTTCTGGATCGGGGCAGCGATGAGCGCCAGTACGGGGCGGTGGGCGTCGATCTTCCGGTAGCGTTGATGATGCGCTCGAAGTTCCACACCTACCCGGAGTATCACACCTCGCTGGATGATCTTTCGCTGATCTCGGCGCAGGGGCTGGAGGGGGCCTACCAGGCGCATCAGCGCGCGCTGGAGGTGCTGGAGCAGAACGGGAGGTGGCGCACCACGGTGATGTGTGAGCCTCAGCTCGGGAAGCGCGGTCTGCACCCGACGTTGAGCACGCGGGATGGAGGGCGGCGCGATCGCCGGGTCAAGGCGATGCGCAACCTGCTGGCCTATGCCGACGGCAGCCTCGACCTGGTGGGGCTTGCGGAGGCGGTGGAGTTGCCGGCGTGGGAGTGCGTGCCCCTTTTACAGACGCTGGAGCGGGAGGGGCTGGTGGTGAGGGTATGCGAAGGGGATGGGGCAGGGGAGCAGGGCAGGGAGGCGTTTGGGGAGTGAGGGGGCGTGTGGGTAAGGGGGAGTTTGGGCTGGGGCTGGATCTCGGGCTCGAACGCGATCTCGATCTCGGGCTCGATCTCGATCTCGGGCTCGATCTCGGGCTCGATCTCGGGCTCGATCTCGATCTCGGGCTCGATCTCGATCTCGGGCTCGATCTCGATCTCGGGCTCGATCTCGATCTCGGGCTCGATCTCGATCTCGGGCTCGATCTCGATCTCGATCTCGATCTCGAACGCGATCTCGGGCTCGATCTCGATCTCGGGCTCGATCTCGATCTCGATCTCGAACGCGATCTCGATCTCGATCTCGAACGCGATCTCGGGCTCGATCTCGAACACGATCTCGATCTCGATCTCGAACACGATCTCGAACTCGAACTCGGGCTCGTTTTGGATTCTGTGTCGAAAAGGAAGTCGAGATTTCTTCAGGGGGAGCTGAGGAGGGCGACGAGGGAGGCGATGGTGGTGAGGGAGGCGGGATCGATCCGGAGGAGGTCGATGGAGGTGCCGCTGCGGGCTTCGAGGGCGCTGAGGAGTTCGAGGAAGGCGATGGAGTCGAGGACGCCGGCGTCGATCAGGTCGAGGTGATCGTGGGGCGTTTGACCGGCGCGGGTCAGGGGGGCGTGGAGAAGTTCGAGGATCAGCTGACGAGCTTGAGGGGGTTGCATCAGATGCCTCCGGGAGAGAGCGAGCCGTCGGTGCCGCTGTGGGTGACCAGCGCCCAGGGGTTGGCCTCTAAGAGGGCGATGGCGGTGTTGACGAAGTCGCGGCTGGAGACGCTGGTGAGCTGTGAGGCGCCCAGGCGATGGTGGTGAAGTTGGCGGTTGTGGGTGAGCGCGGCGGTCAGTGGGGTGATGTTGGCCTGCAGGCCCAGGGAGAGGTCGCGGGCGTACATGCGGTAGGTGCGCATGCGGGCGACGCCGGCGCTGCGGTAGGGGGCGCAGAAGGATTTCCAGGCGCGGTAGGGGACGCCGACGCGCTCCTCGGCCCAGTGGACCAGGCTGACGCGCTCGAGGCCGCAGCCCAGGGTGAGGATCTGGGCGTCGTATTCGATGAGGGTGTCGAAGCTGCCGCCGCGCTCAAAGGCGCCGGCGGTGTCGGGGGCGGTCAGCGCTGCGGCCAGGGGACCGACCGCGGCGATCGATTGCATGGGGTGGGCCGAGCGGCGAGCGTGGGGAAGGGTGCGTACGAACTCGGCGAGGGCGCCCATCTGGCGGGAGGGGGTGGAGGTGCGGTCAAAGAGCTCGCCGCGGCAGAATCCGAAGTTAAAGGTGGGGACGGCGATGGTGGCCTGAGGGCCGAGATGTTCGCGTAGCGTCTCGTAGATCAGCTCGGGGATGGCCGCCGGGGTGGCCCC
Organism: Lujinxingia vulgaris; assembly: GCF_007997005.1. GTDB lineage: Bacteria > Myxococcota_A > Bradymonadia > Bradymonadales > Bradymonadaceae > Lujinxingia. The sequence continues at coordinate 10,265 of NZ_VOSL01000026.1, read as the reverse complement.
CTGAAGCAGGCCGAGCTGAAAGAGGGAGCTGTGCATAAAGACCAGGCGGGGGGGCTCTTTGTGCAGGGCGCGCAGCGCGCGCAGGAGATCGGTGAGGGCGTAGGTGGCCATATCAGCGCTCCAGGGTTTTGAGGTAGAGGGCCAGGGCGCGGCGGTCGAGTTTGCCGTTGGTGTTGATGGGCAGGGTGGGCAGCGCCACGAAACGCTCCGGGACCATATAGGCGGGGAGCTCGTCTTCGAGGCGGCGGCGCAGGGCCTGCTCCTCGGAGGGGGTGAGCTCGCCATCGTGGGCAAAGAGGGCCACGAGGTGATCGGGGGTCTCGGGGGGCGGGGGCCAGGGGAGGCTCGCGAGCTGGCTGTGGCCGAGCGCGCGGGAGAGGGCGGCCTCGACCTCGGCGGGCTCGACGCGGTGGCCGCGCAGCTTGAGCTGGTCGTCGAGGCGGGCGATGAAGTGCAGGAGGCCGCCGGGCTCGGCGATGGCGCGGTCGCCGGTGCGGTAGAAGGCGCGGGAGGGGTCGGCGGCGTTGTGGGCGAAGGCCAGAGTGGTGCGCTCGGCGTCTTCCCAGTAGCCGGAGAAGACCTGGGGGCCGCGCAGCCAGAGCTCTCCGGGCTCACCCGAAGGTAAAGGGGTGCCGGAGGGGTCGACGACGACGGCCTCATGGTCGGGGAAGGGCCGGCCGAGCGGAGCGAGGCCGTCGGTGGCCTCAAGCGCGGCCCCGTCGAGGGGGTGAGCGCAGATGGCGATGGTGGCCTCGGTGGGGCCGTAGAGGTTGAAGAGCTTGGCCTGCGGGGCGGCCCGGGCAAAGGCGCGGGCGGTAGCTAAAGGCAGGGCTTCGCCGCAGAAGAGCACGGTGCTCAGCGTGTCGAGGGCGCCCTCGCGGAGCTGCCCGTGACGCGCCATGGCCGCGGCCAGGGTGGGCACACAGAAGAAGCGGGTGAGGCGGTGATGCAGGATAAAGCGCCCCGGTGAGAGGCGGTCGCGACGCGTGAGCGGGTAGAGGGTGGCGCCGGCGCTGAAGGTGGTCAGAAGATCGTGGATGGAGAGATCGAAGGTCAGATCGAAGGTGCGTGATACGCGGTCTTCGGGGCTGAGCGGCCAGGTTTGACGGGCGTGCTCCAGGTAGGCGCGGGCGTTGGCGTGGGTGATGGGCACGCCCTTGGGCTCTCCGGTGCTGCCGGAGGTGAAGAGCAGGTAGGCCAGCTCCCCGGCCTCGGTGTGGCGCCAGGCGTCGGGGAGGGGGGCGTCGGGGAGGGGGACGTCGGGGAGGTCGCCCTTAAACATAAAATGATGGCGGGGGTGGGCGGCGACCAGGGTGGCCTGGGCGTCGAGCTCGGGCATCACCACGGTGAGCGGGCGCGGGGCCAGGGTGAGAAAGGCGTCGAGGTCGTCGAGCGCATCAGGGCCGACGACGAGGGTGTGCAGGCGGGCGCGGCGTGTGATGTCCAGGCGGCGGTTGAGGGGGTGATGCGGGTTGAGTGGGGTGTAGGCCGCGCCGGCGGCCCAGCTCGCGAGGATGCCTGTGTGAGCGCTCAAGCTCGATTCGCCGGCGATGCCAACGACACCGGGGCCTTCGGAGGGCGCGGCGCTTAAGATGGCGCAGGCGATGCGGCTCAGCTCCGCGAGGAGCTCGCCATAACTCCATTGCGACTCGCCGAGGACGAGCGCGGGGTGATCGGGCGCAGCGGTGGCGGTGCGGATAATGGATTCGATGATTGACGGCATCTTCCCCCCCGGGGTGATGGGTGTGGTGCGGTGGCGAGGTTAAAGGTGGGCATCGGGAGGGATGTGTCGAGGGGAAAGTGCCGAGCGCCCCAGGACTCCGCTAGCTGCGTCGTCAGGGATTCGCGGTAGCGCTGCTACAGCTTCATCCCTGCCTCCTTGCTATCGAAGCCCTGGATGCGCTCGGGTTGGGGGGCGTGCGGGATGTGGTTAGGTGGTTGGGTGGTCAGGTGGTTGTGGGGCGCTCGGGTTTGCGGGGTGGGGAGGTTCGTGAGGGCGTCTGGGTGGGGTGCGGTTTGTGGTTGTGTGGTTGTGTGGTCAGGTGGTTGTGGGGCGCTCGGGTTTGCGGGGTGGGGAGGTTCGTGAGGGCGTGAGGGTGGGGTGCGGTTTGTGGTTGTGTGGTTGTGTGGTTGGGTGGTTGTGGGGCGCTCGGGTTTGCGGGGTGGGGAGGTTCGTGAGAACCGCCGGGGTTTGCGTTTGCCGGGCGTCTGGCGACCCCGTTGACGTCCTCGCCAGCCCCTTCGCGATCGGCTTCTGACCCCGTTGACGCCCAGCCGAGAGGCAGGATGTGCCTTTTTTGACCCCCTCTATGCCCCGTTTGGGGTGTGGGGGGTGGTCTGATCGGGTTCGTGCTGGTACTCGACCTCGACCTCGACCTCGATCTCGATCTCGAACTCGACCTCGAACTCGAACTCGAACTCGACCTCGATCTGGATCTCGACCTCGACCTCGACCTCGAACTCGATCTCGATCTGGATCTCGATCTCGATCTCGAACTCGAACTCAATCTGGATCTCGATCTGGATCTCGATCTCGATCTCGATCACGACCTTAACCTCCACTCATCCGAGAGACGGACAACCCGCGGATTTTGAGGCCAGCGAAAGGGGGACAAACAATGGGTTCTTGAACCCCAATGGCGCACACGAATCGACCCCCGTCGCAGACCCCGGCGCTTCACAACCACCCAACCACCCAACCACAAGGCGATCCGCCCCGATGCAATCCGTCCGAGAGACCGACGACATTCAGCAACGCTGCGGTCTTGCGACATTGCGGCGCTTCAGTCGTGATGGGAGATGACCTCCCAGCGGGGGCGAGCCATGGGGTCGGCGATACGTTTGAAGGCGATGAGGCAGAGGAGGATGACGCCCAGCGCGGTGGCCGCAGCGATCATGAACATGATGAGGATCTGGTAGGCGACGGCGTGGGTGGGGTCGGCGCCGGCGAGTATCTGGCCGGTCATCATGCCGGGGAGGGAGACCAGGCCGACGATCATCATGGCGTTGATGATGGGGATCATGCCGTTGCGTACGCCCTGGCGGATGTGGGGGAGGCTGGCCTCCCAGAGGGTGCTGCCGAGGGCGAGGTGGGATTCGAGGGAGGGGCGCTCTTTGATGAGGTCGCTGAGCATGCGGTCGAGGCCGAGGCTGATGCCGGTCAGACCGTTTCCGAGCAGCATGCCCAGAAGGGGGATGACGTACTGAGGGGTGAACCAGGGGTCGACGCCGATGACGAGCTCGGTGGTGGCGAAGGTGGTCAGGGTGGTGGCGAGCGTCAGGGAGGCGAAGGCGGCCAGGTGGGCGCCGGGGAAGCGTCTGGAGGAGCGAGCGATGGCGGCGCGGGCCGCGGCGATGAGCATCACCAGAAGCATGGGCACGACGTAGAACCAGCGGTTGGCCTCAAAGACCCACTCGAGGACAAGGCCTAAGAGGGTGAGCTGGGCGGTGGTGCGGAGGGCGGCGATAGCCAGAGATTTTTGCAGGCCGAGCTTGAGGGCGACGCTGATGGCGGCCGGGATCAGCAGCAGGATGGCGGCCAGGGCCAGGTCGAGCGGGGTCAGTTCGACGTAGGTCATGGGTTGGGTGTGGTGTGGGAGGCGGGGTGCCAGCGGGCGATGTTGAGGGTGCGGGAGGTGAGTCGGGCGCGCTGGTCGGCCTGGTGGGTGATAAGGAGGATGGCGCGGGTGGGGTGGTCGGCCAGCAGCTCGTGGAGGAGCTCCTCGACGCGCTCGGTGCTGCGGGTGTCGAGGGAGGCGGTGGGCTCGTCGAGCAGTAAGACGGGGGGCTGGAGGGTGAGCGCGCGCACAAGGCCAACGCGTTGCTGCTCGCCAGGGGAGAGGCGCTCGAAGGTGCGGGTGAGCGGGATGTGGGAGAGGCCCAGGCGGTCGAGGAGGGTGTGTTGCTCGTCTTCGCTCAAAGGGCGGGTGTGCGCGGGGATGTGGCGGGAGGCGTAGTGGCGAGCCAGCCGGAGCTCGTCGTCGAGGGTTTTTGCCAGAGGTGCGGGGCGCTGGTGGAGGTAGAGCACGCGGCGGCGAAACGCATGCACCGTCTCCGGACTTAAGGTGAGATCGCCACAATGGACCTCGCCGCGCTCGGTGCCGAGCAGGGCGACGAGCGCGCGCATCAGCGTGCTTTTTCCCGAGCCGCTCTCGCCATCCAGGCCCACGCACTCGCCAGGGTGAAGTTCAAAACAGACGTCCTGCCAGAGGGGGGAGGGGCGCTCGGGTGGGGTCCAGGTGAGGTTTGAGGCGCGGAGCCGCGGGGAGGTCATGGGAGGAGCGCGTAGGTGAGGTGACCTTCGGGGTTGACGAAGATGATGTGGGTGCGGCCCTGGCTGTCGATGGCCACCGAGGTGTTGGAGTCGGCGTGAGCGGACTCGTGGAGCAGGGGCAGCCAGTCCGAGGTTAACGCGTTGAACTTTAAGACGCGGGCGTGGTCGGTGGTGCTGATGTGCAGGCCGGCGGCCAGGGCGTTGTCGGTGGCGGTGAGGGAGATGGCGCCGGTGGCGACCTCGGTGTCGGTAGGACCGACGGGGTGGCGCTCTTCGCTCCAGGCGTTGCCGTCGCGGCGGAAGATGAGAAGTTCGTCTCGCTGCGAGTTGAGCGTGGCTATGGCGGGTGAAGAGGTGGGGCTGAGGGTCAGCGCCAGGGTGTTGGCGGTGGCCAGGCTGGTGGCCAGGGTGGTCTGCTGCCAGTCGGAGTCCGCTGTGTCGTATGTGGCGAGCATGAGTTCGCTGACGGCGCTTTTGTAGGCGATGGCCAGCGGGGTGCTGGCGTCACCGGCGATGGCGCGAGCGGCGATCGTGTCGTCGGAGGCCGGCGAGTCCAGGGAGGTCCAGCCCTCGTCGCCCAGGGCGAAGAGCGCGGGGGCCATGAAGGGAATCTCGTAGAAGGCCAGGGTGGGGCGGCCGCCGATACCACGGGAGAAGTCGAGGGGACCGTCGCCTGCGAAGTACACATCGCTGACCTCCCAGCCCTCCCGCGTACGTGTGGCGTGGACGGGGGTGGGGGTTCCGGTGGCGCGAATGTAGGCGATCTGCGGGGTGTTCTGAGCGTCGATGTAGATGCGGGTGGAGGTGGTGAGGGGGAGATCGCGTTCGATGACGGCGTGTTGCCACTCGGTGCCATTGAACGTGGCGTAGCGCAGCTCCCGGGAGGCGTCGGCGTAGTAGACGATGTGGGGGTAGCCGTCGTTGTCGAGGGCCAGGTCGTTGAAGAAGCCGGTGTTTGGCTCGGAGTCGATGATGTTGATGTTGAGCTCGCTGGTGCAGGTGCCGCCGATGCAGCTCTCTTCGCCCGAGCAGGCGGTGTTGCAGTCGCCGCAGTAGTCGGGGTCCTGTTGAAGATCGACGCAGGCATTGTCGCAGATGCTGAGGTCGGGGGAGCATGGGTTGGCGTCTGTGTCCGGCTGGTTGGCGTCGGCGTCGGGGGCCTCGGTATCGGCGTCGTCTTCGGCGTCGGCGGAGGTGTGGTTTTCCTCGGCGTCGTCTTCGGCGTCGGGGGTGGGATCGAACTGGCAGAAGCCGGCGATGCAGCGCTCATCGACAAAGCAGTTGGCGTCGACCTCGCAGGCGCGGGAGTTGTCGGGGGAGCAGGCCGCAGTGCCGCTGGCGAGCGCCACGATGGCGAGGAGGGGCAGAAGGGCCAGGCGCAGAGCGTGCGGCGTGGATACAAGGGGCATGACGGCTCCGGGGGACGGCAGGGGTGGCCGTGGGTGGGTCGTGAGCGCGGCGTGGTCGACGTTGGGTGAGGTGTATCGGAGGAGGGTATCGCCGGTCAATTCGTGGCGAGTCTGGGGGCGGTTTCGGCGACGAAGGCGTTGGTGCGTTGCCAGTGATCGAGCAAAAAATCGGGGATGCGCTCGGGATCGCGGGGGACCTGGGCGGCGGGGATGCGCCAGATTTTGACTTCGAGGTGGGCGCCGGTGAGCGCGCCGCTGAAGAGCTCGGCCATCGAGCCGACGCGGTCGATGCCGCGGTGGGCGATGAAGACGAGATCTTTGTCGGGGGTGTGCTCGATAAGCTTCAGCGCGCCGTCGCGTAAGGGGGGGAGCGTGTGGGTGAGCGACCGGGCGATGGGCAGGCGCTCGGCGTCGTCTGCGAACTTTTCGATCAGGCGCTGGCGCTTGGCCTCCGAGAAGCGGGTGCCCTCGGGGTAGAGGACCAGTGAGAAGCGGTCGCGGTGGTCCTGGCTCAGGGTGAGGATCTTCTGAATTTCGGCCTCGGGGTTGTCGGTGCCGCGGCGCACAAAGACGTTGGGGATGCGCTGGGCCACATAATCGAGGGCCGGGTCGGCCAGGAGCTCGGCCTTGATGACGTAGGCGAAGATGCGCGGGGAGGAGGCGATGCCTAAGGGGAGCATCGTATCCAGGGTGGAGGCGTGGCGGCAGAGCACGATGGCCGGGTGGGGGTTATCGAGGTGGTCGAGGCCCTCGACGCTGACGCGGGCGTCGAAGAGGTTGAGCGCGTTCCAGAAGAGTCCGCGGGACCACCAGCGTTGCACGGCGCGGTTGGCGTTCTCGTAGCCTTCTGGCGAGAGGCCAAGAAGATGAAAGCGCAGCCAGTGGATCAGCGCGACGACCAGCCCGGAGCTCTCCAGCACAAAGAAGTAGGTCAGAAAAAGGATGGCGCGGGCGGCGGAGAAGCGGTCGCGGCGAAAGAGCCCGTAGAGCGCGGCCAGGGGCAGGGTGATCGGGAGCGTGATGGGCATGAGCACGGCCAGGGTGAACCAGGCGGTGGTGGTGGCGATGCGGCGAGCCCAGGAGATGTCGGGGGGGATGGGGTTGATGGGGTTCATGGGAGGTGCCGGGGGAAAAAATGAAGCTGGCAGGCAAAGGTTTTGAAAAACGCCCGATAACACAAGCAGCAGGTGTGAGGAGGTGTAGGTGTAAAACCCAATGATGAGCAAGCCGGGCGGCGCGGGGAGGATGGCACGCGGCCGGGTTTCGATAAAGCATAAGGGGCGACGATGACCACGGGGATTGAGCAGGGAGGGCAGTGCGGGGCGGCGCGGGTGCGCGAGGCGATCGAGGAGGGGGATGTGCGGGGGCTGGCCTGTGCGATGGGCTATGAGGCGGGTGGGGTCGAGGTGCGCGGCGCGGCGCTGGGGGCGTGGGGGTTGTGGGAGGGGGATCTGGCGGGGATCGAGGCGATGGAGGTGCTGGGGAGCGGGGAGGGGTACCGGCTGATGGGGTTGCGGGGGGGAAGTTGGGAGCGGGCGCGGGCGGTGATGATGAAGGTGGCCGCGCGCTGCCAGGGGGTGGCGCTTCTGTGGTGGTGGGTGTGCGAGGATCGCTGGGTGGCGGCGATGGTCGAGGAGGAGGGGGAGCGGCGTTTTGCAAGGCGGCTGGAGCTTGAGGTGGCCGCGCTCGATGAGGTGGGGCTTGCGCAGTGGTGGGCGCTGGGACCGGACCAGGTGGTCGGCGGCGATGTGGCGGGGATGGGGGAGGCGATGCGCCGGCATGTGCGCGAGGTGCTCGATCAGGAGGGGGTGACGCGGGCGTTTTTTGCGGCGTTTTCAGCGGCGCTGGCGCGCCTTGTGGCGACGATGCAGGCGGGGCCTGACGATGCGCAGCTTCGCCATGAGGTGGCGCTGGGGACCTTGTTGCGCGTGGTCTTTTTGTACTTTTTGCAGGCGCGCGGGGCGCTCGATGGGGACCGGCGTTACGTGGTGCGGCGACTTCGGGAGGGGGGCCGGGAGAGCTTTTACAGGCGTGTGCTGCGGCCGCTCTTTTTCGGGGCGCTCAACTGCCCGATGGCCGAGCGTGGCGAGGAGGCGCGGGGGCTGGGGAGGTTGCCCTTTTTGAACGGGGGGCTTTTTGAGCAGACGGCGCTGGAGCGGCGCTTTGAGGGGCTGGACTGGCCGGACGCGGTGTGGGCGGAGGTGGTGGAGGGGTTGTTTGAGCGCCATCGTTTTGTGGCGCAGTGGAGTCGTCAGGGAGATCTGAGCCCGGCGGTGGATCCGGAGATGCTGGGGAAGGTCTTTGAGGGGTTGATGTATGGCGAGTCGCGGCGGACCTCGGGGAGTTTTTATACGCCGAGGGAGGTGGTGCGCCAGATGGTGGTGGAGGGGCTGGGGGGCTACCTGGAAGATGAGGTGGGGCTTGGGCGCGAGGCGGCACGTCAGGCGCTGGAGGGGGAGGTTCGCGGGCTCAACGCCAGTGAGCGCGCGGGGCTAAGAGGGGCGTTATGGCGGGTGCGAGTGCTGGATCCGGCGGTGGGGACGGGGGCGTTTTTGCTGGAGGTGTTGGAGGTGTTGCGCCGGGTGGACGCGGCGCTCGATGAGGCCGCCGGCGTGGTGCGCACCGCCGGGGAGCGTTACGAGCGGATGCGGCGGCTGATCCACGAGCATCTTTACGGGGTGGATGTGCAGCCCACCGCGGTGCGGCTGTGTGAGCTGCGGCTGTGGCTGGCGATGTTGACGGCGCTGGAGGCGTTGCCGGCCGAGGCGATGCCGGCGCTTCCGAACCTGACGCATCGGCTGTGTGCGGGGAACTCGCTTTTGGAGCCCCTGGATCTGGCGCGCTACCGGGTGCGCGGGGAGGTGGGGGCGTGGGGGGAGATGGGGGAGGTGAGCCGGCAGGGGCTGGAGCGGCTCTCGCAGCTGGAGGAGGCGTATACGGCGGCGCACGGGGAGGAGAAGCGGGCGTTGAAGGTGGCCATGGAGCAGGCCCAGCGCGGGGTGCAGCGGGAGGTGCTGGAGGGGAGGCTTTTGAAGATCGAGGCGGAGCTTGCGCGTTGGGAGGAGGTTGCCGGCGCAAACGATCTCTTTGGCGAGGAGGTGGGGCTTGAGGCCGGGCAGCAGGCAGCGCGGGAGAGGTTGGCGCGGGAGGGGCAGGCGGTTGCGCAGGCGTTGCGAGATCTGCAGGAGGGGCGGCAGGAGGGGCTGGCGTTTGCGTACGGGGAGCGTTTTGGCGGGGTGATGGGCCGGGGGGGCTTTGATCTGGTGGTCACCAACCCGCCCTGGGTGCGGGCTACGCGCCAGGATCGGGCGGTGAAGGGGGTCTACCGCGCGCGCTACCGGGTGGGGGAGCCGGGCTTGTGGGCCGGGGCGAAGGAGGCCGGGGTGGAGGCGACGTTTGGGGCGCAGGCCGACCTGGCGGCGATGTTTGTGGAGCGCTCCCTGGAGCTGTTGAGGCCCGGGGGGCGGCTTGTGGCGCTCTTGCCGGCGAAGGTGTTGCGCTCGCTCAACGGGGCGGGGCTGCGCAGGCTTCTGGCCGAGCATCAGCTGGAGGCCGTGGAGGATCGCTCGGAGGCGTCCGAGGCGATGTTTGAGGCGACGACGTATCCGGCGGTGTTGCGGGTGAAGAAGGCGTCTCGGAGCGCGGCGAAGGCGGTGGCGCCGGGGGTGGAGGTGGCGGTCTGGCGGGGCGATGAGGTGCGGCGTTTTGAGCGCGGGGTCGGTGAGCTGGGGGTGTGGGGCCGGGCTGTGGGGGAGCCCTGGGTGCTGGTGGACGAGGGAGTGCTGAGGCTGTTTCGGCGGATGCAAGAGGTGTCGGTGGCCTTTGGTGCCAGCGGGTTGTGGGAGGTTCGCCGGGGGGTGATGACGGGCCATAATAACTCGTTTTTGTTGGAGAATGGCGATGCTGTTCGTGTGAGATGTGAGACGTGGAAGCCCTATCTAAAGTGGGCGGTGGGAGGCCGAGATATTGGCGAGGGGAGGGTAGCGCACAGGCGGCAGATGATCTGGCCGGTGGATGCGAAGGGGCAGGTGTTTCAAGCGTTGCCGGCAGCGCTGCAGGCTCATTTTGAGGACCATCGAAAAGCGTTGGAAGGACGCAGTGATTATCGGGAGGGGCAGCCGTTGTGGCAGCTGTATCGGCTGCATGAGGATGTGGTGGGGCCGAAGGTGATGTGGTCGGATCTGGGGCAGCAGCTTGAGGCGGTGGCCAGCGCCGGGGAGGAGGTGCCGCTGAACACGGTGTATTACGCCGGGGTCAGGAGTGAGGCGGAGGCGCGGGCGCTGGCGGCGTATTTGAACTCTGAGGCCGTGCGTACGGTGGCGTATGCGCTGGGGGAGCGGGCGCGCGGGGCGTGGCGGCGCCATTTTGCCTGGGTGGTGAGGTTGTTGCCGGTGCCGCGGTCCTTTGTGGAGGCGGTGTGGGCGGGGGAGGGCCTGGCGAGGTGGGAGGAGCCCGGGGCGTTTGAGGAGGCGTTCGGGTTGAGCGCGGCCGATGTGGAGGTGTTGCGGGCGTACCGGGCCGGGGGGCGGGCGCCCGGGCTGCGGGAGGTGGCGTGATGGCGGGGGGGCGCGGGTGGCTGGCCG
>NZ_VOSL01000025.1:5000-201881 GCF_007997005.1 Lujinxingia vulgaris | reverse complement strand
GGTGGCCGCGGGCACCTCGCTTGTCGGCGTCAGCTGGCAGGCGGAGAGCGCCGGCGGCGTCGCTGCCACCGCCAGCCTGGCGCCGGCCGGCGCGACCCATCGGGTAAGCCGTGAGCTCAGCGGGGGGAGCGCCCGCTGGGTGCTCTCGGAGCTCGGAGGTCAGGGTTGCTCGGAGACGATCGGCCTGCGCGCCTTGTCCCATGCGCCGGAGAGCGACGCCGACGAAATCGATCTTCTCATAGACGACGCCGCCCTCGACCGCGACGCCTACGTCCGCACCGGCGCCCTGCTCGCCGCTGTGGGCGTCGGCATCGCCGCCGGCGCCCTGCGTCTGGGGCTGAGCTACGCCGATGAACGTCATCAGTTCAAACGTCCGCTGCACGGCTTCCAGGCCATTCAGTTCAAGCTCGCGACGATGGCCACCGAGGTCGAAGCCGCCCGCCAGCTCACCCACCGCGCCTGCCTGACCGCCTCGCCACGCGACAGCCGCCTGGCGCTGCGCCTGGCAAAAGAATGCGCCTTTAAGGTCGCCGACGAAGCTCTGCAAATCCACGGCGGCTACGGCTACACCCGCGAATACCCCGTGGAGCGCCACTTCCGCGACGCGGTCCAGCTCTCCACCCTCGACCTCTGGGAGCTGCGCTGATGACCTCCTCCGACCTCGCCACGCGCATCCTCAACCGTGAGCCGCGCGCTGCCGCACGCCTGATGCGCCTTGTGGACGACGGTGCCCCGGCCGCCCGCGAGGTCCTGGCGCGCCTCTCCCCGCATACCGGCAACGCCTACATCCTGGGCGTCACAGGCAACCCGGGCTCGGGAAAATCGACGCTGGTCAACCGCCTCATTGCCCGCCTTCGCGCCCTCGACCAGACCGTAGGCTGTGTGGCCATCGACCCCACAAGCCCCTTCTCCGGAGGCGCCATCCTGGGCGACCGCGTGCGCATGCAAGAGCACGCGATGGACCCGGGCGTCTTCATCCGGTCGGTGGCCACCCGCGGCAACCTCGGAGGCATCTCACGCTCGACCCCGGCGATGGTTCAGGTGCTCGACGCGATGGGCTTTGACTGGATCATCGTCGAGACCGTCGGCGTGGGTCAGGACGAGGTCGACATCGTGCGCCTGGCCGACACCAGCGTAGTCGTTTTGGTCCCCGGTCTGGGCGACGACGTGCAGGCCGACAAAGCCGGGTTGATGGAGATCGCCGACGTCTTCGCGCTTAACAAAAGCGACGTCGCCGGGCACGCCCGCCTTCAGCGCGAGATCCGCGCGATGCTCGCGCTACACCGCCAGGCACGCAGCGACGCCGAGAGCTGGTTCCCCCAGATCTGCGCCACCCAGGCCAGCGAGGGTCAGGGCGTCGAGGCATTGGTCGAGACCATCTTGAAGCATCGCCAGTGGCTGGAGGGCTCCGCCCCCATCGACCAACGCCGACGTGAGCGCGCTGAGCACCTCATCGCGCTCATCGCTCGCACCGAGCTTCACGCCCGCCTCAATCAGGCCGCGCAAACCCACCTCATCAAAACGCTGGCCAGCGCCCTGGTGGAGGGGCAGACTGACCCCTACGCCGCCGCCGACCAGGTGCTTGAGGCCATCCTCAAAACCTCGTCCTGAAACGAAAATGAGCCCCGAAGCTAACGCTCCGGGGCTCATCGCATGTCATGCACTCCCACACACGGCTCTGACGCGCTTACAGGGCCGAGGGCATCGTGGAGACGGACGCCGCGCGCACCATCGCTTCGGTGCCCAGGGCAGCCTCATCCAGCGAGGGGCTGATGTCGATCACCTCGCCAGGCCGCCCCTGAGAACCGATGGACTCCACAGCGCTGACAATCGGATCGAGCGCGCTGATCGCCCACTGGTTCAGGTCGAAGTTAAAGACCAGGGTTTGCTCGCCGGGGGCCAGCTCCACGTTCGAGAGCGCAAAAAAGACCGCCCGCTGACTCTCGTAGTGGAAGGGCGTCCAGCTCTCGTCGATCGTCCACACGCGCGTGCGCTCAAAGGGCAGCGGCAGCGGGTTGCCGTCCTCGTCTTCTCCGCCGACCTTCCCCATGGTGTCCTCGCCATACTGCACGAGCCCGTTAAGCTCCAGACTTCCCATCGGAAGCTCCGCGCCCTGCTCGGTGACGAGCTCATCGCGCTCATCGGGACTCAAGGGCTCCAGGCGCACGCTGACCAGGTAGCGACCGGTCTGAGGAAACTCCACGGCATGCCCGCGGATCGCCGTCTCTCCCTCGGAAAGATCAAAGTTCAGCCCGAAGGGGCGCGTCGTGGAGTAGGCCACCTCCGAGCCGTTCACCGGCTGCAGGCGAATCTCGGTGATCGTCAGGCCCACCTCTTCCAAGATCAGCGCGTCGGGAAGCTCCCCGATCCCGCTGAGCCGAAACTCCGGTGTGACCACCGCCGCCTGACTTCGCTCATCGACCACCGAGGTCGTATCTGAGGGATCGGGCGCGGCGTCCCCGCAGGCGATCGCGCCGCTCAACATCAACGCTGCCAGAAGTTGTCTCTTCATACCCTTACCCTACCAGCTGTTCTTTCAGCGCCGTAAGCTCCGGCGACGCATTAATAATCTGACTTAAGCGCGGACGTTTGAGCTGCAGAATCTCCGCCGCTTTCGTGATGTTACCACCGGTCTCTTCCAACGCACGTTTGATGCACTCGTGTTCCAACCGCTTCTTGAGCCGACTCAACGAGAGCCCGTCGGCGACAATCTGTTCGATCAGCGCCTCCTCCGGGTCCTCGTACACCTCCGCGTTCGCAACCTCCACCCTCTCCGCAACTTCGGAGGTTGAGGTATTCTGTTCGACGCGCGGAGCGATGGTGATCTCGGGGAGGGTCTCATCGACCTCCGAGTTGGCAAAAAAGTCGCCAAACTCATCAAGGTGACGCATCTCCACACGTCCGCCCTCGACAAAGAGCAGCACGCTACGCACGAAGTTTTCCAACTCGCGTATGTTGCCCCGCCACCGGTAGCGCGCCAGATACTGCACGACCTCCGGCGCGAAGCTCGGCGCCGGCGTGTCTTTGCTGAACTTCGACGCGAAATGGTCGAGCAGAAGCGGGATATCTTCGCGACGCTCTCGCAGCGCCGGAAGCTCAATGACAAAGCCTTTGAGTCGGTAATAGAGGTCCAGGCGAAAGAGCCCCCGACCCACCAGCTCTTCCAGGTCACGGTTGGTGGCGGCGACCACGCGCACGTCCACGCTGAGCGTCTCGGTGCCCCCGACACGCTCGAAGGTGCCCTCCTGCAACACGCGCAGCAGCGCGACCTGGGTTTTGGCCGAGATGTCGCCGATCTCGTCGAGGAAGAGGGTGCCGCCGTCGGCAACCTCAAAAAGCCCCTCTTTCTGGCGCATCGCCCCGGTGAACGCGCCCTTCTCGTGTCCGAAAAGCTCGCTGAGCAGCAGCTCCTCCACAAAGGCCGCGCAGTTAACCTTCACGAAGGGGCGAGAGGCCCGTGGACTCTGGCGGTGAATCGCGGCTGCGGCGAGCTCTTTGCCGGTCCCGGACTCCCCGCTGAGCAGCACCGTCGTCTCACCCGGACCCACCCGATCAATGGAGCGGAAGACCTGCATCAGGCGCGCATCGCGCCCCACCATCTCAGCGTAGCGCGCACGCCACGCATCAAAGGCCGGGTCGCCTTTGGTGGCCTGGTCATTCGATGTGTCACGGTCCACGTCAGGCACGATGACGTCGTCGGGAAGTTGACCGTCGAAGCTCTGAAAAAGTTCGACCAGGCGGCGATGGACCGGAACCTCAAAGAAGCCCGCGCGGAAGGTCTCCGGGACCCGCCGAGCGCGCTCACGAAGATCGGAGAGCGCCCGCTCGACGACCAGCATCGCACGATCGTGCTCTCCAACCTCCTCCAAGGCCTGCGCGCAGGCTACGCTGGCATCCATCGCGTCGCGGAAAAGCCCGAGAGCGCTCAACTCCGCAATCACATCGCGGAGCTCTTCAGCGCGAGCCTTGCCATCAAGAAGAAGCGCACTGACCTTTCGATGCAGCGCCTGACTCTGCGCGTCCTCCACGGCGCTGGCCGCATCAAGCACCTCGCGGGCGCGCTCCTGCTGCCCCAGCGCGATGAGCGCCTCGGCGCGTCGCAGGCGCATCTCGACGGCATAAAGTCGAGGGGCCGCGGAGAGCTCGTCTTCGGCTCGTGCCAGCTCGCTGACGGCCTCATCGAGCCGCCCCTGGTCGAGAAGCAGTTGGCCGCGAAGCATCGACGACCATCGCCCGGCAAAATGCCCGGAGACCGCCGGGCGCTGCTCCAGACGCTCAACCAACTCCCAGGCCGCCGCGAACGCGCCGAGGTCCTGGAGCAAGGTCACCAGGTTGTGCGATGCCACCTCAAACGCAACCTCATGACGCTCGGCCTGGGCCGCGCGCAGCGAGCGCTCAAAGCAGGAGAGCGCCTCGCCATACTCACTGCGGCGCTGATGCACGATACCCAGGTTCAACCAGCAATTCAGGCGCGAGACACTCGCAAGACCCGCCTGCGACTGCTCCAGCGCCCGCCGCAGGCGACGCTCCGCCTCGTCGTAGTCGCGCGTCTGAACGGCGACCACGCCCAGGTTGGCCTCAGCCCGCGCGACTTCTGCCGGCAGGTTATGCTGACCGGCCAGCGACGCGCTCCTGGCAAAAGCCTGACTGGCACCCTCAAGGTCACCACGAAACAGGCTCACCTTGCCGTTCAGGCTGTGCGCGCCCACCACCACGCTGGCCACAAGCTCGGGCGACAGGGTCTGCCCCGTCTCCAGCACCGACGCGACGCATGCCGCTGCGGCTTCATGCTCCCCAAGCTGGTAGGCGACTTCGCCCTGGCCCAGCTTCAACCTCAGACGCAACACGCTCGTCTGCGGCGACGACGCATCTGACACTTCGAGCTGCCGCTCGGCCACGCCGTATCGATCCCGAGCGAGCTCCGGCCGACCCAGCCGCAGAAGCAACGCGGCGATGCGCATCTCCAGCGACGCGCGCGCCTCGCGCTCTCGCGCAAAACGCCGAAGACGCCCGCAGTGCGAGACCGCCTCCAACCAATCCCCACGCGCCTCTGCCAGCGCCGCGCCGAG
Organism: Lujinxingia vulgaris; assembly: GCF_007997005.1. Lineage (GTDB taxonomy): Bacteria > Myxococcota_A > Bradymonadia > Bradymonadales > Bradymonadaceae > Lujinxingia. Next base: position 196,812 of record NZ_VOSL01000025.1, on the reverse strand, counting down.
CTCGTGAACCTCGGCTTTGGTCTCCTCCTCAAGCGCCTCGGCAAGCAGGCGTTGCACCAGGTCGCCAGCTTCGTCCCAGCGCCCCCATTGCATCATCTGACGCGCCGCCGGAAGCCCGAACCGCACGCCTAATTCACGGTCACCGGCCTCAAGGGCGTGATGGGCGATAAACCCGGAGTCGCCATGCGAGCTGCACGCCAGCGCGCGCTGCGCCAGCGCCGCGTGAATCTGCTGACGGCGAGGCTCCATGAGCGAAGCAACCGCCGCGGCGCCAACCTCGGAAGACGCAACACTGAGCTGAACGCTGCCGGCGTCGACCCTCCGGTGCACAAGCCCCGCATCGCGAAGCTCTCGCAACGCCTCCGACATCGCCCCTTCGATCATGCCGTCAAGAAAGGTCAACTCCAGCTCGCGGCCCGCCACAGAGAGCGCATCGAGGAGGTTGCGCGCGGTCGGCGAGAGCCTTTCGACCCGTAACATCGCCAACTCATCAGCGCTTGAGGGCATCGACGCCAGCATGGCTTCCAGCCGCTCCGGACAGCCCCCTGTGCTGGCGAGCACACGCTCAAGCACGCGGTCGTCCAGTAGGAAACGCTGGGTTCGCTCGCGCGAGCTTCCGCTCATATCGACGGCGACCACATCCAGATCGTCGCCCAGCGAACGAACATCACCCACGACCGCCACTACCACCTGCCGCGCCGAGCTCCCGGGAAGCTCCATGGGACGTTGCACGTGGTACGAGATCAGCGCCCGCAACCCGGCGCGCTCCAACGCGGTGAGTCGCTCCGGGGCGACCACCATCAGCACCGCCGGCGCACACTCGGTCAACGCCTCACTCACCCCGACCACAGCGTCACACACCATGCGCTGGCGCTCGCTGGCCCCATCGCCCGGCTGCATGCGCATGAGCAGAGAGAGTGTATCGAGCTGAGACTCCACATCTGCCAGCTGAGCCGCCTCGCCACAGGCGTGAGCCCAGGCCCCGAGCGCTTGCTGCAGGGCGCTACGCCAGGGCTCGACCTGTCGGGCGTCGCAGACCACGTACTCCCATCCGCGAGCCGCCAGGCTCTCTCGAATGCCCGCCTCGTCGCGGCGCAGCGCAACTTCACTCACGCCTGCACAACGCACCACGCTCTGACGCCCGGCATCAAGCAGCGCGTCTCCGTTTAGAGCCTGCCCGTCTTCGGGCGGATTCGATTCTTGCTCGTCACGACGCATCTAAGTGCTCCTCGCCCGCCCGATACGGCGGGGTTCATTCCAATTCGACCTGTAAGTATAGCGCAGACGAGCCTGAACTCCAAACCGGCGCCTTTTTTCGCGGCCTGGCGCCTGACGAACACCTCGCTGTTGTGATCGACACGCGCTTCTTGCTAGGAATGAACATGCTACGTTTTGTGCTCAACATCTGACTTGCCTGAGAGGCTTACCATGACCCGCCCTACCCTGACCCTTATCGCCGCCCTCGGGGCCTCTTCGCTGGCCTGCGGCTTTCTTGATGAAGAGATCGCGACGATCACCTACGAAGAAGGCATCCCCTTTGACTTCGAGGTGAACGCCGACGCCCTCTGCCCCACCGATGTCGACTGCGACGCCGAGCCTCAGCCGGCTCCCGAAGCCGTGGAGCTCGACCCGATCGAGTTTGATATCGCTGTCGACATCGTCGAAGCCTCCGGCAACGATGAGCTCCAGGGCATCGGCCAGCGCCTTCGCTCGGTCGAGATCACCAGCATTGACTACGAGATCACCGACAACAGCCTGAACTTCGAGATGCCCAGCATCGACATTTATGTCGGACCGCTCGACGCGACGAGCCCGGAGGATGACGGGACGATTCTGCTGACGACGATCCCCTCCACCACCGCCGGCGAAGACGCCAGCGGGCGCGCTCCGGCTGTCGAAGAGAACCTCGAGGCCTCCAGCGAGCTCTTCAAGAGCCTGCAGTTCGCGGCCATCCCCTCCAGCCAGCCGCGCATCGAGGAAGGCCAGCCCTTCCCCCCGCGCGGCACTGCTAACGTCAAGCTCACCATCAATATCAAACTTGTAGCGAACCCCCTCGATGCGATCTGAAAGCCTTCCCATCCTTACTCGCAACATTCTGGTGGCCGCGCTGATGGCCACCGGACTCCTGACCGGCGCCACCGCGCACGCCGAAGATGAGAATCTTCGGCGTGCGCTGCCCGACGCCGTCGAGATCCGCTACCGCGGACTGCTTCAGGATGAGAGTGGCGCCCCGATCAGCGGCGTCTTCCCCCTGGAGTTCAACCTCTACCGCGACGGCATGGCCGCCGAACCCATGTGGACCGAGCGCCACTATGTCTCGGTGATTGAGGGCCGCTACCAGGTCCCCCTGGGCAGCGACGAGCCGCTGCGTGCTCGCGAAGTCGACGGACAACGTTGGCTGGGCGTGGTGCTCGTCGGCGAGGGCGAGCTCTTGCGAGACCGAATCACGATCGCCCGGCCGGGTTTGCCCGGGGAGAGTGACACAAGCGCGAGCCGCGTCACCCGCGCGGAGGTTGCCGACCGTGCCATTGAAGCAGAACGAGCTGTCATCGCGGAGAGCGCCGACGCGCTCGGTGAGTTGACCGTCGAAGAGATCGAGCGCCTCTCCAATCTGGCTCTGGAACGCCTGGGACAGCATATCGCCGATCCCAGCGCCCACGAGGCCACCGCGCGTTACAAGCTCGGTACCAACAGCCAGGTGCTCGACGGCGCCGGCGGCCGGGGAGGCACCCACTTCTCGCTGAAGTGTCCGCCTGGCCATGTCGTCACCGGCCTGGAAGGTCGCGCCGGACGCATGCTCGACTCCATCACCGCCATCTGCACGCCGCTGCAATGACCGAACTTCGCTCTCAAACCTCTCGTGCCCTGGCCGGCCTGCTGTTGAGCTCGGCCCTGGGCGCGTGTGCCGGCCCCTCGGTGACGGCCCCTCCTGAGGCGCCACCCACCCGGGAGGCAGCTGCGGCGAGCTCTGAAACAGAGCTTCCGCCCGACCCGGCGGAGAGTGCGCAGACGCCACCTACGCCCGACGACGCACTCCGCTACACACGTGATCTGCCTGCTCGGGGCCAACTTGTGGCGATTCTGGAGACGACCCAGGGCAGCATCACATGTGAGCTTTTCGAGGAGCGCGCGCCTCTGACCGTGGCCAACTTCGTGGGGCTTGCCCGCGGCCTTAAAGCCCATGTCGATCCACACACGGACCGCTCCGTCACCGGCCTCCCCTTTTATGACGGACAACGCTTTCATCGCGTCATCCCGGGCTTTCTGATTCAGGGCGGAGACCCGACCGGCACCGGCTACGGGGGCCCGGGATACGTCATCCCCGATGAGTTTGACCCGGAGCTTCGCCACGACCGCCCGGGCACCCTGAGCATGGCAAACCTCGGGCCAGACAGTGGCGGCAGTCAGTTCTTTATTACAGAGGTCGCCGCACCCCACCTCGATGATCGCCACACCGTGTTCGGGCGCTGCGCGGACCTGGAGACGGTTCGCGCCATCTCACACATCCCCACGGATCCGGAGAACCGTCCGACGGAAGACGTACAACTTCTCCGGGTCATCATTGAGCGTCGCGCCGATTAGACGTTCAGGCGTCGTCCGAATCCGACGCGTCGTCGCGCTCCTCTGAGCCGCGCTCCTCTGAGCCGCGTCCCCGCAGCCGACTCCATCGCCGGCCACCCCGCGCACGGGAGCGCTCCTCCTCGCTCTCCTCGACAACCTCCTCTTCGCCGCCCTCATCCTCTCCGCGCTCGCGCTTGACGCTGACCTTATTGCGCACGCTGGGCTTGACTGCCGCGTCATTCGGAACAAAACGCACCTGAGTGCGCACCTCAAAACTGACGCTTGTCAGGATTTTGGTCAGCTCGCCGCCCAGGTCGACGTTTTCCAGGAAGAGACGCACCTCCTTCGACACGATCCGCAACGCCTCGCGCTTGGTCGCATCCACCTGGGTTGCGATGAAGCTCGCCGCCTCACGTGGGAGACGTTTGTCCGTCACCACCGAGCGGATGCCATCTTCGCTGACCAGCCCTCCCAGCCCGCGCTTCACAATGTCCGGGAGCAGTCCCTCCAGCGCTCTGCCCAGGCGGGAGACGTCTTCGGCATCGGCGGAGAGCTCATCCCAATTCTCATAGAGATGCTCGTCCTCCATCACCGTCTCTCCGGAGTCCGACGACTCTTCGCGCGAGCGCTCGTCTGCATGCTGTTGCTTCTTTGCCATGGTATCTCCATGTACGTCGGCCCCTGAGCCGGGTCTTCCGTGCGGGCCAAACCCGTCGGCGGGCGCCATCACAAAACTCAGATCTGGACACCCGGGGGACCAGGTTCACGCGCTGAGGACGCGCTGCGCAGCCCCAACCCCGCGACCAAAATCGACATCAAGCCCTTGATCCGCGAGCGCGCGCTCCAGCGCACTCATGGCCACAAGCATATCACTGCCCTCAAAAAAACCGATGTGGCCAATTCGCACGAGGCGATCCGCGTAGTCGCCTTGTCCGCCGGCAATCGTCACACCGTAGGTATCGCGCATCTGTCGCACCACGGCTTTGGCCGACACCTCGTCAGGGACGAGCGCAGCGGTCACCGAGTTGGCTGGATGCTCGGCAAAGAGGCGCAACCCCAGCGCTTCAACTCCGGCTCGGGCCGCCCGGGCGTTACGCTGATGGCGTGCAAAGAGCGCCTCTCTCCCCTCCTCCCTCATCAACTTCAGAGCCTCTTGAAGAGCGAGCACCACCGAGATGGCCGGCGTAAACGCGGTCTGCTGACGCTGCTGAGCGTCGCGCTCACGGCCCAGATCGAAGTAGTAACGGGGATGGTCACTCTCGGCGTAGCGCTCCCAGGCCCGCTCATTCGCCGCGACAAACGCCAGGCCGGGAGGCACCCCGAAGGCCTTCTGCGAACCGCTGACCAACACGTCGATGTTCCACGCGTCCATCGGGATGGGCTGCACGCCCACCGCCGTGATGCCGTCGACTGCGAAGAGCGCCTGGGAATGCTCACGCACAACCCTGGCCACCGCTTCCACCGGATGCCAGGCGCCCGTCGACGTCTCGCTGGCCGAGACCGTCACCATCGCCACCTCCGGCGTCGTCTTAAGCACCTCCGCCAGAACATCCGGGCTGACGCTCTCCCCCCAGGGGACGGCCACCTCGACGACCTTCATCCCGTAGGCTCGCCCCACCTCGGCCCAGCGCTCGCCAAATTTGCCTCCCCCGATGGCAACGATCGTGGAGTCTCGACGTGTGAAGTTGATCATCGCCGCTTCAAACGCGCCGGTCCCGCTGCAGGTCAAGCTGAGCACATCGGCATCGGTCTCAAAGCTCCAGCCCAGCCCACTTTGAACCTCTTCGAAGACCGCCTTGAACGCAGGTCCACGGTGGTGAATCAGCTCGCGCGCCATCGCCAGACGCGCCGCCTCGGGAACCGGTGTAGGACCGGGAGCCAGCAAATGTCGTTTTCCAGCCATCATCTCACCTCAACAGGGCCGAACATCATCGTGGTGACTTATCGCAGGGGTCGAGGTCGCTATCAAGGGTCGTGTCATCCGCAAACGTCTTCGCATTCACGCACAGAGAAGACGAACTCGCTCCGAGCCGGGTAACTTCTGCACAGCACCACACAACTCCAATTCCAGCAGCGCGCCGAGCAGACGCGGCATCGGCCACACAAGTTCGGCCGCCAGCGCATCGACCGACACGCTGACATCATCGCCGACAAGCTGGCGCGCCCCCTCAAAGAGCGCGCGCGCCTCATCGCTGAGCTGCGCGGGCAGCGGCGCCAGCCGGGGAAGTTGAGCTTGCCCCGAAGACCGCGCGGCCTCCGACGAGCGCGATACGGCACGCTTCCGAGGCTCAGGCGCGCCCAGCCATACACGCAGATCCTCGGCATCGGCTACAAGAGACGCCCCTCGCCCGATGGCATCAAAGCACCCGCGACACAGCTCATCATCAGGCTCACCGGGGACCGCAGCGATGGGGCGCCCGATCCTCTCGGCAGCCTCCACCGTCAACATCGTCCCGCCCTTTCGCCCTGAGCGCAGCACGAGCACCCCCTGCGACATCGCGGCGATCAGTTCGTTGCGCCGCGCGAAATGGTACGCGCGCACCGACTGCCCGGGCGGATACTCGCTCACGAGCGCACCTCCCGCATCGACCACCCGCTTAAAGAGGTCGCGATGCGCCGCCGGGGTTGGCTCCTCAAGACATCCCGGCAACACCACGACCGTCGGCCCCCCCTTCTCAAGCGCCACGTCATGGGCAAGCGCGTCGGCCCCGAGCGCACCGCCGCTGACCACCACGCGTCCTCCGGCCGCGATCGTCTCCACAAGCATCCTCGAAACCGGCGTATCGCGCGGCCGCAACCGACGAGATCCCACAACGGCGATCGCTCCCCTGGAGAGCACCCCGATATCCCCCATCATCCGAAGATAGAGCGGTGGGTCGCGCAACGCTTCCAGCCCGCCAGGGTACCCGGGCTCACCACGCAACACGGTCGTCCCCGTCCACAGCGCCATGCGCTCGATCGCCTCAGCGGGCCCCATTTCCAGCTCTTCGATTCGCCGCCGCGCCCCCGCGCGCAAGCGAGCCGAGAGTTCATCACTGAGCCCCGCCCCGGCGCGCCACCATCCGGTGACATCGTCCTGGCTCACCTCGGCGATCGCCGCAATATCTCGCGCGCGAAGCCCTCCTGCCCAGCCAAGCGCTGCGCGCGCACCTCGTTCCTCCGCGCTCAGCAACGACCACGCCCTACTCCCCGAATTGTCGGTCATAATGCCCCCGAAGAGGCGCCCCCTACCCCGGGCGCCGTCGCGCGCTCAAACCTCGTCGACCACACGCGCTAAGATGATCGTAATATTGTCCGACCCGCCGTTCTCATTGGCCTGATCGACCAGGCGCTGGCAGAGAACTTCGAGCTCTTCGTCCTTATCCAACAACTGCACCAGCTCGCGATCGGGCACCATATCCGAGAGTCCGTCCGAGCAGAAAATGAACATATCGCCCGGCTGCATCGCATGAAACTGCACATCGATCTCGACTTCATCGGTCAGACCGCAGGCCCGGGTGATCACGTTCTTATAGGGAAAAAACTCCACATCCTCTTTGGCCAGGATGCCCATCCGAACGTACTCGTTCGCCAGGGAGTGATCGTGGGTCACCTGCTCGAGCGTCCCGTCACGAAAGAGGTACGCCCGCGAGTCTCCGATGTGAGCAAGGTAGACGCCGTCTTCGGTAAAGTAGGCCGAGACGATCGTGGTTCCCATCCCTTCATAGGCCTCGTCGGACTCGGCGGCCTGGAACACCGCGCGGTTCGCCATCTTGAGCGCCTCGTGAATTCGAAGCTCATCCAGATCGCGAGCTCCATCGCCCTCACCGGCCTGCTCACCGCGGTAGCCGTTGACCTGCTCCGGCATCGTCTCCCGGTAGTACTCCACGATCGCCTTGATCGCCATCGCGCTGGCGACCTCTCCGGAGCGATGCCCTCCCATCCCATCGGCGACGATGCAAAGCGCCTCATCCCCATCAGAGAGATAAAAGTCATCTTCGTTATGCTCACGTGAGCAGCCGACGTCTGTAATCCCGGCACAGATTAGCTTCATCTACCTTCCTTCCATGGTCGCTGGATCACGCGGTGAATTCGACCCGAGTCCAACTACAGTCAGGGTCGTGACTCCCGCGCTTCTCGGCGACTTCGGGCACCCTCTGCGCCCACGTCGTCCTGGCTCTAAACGCTCGCCACGGTTCACTTCTTTCACACCGCGCAACATGTTGTACGGCTTCATGCGCCGCGTGGCAACTTTCCCCCCGACTTCTGCACATTATTCCCCGGAGAGGCGGTGTACACCGCTGAACGTCGCGGTGAAGGGCGAGGACTGGCCGCCGTCGCTGGCCTGAACAAAACCGTCGAAGAGGCCTTCTTCAATGCGGTCGACGAGCCCGTCGCTGTCTTCCTCGATCAGCCGCCCGCTTCCGCCGAGTTGAAGGCCCATATCAAACTCCAGCCCGCGCACCATCATATCCGCGAAGCTGAAGATCGTACTCACCGCGCTGTCGCAGAAGTTCGCCACAGTGCTGGCCTGCAGGCAATAGTCGGCCGCGCACACTTCACCATTGGGAATGATGCTGTTGGCAAGGTCATCACATCCGATCCAGTAGGCGAAGGCCTCCGACATGCTCGTGGCGTTGCCATCGGTCAGGCGCGGCAGAATCACATCGTTAAGCACATAGATGATAAGCCGCCCGTAGCGCAGGCTCACCGGGTGACGGTTGATCTGCAGCTGATCGTAGGCGACGACCTGACCGGTCCAGTTGGAGCTGAGCAGCCCCAGCTCGGCAAACTGCCCGTCGGCCTCCGGCACAAGCTCAATCGCACCGCAGTCTGCAGGCGCGTTCTCCGCGCAATCCCAACGCCAGTACAAGGTCAGCCCGATCCAGTTGTCCTGCCCGCTGAAGGTGTAATTGGAGTCGAGTTTGCCAATGGAGAGCTCACTGTGCACCTGGAGGTTTGCGACCACATCGCGAAGATCACGACCGGCGTCGCGGATCTGACGCAGCACGGCGTTATCCTCAATGAACGAGTCGATCATGTTCTGGAAGGCCTGATCAAGGTTCGTGAGGTCCAGAAAGGTATCGATCGCCGCGCTGATGATACCGCCGACGAGGCCATCGATCAGATTGATAATCTCGTCGTAGATCGCCTGCCCCGGGTTCTCGAACACGTTGAGCACGCGCACGATCACCGCACCCGCAGCTCCGCTGTCCGCGATCGCCTCGGTGAAGTCCCAGAAGCTCACCACGTCATAGCGCCCGACCGGGTTGAGCGGCACAAGCTGCAAAAGCAGCTCCACCTCGGAGGTCGTATCGGCCGAGACCGAGAGCGCGTTGACGCACCCTCCGGCGGCAATCTGCCCCCGCTCCCCGCGCGCCACCGCCGTGACGACATAGCGATTGCGCGTTCCCAACCCCTCAAAATCGATCGACTCGCCGGCAAACGAAACATTGCCCTCGGTCAGCGGGGTCACACCGTTCTGGCCATAGGGGCTGAAATAGTCGCAGTTGAGAACATCCTCGCGGTAGACCTTCACGTCGATATTGCCCAGACGCATGATCGTCGGAGCGCTATTCTCCACACGCACGCGCAGCGCTCCGGTCTCCACCGGCGTGGACTCCAGCGTGAAGTTCACCGCGTTGGCGTAGGCGTGATCGGCGCGAACCGTCCAACTTCCGGCATCCACCCCGAAGTAAGCGCGCACCTTCGCCGCGCCCGCCTCATCGGTCACCGCCGCGCGTGCTTGCAGATGCGGCGGGTTGGCCTGGGTCCCCATCACTTCAAAGGTGACCTCCTGCCCTGCGGCCGGCTCGCCGGAGAAGCGGTCGTAGACAAAGACCTTGACCTCCACTTCCCCGGTGACCTCACCCCAGATCGTCGACTCGCCAGCCGGCACCATAAAGTAGCGGTCCGTGGCGCGGGGCCCGTCGTAATTCTCGTCTTGAGGATCACCGTTGCCCGCAGACAACCCGGGCTCACCGCACGCCGCAACGAGCATGATAGACAGACATAGGCCTGCAAGGCTGAACCAGCGTCTCGACACGTTCATCAGAGTCTCCCTCGACCGGTACGTCGTGGAATGAATTTGAGGCATTTCAATCACATAGAATGGCCTCTCAAACTAACACTCACCTACTCGAAGATCAACGCCACACCGGTTTCAACACCACGCAAAAAAGCCCGACCACATCACGTGATCGAGCTCTCTTTTTTCCCCGCTCCACGCTGCGCGTCGCGCAGCCACGAAGCGTTACTGGAAGCCTCGCTCTTCGGGCGCCAGCAGACTGATGCCCACGAACGTGCCCACCGCCACCAGACTCACCCCGGCGATCGTCGCCACGGTCTTCCAGGTGCTGAACTCGCGCACCTCCGCCCCGTCGACGTTATCGAGCTCAATGAGCAGGTCGTACTCCGGCGAGACGAGCTGCACGTCGTCCATGACGAAGTTGAAGGGCGTGACGCGCTCGCGCGAGCCGTCGGTCGTCAGCACGGTCAGCGCGTTGACGGTCGAGACCGGCACCACGATGCAGTTGGGGTTCTGGGCGCCCGCGTCGGTCGCCGTCTCTTCCACACCCGGCTCTGCGGCGGCCTGCGCAAGCGCCTGGCCATCCATCCCCTCAAGCGAGGCTGAACCGGTCGGCTGGCAATCCGCGTTTACCTCCACAACTTCCACCGGCTCCACCGAGCTCTCCAGCTTGGCGAGCTCCTGGTTGCTGATGGTGTAGGTATTGTAACAGGCCATCTGGCTAAGCGAGGCCAACGCGACCAGCGCGATGCCTTTGTGTGTCCGAAGAAACATTTACTCCCTCATGTTCGTATGCCAGAATTCGCCGCGATATGGCGGCAATTCATTTGGCCGCTGATGCTAAAGTACACCCTTACACCAGCGCAACTTAAAATGAATCCTGGCTCACGACAACCCTCCGCGCCTCGACGGGCGCTGGCGGCTCTCTTCGTTGCGCTGGTCCTTTTGGCCGGCGCCCCCCTCTCTGCCCAGGAGGAGCCCGCCTTAGACGAAGGCGATCGCCCCTTTAACGGCTCCTTTTCGGAATGGAGCCTGCGCGGCTCGATCAACAGCAGCACCTCGGCGCTCCGCAGCAGCCTGGGCGGCGAGGTGGCGTTTCGCACCTCCTTTCCGCTTTATCTGGGCGACACGCGCCTGGCCTACCGGCTCTCCCCACTCGGCGACTCCGGGCCCGGCCCGGTCCATGCGCTGCATCTGGCGCTCAACATCCATCCGCTCTACCTGACCCTGCTCAGCGAAGGACTCCTCAGCCACTTCCTGGCCTCGCTGCATCTGGAGCTCGGGGTCGGTCCCCAGCTGGCGACGGGCCTCGACGAGGGCACAGCCTTTGGTTTCGCCGGAAGCATCGGCGCAGGGTTCGATCTTCCGATTACCCGGGCCAACCGCGGCCAGGGCCTGTGGCTCACGGCCACGTACCGTCGCACCTGGACGACGCTGCGCACGGGCCCCGACCAACCGAGAGCCCACGAACACGCTGCGCTCCTGGGGCTGGCCTGGCGCACCAACGGCGTCATCTTTTAGGCTGCACCGGGACGCCACACCAGACGTCCCAATCAACCTTTCACATTGTATCTCTTACGCCGAGCACACGATGACCTTCGCGCGCATCTCTTCGTTTTGTCTGACCCTCGGCACGTCTCTGTGGGCCTCGACCGTCTGGGGAGAGCCCACGCCACCAGGCGACGATCTCATCGACACCAACTTGCCCCCCGTGGAGTGCGCTGTCGAAACCTGCCAGGACGGCCTCAAAGCCCAGGCGCAGGCCGATTACCTCAACGCCGCCACCCACTTCACGGCGCATGCCGCATCGCTTGCGAGCCCGGAGAAACGCCAGCCCTGGCTGGTCAAAGCGGCCTATGCCTTCGAGCGCGCCGAAGACTGGCACCAGGCGGCTCAACACTACGCGCAGGCCGCGCGCATCGGCGGAGAACTCCAGGACTTCCTCTGGACTCAGGCCGCTCGCGCCCAGCTCAACCTGGGCGTCGACAGCACCCTGATCGACGAGGTGCTCGCCACCAACGCCCTTGAGGAAGGTTTCAGCGGAGGCGCCTTCTCCCTCGTACGCATCCAGACCGAACGCGACGGCCTGCCCTCCGCAGAGAGCACCGCCGCGATGTTGCGACACGATGATCCCGAGGAGGTCTGTCCCTGGCTCGTCACGATGCTCTTCGACGCGGCGCCCACCGACGCGCGTCAAGCGCTGGCGGATCAGGCCTTCGCCCACTGCATCGATCCGGCACTCGACTACGCTTTCGAAGAGCTCGACGTATCTCCCTCTTCAGATGCTCGACGCGAGCGCGCGGACCGACTCTTCTCGGCGGTCCGCTTTGAGGATGCCCGCACCCAACTCGACGCTATCGATAGGAGCGCGCTTGATGCCCATGACCGCTGCCGCGCCGACTTCCGCCTGGCACGCACGCTCTTTCGACTCCGCCAGCCCGAACGCGCCGAAGCCCTGTACCGCGAGGTCGTCGAGGCATGTACCGACGACGCCAACGAAGACGAGCGTGTTCGCTCGCTCTACGCCGTCGGCAACCGCAACTATCACCGCGGACGCCTCGACGACGCCAGACAATTCTTTCAACAACTTCTTGAAGATTATCCCGAGCGCTCCCATGCCGATGACGCGCTCTTTTACCTGGCGCGTGTTGCTCGCCAGCAGGGCAAACCTCAAGAAGAACTTCAATTTCTTCAGCGCGCCCTTCGGGACTACCCGGACGGCGATATGGTCCATGAGTTGGTGTGGGAGACCCACGAAGATCTCTATCGAAGCGGAGAGTTTGAGGCATTTGCCAACGCGGTTACGACCCTCAACCTCCCGGAGCGCGACGCTCAGTATTTCAGTCAGGGACGTCTCGAGTACTTCGTCGGCCAGGCCTACCGCCAGCTCAGCCGCCCCGCCCTCGCCGAGCGCTACCTTCAGCGCGCATGGGTCATGTATCCCTTTAGCTTTTACGGCTACCTGGCGCACCTTCGCTTGCTGGAAATGGATCTGACGCCCGAGCCCCTCTCCCCGGACGCGGAAGATACCCGCGTCGCCTGGTTTGAAGATGACTATGTGGGATCGGGCGCTGCGACCCTCGCCGCCGCCCATCATTTTGAAGGCGCCTGCGAATATGAGCGCGCGCGTCAGCAACACATCACGCCCTCGGAATCCCAACGCTGGCGCCTCGCCGCACTCTGCCACAAAGCGAAGCGCTTCCCCTTGAGTCACAACATCGCGCGGCGCTCCATCCCCGGGCGCCCCTGGGCGCTGCCGCGGGAAGGGCGAGTCACGCGCTGGCATGTCGCCTGGCCAAACCCGTTCCAGACGACCATCGCCGAGGCCGTTGAGGCCGAGCGTGCACAGGCCCCGGACATCAACCTTCATCCGGGCTTCCCTGCCTCGATCATGCGCGAGGAGTCCAGCTTCATCGAAGACATCGTCTCCTGGGCGGGTGCCCACGGCCTGATGCAGCTGATGCCGGCGACCGCCCTTGACCACGACCGCGACATCGAAGGCCGCGCCACCCCCGAGAAGTTGAAAACCGCGGAGGTCAACATCCGCGTTGGCGTCGACCACCTCTTCACCCTGGCCGATCGTCTCGACGGCCACCCGGTCTTGATGGCTGCCGCCTACAACGCCGGCGCGGGTCGCATTGGCGGTTGGCTTCGCCGCCAGCCAAACGACGAGATCGCCCTCTGGGTCGAAGACATCCCCTTCTTAGAGACTCGCGACTACTCCAAGCGCGTCATCGGAACTTACGCCGCATACCAGTGGCTTCAGGGCGAGACGGAGCTCGACGCGCGCATCGCCCTCCCGGCGCGCTGACCCTGATACGACTCAAAACACCTGCCCGGCCCCGAAGCTCAGCCCGGGGCCATCGGCCCCGGCCACCGGAAACGCATAGTCCACGCGCACAATCAACCCGTAAATCTTCGGCGAAAGAAGTCGCACACCGATGCCGGTGGTCAGCGCGGTGGCACCCAGGATCTGATCGGGGTAAGGGGTCACGCCCACCGCGTCCACAAAGGCGACGTGCTGCAACACGAGCCATCGGTGGTCGAGCGAGGGGATGCGGTACTCCGCGTTGAGCAGCCAGTAGTTCTGACCGCGGTAGCGCATATTGACCGTGCCCCGCAGACCGCTCAACCCACCGGCGCTGAACTGCAAATGCTCAGCCTCAACGTCGCTAAACCCCAGAATCGCCCTCACACCCACATTCGAGCGCCAGGGCAACGTCCAGAACTTGAGCAGACTTGCCTCGAGACGATGGGAGCGGTCCTGCTCCCCCCCGAAGTGAAAGCTCTGGTTGAACCTTAAGGTCAACAGGGTGCCATCTCGCAAGTAACTGTCGCGGTCGAGCCGCCCGAACGACGTGGACACACCCAGCGTCAACGTCTGCATCGCCTCGGGCAACCCGCCCCGGGCCTCTTGCGCAGCCCGGCGAGTGGCGCCAATGCGGCTGTAGCTGAACGTATCATCGGAGAATGAGAGGTAGGCCCCGGTCTTCAACCAACGACGCCACTCCCGCTCCAGAGAGCTCCCGAAATATCGTCTCGAGAGCGAATAGCCGCCTGTGAGGTTGCCCTCCAGGTCGTAGACCGCATCGACGCGGTTTCCCAGCGAACCTTCGACGAAAAACGCCTGGCGACGCGCCAGAAAACGAGGATCTCGAAACCACAATGAGTACGAGTTGACGCCGGCGAGCCGGTGAAAGCTTCCTCCCAGCTGCAAGTAGCTCCCGAAGAGGTTGGCGTCTTGCAGCCCCACCATCAACTCAACATCGTTCCCCCCTCGCCCAAAACGAAAGTTCGGCAGCAGGGTCCAACGCTCATCGACCCGCACCCGTAGCAGCCGCCCCGACTCCACATACCCGTTCACGCCCCCCACTGCGGCAACGGTGGTGTCGACCACGTCGACGCTTACCGCCCGAAACAACCCGGTGTTGCGCAGGCGCTGCACGCTCTCATCGAGCTGGGCCTGGTTGATGCGATCGCCCTCCCCGAAGAGCAACTCCTGCTCGATGACCGAACGGCGTGTGCGCAGCAGCCCCTCGATCACGATCGCATCAACCCGATACTCCCCGCCTGAAGCGACCTCCCCGCCCTCCTGAACCTGCGCCTGGACCTGACCGCCGAAGGCCATACAGACCAGCGCCAGGAGAGCAGCCACGCGTTGTGAAGCTCGCCCTTTAAGCATTCCGGTCTTCTTCCAACGCATACTGAGCAACCTTGCGTATCAAGTTTCGGCGAGAGATCCCCAGGTCTTTGGCGGCCTGGGTCTTGTTCCAGCCGGTGCGCTCGAGCCCCTCCACGATCATCTGCCTCTCAAGCAGCTCCATCGCCTCGGGCAGGTTGTACCCTTTGAGGTCAACCACCGGGGTCGCCTCCACCTCCCCGACAATGCGGCGGCTCAACCAGGTCTCGTCGATCACCTCCTCATCACCCGAGAGGATCGCCAGGCGCTCGATCTCGTTCTCCAGCTCACGCACATTACCCGGCCATTTGTAGCGCCGCAGGTAGGTCATGCAGCTCTCACTGAATCGCTTCACGCCGCGACCATGACGCTTGGCCGTCGCGCTCAGAAAGTGGCGCGCCAGCAGCTCGATATCATCACCTCGCTCCCTCAACGCGGGGATCTTTAGCTCGATCACGCGAATGCGGTAGTAGAGATCCTGACGGAACTGCCCACGGGCGACCATCGCCTCCAGATCACAGTTTGTTGCGCAGATCACCCTCACGTCGACCTTCCGGACCTGGTTGTCGCCCACACGTAGAAAGGTTCCCTCCTGGAGCACCCGCAGCAACTTCGTTTGCAGCATCGGGTCCATATCACCGATCTCGTCGAGCAGAAGGGTGCCGTGGTTGGCCGCCTCAAACAGCCCCGCGCGGTCCCGATGTGCCCCGGAGAACGCACCTTTGACGTGCCCAAACAGCTCGCTGGCGATCAGGTCACCGGGGATCGCCGCGCAGTTCACAGCCACAAACGCCTCGTCGCGACGCCGGCTATGCCGATGCACCGCCCGCGCCACCAGCTCTTTGCCGGTTCCGTTCTCGCCGGTCACCAAAATGGTGGAGTTGGTCCGGGCCACACGCTCGATCTGACCAAAGAGGCGCGTCATCGAATCGCTGCCCCCCAGCATGCCCGCAAAACGCTGCGCTCCGGGCTCGTAGGTTGGCGCCCGCTCATCGCTTAGCGCGCCGGTCATCACCCGGGCGATGCGCTCGCCGATGCGGTCCATCCAGCGCCGATCGTCTCGGCCAAGTTGCGGCACCCGCGGCCCTTCTCCTCCTTCGATCGCCTCAAGCACATGCTGCGGAAGCACCGCTCGAATCGACTCCAACGCCCCGGCCGCGCTCTCGGCGTTGACAAACCCGGCACAGACCACCGCGGCGCGATCCCCCTGATAGCGCAACGGATAGAGATGGGCGCGAAACCCCGGCGCGCTATCGACCACGACTCGCTCGACATCCGCCTCGGCTTCCTGACACGCTCCGACCCAGCTTCGCACCGTCTGCGCGTAGGTCACCCGCTCCGTCTCACTGCCCCAGCGTCCCCGGGTATCCGCGAACACATCGAAGAGCGTGGCCTCCCTACGTGCGCTACCTCCCAGCTCCACCACCTCGCCAGATCCACTGACAAGCACCACGCGCACCTGCAGGTTCTCCCCCAGCAGCGCCGCAAGCTCCCTCACCGCTGCGTTGAGACTCAACGCGTTCCAGTCTACGATGCTACTCATCTCGGCCACTTGCCTCGGGTGTTCGTTCGCCCATCAAATGCTCTTGTGTCGGCTTCGTCGCGACTATAACAAAGGCGACGACCGTGGAATACCCTGCATCTGAGCGCTGGCCCTTCCCTCTTAACGCTTCGCATCGAGCCATCTATGAGCACCTCGTCCTCGGGCTGCGGCCCTCTGGTTGTCATCCTCATCGCGATCTTCTGTGGAACCCTCGGGGTTATGACCGGCGCCGGCGGCCTCTACCTCTACCTCTCCCAGAGCGCCGACGGGCTCGAGCGGCTCAATCTGAGCAGCCCCGTCGCCACCCAGCCCTCCTCAGCGGAAGCCCCCGGCGATGAGGTCTACGCGATGGCCTACCCGATCACCGACACCCTGCAGTTCCAGGGCAAGATCGATGAGGGCAGCGTCCGCACTCGCATCACCAACGAACGCTCCGCCTTCCAGCGCTGCTACCAGCGCGTCCTGGATAAAACCCCCGATGTCCGCGGGGAGCTTTCCCTGCAGTTCACCGTCTCCGGCTCCACCGGTGAAGTGATCGCCGCCGTCACCCGTGACAACTACACCAACAGCGAGGCGCTGGCCGATTGCGTTACCGGCGAGCTTAAGAAGTGGCGTTTTCCCGCCCCGGAGACCTCTCAGATTTCGGTGGTTCGCTTCGAAGCGCTCTTCCTCCCCTTCCGCGCCGAGCCGGGCTGAGCGCGCGCACCTCCCTCGGGCCGGGGCGCCACCCGGCCCGAACCATCTGCGCCTCCTCGGCGTCTCGCATCACGCTTACTTGCCCAGCAGGTACTTGCGGATCGCCTCGCGATGCTCCTGATAGGTCTTTGAGAAGTGGTGCCCTCCCTGCCCGTCCCGCCGCGCCACAAAATACAGAAACGCCAGATCGTCGGGATCCTCACTGGGCTTGAGCGCCGCCAGAATCGACGCCTGACCCGGGTTGGCAATGGGCCCCGGAGTCAACCCATCGATCACGTAAGTGGAGTAGCGGTTGAGCTTATCGTGACAGTAGCGCGGGTGCGGAACCTCCCGATACGTCTCCGCCCCGTACACGCACGTCGGATCGGTCTGCAGGCGCATCCCGCGATCGAGTCGGTTATAAAACACCCGCGCCACCCGCTCGCGCTCACTCTTAACCCCGGTCTCCCGCTCCACCAATGAAGCCATGATCACCACATCGTGAAGATCAAAATCGTACGTGGACGCCAGCGCCTCCAACGCCGGGCGGTGCATGTCCACCAGCGGCCTGATCACCTCTTCCCACCGGGCGTGTAAGCGTCGAATCACCGCCTCGGCCGACGCCCCCTGATGAAAGCGGTACGTGTCCGGGAAGAGATACCCCTCCACGCTCTCCCCCTCGATCCCGAGTTCCTCCAGCAACACCGGGTCCCGCGCCTTCTCCAGAAACTCCGAGCGGCTCGCAAGACCGATCGCTTCAATGCGGTCAGCAATGTGAAAGATTGTCCACCCCTCCGGGATGGTCACCGCCACCTCCTCGGCCAACCCGCCACGCCGCACAACCGCCGCAAGCTCTTCCAGGCTCATCGGACCGGCCAGATGAAACGTGCCCGCCTTCGCCTCATGAGCCAGACCGCTTCGACGCCCCCACACATCAAAATAATGCGCCGGCTCCACAAGCCCCGCATCCGCTACCCGACTTACAACCCCGGGCCACGCCGTCCCCTCCGGGATCACCAGCGTGCGCGTCTCCCCTTCGTCGAGGACGGGGCGAGCGATCACCTGCTGGTAGTGGGCGTAGATGCCCGCTGCCGCCGCCCCGACCACTACGAGCGCAGCGCCGGCCAGCGCCGCAACCCAGCGCCAGAACCGCCCCCATCCCCCGCCTCCACGCTTCGCCTTCTTCACCTTTCGACTCGCCGCGCTCATCGCCTCACCCTCGCTCCGCCTCGATCCGCAGGCGGTCCATATAGCCTTGCAGAATATGGCACGCCGCCACCTGGTCGATCGCCTCTTTTCGCCGCTGACGCGAGACATCCGCTTTGATCAAACTTCGCTCCGCTGCCGTCGTCGTCAGCCGCTCATCCCAGCGCACCACCTCAACCTGACGTCCCTCCCGAACCAGCGCCTTCTCAAACGCCCCCATAAACGTGCGCACCCGATCGACGGCGACCCCCTCTCTCCCCCTCATATCCAGCGGCCAACCGACCACAACCACCCCGGCCTCGTACTGCGCCACAAGCTCAACCAGGCGCTGCGCCGCCCCCGTCACCCGGCGCACCTCGATCGTCTCCACCGGCATCGCCATCGTGCCGAGCGGATCGCTGGCGGCCACGCCCACCCGCCGCGTCCCCACGTCTACCCCTAACATGCGCCCTGTTAACATCGTCACTCCTCGAGTCGTCTCATCATCACCGCCTCGCGGCCCGGTTGTTGACCCCGGCCCCACGGTAGTAATCTTCGCCCCGGCGTCTGCCTTCCCCCTCCCTCTCGCCACCGCGCGCTCCTGACCGGGACTTACCCCATGTTCGATCGACTCGCCACGCTCGTCTTAAAGCACCGCCTGGCCATCGTCTTCACCTTCGCCTTGTTAACCCTTGCCAGCCTGGCGCTCGCTCCCGCTATCAACTTCAATTTTACCCCCCAGCAACTCTTTGAAGGTCGCGGCGACGACGCCTCCTACCGCGAGACCTTCGCCGAGCGCTTCGGCCGCGAAGACAACCTGATCATCGTCCTCATTGAGGCCCCCGACGTGCTCGCCCCATCGGTGGTCTCCTTCATCCGTGATCTTACCTACGAACTTCGCCGCGTCGAAGACATCGTCGACGCTCAATCGCTCGCCACCGTCGCCACCCCTCGCCCTGACAGCCTCAGCGCCGAGCCCTTCCTGGGCGATCTCTCCAACCAGCTCGCCAGCGCCCCCTCCCCCTTTCAGGCGCCTGCGGTCAGCGCGGACCAGGCCCGAGAGCTCGGCGACTTTGTCCTCCATGAACCCCTCATCGCCGGCCGCCTGATAAGCCTCGACGCCTCCAGCGCTATCGTCGCCGCTCGCATCGACACCCGATTCCAGGACGTCAACGATCTACGCACCCTCAACGAGCGCGTCGCCGAGCGACTCGCCATGTACGAGCTCCCCCCCGATACCACCGCCACCCTGGCAGGTGTCCCCCCGCTCCGCGTCGAGATCGTGGACAACCTGCGGCAAGAGCAGCTGATCTTCGTGCCGCTTACTGCCTTCATCTACCTGCTCGTCCTCATCTTCCTCTTTCGCTCCCCCGGTGGCGTCATCCTGCCGCTGGGCACCGTGCTCATCGCCCTTCTGACCACCCTGGCGATGCTCGTGCTCACCGACTACCCCATCAACATCATCAACAACGTGCTCCCCACTCTGATCTTCGTCATCGGCATCTCCGACAGCATCCATATGCTCACCCGGCAGGCCGAAGAAGTCGAAGCCGGGCGCCCCCACTCCGAGGCCATCCGCCAGATGATCCGCCACACCGGCGTGGCCTGCCTGCTCACCACCGGCACCACCGCCATCGGCTTCTTGAGCCTCTTCAGCGCTGAGACCACCATCCTGCGCAACTTCGGCTGGCAGGCCGCCTGCGGGGTGATGCTCGCCTACCTGGCCACCATCCTCTTCCTGCCTGCCGGCCTGAGCTTTATGCGCCCCGCGCGCCGTATCCACACCTCACCGGAAACTCCCGACGCCCCCCGCCACATCCCCACCCTGGAGCGCCTCCTAATGCGCGCCGGCGAAGCACTGCTCGCCCGCCCCTGGACGGTGCTCACCGTCTCACTGCTCGCCAGCGGCGCCCTCATCGCCCAGGCCGCCCACGTCGTCATCGACACCAAGATCCTTGAGGTCTTCTCCGAAGATCACCCCACCTACATCTCCACCCAGACCCTCGAAGAAGACTTAAGCGGCATCCTCCCCATTGAAATCAGCCTGGAGTCCCCAGAGCGCGACCGCTTCAAAGACCCCGACGTCCTCACCCGCATCGCCATCCTTCAACAATCGGCGGCCCTCCACAGCATCGTTCTCAGCACCGAATCCCCGCTCGACTACCTCGGCGCTGCCCGCGCCGCGATCACCGGCGACCCCGAGCAGCGCGACCTCCTGCCCGAAACCCCCGAGCAGGTCGAACAGCTTCTCCTGCTCATCGCCGACGCTCCCGACTCACGCTCAGGCATTCACGCCTTCGTCACCAGCGACTTCCGTAACGCTCGCATTCTCCTCCGTGTTCGGGACGCCGGCGCCAAGGCCAACCTCAAGCTCGCCAGAGAACTCCACGCCAACCTCGAAGATCTCTTCCCCCCCGAGACCAACATCTCCTACCGCCTCACCGGAGATGCCTACGTGGCCTCCGCCGCGCTCGACTCCTTTATCCGTGACCTCATCGTCAGCATCTTTCTGGCACTTGCACTCATCTTCCTGCTCATGACGCTGGTCTTCCGCTCCATCAAAATCGGCATCATCAGCCTGCTACCCAACGCCCTCCCCCTGCTGATGACCCTGGGCTACATGGGATGGACCGGCATCAACATCAACACCACCACCATCATCATCTTCGCCATCAGCCTGGGCATCGCCGTCGATGACTCCATCCACTTCTTCGCCCGCTTCATCGAAGAGCTCCCTCAGACCGACTCCCTCAAAGACGCCATCCTCAACACCTACTTCGGCGCGGGCCGCGCCATCCTGCTGACCAGCGTCCTGCTGCTCATCGGCTTGAGCGTGCTCACCCTGAGCGACTTCGTCCCCACCCAACAATTTGGTCTCCTCACCGCCATGACCATCGCCGGCGCACTCGTCGCAGACCTGGTCATCCTCCCGGTGCTCCTCTACCTGGTGCTCAGCCGTTTTCCTCTAAAAGTACGAAAGCAGCTCATCACAACGACCTAACCCGCACGTAACGCTGACGCCCCCAAAAGGAAACGCACCGCGGGCCGGCGACAAACGCAGACGACGGAAAACCCTCGTCGACGCCCTGCTCCATGGCCCGCGGTGCTCTCTTCAGGGGCGTGCAAACGCCCCCTCCTCACCGACTCACGTCGCCCTCACCCCCGCATCGACCTTACGACGCCTTCGGACGGATCACCTCGATGCCGTGCATATAGGGCCGAAGCGCCTCGGGTACCGTCACCGACCCGTCCTCATTCTGATAATGCTCCAGGATCGGAATGAGGATCCGCGGGCTCGCCGCCAGCGTGTTGTTGAGCGTGTAACAATAACGCATCTGCCCCTCTTCATTGCGGTAACGAATCCCGCTTCGACGCGCCTGGTAGTCATAGAGGCTCGAGCAGCTGTGCGTCTCCGAATACATCCCTCGTGAGGGCATCCAGGTCTCAATCTCATGCTTGAGCACCTGCCCGAGCCCGATCTCCCCGGTGCACGCCAGCGCCACCCGATAGGGAAGCTCCAGCTTCTGCATCAACGCCTCGGAGTTCCCCAACAACTCCTCATGCAGCGCCCGCGACTTCGCCTCATCGGCCTCACAGATGATCACCTGCTCGACCTTCGTAAACTGATGCACCCGATATACCCCGCGCGTATCGCGACCCGCGCTCCCCGCCTCCCGCCGAAAACACGGCGAAAACCCGCAATAACGCCGCGGCAACGAGTCCTTCTCCAGAATCTCATCGGCGTTGAGGCTCACCAGGATCACCTCGCTGGTCCCCACCAGGTACTTATCGTCCTTCTCCAGGTGGTAGGTGTCTTCCTGACCGTAGGGAAAGAACCCCGTTCCCACCAACGCGCTCTCATTGACCATCAGCGGTCCGATGATCGGCTCGTAGCCTCGCTCCACCATCAGGTCCATCCCCAGGCGCATCACCGCCATCTCCAACAGCGCCCCGGCCCCGCGTAACGCATAGGATCGCGCCCCGCCCACCTTGATCCCCCGCTCCTTATCGATGATCCCCAGCAGCTCGCCGAGCTCCTCGTGGTCCCGAGGCTCAAAATCAAAGGTGCGCGGCTCACCGACGTGCCGAATCACCTCGTTGTCCTCGTCCGTCTCCCCGATCGGCACCTCCGGCAGGGTCACGTTGGGCACCATCAACATCAGCCCCTCATAGGCCGACTGCACCTCAACCAGCTCCTCCTCGTAACTCGCCAGATCTTCTTTGAGCTGCTTGCCCTCCTCGATCAGCGCCGGACGCTCGTCCTTCGACGCCTTCGGAATCGCCTGGGCCACCTCGTTACGACGCGCCCGGATCTTCTCGGAGCTGCTCAGCAAATCACGACGACGCTCGTCCAGCTCCAACAACCGGTCGATATCCACGTCGAAGCGCTTGTTGCGAGCCGCCTCCTTAACCGTGTCAACGTTCTCACGAATGAACTTGATATCCAGCATGGTGAAAGCCTCTTGGGTGCTTATACATGGCAGAGCGTCGGCGCGGGCTGGCGCTCAATGATCGTCGCGTCCGAATAGCACATCGCCCGCGCCCTTTTCCAGCCTCGCTGGCGCCCCGCCAAGCGGGAATCAGCCCCCCTTCGACCGTGTTCTTCACAGTGTCGACACAAGGCCGGTGCTCCGCGAGACGATTTGCGCCTGAAAGGCCCTCAATGTTAGGGAGCCTGCGTCTCTCTTCGCCCTTTGTGTCCACCCGTTGACCGAGTGAGCCCTATGAAATTCTTCATCGACACCGCCGACACCACCGAAATCCGCACCGCCGCCCAGCTCGGCATCCTCGACGGCGTCACCACCAACCCCAGCCTCATCGCTAAAAGTGGTCGCCCCTTCAAAGAAGTCATCCTCGAGATCTGCGAGCTCGTCGACGGGCCCGTCAGTGCCGAGGTCACCTCCACCGACACTGAAGGCATGGTGCGCGAAGGCCGCGAGTTCGCCAGCTGGGCCGACAACATCGTCGTCAAAATCCCCCTGACCCCCGACGGCCTCAAAGCCTGCAAAACCCTCACGGACGAAGGCATCGGCGTCAACGTCACCCTCTGCTTCTCCACCAACCAGGCCCTGCTCGCGGCCCGCGCCGGCGCCACCTACATCAGCCCCTTCATCGGCCGCCTCGATGACCTGGGACAGTCCGGCATGGACCTGATCGAAGAGATCGTCGCCGCCTACGCCAACTACCCCAACATCTCCACCCAGGTGCTGGTCGCCTCCATCCGTCACCCGCGCCACGTGGCCGAGTCCGCCCTTCTGGGCGCCCACGTCGCCACGATCCCCTTCAACATCATCGACAAGATGTTCCAACACCCCCTGACCGATATCGGCCTGGAGAAGTTCCTCAAGGACTGGGAGAAAGTCCCGAAGGCCTGATCCTTTTGCGCGGCGGCGCCAGCCCGCACCAGCGCTGGCGCCGCCCCACTGAGAGGCATCGTGCTACTCAAACTGCTCTTCCTATTTACCGTCGTACCCCTCATCGAGCTTGCCCTGCTCATCCCCCTGGGCCAGCTCATCGGCCTCTGGCCCACCATCGGCCTGGTCGTCGCCACCGGCCTGCTCGGCGCCGTCCTCGGAAAACTCGAGGGGCTGCGCGCCTGGCACGCCATCCAGAACGACTTGCGCCAGGGCAACATCCCCGCCGACAGCCTCCTCGACGGACTCGCCGTCTTCATCGCCGGCGTCTTCCTCATCACCCCCGGTGTGCTCACCGACATCGCCGGCCTGGTGCTCTTGATCCCCCCCTTGAGACGACCGCTCAAAAACGCCATCCGCGCCCGCTTCAAGGCGGCCCTGGAAAGCGGCACGTCCACCTTCTTCATCTCGCAGTCCTCAAACGTCTTCGGAAACTCCCCCTTCGGTCCCGGCGCCGGCGACGCACGCTCGCCTTTTGGCGGCGCCGACCAGGGTGACATCATCGATATCACCCCGGATCGCCCCGGAGACTCGACAGACCGCGACTCTGACGCTAGCCTGCCTCGACAGCGCTGACCGCAAACCCCGGCCCTACGGCCACACCCAACGCGTCACTGCGCAACGATGAACCCTACCTCTCGGCGCCCTCGTCGACGCCGACGGACCGCACACACGGCTTTGATTTATGTTGATTGATCTCCACGCCAAGTCGGACATCTCCGAAGGTGTTAAGCTCTCCCCCCGCCAGATCCTCACGAAAGCCCGCGACGCAGGCCTCGACGCCGTCGCCTTCTGTGAGACCCTCTCCACCGCCCGCAGCGCCGATATCCTCGCGCTCGCCAGTAACGAGTTCCCCGAACTCAACGTCTTCATCGGTGTGGAGATCCCCACTGACCGCGGCATCCTCCTGGGCTTCGTCCCCGAAGTTGACGCCTTCTACCTGGCCGAAGAGTGGCGAGCCATCACCTACATGACCACCCCGGCTGCCGAAGCCGTCATGCAGCTCTTCGACAAGCACAACGGCGTCACCATCGCCGCCCGCCCATACGACCTCGAGATCCCCTTCAACATGGGCGATCATATCTTCACCTTCGACCGCCTCAGCGCCGTCGAAGTCTTCACCCCCCGGGTCGGCGCCCTCCAGAATAACTTCGCCCTGGAAGCCGCCACCTTCATGGGCCTGGGCACCATCGGCGGCTCCGACCCCGCCGACGACCTCGACGCCGTCGGACGCTTCGCCACCTTCTTCGACGACGAGATCCGCACTCAGAAACAACTCGTCGAAGCCCTCAAAAACGCCGAGTTCTGGGCCGTCCAGATCGGGGACGTCGAACAACAGGCATCCAGCCGCGCCCGCCGCCCCTCCAAAGGTGGCTCGGGTCGCGGACGCTCCGGACGCTCCTCCAAAGGTGGCGGCGGACGTCGTGGCTCCAAAGGCGGCGGTCGCCGTGGCTCCAAAGGTGGAGGCCGCTCCAGCCGCGGCGGACGCTCCCGCGGCGGTCGCTCCAAACGCTCCTGATCCCGCGCTACATCGCAACAAAAAGAAAGCCGCCCCCGACCATCGGGAGCGGCTTTCTGTCGTTCTTCACGACGCCTCGCGCCTTCAACCCTCAAGCATCGCTTCAATCACCTCTCGCGTGCCGATCGAGCTCCGCCCCCCGAGCCCCTCACAGGCCCGGGCCGCCGCGGCGTTCGCGTAGCGAAGCACGCGCTGCAGCGGCCACCCCTCCCGCACCCCCAGCGCCACCGCTCCCAGAAAAACATCGCCCGCCCCCGTCACATCCACCTCCTCAATCCGACTGGCCACCTCCCGCAACAACTCCCCATCCTCGCCCATCCCCGCCGCTCCCTCCTCCCCCAGCGTCACCACAGCCACCGTCGGACCTCGCTCGATCAACCCCTCACATATCCCCTGCAACGCCCCCACCCCCGTCAAATCACTGGCGACACGCTCCGAGGTCACCACCACATCCAGCCAGGGCAAGAGCGTCTCCGCAACCTCTCGTCCCCCGCGCTTAAGCTCCCCCACCACCGAGACACCCCGCGACTTCGCGCTCCGGGCCAACGCCAACTGCGCCTCCGGATACGCCCCGTCAATCACCAGTAAATCGACCCCGTCTAACATCCCCTCACTGACCTCGTCCGCCTCCAACGGCGCCACACTCCCCGGCGTCACGTACAACCGTCGCCCCACCTCGGCATCCAACACGACCATCGTCAACTGACTGATCCCCCCCTGTCGACGGATCATATGCCGGGTGTCCACCTTCGCCGCAGAGAGCGTACGCTCAATCTGCGCACCCCGCTCATCGTCGCCCACCACGCCGACAACCCCCACATCCACGCCCCACCGCGCTAACGCCACCGCCGCCGTCGCCGCCGTCCCCCCACCCTGCACCGAAAACGTCGTCAGATCGCGTCGCGTCTCCCCGCGCCCACGCGTCTCAACCACCCCGATCTGGTCCAGCGTACAGTAGCCTGCTGACAACACTCGCATCGCATCTCTCCCTTGGCATCGCCCCGTTGGATCACAGTCAGCTCTCCGCTCTAAGACGCCCAGTATAGGAAATCCCCCACCACACCGGAAGCGCCTGATCCTCACGCCTTTGTTCAACCACACACCTCCACCACCTCCCCCCTCTCACACCCCGCAGAAGCTCACCTTCCTTCACCCCTCACCCCGACACGACGTCACCACATCGAACCCCACCGGCAACCGCTGCCCTGACGAACCTCTCATCCTCAGACGCCCCTCGGAGCCAAACCCCTGCAACACCCCTCCGGCTGGGACTCGACCCTCACACTGACCCCTCCCACACCCCTCCAGTCGGGACTCGACCCTCACACTGACCCCTCCTCCATACCCCCGAATGGGTGGTTGTCCGTCATTCGGGGTATGCGATCACCCCTCAGGCCGACACTCCACCCCCGACCTCCCTCAGACTTCACGGGTAATCGCCTCACGCCCCCCTCAGTCCAACCCCCCCCCCAACCACACTCGCCACAGATCAACCACTCCGATCGCGTTGCCTCCCAACAACTTCCGTCCTAATCTCTCCCCATTGCCACCAAACTCGCCCGGTGTTTTACAGCGCTCCCACTACCTGAGACCGCCATGGCCACATCCGCCTCGCCATCACCCTCGTCAGCAAACATCCCAACCCCCGCAGACGCGCCCCAGCTCGACGCGCGCCTCGCCACGCTGCACGATAACCGTCACTCGTGGGCGAGGTTGCCCTTGAGCGAGAAAATCGCGATGACGCGCCGGTTGCTGGAGCGTGTGGTCGACGTCGCCCCACGCCAGGTGGAGGCCGCGCTGCGCGCCAAACGCATCCCTCAAGGCTCTCCCCTGGCCGGCGAAGAGTGGCTTGGTGGCCCCGTCATCACCGCACGCAACCTGCGCCTGCTCATCGACACCCTCGAAGACATCGACCGTCACGGCAAACCCCAACTCAAAAACGGTGCGCTGCGCACACGCCACGATGGCCAGGTCATCGTCGATGTCTTCCCTCTCGGCACCCTCGACAAGCTCATGTACCAGGGCTTCACCGCCGAAGTCTGGATGCAACCCGAGGTGACCCCCTCAAACCTCGCCAGCAACACCGCCAGCTTCTACGACCAGGACCTCCCCGATGGCCACGTCGCCCTGGTGCTCGGCGCCGGAAACGTCGCCAGCATCGGCCCCCTCGATGTCGTCTACAAACTCTTCGCCGAAGGCCAGGTCTGCATCCTCAAGATGAACCCGGTCAACGACTACCTCGGCCCCTTCATCGAAGAGGCGTTTGCGGAGTTCATCGATCGTGGCTTCCTCGCCATGGCATACGGCGGCGCCGATGTCGGCGCCTACCTCTGCCATCACCCCCTCGTCGAAGAAATTCACATCACCGGCAGCGACCTCACCCACGACGCCATCGTCTACGGCACAGGCCCGGAAGGGGAGCAGCGCAAAGCCAACGACGAGCCCCTCCTCAACAAGCGCATCACCAGCGAGCTTGGTAACGTAAGCCCCATCATCGTCACCCCGGGAACCTGGACCGAGAGTGAGCTGCAATTCCAGGCCGAAAACGTCGCCACCCAGCTCGCCAACAACGGCGGCTTCAACTGCAACGCTGCCCGCGTCCTTATCACACAAAAAGACTGGCCCCAGCGCGAGGCCTTTCTCAACAAACTCCGCAGCGTGCTCAGCGACATCGACAAACGCGTCGCCTACTACCCCGGCGCCGAGGAACGCTTCGACACCTTCATCGACGCCAACGACCAGGCCGAACTCTTCGGCCCCCGTCAAGACGGCATCCTCCCCTGGGGCCTCATCCCCAACGTCCCCGCCGACGACACCGACAACGTCTGCTTCACCACTGAGTCCTTCTGCGGCGTGATGTGCGAGACCTCCCTCGACGCCTCCTCTCCCTCGGAGTTCCTCAAACGCGCCACCGCCTTCTGCAACGAGCACCTCTGGGGCACATTAAGCGCCTCCATCCTCATCGACCCGCGCACCCAGCGCACAGAGGCCGCCGCCCTGGAGCAGGCCATCTCCGAGCTGCGCTACGGCAGCGTCGTCGTCAACCACTGGCCCGCCGTCAGCTACGGCCTCGGCGTCACCCCCTGGGGTGCCTTCCCCGGACACACCTACCAGGACATCGGCTCCGGAATCGGCGTCGTCCACAACACCTTCCTCTTCGACAAACCCCAGAAGAGTGTCATCCGCGGCCCCTTCAAAGCCTTCCCGAAGCCCCCCTGGTTTGTCACTACCAAAAACACCGCAAAAATCGCCGAGCGCCTCACCCGCTTCGAGCTCAACCCTGGCCTCGCCAGGTTCGCCGGCGTCCTCTCCCAGGCGCTCCGCGGCTAAGCGTCACTCCGCCACGCCTACCAGCACCCGGCCCCCCTCGACGCGCACCGGATAGCGCCGCACGTCGTAGCGGGGGTCGCTAAGGCAATCTCCCGTGGTAAAATCAAACGCCCAGTCATGCCGCGGACACCGCACCTGACACCCCTCCACCCGCCCCAGCCCCAGAAACCCACCGGCATGCGGACAGCGGTTCTCGATGCAGTGCACCTCATCCCCCACCCGAAAGAGCGCCAGACGCCTCACCCCCACAAACACAATCGTCCCCTCCCCCTCCTTCACCGCCTCCACACCCGACACGTCCACATAACGCGTCGCCTCTACCACCGGTCCTGCCACGTCGTCTCCTTAACCTTGAGCTTCCACAACCCTTAAGAATCCTCATGAAAAAAACTCCCCCAACCCTCCCCGACTTACAAGCCCGAGTTGATGCCTGGATCAACCAGTGGGACGAAGGCTACTTCAGCCCCCTCTCCAACCTCGCCAGGCTCACCGAAGAGCTCGGAGAGCTCGCCCGCGCCCTCAATCACCTCCACGGCGACAAGCCCCCCAAGTCCACCGAAGGCAAAGGCAACCCCGCCGAAGAGCTCGCCGACATGCTCTTCGTGATGCTGGCCCTGGCCAACTCCCTCGACATCGATCTCGACGAGGCCCTCAACCAGGTCTTTCAAAAGTACAACGTCCGAGATGCCGACCGCTTCACCCCGCGCACACCCTGATCCCGCCACTCCCCGAACCACTCACCCCTCGTCCGCCCGCCGCGACGCCGCCCCGCGCTCCTGTGCGGCAACGTCGGCGGCGTACACGAAGTTGCGCACCCGCTCATCCTCCGCGTCCGCGATGACCTGAGGCGGCCCGCACGCGATGATCTCCCCCTTATGCAACATCGCGATCACGTCGGCGGTGCGAAACGCCGACGCCATATCGTGGCTGATCACAATGCTCGTCACGTCGAAGCTCTCCTGGACCTCCATGATCATCTCCTCGACATAGAGTGCCATGATCGGATCCTGCCCCGTGGTCGGCTCGTCGTAGATCAGCAGCTGTGGCTCGGTCACCAGCGCCCGCGCCAGACTCACCCGCTTCTGCTGCCCGCTGGAGATCTGAACCGGCACCTGATCGGCGATCTCCATCAACTTGAGCTGCTCCAGCAGTCGATCGGTGCGCTCATGAGCCTCCTTACGACTGCACACCCGACGCTCCACCAGCGGAAACGCCACGTTCTCCCGCACGCTCATCGAGTCAAAGAGCGCCGCATGCTGAAAGAGCATCCCCACCTTCGTGCGCAACTCCCGCAGGTCCCCCTCGCTCAGCTTCGAGAGGTCCTCACCAAAAACCTCCACCGTCCCCCGATCGGCCTTCAGCAACCCCAGAAGGTGCTTCATCATCACGCTCTTCCCCGAGCCCGAACCACCGATCAACGTGGTCAATTTGCCCCGGGGCACCTCAAAATCCACCCCGCGCAGCACCTGATTTTTGCCCCACCCCTTATGCACCCCCTCCATCCGCACGATCATCTCGGCTTTCTCAGACCCGTCTGAGGCGTGCACCTCGATCTGCGACTTCGCCTTGCCCCCGATCAGCTCCTGAACCCGTGAATCCTCGCTCTGGCGAATCTCGTCTGGCCGCCCCACGCAGATGATCTTCCCCTCGGCCAGCACCGCCACCTGATCAGCGATGCGAAAGATCGTCGCCAGGTCATGGCTGATCAACACGCTGGTCAGCGCGTACTTTCGAGTGATCTCCTCGATCAGCTTGTCCACAAACTCCATCATCACCGGATCGAGCCCGGTCGTCGGCTCATCAAAGAGCACGACCTCCGGATTGGACACGATCGCC
Organism: Lujinxingia vulgaris; assembly: GCF_007997005.1. Classification (GTDB taxonomy): domain Bacteria; phylum Myxococcota_A; class Bradymonadia; order Bradymonadales; family Bradymonadaceae; genus Lujinxingia. Next base: position 166,563 of record NZ_VOSL01000025.1, on the reverse strand, counting down.
CGCGCCAGACTCACCCGCTTCTTCATCCCCCCCGAAAGCGTCGCCGGATACTGGTCCAGCGCATGCCCCAGATCGAGCTCTTCGATCAGGGTCTCTGCCAACTCCTCGGCCCTGGCCCGCGGCATCGCACCGTGCTCCACCAGCGCAAACGCCACGTTCTCCCGCACCGTCAACGAGTCGAAGAGCGCGTAGTTCTGAAACATCGTCCCCACGCGCTTACGCAGCCGGTCGAGCGCCTGGTCCCCCAGCTCCGAGACATCCTGCCCGAAGAGGCGCACCGTCCCTTTATCCGGCCGAAGCAGCCCGTTCATATGCTTGAGCAGCACGCTCTTCCCCGAGCCCGACGCCCCGATGATGATCGTAATCTTCCCCGGCATCACCTTCAGGCTCAGCCCCTTTAAGACATGATCATCCCCAAAACTCTTATACACATCGACAAGCTCGATGATCGGCTCGTCCTCCCCTCCCTCCCACCTTGCCACTCCGGGCAACAGCAGATTCTCGCGCTCTTCACTCGCCACACCATGCTCCGACACCAACCACTCCCTTAACCGTACGACGGCCTGTGAAAACTCACGTTAAAGAGCAGCCCGATAGCCACCATCATCGTCAGCAAACTACTCCCCCCATAGCTGAGCATCGGCAACGTCAGCCCCACCACCGGCAACATCCCGGTCACCATCCCCAGGTTGACCACCGTATGCCAGAAGAAGAGCGCGGCGACCCCCACCCCCACCAGCACTCCGTATCGGTCCCGCGCCTTGCGAGACACATTGAGCGCCGCGGCGATAAACGCAAAGTACAACCCGAGCAAGAGCAGCATCCCCACAAACCCGCGCTCCTCCCCCCAGTTCGCGGCGATAAAGTCATTCTCATGCTCGGGCACAAACCCCTTCTGAACCTGCGTGCCCTCCTCGTGCCCCTTCCCCCAGACACGCCCCGAACCAAACGCGATCATCGACTGACGCACCTGCCACGACTGCCCGTGGGTGTCCGCATCCAGGTTCATAAACGAGAGCACCCGATCGCGCTGGTACTCCTTCAACCCGAACGCATACCCGAACGGCAGCGCGATCACCCCGGCCACCGCCAGGGCCACAACGCTCTGCCAGCGCACCCCCTCAAAGAGCACCATCGTCCCGAAGATCGCCAGAATCACCAGCGACGTCCCCAGATCCGGCTGATTGAACACCCAGAACACCCCCGAGAGGACAATCCCTGTGGGCACCACAAGCTCCCGCAGCGAATAGCTCCCCTCCTTGTTGCGATCGTTAAAATAGCGCGCCGTCACCACGATCACCGCAAGCTTCAACAACTCCGAGGGCTGCACCAGGAAGGCCCCGAAGTTCAGCCAGCGCTTCGAGCCGTTGAGCTCCGTCCCGAAGAGCGCCACAGCCACCAGCAGCAACACCACCGCCCCAAACCCCACATACGCCCAGCGCTGAAAGAAGCGCGTGTGGATCAACGTCACCACCGTAATCGCCCCCAGCCCCACCATGTACCAGACCGCCTGCGCCAGATGAAAAGACGCCGGTGAGTTGAGCGAGGCGTTGCGCAGATTAAAGAGCCCCAACGCGGCCAGCAGCACCACCACAATCACCAGCGGCCACTCGATACGCTCGACCAGCGCCGCCGCACCTGTCTTCGCTCCCATCCTCATGGCGCCTCCCCCACGTCCTCAAGCGGCGCGCTCCCCAGCCGAACCTCCAGCGCATCGAATCCCTGCTGACGCGTCAGATACCGATCAAAGATCTCCATCGCCACCGGCGCCGCCTCCGCCCCACCGTGACCGGCGTGCTCCAAAAACACCACCAGCACAAGCTCCGGATCCTCATAAGGCGCGTACGCCGCAAACCAGGCGTGGTCTCGAAGCCGAATCTCTTTATCACTGTTCGCTACCCTCACCGCGCCGATCTTGGCGACCTGCGCAGTCCCGGTCTTCCCGGCCACCTCGGCATGATCCAGCCGAAGTCGAGACGCCGTCCCTATATCATCCTCCACCCCCATCCACAGCCCCCGGCGCAACACCTCCAGCGACTCCGCGTCAATCCCCACCTTCTTCCTCACCCGCGGCTCGTACTCGAAGACCACCTCCCCGCTCGGATTACGAATCGCCTCGACCAACCTCGGGTAGTAGAGATCCCCACCATTGGCGATCGCCGCATACGCCATCGCCACCTGCAAGGGCGTCGTCAACGTATCGCCCTGTCCCAGTACGGAGTTCAAATCCATCCCTCGCGTATACCCGTCAGGTCCATACTTCCGGTACCACTCGGTGTCCGGAATCCGCCCTGCCGACTCGTGATTGATGGGTATCCCGGTCCGCTCACCGAATCCGAACTGCCGCGCGAACTCCGCCATGCGGTCCATCCCCATCTCTTCGGCCAGCTTATAGAAATACACATCACACGATTGCGCCATCGACGTATACGCGTCGACCTCACCGTGTCCCCCCCGCTTATGGCACCGCCAGCGACGTCCACCAAAGTGGTAGTAGCCCGGGCAGTCCACCTCGTCATGAGGCTCATAGATCCCGTCGTGCAGCGCCGCCCACGTGCCCACGATCTTATAGACCGATCCCGGGAAGTACGCGCTCACGCTTTTATCAAGCATCGGTTTAAAGGGGTCGTTGTCGCTGCGCATCTTCTCCATCGCGGAGAGACGCCCCGACCAGGCGTTCGGGTTGAAGTGCGGCTTGCTGTACAGCCCCCTCACCGACCCATCCCGCGGGTCCACCGCAACCACCGCGCCGGCCGCGTGTCGCTTCATCGCCTCATCGATGATGACCATCAGATCCGCATCCAGCGTCGAGACCACATCGCGCCCGGCCACCGGCTCGATGCGCTGGTACTCCCCGATCAGAAAACGCGTCTGCGACTCCCCCTGACGATTCCCCCGGGCATCCACCACCACCCGATCCAGCCCCGGCGAACCGTGAAGTACTTCTTCAAAGGCGCTCTCCAGCCCCATCCGCCCGACCCGGTCCCTGGGTCGGTAGCCATAGGCCCGCAGATCCCGCAACTCATTGCGGCCCACCTCGGCCACGAAACCCACCGCGTGGCCGCCCACATGATGCAAAGGATAATGCCGATGTGCCGTCGCCCGCACCTCAATGCCGGGGAGACGCAGCCGATCCTCCTCCAGACGCGCGACCTCAAGCCGGGGCACATCCCGTCGCAACAGCACCTCGCCGCGATTCGACTCCACCATCCCCCGAATCCGCCCGAGCTCCGCCTCCGAAAGGTTCATGTAACGCTTGAGCAGACCGTAGGCCTCCTCATCCGCGTGACGCCGAAAGATATGCGGCACCATATAAACATCAAACGAGGGGCGATTCTCCGCCAGCGCCACACCGTAGCGATCCAGAATACGTCCGCGCGGGGCCGACACCTCCACCTGACGAATGATGTTCTCGGTGGCCGCCCGGTAGTAGCGCTCCCCCTCGATCACCTGAATCTGCCACAGACGAAGCGCGATGATACCGAAAGCCACCAGCACAATGGCCAGCGCCCAGCCGTAGCGCGCGCCGTACTCCGCCAGCTCTCCGTGCCTCCCCCGAGTTGGAAGGTCGCCTAATGCCATCTGCCTGCCTGCACATCGATCCTCGCCAGGGGCGTCAGGACCGGAACTCCAACACGTTACGCCCTCGACGAGGATCCATCAATCGATCCAGGCGCCCGAGCACTCGCCCCACCACAAGGGTCGCAAGCGCCGTCGCAACGCAGCTCGTCCACATCTGCCAGGCGATGGAGGCCATCACCCGCTCCCCGGACTCCGAGAGCGTGAGCACGAGCAACATCACCAGGCTGTGCACAAGCGTCGCCAGCCCCGCCACAATTCCCCGAGACAATCCCCAGCTTCCCTGCACCCTCCCCCGAAAGAGCTGCATCATAAAGAACACCGCCACCAGCCCCAGGCTGTAGATCCCGCCGACCCCGCCCACCAACCACTCCACCGGCCACATGAGCATCAAGAGCGCCACACCACCGGCGACCATCGTGCGCTCCAGCCCCAGAAACACCACCACCGAGATCGCCAGCTGGGGCACCAACCACTCCCCAAACCAGCCCCCGACCGCCCCCTGAACCACCAGCATCAGCCAGGCCACCACGACCACGATCAGCGTCGGCATCCTGACTACTCCGCCCCGGCGATCACAAAGACTTCTTCCAGTCGCGAGAAGTCCACCGACGGCGAAATCACCGCCTCCTGAAACAGCCCCCGCTGCGACTCCTGAACCTCCGCGACCGTCCCCACCACAAGCTCCCGCGGAAAAATCCCGCCCATCCCGCTGGTCACCATCACGTCCCCCACCACCACCTCGTCGCGCTCCGAGAGATACGAGATACGCCCCTGATAGTCGCGCTCATGCCCCAGCCCCTCGACCACCCCCTGCGCCCGATTTCGTTGGCTCACTACATCGATACGACTGCGCGGGTCCGAGACGATGACCACATCTGCATACCCCTCAAAGACCTGATGGACCTGGCCCACCACCCCCTGCGCGCTCACCACTGGCATCCGCGGCTTGAGCTTCGCATCCGCGCTGATCTCCACCTTCAACACCCGAAAGAAGGGGGAGGTGTCACGCGCGATGACCCGCGCCGGAATCAGGTTGTACTCGGGATGACGTTCGCGAAACCCGACGAGCTCGCGCAGCCGCCCGTTCTCCTGGAGCACACCGATCAGCCGCGTGTTCTCCTCCCGCAAACGATCGACCTCCGCCTGGAGGCGAGCATTCTCGTCACGAAGTTCACTCGACCCGGCCCCTCCGAAGAGACCTGTGACGCCGAGCAACGCGCTGACTTTGGACTGCGTCCACCCCATCGGTACCGCCGCATAGCGCGCCGGCGCACCAACATCCTTACCAGGCGTCGCACCGGCAGATGTGGCGAACATCACCAGCGGCACCAGGAGCAGCGCCATCGCCACGACCTTGCGGCGATGATGTTCTAGCCATGCGAGCAACATCTGTAGGCTCACGCTTTAGACGACGGGGTTGGACGAAGAGGCCACACCGACCTCATCAATACGAGTGGTCTGCGACCTCACTGAGCAGCTCCATCTCATCGAGCGCCTGACCGCTGCCCAGCACCACCGCCGACATCGGATCGTCGGCAATCAGCACCGGCAGCCCGGTCTCCTCCCGAATCAGAATATCCAGATTCTTGAGCAAGGCCCCGCCCCCCGCAAGCACGATACCCTTGTCGACAATGTCGGCGCTGAGCTCGGGCGGCGTGCGCTCCAGCGCAATTCGCACCGCCTCCACAATCGCATTGATCGGCTCCTGCAGCGCGTCGCGAATCTCATCGGAGTTGACCTCAAGCGTCTTGGGCAACCCGGCCACCAGGTCGCGCCCTTTGACCTCCATCGTCATCACCTCCTCGGTCGGGTAGGCCGTACCGATGGTGCACTTGATCATCTCAGAGGTCCGCTCGCCAATGAGCAGGTTATACTTGCGCTTCATATGCTGGATGATGGCCTCATCCATCTTGTCACCGCCGACGCGCGCCGACTGCGAGTACACAATCCCCGAGAGGCTGATCACCGCCACCTCGGTCGTACCCCCGCCCACATCCACGATCATATTGCCGGAGGGCTCCGCGATGGGAAGCCCCGCCCCGATCGCCGCGGCCATCGGCTCCTCGATCAGGTACACGTCGCGGGCGCCTGCCTGCAACGCCGACTCCCGAACCGCGCGTTTCTCCACCTCGGTAATGCCATAAGGCACGCAGATGATAACCCGCGGGGAGTACAGCTTCCGACGGTTATGCGCCCTGCCCATGAAATAGCGCAGCATCGCCTCGGTGATCTCAAAGTCGGCGATCACGCCGTCTTTCATCGGACGAATCGCCACGATACTCCCGGGCGTGCGCCCCAGCATCTCTTTGGCCACGCGCCCCACTGCCTTGACGCGCTTGCCTCCGCGCGCATCGCGCTGCACCGCCACGACCGACGGCTCAGAGCATACGATGCCCTTGCCCTTGGCATAAACAAGGGTGTTGGCCGTGCCCAGATCGATGGCCAGATCATCGCTGAAGAGGCCGAGGAGCTTGTTGAACATGCGCCTTTCCTGTAGGTGACGTGCTTCGACGGTCGACCCGCCACGTGGGAGTCGACCCGCGCCTTTGACGCGGCGCGCAAGCAGCTCGTCTGCTAACAAAGATCGTTAAAGTAACACAAGCGAAAAGACCACCCTCACCACCTCGCAAGGGGCTGCTTTCGCACCGCGGTTACACAGCGTTACAGCACCTCTCATGGCGAGCGCGGCGAGCTTGCCAACCCGATCCCGACTCGTTAACATCCCCCGCCTTGAGCCGCCCGGCGGAATTGAACCTTTCGCACCAGGCATTGATTCCGTCTGCACTGGTGTGCGCGCCTTGTCTCTGGAGACGCGAGCGCGCCGTCGGCCCTCGTTAAGAATTGTCGCAGGAGTTACTTCCCCATGCTCGATCAAATGCGCCGCTCCACCAAAAGCGGCTTCTCTTACATCCTCGTCGGTCTCTTGATCGTCGTCTTCGCGGTCTTCTTCGGCGCCCCCGCCGATGGCTGCCGCCCCTCGGGCTCCCGCGCGCTCATGGCCAGCGTCGATGGCACCGACATCTTCACCGAAGATGTCAACGTCATCTACAACCGCTATTACGGTGCCAACCGCTCGACCACCCTCGACGACACCTACTACGAGCAGCAGGCCACCGCGCTCAAAGCGGTCTTGGCCATCTACCTGCTCGCCGACCGCGCCGAAGACGCCGGCCTGCGTGTCAGCGACGAGGAGTTCGCCGAGTACATCACCGATGGCTCGCGCAACGTTGAGTTCCTCAGCAGCTACGGCCGCACCGGTAAGTTCGACGGCCCCTTCTACGAGCGCTACGTGAAGTTCGGCCTCAGCGTGCCCCTTCAGCGCTACGAAGCCTTCAAGCGTCGCGAGCTCCTCGCCCGCAAGTACCTGGCCATGCTCGATATGCAGGTCGCCGTATCGCCGGCCGAAGTGGAAGAGCTTCATGAGCTGCGCAACACCCGCATCAACCTGGAGTTCGTAAAATTCTCCCAGGAGACGCTGGCCGGCGCCCTCGACCTCAGCGATGAAGCCATCGCCGAGTTCGTCGCCAACAACGCCGAGCGCATCGCCACCTACTTTGAAGAGAACCGCAGCGAGTTTGAGACGGACGAGCGCGTGCGCATCCGCCGAATCTACATCACCAAGCCGGCGGAAGCCGCCGAAGACGCCGACGCTCTGGCGCGCTACGAGCAGGCCAAGACCCGCGTGACCGAGCAAGGCGAAGACTTCGCAGCCGTCGCCACCGATCTCTCCGAGGATTACGCCCGCAGCCAGGGCGGCCTGATGGACTGGACCACCCCCGAGAACCTCGACGCCGCCATCGCCGCTGCGATCGAAGACGCCGAGGTCGGTGAAGTCCGCGAAGTAGAGACCGACTTTGCCCGCATGCTCGTCAAAGTCGAAGAGCGCGAAGAAGCCGGTGTGCCCGAGCTCAGCGACGTGCAAAACGACATCGCCTCCACCCTCCTGCGCCAGGATCTCATCGATGAGCGCGGCGCCCAGATGGCGCAGCGCCTCCATGCCCGCGCTCAGGCTGACGACAGCTCGCTTGAAGAGGCCCTTGCTGCCATCCAGGCTGAAGTCGCCGCCGAAACCGAAGGAAGCGAAGAGCCCGGCGCCGAGGCCGCCCTCTGGAACAGCCTCTCGGTCGACACCACCGGCATGTTCAACAAAGAGGGGCAGCAGATCCCGGCCATGTTCCGCGCCCAGCTCGCCGGCATGAACTTCGGCCGCAGCTGGAACGAGATCCCCAAACTTGGTCAGAACACCGAGCTCCTCACCGAGACGTTCAACCTCAGCGAAGACGACGCGCTGCTTCCCCGTGTCGCCCGCGTCGACAACACCCTGGCCGTCATCCGCCTCAAAGAGCGCGAAGACGCCGGCGAGCTTGAAGCCGACGCGCGCGCCGAGCTCTCTTCGGAGCTGCGCGCCGAGAAGGTCTCCGAGTTCCTCGGCCCCTGGCGCTTCCTCTTCGTCAACCCCCTGGAGAGCGCTGGCCACTACGTGGACACCGCGCTTGAAGAGGGCCTGGAAAACGGCACCATCGAGCTCTACGAGAAGTCCAGCCCCGCCGCCGAGAAGGTCCGCGACATGATCACCGGCGATGACCCCCTGGCTGACCTCGTGGGAGCCGCGAACTAACGTCCGGCCTGCACCTTGAAGCCCCCGACCCTCTCAGGGTCGGGGGCTTTTTTGTGCGCGTAAAAGACCACGCCTCTCGTGCTCAATGTCTCAGCCCCGACGCCCCCACATTCGCCAGCGCGTGCGGAGAGGAAGGCATGCCGATCACAACCTCGACAACGTCTCCTGACGCACGACAAGCGCCCTGGTCCGACGCACCGCCCTCTCTAACCCTGGTGTCACCCCTTACCCCACGCCTTAATACAGGGTCGCAGGTGCTCCTGAGCGCCTGTACGCCGCCTATGCACAGAAATGGGTCCGGCCCCTACAAACCCGGGTCGCCCTGGCCTCACAGCAGCGTCAGGCGCGTCTGCGTACTTAATCGTCTCGCACTTCCCTACTCTCCCCTCGACGAACGACAGACCGAGCGTCTGGCCACGCCAGACCAAAAACGAAAAGACCCCGAAACGCTTTTCGCGTTTCGGGGTCTCTTTTAGAGCGGGAGACGGGATTTGAACCCGCGACTTCAACCTTGGCAAGGTTGCACTCTACCACTGAGTTACTCCCGCCTGGGAGTCGCTGCCACCTCGGCGACAACGAGGAGGTTTATAGATTTAGAGGGTCAGGGTGTCAACCCACTTTTCTGTAAAATAAACACATTGTGCATGCGCCAAACGCATCGCCTCCGTTAGGGCAGGCAACGAAAAAACCCCGAGACGCTGTTCGCGTTTCGGGGCTTTCTTAGAGCGGGAGACGGGATTTGAACCCGCGACTTCAACCTTGGCAAGGTTGCACTCTACCACTGAGTTACTCCCGCCTGGGAGTCGCTGCCACCTCGGCGACAACGAGGAGGTTTTTAAGTCAGGAGCCGTAAGCTGTCAACAGCTTTTCGCATAAAAATGACGCGATATGACTCAGTGCGTCATCCACTCAATACGTGGGATCGTCCCAGGCCTCATCCTCGAGGTACTCCTCCTCTTCCAGATAGGCCTCGTCCTCGTAATACGCTTCGTCTTCGTCGTAGTAGCCTTCTTCGCCTTCGACGACCTCCCCTTCGTCTCCCTGACCTTCCAACGCCGCGCCGGTCGCCCCGTAGCGTTGCAAGAGCTGCTCTTGCAGCTCCGAGCCGAGGCTCACGCCCGGTGCCAGCTCGACCTTGCCGATCCCTTCGCGGCTGGGAACCATGATGCGGGAGTTCAGCGCGTCACGCACGCGCATCCGCCTCTCAAACTCGTACTCCGACTCGTCAATCGCCTCGACCATCTTGCGGGCACGTATCTCCGCTTCGATCTTCGACATCGGCTCGCCCTTCGAGTCGGCGATGATGCGCTCCCCGTCGATCTCTTTACCGATGACGTCTCGCTCGGTGATGCGCCAGTCCGGCTCCGCAGGCTCTCCGTTGACCAGGATCTCATCGCCCTGCTCTTCAACCTCCCAGCCCTGCGTCGGCCGGCGCTCTCGAACCCGAGGCTCGGGCGCGGGCGCCGCGACTGCTCCACTACCTTCGTAGGGACGAAACGACGGCACCTCATCAAGCTCCACCTCGTCGTCGCCGGGCTCCGAGGTGTCCCCAAACATCAGGCTCACCGCGAGCACCGCGCCAATGCCGATGGCCACAACGCCGCCAATCGCAAGCAGCTTTCCGCCCACCCCGGAGCCTTTCGACGCAGCACCTCCCGACGCACCGGCACCGCTGCTCGCAGCACCGGATGCTCCGGAGGCCACATCATCGACCACAAGTTCAAACGCGCCATCATCGAGTTGATGACTCTCCACCGCGCCCTGTCGGCCAGTATTGGGGCTCTTCGTGCTCATACCTGCTTCTCCAGCAACTCACAGACTCATGGGTCTCCAATCGGCACCCGCATTCTGACGGCCTCTCCTACTATAACAAAAGCCGGCGAGGATCACCCTCGCCGGCTTAGCTACGCCGCGGGGAGGTAGAGCGCGTGGTGCCCTACCCCCAACGAATCACGTGTACGGCGTGATTATTTCGCCTCTTCGAACTCAGCGTCGATGACATCGTCATCATCGTCGCCGCCCTTCGAGTCGGTGCCGGCGTCAGGGCCGGGCGCTTCGCCACCGGTGGCCTCGTACATCTTCTCGGCGGCTTTGTGCATCAGGGCTTCGAGCTCTTCGATGCTGGAAGCAATCGCGGCGTCGTCGTAGGCGTCGATGGCCTTGCGCAGCGCCTCGACCTTGCTCTCAATCTCGGTCTTCTGCTCAGCATCGAGCTTGTCACCGAACTCCTTGAGCGTCTTCTCAGCGGAGTGAACCATGGCCTCGCCCTTGTTGCGCTGCTCGGCCTGCTCCCGCTTGCGCTTGTCGTCTTCGCGGTGCTCTTCGGCCTCACGCACCAGCTTCTCGACTTCGTCATCGGCCAGACCGCTGGAAGACTCGATGCGAATCTTCTGCTCTTTGCCGGTGGCCTTGTCTTTGGCCGAGACGTGCACGATGCCGTTGGCGTCGATGTCGAAGACAACCTCGATCTGCGGCACACCCTGCGGAGCCGGCGGGATACCGTCCAGGTTGAACTTGCCGAGCGTACGGTTGTCGCCCGACATGGGACGCTCACCCTGAAGCACATGCACCGTCACCGAGGTCTGGTTGTCAGTCGCCGTGCTGAAGACCTCGCTGCGCTTGGTCGGGATCGTGGTGTTGCGAGGAATCAGCGTGGTCATCACGCCGCCCTTCGTCTCGATACCCAGCGAGAGCGGGGTCACGTCGAGCAGCAGCATGTCGCTGACGTCACCGCTGAGCACGCCGGCCTGAACCGCCGCACCAAGCGCGACAACTTCATCGGGGTTCACACCCTTATGCGGCTCTTTGCCGAAGAAGTCTGCGACCTTCTTCTGAACCAGCGGGATACGCGTGGAGCCACCGACCAGGATCACCTCGTCGATGTCGCTCGGCTTGAGGTTGCGGTCTTCCAGCGCCTTCCGGCAGGGCTCAAGCGTACGCTCGATGATCGGCTCGATCATCGACTCGAGCTTCGCGCGGCTCAGCTTGATGTTGAGATGCTTCGGACCGCTCTGGTCCGCAGTGAGGAAGGGCAGGTTGATGTCCGTCTCCAGAACACTGGAGAGGTCGATCTTGGCCTTCTCACCAGCCTCTTTGAGGCGCTGAAGCACCATCTTGTCGCCGGAGACGTCGATGCCGGTGTCTTTCTTGAACTCGGCGATGAGCCAGTCGATGATCGCCTGGTCGACGTCGTCACCACCCAGGTGGGTGTCACCGTTGGTGCTCTTGACCTCGACCACGTCCTCGCCCACCTCCAGGATGGAGATGTCGAACGTACCGCCACCGAAGTCGAACACAGCGATGAGCTCTTCCTCGGTCTTCTCCAGACCATAAGCGAGCGCTGCGGCGGTCGGCTCGTTGACGATGCGCTTGACGTCGAGGCCGGCGATGCGGCCGGCGTCTTTGGTGGCCTGGCGCTGAGCGTCGTTGAAGTAGGCCGGAACCGTAATAACCGCCTCAGTCACCGTCTCACCAAGGTAGCTCTCGGCCGCCTCTTTGAGCTTCATCAGGATCTTCGAGGAGATCTCCGGCGGGCTGAGCTTCTTGCCGCGAAGCTCGATATGCGCGTCACCGTTGTCCGAGGACACGACCTTATAAGGTACGCGATCCGCTTCGTTCTTGAGCTCTTTGAACTTCAAGCCCATGAAGCGCTTCACCGAGAAGATGGTGTTCTCCGGGTTGGTGATCGCCTGGTTCTTGGCCACACGGCCCACCAGCACATCGCCCTTCTCGTCAAACGCCACCACCGAGGGAGTCGTGCGCGACCCTTCCTGGTTGGCGATCACTTTGGGCTCTTTGCCCTCCATCACCGCAACCACCGAGTTGGTCGTACCCAGGTCAATTCCGATCATTTTGCCCATGTTGGTTCTCCTTATAGCTGGAACAATAGGTCCGTGGGGCCCGGCCACCGCTCGCCACCTCAACGTGCGAATCGGTGGCGTTTGGGGCCCTCTTCATCTGTCAGCGCCAATCCTAGGCACACTTCATCGATCACCAAACGTTTTTTCAGGTACCTGCCCCTACCCCTCACCGCCACCGCCCGAAGACGAGCTCGACGACGACGAGGAGCCCCCGGAATAGTCCTGGGCGTACCACCCTCCCCCCTTGAGCTGAAACGAGTTGGCGGAGATCATCCGCCCGACCTGCGGGCTCCCGCACTGGGGGCAGGCTTCCGGATCAGGATCCGAGAATCGCTGGATCTCCTCGAAAACATGGCCGCAGCCGGCACAACGGTATTCGTAGATAGGCATGAGCTCTTACCTCCTGATAGCTCAGGCTCGCGCATGGCTCATCGTGGAACGCAGACAACGCGCCCGAGCTTGCGCCAGTTTGGATGAGGGTGACCCGGTTCGATACGTGTAACGCTCGCTGCGACGCAGCCAGACGCCGGGCTCAACCGGGCCAAATCGCGCCCAAGGTATACACACGTTACTAAGCGTCAAGCATGTATTCCGGGACGAACTTCCACAGAAGTCCCCCGAGAGGTGTGCGGTTCGTGCCGTGTGTCGCACTTAACCCATCAGACCACTGGCAAGCGCCCACCAGACTCGCTCGGTCTGGGTGACCAGCGCCGGCAGCGCCAGGCGAGCGTAAAAGAGCGCCAGCCCGAAGAAGACCGCGCTGAAGACCGCTTTGCTGCCTTCCATCCACCCGCCGGCGCGCGGCAGCTTCTGGATGAGCCCGGAGAACGTGCCGAGCACCAGAAAGAGCAGCCCCAGCCCCAGCGCGAAGATCGAGAGCAACGACCACCCCAGCAGCATATCGCCCTGTTGCGCCACATAGACGAGGATGCCCGCCACCACCGGACCGATGCAGGGCGCGGCGATCGCGCCGGCCACAAGGCCCATCACAAACGCGCCTCCAAACCCGGCACCTCCCGCCTGGCTCAGACGCGTCTGAAGACCTCCGGGCAGTCGCATATCCCAGGCTCCCAGGGTCCCCAGCCCCAGCGCCACAAAGAGCAGCGCGATGCCCAGCTGAACCCCCGGGTGCTGCAAGAACCCGCCGAAGACCGTCCCCAGGCTCGCCGCCATCACGCCGAGCACCGAGTACGTCACCACGATGCCAGACACATAGGTCAGGCTGAGCAAGAAGGCCTCACGACGCGTGGCGGCCTGGCGCGCCCCGAAGACCCCGATGGTGATGGGAATCAAGGGGTAGACGCAGGGGGCAAAGCTCGAGAGCACACCGGCACCAAATACCAGAATGAAGACGGCCCAGAGACCCCGCTCCTGAAGCGCGTCCGAGAGCCAGCCCTGCGAGCCTGCGTCGCGCCCCTCAATAGCCGCATCGAGGCGCTCGTTGAACTCCTCCACGCCGAGCTTACCCTCAAAGCTGGGGCCGCGTAGAAACTCCCCGTCGGGGCTCTCAAACGCGATACGCGGCAGGCCCGACACCTCAAAGCGCTCAATCGCAGCGATGGTCTCGGCGTCGCCGCCTTCATAGTCGATCTTCAGGGTGACGAACTCGTCTTCGAGGCGCTGACGGACTTGCGGGTGCTCAAACACCTCCCTTTCCATCTCGCCGCAGGCCAGGCACCAGTCGGCGGTGAAGTCGAGCATGATCGGTCGATTCTGAGCTTTTGCCAGCTTTTGCGCCTCGGAGTAGGAGGTGACCCAACCGACGCGCTCTCCTCCGGGAGGAGGCTCGGTGACCCCGAACGTCAGCGCGTAAAAACCGATACCGGCCAGCGTCACACCGACCACCCGCCAGATTTTGGCGCGAGACGACAGCTCAAACCAGGCGCGGCGCAGCGTCATCAGGGCCATGCCGGCCATCACCAACAGCCCCCCGGCGGCAAGCATAGGCCACCGGGGCGCCACCGCAGCGCCCTCGCTGGCATACACCAGCTGCGGCCACCCCAGCGCCACCATCAAGCTCAGCGCCAACCACACCTTCTGCGTCTTCGCCTTTGAACACATCGGCATTCTCGCTCGTCGACTTCATCTCACGGCAACCTCTCGCGACCGCCTCGCCATCATGATACTAAGGGGCGCGCCCGCCGAACCTAGAGCAGAAATCCTATGAACACCAAGCTATTCCGTCGCAGCCTGCTTCTGATCGCATTGAGCCTGGCCCCCTTCAGCCTCACCGCTTTGCCGGCCCAGGCTCAGGAGCCCGACTTTGCTCGCCCCATGGCCAGACCCTGGCTGGGGATCATCCTGGGTGCGAGCGATGGCACCGGCGTGGAGGTCAAGCTCGTGCTTCGCACCTCCCCCGCCGATGAGGCCGAGCTGCGCCAGGGCGATCGCGTCATCGCCGTCGATGGCGAGCCGGTGCGCACCGCCGGAAAACTGCTCGCGCTGGTGCGCGGTAAACGCATCAACTCCACCGTCGACATCACCGTACGCCGTGGCGAAGAGGTCCTGACACGCAGCATGACCCTGCCCTCCTCGCCCACTCCCGATGAAGTCGCTCGACGACACCTGGTGGGCGCCCCGGCCCCGACGCACTCGCTGGAGGCCGCCGATGGCGACCCGCTCCCGGCCGACAGCCTGGAAGGCAAACCCTACCTCCTCGACTTCTGGGCCACGTGGTGCCAGGCCTGCAAGCTGGCCGAGCCCCGCATCGCCGCCATCGCCGAGCGCTACGGCGACGACCTCACCGTGATCACGCTCAGCGACGAGGAGCCGGGCGTGGTGCGCGAGTACCTTCAGAACAACGGCACACGCCATTCCCCGGTCTACCTCGACACCAACCGGGTCCTCACGGAAGCGTTTTTGGTGCGTGCGCTCCCGACCTACGCCCTGGTCGGTGCCGACGGGGAGGTCGTGGAGGTCGCCTTCGGGGTCGACGACATCGCCAGCATCGAGCGCGCCCTGGCCACCACCTTGCCCTCTGGTGATCCGTCCGCGGATCCTCCTGGTGCGAGCGCGCCCGAGCCGGGCGCCTCAGCCGCTGAGCCCTCCGAGGAAAGGGATACGAAGACGGATGCCGGCGCCCCCTGACGTGTGGCATCGGCGCGACGCGCCGGGGAGCATCCATCCATCGCCCGTCGCCACGATCGCCGAAGGCCGCGCGTTTGCGCGGCCTTCGGCATGTTTCGCTCAACCCATGAGTCTCACTCGGCGGCCTGCGCCGTCAGAAGATCCATCACTGCTTTGGGGCGAAAGAGCGAGAAGAGCCCGTCAAAACAACGGGCCTGCTCCATCTGCACCACGCGGTTCTCCGGGTTCGTGAGCGTGCGGCAGCGACCGATCAAGGTCTGGTCGGTCGTATCCACCCCGTCGATGTTGGTGAGTCGCTCCCAGGCGAGCAGCTCCACGTTGACGCCTCCCAGATACTCGAGCAGGCGGGTGAAGTAGCTGGCCTGCTGCGCGTAGGCGGTCTGCGAGGTGATCGGGCTCGACGCCGAATAGATCACCACCGGCTTGGTCACACCGTGAATCGCCTCAATGCGCCGCAGGTACTGGTAGTGCGACTCCACCATATCCTGGGGCACCGCGTAGCTGCGCAGCGCCACGGCATCGCCCGCGTTCACGAAGGGCAGCACGACCTCGGCAAAGGCCTGGTCGATGGCTGCCTCGTTGACCTCGCCATCGGCATAGCGCGCGGCGATGGTGCCCGTGACGTTCTCCCAGTGGAACCCGGCTGCGACCTTCGTGTCGGGTGAGGCCTCTTTGATGGCGTCGACCGCTTGCGAGAAGAAGTCTTCAAAGGCATCGAACTCCGCCTCCGAGACGGGTTCACCATCCGGCCCGGCCAGAAGCCCGTCCATCCGGTCACCAACGATGATCCAGGTGGGCTGGTGGGTCTCGGCGACCTCCGAAAGATCCGCCAGAAGATCGTCGACCATCTCCTGGCGCGTGAACCCGTAGGTGCCCTCCCCTTCGATGTTGGTGCCCTGGTTGAGCAGGCCGTCCCAGCGCACCAGCCAGTCACCGCGCTCGCGCCAGAAATCCACCACGATGCTCAGCTCCGAGACGAGCTCAACCTCGGCCTCCTGCTCGGCGAGCTCGACCTCCGCGACGAGATCGTCGGTACGCGCCGCAAGACGTCCGGCAGGCGTCCCGCTGGTCGGAAAGTCGTTGGCATCCCGGACATCAAAGCGCGAGGGCAACGGGTGCGCGTGGTACTCGCCAACCACCGTGGCGATCTCGTCGTAGGATTTTACCCGCAGAAGCCCGTGCGTCGCCGTAGCGTTGACGACCTCCACCGACTCCGAGCGATTGACCGCCAGCGCGAGCGCATCGCCGTGATGAATGCCCACGCCGATCTGGGACGTATCGAGCGAGAGCGGTGCCGCCGGCTCAAGCTCCGCAAAGGGATCTTCATCACCACCGCAAGCCATCAGGCTTCCCAGCGCCAGGCTGGCCGCAACCAGCGCGCCTGCGCGACGATGAAAGATGAAAGAAGGCAGGTTTGAGGACTTCAAAAGGGTCATTACATCTCTCCAGAGGTTGACACACCACGGGCCGAGCGCCGCCTTTGCAGCCTCGGCCCGTGAGGATCGCATCGCAGGCCCGCACATCCGGCGGGCGATGAGGCTTAATAAATGATCAGATCGTCGCCACCGCCGGCTTCCAGATCGCTGAAGTCGTTACGCTCTTGACGACGTTTTTTCTTCTTCTTTTTCTTCTTCTCTTCCTCGCGCTCACGCTCGGCGCGGGCTTCGGCCTCGGCGCGGGCCTGAGCTTCGGCCGCCGCGGCTTCCTCTTCGCTGTAGTCGGGGCGCCCCGCCGAGAGGTCGACGGTGGTGTCGCCGCCAAGCAGCGAGTCGACAGCGCCGGCGTGGCGGTCGACCGCCTCCGAGCGCTGCAGCGCGCGCACCCGGTCGGAGACTTCGGCCTGCTGGGCCTGATCGCCGGTGGCCAGGCGGTTGGCGGCACGGAGCTCCGAGAGCATGCTGCGATCGCTGAAGATCATCGCGAAGGTGCCAAAAAACTCACGCTTATCCTCAACCCGAAGCTCCGAGTCCCGGTCTTCCCAGGTCGCGCGCACCAGGACCTCTTCGCCAAAGACCTCCCCGTAGTCCGAGGAGATCGGGCGGCCGTAGCGGCGGCTGGCCTGAGCCAGGAAAGTCTCAAAACCCACGTTCTCGACGTAGTCGCTGTTGTAGGCGACGACCACCCGGTAGAGCTTGCCATCGACGAAGAGGTAGTAGCGCTGGGCGACCTCGTCGCGAACGCGCAAGAGCTCTTCATTATTATCTTTTTTGAACTCCCCGGAGATGATGCTGACCTCGTAGCCGGTGCGCGAGCCGCGAAGCTGGGTGTGGCTGTCTTCGACGCCCCGGGCACGGTCGAGCGCGCGCTGGCGTGCGCGCTGCATCGCGACCCGGTCGCCTCGCAGGCTCTCATCGTCGCGCACCTTCTGGATCATCTGCTCACGAAGTTTCTCGACGACCTCGTCGCGGCTATCGCCCCACTCGATCTCGCCAAGCATCGCGGCGATCCCCTCCTCGGCCGCAGCCTGGGATGACATCGCGAGCAGTACGAACATGAACATGGCCAGGACACTGAGTTTTCGCATCGCAACCCTCCACCGGAGATTGATGAGACGCCGCGGCCACAGAGCGCGCGGGCGTCAACGCGCTCAAGCTACCAAATGGCCGGGGCGGCAACAACCCGCACCACCGAGGCGTCCCGGGTCTGACGGGGGGATTGCACCATCGATTCATCGAGGTGCGCTCAACGTAAAAAAGCCCGCACCGACGGGGAGGTCGGTGCGGGCCTCGTTCTAACGGGTGACGCCATTCAGCAAGGAGAGCTGCGCCCTCCCCGCTCAAACCTCACTCGCCGGCGTCTTCGCCGCGCTCGGCCAGCGCTTCTTTGCGGCTGAGCTTGATCTTGCCGCTGCGGCTGTCGACGGCGATGACCTTGACCAGACACTCATCGCCTTCGCGCAACACATCTTCGACCTTGTTGACCCGACCTTCGGTCAGCTCGGAGATGTGGCAGAGGCCGTCAACGCCCGGGAGCACTTCGATGAAGGCGCCGAAATCGACCACGGTCTTGACCGTCCCCAGGTAGATCTTGCCCACCTCGGGCTTCTCGGTGAGACCTTCGATGATCTCGATGGCCTGCTGAGCGGCGGCCTGCCCGCTCGACGCGATGCGCACGGTGCCGTCGTCGCTGACGTTGACGGTGGTGCCGGTGGTCTCCTGGATGGCGCGGATGGTCTTGCCGCCCGGGCCAATGATCGTGCCGATCTCGGAGACCGGGATCTGGATGGTGACGATGCGCGGAGCGGTCGCCGCCAGATCTTTGCGCGGGGCGCTGAGCGCCTCATTCATGATGTTGAGGATGTGCAGACGACCCTCACGAGCCTGCATCAGCGCGTCGACCATCGTCTGGCTGCTCAGCCCCTCGATCTTGGTGTCGAGCTGGAAGCCGGTGATGCCCTTCTCGGTGCCACAGACCTTGAAGTCCATGTCGCCCAGGTGGTCTTCGTCGCCGAGGATATCGCTGAGGATAACCAGGTCATCGCCCTCTTTGATCAGGCCCATCGCGATACCTGCGGTGGCGTGCTTGACCGGCACACCGGCGTCCATCAGCGCGAGGCTGCCGCCGCAGACGCTGGCCATCGAGCTCGACCCGTTGGACTCGAGCACGTCGCTGACGATGCGGATGGTGTACGGGAACTCCGAGGCCTGGTCGGGCAAGGACGAGGAGAGCGAGCGCTCGGCCAGCGTCCCGTGACCGGTCTCACGGCGCGAGGTGCCGCGAAGCGGCTTGGCCTCACCCACACAGAAGGGCGGGAAGTTGTAGTGCAGCATAAAGTTGCGGGTGACATCGCCCTCAAGCGTGTCGATGCGCTGCGCGTCGCGCTCGGTGCCCAGCGTGGTGCTCACCAGCGCCTGGGTCTCACCGCGGGTGAAGAGCGCCGAGCCGTGTACCATCGGCAGCACGCCAACTTCGCAGGTGATCTGGCGGATGTCTTTGGGACCGCGGCCGTCGATGCGGATCTTGTCTTTGACGGTCGCCTTACGCACGACGTCTTTCTTAAGATCGCCGAAGGCGTCTTTCACATCGCCCAGGTTCTCCGGGTAGTCCTTCTCGAGCTTGGCGACGATCTCGTCTTTGAGAGCATCGAGCGCCTTATAACGCTCGAGCTTGTCGGCCACGGCCAGAGCTTTCTTGAGCTTGGTGCCGGCGGCCTTCTTGACGGCCTTGTCGATGGCGTCGTCGCGCTTGGTGACGTTGACGGCCATCTTCTCTTTGCCGATCGAGCGGGCCAGCTTCATCTGCAGGTCGAGCACGTCCTGGACAGACTCGCGCCCGAACTCAAGGGCCTCCACCATCACGTCTTCGGGAACCTCATCGGCCAGGCCCTCGACCATCACCACGGCGGTGGGGCTGATGGCCATGACCAGGTCCAGCGAGGAGCGCTCGCGCTCTTCGAAGCTCGGGTGGGCGATGAACTTGCCATCGACCAGACCGACGCGCACACCGGCCACCGGGCCGTTCCAGGGGATGTCGCTGATCATCAGCGCGGTCGAGGCGCCGGTGATACCCAGGATGTCGGTATCATGCACGCGGTCGGCGCTGATCACCCACGCGATCAGCTGGGTGTTGTTCATGTAGCCGTCGGGGAAGAGCGGACGGCAGGGGCGGTCGATCAGGCGGCTGCTGAGCACGGCCTTGTCGCTGGGCTTGCCTTCGCGCTTGAAGTAGCCGCCGGGGATGGTGCCCGCCGCCCACATGTTCTCGACGTAGTCGCACATCAGCGGGAAGAAGGGCAGATCGGGGCGCTCGCCACCGGCGGTGGCGGTACACAGCACCATCGAGTCGCCGTACTGCACCACCACCGAGCCGTTGGCCTGGCGGGCCATGCGGCCGGTTTCGATGATCAGTTCACGGTCCCCAAACTTTGCGCCTTCACGAATAATCGCCATATCTTTCTCCTCATACATTGTCGCCGCACACAGGGCCGATCCCCGCGCTGCGGTCCTTCAAAATACGAGCCCGTTGAGCCCTGCCCCGAAGATGAACCCGGGCACCCTGCCCCGGCCGATATACCGGAGAGTGGTCACCTGAGCATCGTCGAGAACAATCTGACGGGTGGACTCGAACAACTTTGGTAGGGCGCGATTGCGTAGCATGTAACAGGACTCACCAACGCTTCGTGTGCGCTGAGGGGGCCTGTTACAGGCTACCCTATCGAAGCCAACGTCGTCGTTGTCCTCTCCCTGAATCGTCATGTCGACTCAGGCTCGTTACGAAAATGCCCCCGCCGAGCCATCTCAGCGGGGGCAAAAAAGCCTTACTTACGCAGGCCGAGCGCTTGAATCAGCTCTCGGTAGCGGTTGACGTCGGTCTTGCGCAGGTACGCAAGCAGACGGCGACGCTGGCCAACAAGCTTCAGCAGGCCGCGACGCGAGTGGTGATCGTGCTTGTGAGACTCAAAGTGGGTCTGCAGTTCATTGATGCGGGTCGTCAGCAGCGCCACCTGAACTTCGGGGCTGCCGGTGTCGCCTTCACCGCGCTTGAACTGTTCAATGATCTCCGCTTTGCGATCCGGATGCAGGGCCATGGGGTTCCTTTTGGTCAGAAGTAGAATGAATTGCTCCGGTACACATCAACGCCCCGGCAACCCACCCATGGAGAGTAGGCCGAGGCTGCGTACGGCGCGGGACACTAGGTGCGCCCCTGTCTAAAGTCAAGCGCGCAAGCCCGCTCACGGCGAATCCAGCTGACGCTCGGAGCCGGGCGCGGTGAGCTTGAAGATCCGCGCCCCAAAGGTCCCGCAGAGCCTGGGCCCGCGCGCAAACTCCCAGTGGATGTAGACGCGCCCGTCATGGCTGATGACCTCATCGGGCACCGGCGCCACCGAGGTGATGTTCCAGGCGACGATGATCGCCTGACCGTCGAAGAACTCGTTGCCCGAGCTCTCCAGGCGGACCACATCGACCACCTCCCCACTCTCCCCGTCGATCACAAGCTCGAGGCGAGCCATCAGCTCGAGGTTGTTGAGGGGATGCCAGATGGGATGGTCGGACTCAATACGGCGCACAAAGCCTTCGGCCCACTGCGGGTGAATGTAGCGTCGGTGCATGCGCGCGATCATCGTGGCGTGAGCCGCCGAGGCCGCGTTGACCTGGGTGTGATTGCCCACCTGCACGTGCGGCACAAAGTTCTGCAGGCTGGCGCGCAACTTCGCGCTGTCGCCCTGCCAACCGCTGAGCAGCCGCCGTCGCTGCGAGGCACGCGCGTCGGCGATCTCCTCGGCGCGCTCCGCGTCCCGCTCTTCAAACACCTCCTGGTACGCCTTCATATCCCGGCCGAACAGACGTGACGGGCCCAGAGTCTCATCGGCGACGCCGGCAGACTCCGTATCGGGCTGCTGCGTCGGACTCGGCGCTTCAGCAGGGTCGGGGGTCTCGGTGGACTCCGAGGTGCGCTCCGGAACCAGCGGTGCTTCGGCGGTCTCATTGACAGGCAGCCTCATCGCCAGAGCATCCTCCGGCGGCTGAGCAGGCTCGGGTTCCACAACAGGCTCATCGGGCCGGGCCGAAGCCGCCTGCGAGCCAGGCGCCTCTTCCTCGCGCGTCGCCTGGGCCAGATCATTAGTTCGAGCGATGGACGCTTCGGACTCACCCTCATCTTCTCGAGCGCCCTCGAGATCATCGTCAGAGACGTCACTCTCACTGGCGAGATACTCGGGAGCATCGGGCGCAACCTCCTGCTCCGGTGCGCTGGCCTCCTCCTCGGGCTCGGGAGGTTCGGCGTCTTCGAGGGTCGTCTGCTCGGCGACCATTTGCACGTCGGTGCGCTGGGCGACCTCGGCGACAAACTCGGCGTCCTCAGGCTCTTCGTCGGCGGGCTCGGGGTTCTGCAACTCCACGGCGATCGCCTCGTTGGTGGGCTGTGGAGGCTCCGGTGGCGTTTCCTCGTCGTCTTCCTCAGGCGCTTCTTCGGGCGGCGGCTCTTCCGGGAGCACAGGCTCGGCCTCGGCAAGCAGCTCTTCTTCGGGGGGCGGATTCTCGCGCGGGAGCGGATCGTCCTTCGGCATGTCGGCGTCGGGCTCGTCGAACTGAGGCTCCCACTCCTCCAGCACAACCTCAACGGCCTCGTCCTCGTTTTGGGATTCCTCCGGAGGCGGAGTGACCACCCAGGCCAGCGCTGCGGCTGCCAGCAGATGCGTGAGCACCGAGGCCGAGCCCCCCACGAGCATCCCCCCTGCTCTCTTTGCGCTGGCTGGCTTCATCTTGTCAGCTTCTCGATGCGGCGGTAGAACGACCCGGTCGCTGGCATCCTGCCAGCCTCAGCGCGTCGCGCCCACCTGAACTCCAGCCAGAACGTTGCCCCATGCTCCCATTCTTCCCATTGACGCGCGTGCTCCCGGCCATCCTCACCCTGACGCTGCTGCTGGCAGTCGGATGCGCGCCGCAGATCGGCGCGGAGTGCGCCTCCGATAACGAGTGCCCCTCGGGCGCTCGCTGCGACCTCTCGGTGGAAGGTGGTCTTTGCACCGTGCGCGACTGCCGCCCCGGAGAGTGCCCCGAGGACTCCACCTGCGTGGTGATCGACCGCCACACAAGTTTCTGCCTCAAGAGCTGCGAGAGCGACGACGCCTGCCGCGAGGGGCACCGCTGCTACGACGCCGACGGTCAGGCCGAGACCGACTACTGCTTCTCGGCCGACTGAGTCCGTATCGCGCAGACCGCCATGCTCAGGGCTCAATGCCCTTTCGACGCATATATGCGACGATCTCTTTGAAGATCCCGTGCCAGATCGCAAGCTCGCGGGTGTCGAGGCGCGCGCGTAAAAAGACCGAGCGAAGGCTGCGCATGATGTGATCGTTGCTGCTCCCCTTCACAAACTCAATGGCTTCGAGCGCGGCTTCCGCCTGACCGAACATCCGGGTGAGCCCGGCCATCGGCGCCGGGTCAAACTCGGAGTGCCACTCCATTTGGGACGTGGCAGCCGGGGCCGCCACGACCTCGCCAGCCTGCATCTTTCGCACCGCCCGAGACACCTCCCAGACCATCAGCAAGACGGCCTGGCCCAGGTTGATCGAGCTGTAGTCCGGGTTGGTGGGGATCGTGACGACCGCCTGACAGCGATCGAGCGCGCTGTTCGGAAGCCCGCTATCCTCCCGACCAAAAAGCATCGCCACGCGCCGGCCTTTCGCCGCTTCGGCGATGAGCTCGGCCGCGGCCTGCTCCGGCTCCAGCACCCGCCAGTGCGCCGAACGCGCCCGGGCGGTCAACCCCACGGTCATCACGCAATCATCCAGAGCCTCGTCCAGCGTCTCAAAATGGCCCATCCGATCGATCGTCTCGTGGGCGCGGGGCGCGCTGATCGCGATGCGCTCGCGATCGGCATGCGCCGGGTTGACCAGCCGAAGATCCTCGATGCCGAAGTTCTTGGAGGCGCGAACCGCATTGCCGATGTTGATGTCATCCTGGGGCTCCACCAGCACCACGGAGACGTTCTCAATCAAAGCTGTCATAACTGCTCTCAAAGACAAAAAAGCCCGCTCCCATTGAGAGCGGGCTTGGAGCGACCGCGTCGCCCGAAGATCAGGAGTCGTTGCGGCGCCGCGAGTTACGAAGGAAGGTCGGCGTGTCGATCTCTTCCTCTTCCGTGGCGCTCAACCCGCCGGGCACCGCATGGCTGCCGGTGTTCGAGCGCAGAAAGGACGCGCGACGCTCAGTCACCGAGTCCTGCGATCCCCGATCATAACGCGGACTGCTCTGGTAAGCCGGCGCCCCGCGCTGGGCGGGAACGCTCTCGACGACCTCTTCCTCGACCGGTGCCGGTGCACGGGGCGGCTCGGCCTGACGAGGTGCCGCGGCCACCGGGGCCGACTGACGCGTGGTCGACTCGCGACGGCGACTCATCTCACTGAAGTCCGAGCTCTCGGCGCGCGGCTTATCAAAGCCGGTGGCGATGACCGTCACCATCAGCTCATCACGCATATCTTCTTCGATGACGTTTCCGAAGATGATGTTGGCGTCTTCGTGCGAGGCCTGCTCGATGAGCATCATCGCATCGTTGATCTCGGTGAGCGTCATGTCCACGCCGCCGGTGATGTTGACGAGAATCCCCGTGGCGCCCTCTATCGACACATCCTCAAGAAGCGGCGAGGAGATGGCCGTCTCGGCGGCTTCCAGCGCGCGTGTGGGGCCGGAAGCACGGCCGGTGCCCATCAACGCCAGGCCCTTGCCGGTCATGATCGTGCGCACATCGGCAAAGTCGACGTTGACCAGACCACGCACCGTAATGAGATCCGAGATCCCCTGCACGGCGTGCAAGAGCACCTCATCGGCCTTCTTGAAGGCCTCCAGGATCGTGGTCTGCTCGCCGGCGATCGCCAGCAGGCGCTGGTTGGGGATCGTGATCAGCGTATCGACCGCGCTGGCCAGGTTGCGAATCCCTTCATCGGCGGAGCGACGGCGGCGGCGCCCTTCAAACTGGAAGGGTTTGGTGACCACACCAACGGTCAGCGCGCCCTGCTCGCGAGCGATGCTCGCGATGATCGGCGCGGCACCGGTACCGGTCCCACCGCCCATACCAGCGGTCACAAAGACCATATCGGCGCCTTTAAGCGCCTCGGCGATGCGGGTCTGATCCTCGAGCGCCGAGTTACGGCCGACGTCCGGGTTGGCGCCCGCGCCAAGCCCTTTGGTCAGCGCGCCACCAAGCTGAATCTTGACCGTGGCGAGGTTCGTCTCCAGCGCCTGCAAATCAGTGTTGGCCGCGATGAACTCCACGCTGGAGATCCCCTCGGTGATCATCGTGTTGATGGCGTTGCCGCCTCCCCCACCCACGCCGATCACTTTTATATTTGCCGCGTTTGAGACATCGGCGTCATCGAACTCGAGCATACCTTTTCCCTGGACTCCTGAGTCAGAACTGAACATCTGCGCCCACCCGTGGGCGGGCGCAGATGATACGCCTCAAGGCGCGCTTACCGCAAGGACGGACTTGGTTGCCGCGTCCTCTTCTTGCCAACCCACAACGGTATCACCCCGCGCCTTGTTTCCACATAAAGCTGAGACTTCGCGCGACGATAGCACCGGCCCCATCGGCCAGCAAGCGACTTAGAACATCTCGGCGAGCCACTCCCGCATGCGGGTGGTGAGGCGCTGGTAGAGGTTGCCGTGGCTCTCGCCAAAGGGCGCACGCTCAGGAGCCTTGGCGCCGTGCTGCACAAGCCCCACACCGGTGGCGAATTTGGGGTTGCGCACCACGTCGACGAGCCCGCCGATGTTGCGCGGAACACCGCGTCGCACAGGAAGCCCGAGGACCTCCTCGGCGAGCTCCGGCATGCACTCAAGCAGCGTGGTGCCGCCGGTGATCACGACGCCACCGGAGATGAGATCTTCACACCCCGACTCTTTGATCTCGCGGGCCACGTAGGCGAAGATCTCCTCGACGCGGGGCTCGATGATCTCGCTCAAGATCTGGCGGCTCAAGATCCGCGGGGGGCGCCCGCCCACCGAGGGCACCTCGATCGTCTCTTCGGCGCTGACCTTGCCGGTCATCGCGCAGCCGTAGCGCTGTTTGATGCGCTCGGCCTCGGCCATCGGCGTGCGCAGGCCCACGGCGATGTCATTGGTCAGGTGGTTGCCGCCCACCGAGAGCACCGCGGTATGCACGAGGCTGCCCTGGCTGTAGATGGCGATGTCGGTGGTACCGCCGCCGATATCGACCACGGCCACACCGAGCTCTTTCTCGTCGGCGCCGAGCACCGCCTCGCTGCTGGCGAGTTGCTCCAGCACGATGTCGGCCACGTTGAGGCCGCAAGCGTTGGCGCACTTAACGATGTTCTGAACGCTGGTCACCGACGCGGTCACGATGTGGACCTTGGCCTCCAGACGAACCCCGGTCATGCCCAGGGGCTCCTTGATGCCGTCCTGCTCGTCGATGATGTACTCCTGCGGAATCACATGCAGCAGCTGCCGATCCATCGGGATCGCCACGGCGCGCGCCGCGTCGACCACGCGATCGAGATCCCCGCCCTTCACCTCTTTGTCTTTGATGGCGACGATGCCGTGGGAGTTAAAGCCCAGCACGTGGCCGCCGGCGATGCCGGCATGCACCGTATTGACCTCACAGCCCGCCATCAGCTCGGCCTCTTCGACCGCCTTTTTGATCGAGTTGATCGTGGCGTCGATGTTGATCACCACACCCTTGCGCATCCCTTTGGAGGGGTGCGACCCGATCCCGATGACATCGATCCCCTCGGGAGTCACCTCGCCGATGATGCAGGCGATTTTGGTCGTCCCGATATCAAGCCCAACAACAATCTCACCATTTCGTCGATTCGCCATACCGCACCTTCCCTGGTCTCGGCCCGAACCCCGTGCCCTCGCCACCCCACGTAGCGACCATCACGAGTCCAGAAACATCTACAAACGAACTTCCAACAACGTCATTCACAGGAACTTCGCCACGCCTATGGCGAGTCCCCGGTTGAGGCCGCGTCCTCGCGCATCCATGGCTCGGTGCGCGGCCCCACAGTCACACGACTCAAGTCGCGATCCTGGTCGATCAACACATACTCCGCGTCCATCCCTCGCCGAATCAACGAGGTCTGCACGACTTTCAAGCGACTGAGGCGATCCTGCCAGCGGCCCCAGCCAAGTCGAATCTCTGTGCCCGTCTCTGCGGTCACCAGCGAGAGGCCGAGCGCCACGTCGAGATGCAGCTCACTCAGCGGCTGCTGCGCATCAAGCCCCATCGCGTGATAGAGCTCCCACACCGAGAGCGCCTCGAGAAGACGCTGACGCGCCTCATCCTCGACGAGCTCGGCGCGCGTCAGCCCGGTGACAAGCGGCAGCTCCCAGAGCCCGTCGAGGCTGCGCGCGCTGTCCATCGCCAAAAAGACCTCGCCACGGGTATCGGCAAGCCAGATGCCCTCGTCGGCGATCAGCGCGGCGGGCTCGTACTCTTCAATCGTGATGCGCAGGCGGTCGGGCAGGCGACGTTCCACGTCGACCGAGCGCACAAAAGGCAGCACGCTCATTGCGCTCTCAATGCGGCGCGGATCGACGTTGAGGATGTTCTCGCCAGCGACGCGCTCGGCAGCTTCCAGAAGTTCGCGCTCCTCCAGGTAATTGAGCCCCTCGACATCGAGGTAGTTCACCTGGAAGTACTCGCTCTGCATGGTGTGACTGTAGCCCTGAAGCACCAGGTAGGGCAGTCCCAGCCCCACGAGGATCACCGCCAGAGACGTGCCCAGGCGCCGCGCCCACAGCCAGGCCGTCTCTTTGCGGCTGGCCACGCGCTGCTCCCGGGTCGGCTTGCGCCGGTTATGTGCACGTCTCTGAAACACAACCTACTCCCACTACAAGGGCCGCATTGGGTGCGGCCCGCCTGCAACCTCTACAAGGACAACGTCACGTACAGACGCCCACTTAACGCCGGCGATCCAGCCTGGCGCCGGAGAGCATCAACTCCACAAGCTCTTCAAAAGGCACGCCCCGAGCCACGGCCATCTTGGGAACAAGGCTGGTCGCGGTCATCCCCGGGATCGTGTTGACCTCCAGAAAGCGCCCCTGCTCGGTGGTCACATCGCCCTTAAAATCCACTCGCGCTACGCCCCGACATCCCAGCGCGTTGTACGCCAGCCGACCGAGCTCTTCGAGGCGGGCATGCAGCGCCCCCTCTTCCAGCGCGTCGTATCGGGTCTGCTGGCTCTGGTACTTGGCCTCGTAATCGTAGAAGCCCTGCGCCGCGGTGATTTGAATCGCGCCGAGGCATGTGTCGCCAAAAAAGCCGACGGTGTACTCGGGGCCTTCAATATAATCTTCGATGAGCAGCGCCGAGGCCGGGTCGTCACTCAGGTGAGCGCGAAGCTCCCTGATCGCCGCGTGCGCCTCTTCGCTCGTGGTGCAGATGGCCACGCCGAAGCTGCTCCCGGCGTCGTTGAGCTTAACGACCATCGGCAGCTGAACGCCGGCATCGAGGATACGCGCCACGATCGCCTCGTCGTCGCTCTCCGCGACATCGCTCAAACGCAACGCCACACCGCGCGCCACAGGAACGCCCACGTCGGCTGCCAGTTCGCGCGCCCGGGCTTTATCCATCGCCAGCGCCGAGGCCAGCACCCCGCTTCCGGTGTAGGGAATCCCCACGCACTCCAATAGACCCTGGAGCGCGCCGTTTTCGCCAAGTCCGCCGTGGCTGCCGATAATCACTGCGGCCGGCGCGTCCGCCACCAGGCGAGCCACGTCGGTGGCAAGATCGTAGACGGTGACGTCGTAGCCGCGGGCACGCAGCGCGTTCTCAAACGCGGCGCCCGTCTTCAGACTGACTTCGCGCTCGGGCGTGTCACCGCCGGTGATCACACCGACGGGCTTTCCCCGAAATGTCGTTGTAGCAAGCTCGCTGAACATCCGTGTTCACCTTAGCGACTTTTCCTGCTCGATAAGTTGCGCCCACCCGTCAAAACCGACGAAGCGAACCTCCGGCCGAAGCTCCACGCCAAAACGCTCTCGAACCCGATGACGGGCCAACGCCATCAGGGCGATGAAGTCGGCTGCCGTGGCGTCACCGGCGTTGATAAAGAAGTTGGCGTGCAGCTCACTTATCTGCGCGCCGCCTACCCGGTGGCCCTTCAGCCCGACAGCCTCAATGAGGCGGCCGGCGTAATCACCCTGCGGGTTCGCAAAGGTGCTGCCGACACTGGCCAGACGGTAAGGCTGAGTGCGATTTCGACGTTCCTTGTCTTGCCGCACCCGCGACTTCGCCTCTTCGACGTCGCCGCGCTCCACCTTCACCACTCCGCTGAGCACCACATCGCCGTCTTGCAGCCCGGCGTGGCGGTAGCTCAGATCGAGTTCGGATGCCGGGAACGTTCCCACGTGCCAGGCGCCCTGCTCTTCGTCCACACGCGCAATCTCGCAATGCTCGAGAATCTCGGAGAGTTCGCGCTCGCGGGTTCCCGCGTTGAGCGCGACGGCACCTCCGAAGGTGCCCGGGATCAGCGAGAGAAACTCCGCGCCAACCCAACCCTCGCGCAACAACCCTCGCACAAGGTGCGCATTGACCGCTCCCGCACCGACCGTCGCCTGCGTCTCGGACACATGCCACTGCGCAAGCTCGCCGCTCATTCGAACGACCACACCGTCGATGCCCTCGTCGGGAAAGAGCGTGTTGCTCCCGAGTCCGACCCAGACCAGACGGCGCCAATCAGGACCGACCGCCGCCAGAAGAAGCATTGCATCTTCGTGCGAACCCACGTCCACAAAACGCCAGGCGTTGCCACCGATGCGCAACGACGAGCGACGGTAAAGCGGCTCGTCTTCGCGCACGCTGCTCTGGCTGGCCTCGTCTGCAAAACGTTCCAGACGCTCCGACAGAGGAGCTGACGGCTGCTGCCAGGCTATGGTTCTATTCTCGCTCAGCGTGGCCGCTCGCCATTGAAGTGCTCGTTAGTTCCGCCCTTGGGACGATGCAAAGAATACACGAGCACACGGGCCCCGCAACCCGTTCTTTGCCACACACTTTACCCTTAACAATCAACAGGTTACACGCAACACCTGAAGCAAAATTTCAACCTTTTCAGCGCCCCTCAAGAGGGTTCTTGGATCTGAAAAATTGCCTCAAAAGTATTACTTTAACCCGAGCAAACCCCGTTCAGGGTAGCTCTTCGCCGGCCATCGCGAGCAGGCGGGTGGCGATCGTCTTCGCGGCATCGGGACGGCCAATGCGGCGCGCGGCGACGGCGACACGAGAGAGGGCTTCGGGGTTGCGCATCAGCCCGGCGAGCAGGTTGACGGATCGCCCGGAGCCCAACTCGGCGTCGTCGAGCATCACGCCGGCGCCGGCCTCGACCACCGAGCGGGCGTTGAAGCGTTGGTGGTCGTCGGCGGCCTGCGGAAAGGGAACATAGATCGCCGGAATCCCCAGATTGAGCACCTCGGCGATGGTTGTGGCGCCGGCCCGACAGATCAAAAGATCGCACCAGCGATAGGCCTGGGCCATGTCGTCGATGAACTCCTCGACCTCGACCGTTCCTTCGAAACCCTCATAGCGTGGACGTACCGCCTCGGCGCGGTTGCGCCCGGCCTGATGGCGCACCTCGAGACGAGACTGCAAATCGCCCATCGCCTTGAACCAGGAAGGCAGGTGCTCGTTGAAGCTGCCCGCGCCGCCGCTCCCTCCGATGACCAACACGCGGAAGGGACCTTCGGCCGCCGGGGCCTCGTAAGCAAACGTGCGTGCGAGCTCTAAGAGCTCTTCGCGCACCGGGTTCCCGGGCACGGAAAACGAGACGCCTCCGAGGTGCTGAGCGCTCTCCTCGAAGGTCAGAAACGCGTGCGCGACCACGCGAGCGAGCAGCTTGTTCGTCAGCCCGGGGATGGCGTTTTGCTCCATGAGCGCCGAGGGCACCCCGCTGAGCGCGGCGGCCAGGGTGATCGGTCCGGCGGCGTAACCGCCCACACTCACCACCACCGAAGGCGCGAGCTTTTTGATGATGCTCCGCGCCTGAAGTCCGCTGCGGGGAAGGCGCGAGAGACCGCGTACCAACCCCATGGCGCCGCTGCCCTTGAGACCTACCACGTCGACCAGCTCCAGATCATAGCCGAGCCCGGGGATGACGCGGGCCTCAATGCCCCGCTCGGTGCCTACGAAGGTCACGCGTGCGCCAGGGGCCAGACGCTCAAACGCCTGGGCGACGGCCACCCCGGGAAAAAGATGGCCGCCTGTGCCGCCGCCGGCGATCACAAGATGAGGAGGTGCGGACGTGGACGATGTCATGGCGTTGCCTCTTGCGAGAAGAACATGGGTCAGCTGCGAAGATCATCACGGCGTTTGAGGATGTTGCGTCGCTTGCGCTCCCAACGTCGCTCCTCACGGCGCGCAGCGCGGCGATCGCGCTCCTCTTCCCAGGTGTCTTCCTCGTTGCGCGAGATGTTGAGGACGATACCGATCGCAAAGAGACTGATGATCATGGACGTGCCGCCAAACGACACAAAGGGCAAGGTCAGCCCCTTGGTCGGAAGCATGCCCGTGACCACGAAGAGGTTGGCCATGCCCTGCAGCGCAAAGAGCGAGGTGATGCCAAACGCCAGGTACATGCCAAACGCGTCCACAGCGTTGAAAGCCACCCGATAGCCGCGCCAGAGCATGCCGATAAAGAGCGAGAGCAGCACCACCACGCCGATAAATCCGAGCTCCTCGGCGATGATCGTGCCGATGAAGTCATTCCAGAGCTCGGGCACATAGCCCAACTTGCCCGCGCCGTTGCCAAGCCCCCGGCCCGAGAGCCCGCTGGCGCCGATGGCGATGAGCGACTCGCTGATCTGGTAACCGATGTCCTGGCGATGGCTCCACGGGTCGAGGAACGCCAGGATGCGCTTCATGCGATACTCGCTGTTGCTGATCGCCACGTACGCCAGGCCCGCCCCGCACAGGGTCATCACGAGCAGGTAGGAGAAGCGCGCGCCGCTCACGAAAAGCAGCAACATCATCATGCTGATGAGGATGACCGAGCTGCCAAAGTCCGGCTGCAGCATGAGCAGACCGACCATCAATCCGATGATCACCAGGTGAGGCAGAAAACCGATGGTAAACGAGCCCATGCGTTTGGCCTTCTTGCTCACCGAGTAGGCCATGAAGATCACGGCGGTGAGCTTGGCCACCTCAGCCGGCTGAAAGGAGAGCCCGCCCAGGCTAAACCAACGCCGGGCGCCGTTCTGCACCACCCCGACCCCGGGAATGGCCACGAGCACCAGCAGGAGCACCGTGCCCAGCAGGATTGGGTAGACCAGGCGCTTGTACCAGCGGTAGTCGAACTGCAGCGCGAAGATCAGCAGCCCCACCCCGAGCACCACGCGCTGGGTCTGGCTCCACAGGAGCACGTTGTGGGCGGCCATGCGTTGGCTGGCCATCACGGCGCTGGCCGAATAGAGCATCACCAGCCCGTAGGTCACCAGCGCGCCGACAAAGAAGAGTAGCCAGATGTCCCAGCGGCGCTCATTGTCGGCGCCAGACGGGCTGCCGCCACTGCGGCTCGTCTGCCGTGTCAGATGTGAGAGAAGATCGCTCGACATGTGCCCTCCGTGGCCATGACGTCGGTCATCGATTCAAGTGGGGCAGGCCTTAGCGCAGCTTCAGGCTGGCCAGCGCCACCAGGCTGAGCATAATGGCGATGATCCAGAAGCGCACAATAATCTTGGGCTCAGGCCACCCCTTCATCTCAAAGTGGTGATGAATCGGCGCCATACGAAAGACGCGTTTTCCGGTGAGCTTGTAGCTGGTGGTCTGAGTGATGACGCTGAGCGCCTCGACCAGAAAGATGCCGAAGATGATCGTCGAGAGCAGCTCGTGCTTGGTGACCACGGCCAGGGTTCCCAGCGCGCCGCCGAGTGAGAGGCTCCCCACATCGCCCATGAATACCTGCGCCGGGAAGGAGTTGTACCAGAGAAAGCCCACGCCGGCGCCGATGATGGCCGCGCAGAAGATGGCCAGCTCCTGGACGCCCTCCACCTTCGGGATCATCAGGTATTTGGCGACGTCGAAGCGTGAAACCACCTGCACCCCGTCGACCACCTCGGTGTAATGGAGCACCGTGGCGGTGCTCCAGGCGAGGATCAGAAAGGTCCCCGCCGCGATGATCACAGGTCCGATTGCCAGGCCATCGAGCCCGTCGGTGAGGTTGACCGCGTTGGCCGTGCCCACGATCACCAGCATTGCGAAAGGCACATAGATCCACAGCGGCAGCGTCAGGCTGAACTTCTCGGTGCTGACAAAGGGCAGGTAGAGCTCGGTGGAGTAGCTAAACACGTTGCTCTTAAACATCACGAGCATCATCGCGAGCACCACCGCGAACTCAATGCCCAGGCGCGCCTTACCGCTGAGCCCGGCGCTTGAGCGGCCGCGGATCTTCATGTAGTCGTCAAAAAATCCGACCACGGCAAAACACACCGTCACCCCCAGCACGACGCCCACGTAGGGGTTCTTCAGGTCCGCCCACAAAAGTGTGGAGACGACCACGGCAAAGAGGATCAGCACCCCACCCATCGTAGGCGTGCCGGCCTTACTGAAGTGGGATTGAGGCCCGTCGTCGCGAATGACCTGCCCGATCTGCTGCGCCTGGAGCTTTCGGATAAACCAGGGGTAGAGCAAAAAGCTCACCATCAACGAGGTGAGCATCGTGGCGACCACCCGGAAGCTGACGTAGCGAAAGACGTTCATCCAGGTGAATTCGTCTTTGAGCATGAAGAAGAGTTCAAAAAGCATGGCTTATGCCTCGCTGGAGTTGGGGCCCGGCTGGTCTGACCCGGGGTCGTTCGTAAGAGCGTCGACGATGGTCTCCAGTCGACCGCCCCGGCTGCCTTTAAGCAGGACCGCTGCGCCCTGCTGAGCGCCGACCCACGCGATGAGGTCATCGGTGATGGAGCCGAAGGCGCCCACATCGAGCTCCGGCTGCACCTCCCGGGCGCTCTGAGCCATCAGCTCCGAGAAACCGCCGACGAAGGCCAGCCCGTCGATCCCGGGGCGCGTCGCGACCCACCGCGCAAGCTCCGCGTGCGCGCCGGCGGCACCCTCGCCAAGCTCCAACATCTCACCGAGAACCGCATAGCGGCCCTCGCAATGCCGGACGGCCGCCCAGCGCTCAAAGGCCTCCACCGAGGCGCGCACGCTGGACGGGTTGGCGTTGTAGGCGTCATCGAGGATGTGCACACCCCGGACCACGAGCTGGCGAAAGCGCCCTCCCGGCAACATCAGCCGAGCCAGCGCCTCGTTGAGCGCAGCCTCGTCAAGCTCCACCTCGCCGGCCGCCAGCGTGGCCAGCGCCGCTGCGAGGTTGGTCGCATTGTGCATGCCCAGCAGAGGAAGCGACAGGGTGAGATATCTAGAATCAACTTCAAGGCTTACGGCCATGCCCGGCGGCTCTCCGGGCGGACGCTCACGCAGCGAAACGACGCGCACCCGCGCGCCCTCCTCGGCTCCGAAGGACCATCGCTCTCCGGGGAAACCCTCAAGCATCAGTTTATCTTTTTCCCCATAGGGGAAGATGGCATGGGTGTCGGCGTCGGCCTGCTCAAAGAGCTCGGACTTCCCGCGGCGGATGCCCTCCATCGAGCCAAACCCCTCCAGGTGCGCGCTTCCAATCGAGGTGATCACCCTGGCGGCTCCGGGAGCCAGGCGCACAAGGTGGGCAATCTCACCGACGTGGTTTGCGCCCATCTCGCAGATGAGGTGGTCGCAGTCATCGGGGAGTGCGCAGAGGGTGAGCGGAACCCCAATGTGATTGTTTAAGTTTCCGGGCGTCGCCCAGACCTTCCCCCGGGTCGACCAGAGCGCCGAGAGCAGCTCCTTGGTGGTGGTCTTTCCGTTGGAGCCGGTCACCGCCACGGTGTGCAGCCCTTCTAAGGTGGCCTCCTGCCAGAGCGCGTGGCCCAGGCGAGTGAGGGCGTCGAGGGTATCATCCACGACGAGGAGGGGGTGAGAGGGCTCGTCATCGACGCGCGAGTCCCACCAGGCGCGGTCGACGATCGCCGCCGCTGCGCCGCCTTCAAAGGCCGCGTCCACAAAGCGATGCCCGTCAAAGCGCTCGCCACGCAGCGCCACAAAGAGCGCGCCCTGGCCGATGGCGCGGGTGTCGGTGCTGACACCGCTCACACGATCATCGCTCGGTCCATGAAGCGTCGCACCCGCGCGACTTGCGATCTTCTCGAGGGTCCAGCTCGTAATTCGACGTGTGCTCATGCGTCCCCTCGGGTCTGCGGCGCGCGGGTCTGAAGGATCGTCGCGGCGATGGCGGCGTCATCGAAGTGGCGTCGCTCTCCGGCGATCTCCTGGTAGGTCTCGTGGCCTTTGCCGGCGATCAGGACCACATCTTCGGGCGCGGCGTTTGTGACGGCGTGGTGGATCGCCTCTTCGCGCTCCACGATGGTTTCCACGTTTGATGTATCCCGCGGGGCCACCCCTTCGACGATCTGAGCGATGATCGCCGCTGGATCTTCCGACCGGGGGTTATCGGAGGTGATGATCACGTAGTCGCCAAGCTCAGAGGCGATGCGGCCCATCGGGGCACGCTTGTCGCGGTCGCGATCGCCGCCGGCGCCGAAGACCACCCGCAGCTTCCCCTCGACCATCGGGCGCAGGGTTTGAAGCACGCGCTCCAGAGCGTCGGGGGTGTGCGCGTAGTCCACAAAGACCGCCGGGGTGCCCTCGGGGCCGTCGACGCGCTGGAGGCGTCCGCGCACTCCGGAGAGGTTGCGCAACCCTGCGGCGATCGCCTCATCGGCCAGCCCGAGCGCGCGGGCGGCGCCGCTGGCCGCCAGGATGTTGGAGACGTTGAACTCGCCATGAAGGGAGGTCTCAATGGCAAGCTCTCCGTCGGGAGAGAGCAGGGTCAGCGAGGTGCCGTCGATGCGCATCTGCACGTGGGTCGCCCGGAGCTGGGAGGTCGCTGATGACGTGTCGTGTTGAGGAGATGCGCCGTCACCCGCGGCGTACGTGGTCACGCGAAGACGCGCGTCACTGGCGAGGATCGCAGCAAGCGCCCTGCCCTCGGCGTCGTCCATGTTGATGATGGCTTCCCCCGGCACGCCGCGAACCTCCAGACGTTCGGGCAACACCCGCGTAAAGAGCAGTCGCTTGGCGTCGCGATAGGCTTCCATTGTTTTATGAAAGTCGAGATGATCGCGGGTGAGGTTGGTGAAGATCGCCACGTCCACGGCCACTCCGTCAACGCGTCCGAGGGCCAGGCCGTGGCTGGAGATCTCCATGATCACAAGGTCGACGCCGTCGTCGGCCATCTCGCGAAGGCGTCGGTGCAACGCCAGCCCGTCCGGCGTGGTGTTGACGGTCGGCTCTACCCGCTGCTTCCAGCGGTTGTTGATCGTGCCGATGACCCCGACCTCGCGGCCGGCCTCCCGCGCGATGGCCTCGACCAGATAGGACACCGTGGTCTTGCCGTTGGTCCCGGTGATTCCGACAACGTCGAGCCGACGCGAGGGGTGGCCATAAAAGAACGCCCCCAGATGGCCGAGGATCGCGCGTGTGTCGGGCGCGCTGAGCACGGGCACCGCAATCTGCGAGGTGTCGAAGTCCTCATCGACGAGCAGCGCGGCGGCGCCCTGCGCAAGCGCGTTCTCGACAAACCCATGACCGTCAAAACGCTCCCCGCGTACCGCCACAAAGAGCGTTCCCGCCGAGACCTGACGCGAGTCCTGGGTCACCGCGCTCAGAGCGACATCGGCCGCGCCACTGCGCAGCCGTACGCCCTGCTCTCTCAATGCTTCTACAACTTCCATCAACTTCATTGACGCCGACCTCACTGCTGATCCCGACCACCTGCCGAGGGTTCCTCGGCCAGCATTCCATGCCTGCCTCCGGGTGCAAGCGCAAGGTTGAGTACCCCGACCTCCTCCAGCGGTGTCCCCGGCGGAGGATCCTGGCTGATCACACGCCCCCAACCGGTGACCTCGGGCACAAACCCGAACTCCCGGGCACGGTCGATCGCCTGACGCAGCGTCAGCTCGGTGAAGTTGGGCAGCTGGCCCTCGGCGACCTCATCCTCAGTCGGGTCGAGCACGCGCATCGTCGGCAGGGTCACCACATGCTGCGGCGCCGGAGCGGCCGCCTGGCTGGCGAGCGCCTCGGGCGGCTCCTCCTGAAGTTGAAAGCGCTCGCCAGGCGGCAGCGGCATCACCCCGCGCACCCGCAGCGCCTCCGCGGTAATGCGCGCAAACGCCGGGCCAGCGACCGTGCCACCGTAATGCGTCTCCTGAGGCTCATCGATAAAGACCACCACCGCGACCTCGGGCGCCTCAGCCGGCGCATAGCCCACAAAACCGGCGATCCACATATCCGGATCGTAGCGACGCGTCTCCGGGTTGACCTTCTGCGCGGTGCCCGTCTTGGCGGCTACGGTCACATGGGGAATCGCACCTTTTGTGCCCGTGCCCCCCGGGATCGTCACAAGCGACATCGCCCAGGAGACCTGCTCGGCGACCTGCTCCGAGACGACGCGCCGCACCAGCGTGGGCTCCTCGCGCTCCACGATGTTGCCCTCGCGATCGAGGACCGCATCGATGATGCGCGGCTTCATCAAAAGGCCCCCGTTGGCCAGCGCCGCCGTCCCGGCCGCCAGCTGCAGGGGCGTGGTGGTCAAACCCTGTCCAAAGGAGACGTTCGCAAAGGTGATCTCCGGCCAGCGGTCGGCCGGCCACACAAGCCCCGGCTGCTCGCCGCGAAGACCCACGTCGCTGCGCTGACCGAAGCCAAAGGCGCGGATGTAGTTATAAAGCGTCTCTTTTCCGACCTCCTGCGCCAGCTTGTAGGAACCGACATTGCTGGAGACCTGAATAATCTCGGCGGCGGTGAGCTCATCGCGCCGCTTGGTGTCGCGGATCATGTTGCGGCCGATTTGCAGGCGGCCATCCTCAATGTCGTAAACTTTATCGAGGGAGGTTGCCTGCTCCTGAAGCGCGGCCGCCAGCACGAAGGGCTTAAAGACGGAGCCGGGCTCAAAGGTGTCGGTCACCGAGCGCAGACGCCAGTCCGCGCTGGTGTGATGGCGAAAGCGGTTAGGATCAAAGCCCGGCGTGTTGGCCAGGGCCAGGATATCGCCGGTGTGCACGTCCATCGCCACCGCCCAGCCGCCTTTGGCATCAAATTCGGCGACCTGATCGGCCAGCGCCTGCTCGGCTACGCGCTGGATCTTCTCATCGATGGTCAACCGGACGCTGTGGCCCTCAAACTTGCCGAACTGCGGCGCGTCGCTCAGGAGCATCGCTCGCCCGCTGGCGTCGCGCGTCACGCGCATCTCGTAGGTCCCGCCGGCAAGCGTGCGGTCGAGCTGACGCTCCAGCCCTTCAA
Organism: Lujinxingia vulgaris; assembly: GCF_007997005.1. GTDB lineage: Bacteria > Myxococcota_A > Bradymonadia > Bradymonadales > Bradymonadaceae > Lujinxingia. Next base: position 128,628 of record NZ_VOSL01000025.1, on the reverse strand, counting down.
GGCCCTGGCCGTCGATGCCGACAAAGCCCACGAGCTGACCGGCGATCTCGCGCAGCGGATAATAACGCTTGTACTCCCGGGTGATATGCACGCCGCTGATGTCCAGGCCCCGGATCGCCTCGGCCGCGCTCGGTCGGGTCTGGCGCTCCAGCCAGACGAAGCTCGCGTCGCGGCTCAAACGCGCGACCAGATCCTCGTAGCTCAACTTCAGGTGCGGTTGTAGCTGGCGAGCGACCCGCTCCGGGTTGTCGATGCGACGGGGGTTGGCGTGAATGCTGGGAACTTCGACCGAGACGGCGAGCTCCGCGCCGTTGCGATCAACGATATCGCCGCGGCGCGCCTGCTTGACGACCTCGCGGTTCCATTCGATCGCCGCGCGCTCCTGCAAGATTTCAGATTCGACCGTTTGCAGGTAGTAGACGCGGCCGGCGACGGCCACAAATCCCAGCGTGAAAAAGACCCCCACCATCAAAAAGCGCGCCTTCAGCCAGAAGCGCTCTCGCGGCTCATTGATGTGCTCCATCATCGTGCTCCAGGCGGCCAGATATCGCGCGCGTCAGCGCGTCGCGGTGCTCCCGTCAAAGAGCGCGGCGTGCTCCTGACGATCTCCGGCTTCCAGGTCGATCACAATGACCTGTTCGGGGCGCGCCGGCTCCAGCCCGAACTGCTCGCGGGCGGTCTGCGCGACCAGGTCGGCGCGGCCGTGCATGCTGGCCTCCACGGTCAGCCGCTTATGCTCCTCGAGCAGCTCGCGATGCTCTTCGGTGACCTCGGCGATCGCGTAACCGGTCTGCGTGATCTGATACTCCTGCCAGACATGGAAGAGCAAGAGCGCGCCGGGCACCCCGACGAGCACCAGCACTTTGGAGACCTCCAGAAGATCGCGAAGCGCGCCAATGATATGAGACTTCATACAACTCCTGATCACACATCGCTGCGTGGATGGGGCAACACCTCGATCGCGCGCAGACGCGCGCTCCGGGCGCGGGGGTTTGTTTGAACTTCCTCATCGCCTGCGACCACCGACTGACGGGTGAGCACCTCCACCAGCGGCTCTTTGCCGCAGGCGCAGCGCGGAAAGTCGCGCGGGCAGGTGCAGGGGTCGGCAAGCTCGCGGAAGGTGTGCTTGACGATACGATCCTCGAGGGAGTGGAAACTCACAAAGACCGCACGACCGCCGGGCTTGACGACATCCGGGATCTGACGGACGGCCGCCTCCAGATGCTCGAGCTCGCGGTTCACCGCGATGCGCAGCGCCTGAAAAACGAGCGTGGCCGGGTGGATCTTGCGCGAGCCTCCGCGCTGCTTCGAGGCCACCACATCGGCAAGATCGGTGGTGGTCTTGAGTTCGCCGCGGGAGAACGCCCCGAGAATGGCGCCGGCCACACCCCAGGAGCCGCGAACTTCGCCGTAGACCTTGATCACACGGGCGAGCTCCTCGCGGGAGGTCGTCTCCAGATACTCGGCCAGGGTGGGCACGTCGGGCCCCATGCGCATATCGAGCGGGCCGGGTTGCTGAAAACTAAAGCCTCGCGAGGGCTCATCGAGCTGGTGCGAGCTCACGCCGGCATCGACCAGCCAGCCGTCGGCGAGCGCTCCGCGTTCGGCGAGGATCTCGGCCGCCTGAGCGTAGTTGGCGTTGACGAGCGTGAGGCGCGAGCCGGCCTCCTCGGCCAGACGTTCGCGCACAGCGCTCAGCGCCTCCGGGTCGCGATCGATGGCGATGAGACGCCCATCCGGGGCGCTGCGATCCAGGATCGCCGCGCTGTGACCGCCTCCGCCGGCGGTCCCGTCGACGTAGAGCCCCCCGGGCATGACATTGAGCCAGTGAAGCACTTCCTCGACCATGATCGGGGCGTGGTATTCACTGGCATAAAGATTCGATGACACTGGCGACCTCTCTGACTGCACCTACGGACGCCGCCACGTCGTCGGCTCATATTTATAGCCGGGACGGCTCGCCCTTCCCTGGGCGTCTTGGGATGCGGAGCTCTCACGAGCGCCACAGCCCCTGGCTTCATCCCTGAAGCTCCCGGCCTCCTCATCCCTGAGTCTTACCGCGCGCTCGCTCAATGCGCAGTCCGCTCATCCTTGAGCGTTAAGACGAAGGTCTGTTCTTAAAGACCGAGCTCCGACATCGCCGCGGAGAGCGCCTGCGGGTCCTCCAGCGCGTCTTCGACTGCGCCGTCCCACTTGGCCCGCGACCAGAGCTCGACGGTGTCGAGCTGGCCCACCCAGACACACTCCCGATCGAGCTGCGCGAAATCTCGCATCGCCTGCGGCACCAACAGCCGACCGTGGCTGTCGATGGAGCACTCCACCGCTCCGGCGATGTAGACCCGCTTGAGCTGCTGGACGCTGGGGTTGAACTGAGGGAGCGAACGAACCTTCTCCTCAAAGGCCAACCACTTGTCCATGGGATAAACCACCAGGCATTGCTCAAAGGTGCGCGTCAAGATGAGGCGGTCGGCATGTTCGCCGGTCGGATCGTTTGCGGCCAGCACCTCACGATAGCGAGCCGGGACGCTGATACGCCCCTTCCCGTCCATCGTGTGTTCGTACTGACCTCGAAACATCGCGACACCTGGCTCACATCACCAACCACTCTCCATCCATGGAACCCATCTCAACGTCGGCCGCGCCGTCCCTGGCGCGTTCCGGTCAACGCGTGCTCCACCACCTCGTGCCACCGGATGGGAATTCATCCCACTGAGGGCACTATAGGGGTGGGTGGATCCGCCGTCAAGAAAAGTATTTGACGCGCTCACCCGCATAGAACGTGGGTGATCCGCAGTTTCAATCAGCCCCAAAATAGACCCATTAACCCTTTAAAAACAACAACTTAACACACAAAAGAACACCTCCTCATACCTGACAAAACGCCGCAAAAGCGATCTGTGGGAGAAGGTGGGAGCGCAGGGTGGGATCGCCTCCCAAACGCCATCGGCGCGTCGACGCACACGTACACCAACGTGTTGACGACAGCGGCATCAAACACTCTCAGGGGGATAAAGTGGCACAGGGGGGATAAAGTGGCACAGGGGGGATGAAGTGGCACAGGGGGGATGAAGTGGCACAGGGGGGATGAAGTGGCACAGGGGGGATGAAGTGGCACAGGGGGGATGAAGTGGCACAGGGGGGATGAAGTGGCACACGAAAAATGAGGCGCCACATGGGGGATGAGGTGCCACAGAGCAAAAAACCCGCCTCCCTGGCGGGAAGCGGGTCCTGAAGGCGAAGCCGGCGCCGGGCGCCGGGCTCAAACCTTACGCGTCCTGGTCGTACTTGATGTACTTCGGAAGCACGCGAACTTTCTTGTGCTCCTGAACTTCCAGCTCGACGGTATCTTCGATCGGCACCATCTGCTTGGACACAAAGCACATGATCTTTTCGCCGCTCAGCTTGGTAGCTTCGCCGTCGGCCGGCGCGTTGGTGGTCTCTTCAGCCATGGTCATCTCCTTAAAATCTATAGCACTGGGCTGTGGGCGTCTCCCTTGCCGCTGGCGAGGGGGAACGGGTCAGGCAGGCCGGATGAGCTAACAGGCATTGGGAGCGGCGTCAACTCTGCACGCCCTCAACTGCCTCGACGTGCTCGGCAAGATCACAAACCTCTACGTCGAGAACGTCGTCTTCGAAGGATGCGAGTCGCGGATTCAGGGCTCCGACGAAGAGGCTCATCGGGGCATCACGTTGCGCCGCTCCATGCTGCTGGATGCTCATCTCGGCGAGCCCGTCGACGAGGCCGAAGACTGGCGTGCCACCCATGAGAACCGGATCTCGGCGGTGTACATCTCAAACGTCGACGGCATCTTCATCGACGAATGCTATGCCGATACCAACGGGTGGCAGCCCGGCTACGATCCGGAGGCTGGCCCCGGGCCGCAGCCGCCCTCGAAGTACTCGCATAACTTCTATCTTCAGGGGGACAACTCCAACGTGGTGCTGCGCGGATCGATCTCCTCGCGTGGCGCCTCATTCGGCGCCCAGGTTCGCAGCGGCGGCATTGTCCAGGACAACGTCTTCATCGCCAACAACGCCGCCTACTTCACCGGCACGGGCACGCCATCGCTCGTCGAGCGCAACGTTGTGACCATCGCCGGCAACAAGGTCGCGTTCGACATCGGCGCGCGAGGCTGGGGGCTTGATACCAAAAGCGTGTCCGGCTCGGTGCTGCGAGATAATGTGGTCATCCACAGCGTGGATCCTCTCGACAGCGCGACGGAAGATTTCGCAAGCGGTGCCATCTCCAACACCACCGGGGTCACCGCCGAAAGCAATGTGGTATGGAACTGGGGATCGAGTGAGAACTCGCCAGCCTCGCTGCCCGACGGCGTTCAGGGTGACGCCATCTCACTGCTGAACTACATCGCGCCGACCCCTATCGGGGACACTGATCTCGACGCGTTCGACCGGCACCTGCGTCAGCGCGACCGCGACAACTGGCCGGCCTACCTAAGCGCACAGGCGATCATCGAGCACTTCTCGGTCCTGCGCCAACCTCAATGATGGTGTTGTTGCGATGAAGGCAGCGGGCGTTGCTGCGCCCTTAGCGAGCCAGATAACCGCCATCCACCGGGTAGTATCCCCCGGTCACAAAACTCGCCTCATCACTGGCCAGAAATGCCGCCATACGGGCCACTTCTTCAGGCCTGGCGATACGCCCGATGGGATGCGCCCCCACGATCGCCTCGTAGGTGCTTTCATCGTCTTTGATCTTCTGGATGAGGGGTGTATCGACAAAGCCCGGCCCTATTGCGTTGATGCGCACACCGTAGTGCGAATACTCCAGCGCCGCGGTCTTCGTTAGTCCCACCAGGCCATGCTTTGCGGCCACATAGGCCGGTGCCATCGCAAACCCGACCGCGCCCAGAATCGAGGCCACGTTAACAATCGCCCCGGAGCGCGCGCGGACCATATGGCGAAGTTGATGTTTCATGCACAAAAAGGGGCCGGTGAGGTTGACGTTGAGTACCTGCTGCCACTCCTCCAGGGTGTAGTCATGGGTGGGTTTCTGGGCTCCGCCGATACCTGCATTGTTGACGCCGATATCCAGGTTACCGAAAGCGTCCACTGCGGCGCTCATCAACGCGGCCACCTGCTCTGAATCGGTGACGTCACAGGCGACAAAACGCGCGCTGCCGCCGGCCCGCTCGATCGCCTCGACCACCTCTTCGCCCCCGGTGTCCGGAAGGTCGGAGACCACAACCTTTGCCCCTTTTGAAGCAAAGATCTCGGCACACGCCTGACCGATGCCCCGTGATGCCCCTGTGATGACAGCGACCTTTCCCGACAACGACTTCATCGAACCTCCTGCAGCTTGTGACTGATGCGTGAGCTTCAAGTTGTGCGCACCCTGCCGGGTCGGTCAACGGGGGGACCTTCCGACGCACAGAACCCGCCACAAATCACGGGCCTCCCCTGGCCAACGGGACAAAAAAGAAGCCCGGCTTACCGAACACGTCGGCAAACCGGGCCATCTTAACCCTGAGGTTTTGCGTAGCCGTCCCCGCTCAGAGGGGCGGACGCACCGGGTCGTAGGCGTTGAAATACTCGGCGTCGTGGCGCGCCACGTTGTTGTTGGTGCGGCTCATGCCACCGGTGATCAGAACGCGTCCGTTCGACGCAACATCCGCGGTGAAGCCGAAGCGCTCCTGGTGCAAATCACCCAGCACGTTCACGTTGAAGGGGGGCACGGCGGTGAGGCCCTGGAAGGTCAGGCGCTCGGCGTTGTTCACGTGCTGGCGCCCCGGCCCCACGCCACCGATGATGAGCAGGTCGCCACTCTGGGGAAGCTCCACCAGCGAGGCTGCGCCACGCGCCTCGTTGATGCGCCAGGTGCTCTCGCTGAGCATCTGGCCCTGCTGCGGCCGGCCCACCTCAAAGTTGGCGGTGCCGCCATCGGTCAGGCCGGTGAAACCGCCAATCACAATCACCAGATCCCCTCCCCCGCTGCTGATGCGGCGCGCGGAGGCACCGAAACGCGCCATGTTCAGCAGCACGCTCTCGGTGGTGACCGAGCTGGCTTCGGTCGGCACGATCTCTTCGGAGCTCGCGAGCACCTGGCTTGCGCTGCGTCCTCCGGCCAACCACACCGTGCGTCCGTCGCGCAGCAAGACCGCGGTATGACCCACGCGCGCGTCGGTCATCTGCAGGCCGGAGCTCACCTGAGCGGCCTGCACATTGACGACCTCAAAGGTGTTGAGCACCGCATTGTCGCGACCCAGGCCGCCGGCGATGACCACCGCGCCGTCGGAGGTGCGGCGCGTTGCGGTGTGATGCGCACGCGGCGTCGCCAGGCGAATGGCGTTGCCGTTGAAGTCCACAATGCTGCGCACGCGGGTGCCAGGCGCCTCATTCAGATCGATGAGCTCCAGGGAGTCGACCGGCCGCACCACGCCGTCGCGCAGCGTAAACCCGCCGGCAACCAGGTAGCGCTTATCCCCCAGGGGCGTCACCGTATGGAAGGCGCGCGGCTCGGCGAGCTTGTCGCGACCCAGCACGCCAACCGCTTCGGCGGCGTCGTCTTGAGCCAGGCTGGTGAAGTAGCCGGTCTGTGGCGAGAAGACCTGAATGTCGTCGTACACCTCGGTGAGGTTCGGGGTGGTGAAGGGCTGGTAGAAGCTCCCCGGGTTGCCGCCGCCGACGATCAGCACCTCGCCATCCGAGGTCGTCGCCGAGGCATGCCCGATGCGCCCGAGCCAGTCGCGGGTCTCACCGCGATAGTCAAAGGCGCTCTGCACGAACTGGGTCTGCTGCGTCTCACTGTCCAGGATCAACGAGCCCACCGGAGATGCCTCGTCGACCGGCGCCACCATCGCCCGGAAGTTCCGCAGCGGACTTCCGGCCTGGAAGGTGAAGATCGGGGTGGCGCCGGCAGCCAGCAGGTTGTTGGAGGCATCAAAGACCTCCACATCCAGGCGCAGGCGCTCGCCATAGGTGATCTCGGGCATCGACGCGCTGCGCGCGGCGAAATCAAAGGTGCTCTGCGAGAGGACCCGCCGATCCATCGGCTGGGTCACCTTGATGCGGACCGTCTGGGCGCCTTCGTAGGCTGGCATGCCCGTCACAAACCCCTCCCCGCCCTGAAGGGTGGGGCCCCAGCCAAAGAGGCTGACCTGGACACGGGGCGTGGCCTCATCGGGACCACAGCCGAGCGGGCTCAAGAGCAAGGTTCCTGCCAGCAGGCAGGCGATCTGTGTCGTCTTCGTGTTCACGGTGCTCACCACTCCACCTCCGCCTCAAACGCCGCGGGCTGCGAGGCGCTGCTACGCAAAATCAAAAAGAGGGTCCCCGCGATCGCGCCGCCGGCAAGGACCGCGGCGCCGCCATAGGCGAGGTAGCGTTTGGTGTTGCTGCGTCCCTCCGAGGGCATCGCCGCGGGCGGGGCGATAACTTCCGGGTCCTCGACCACAGGGCCGGGCGTGGGCAGCGGCGCACGAGCAACTTCCTGGTCTTCGCTCACCTCGCGGACCCCCGAGGTTGAGCCCCCTTCTTCCGTCTCCACCGGCGTGGTCACGGCGACCGCCGGTGCGGGGGCCAGGTCCACATCGACCACCGCGCGATCCGCGGGCATCGTGCGCACCGCGGTGGCGATCTCAGCAGCGAGTCGGCTCACACCCACACGCTGGTTCGACATCTCCATGTTAAAGCTGACGTTCTCGCCCTGCACCACCATCCCGTCGCGGGCCCGATACACAAAGGGGGCCGCGGCGTAGTCGCGCCCGTCGCGCACCATGATGACCCAGGCCACGAAGTCCGCGCCGGTGCGCGTGGTCAGCTCCACCAGGTACGGGCTGAGCTCGGCGCCAAAACGACCCGAGCGCAGGGTCTCCCGAAGATCGAGATAAAATGCGGGAAGATCCTCATCGGCCGCGGCCTGCTCCTCACGCGGCGCGCCAAGCTCCACGGAGACGGCCTGCTCGGTGCCACGACCGCGCACGCGGACCTCCTGCGCCCAGACGCTGCCGCCACCGCGCACCACCAGGTAGTGGTGACCAAATCCCACCCCGTCGATTCGGGCCGGGGTCACCCCTTTGAGTTCACCATCGAGGTAGACCTCTGCGCCGTCGACGTTGCCCACCACGGCGAGCACCCCCGGGCCGGCCTTCTCCACCCGGTCCATCTCCGAATCGAAGACTTCGCGCAGGTCGGCAGGGAACTTCTCGGGGTCAAGCGTGGCGCCCGGGCGAAGCTGCGCGTAGCGCTGCATCAACTTGCGGGCATCCAGGTCAAAGTTGCTCTGGAAGTAAGCCAGCGAGAGGTTGGCCAGCGTATCGGCGTACACATCAAAGTTCTGAAGATCGGCCAGGTGCTCGTTCATCATATCGAGCGCGCGCTGGAAGGTCTCGGCGGCGCGCTGAGAGTCCCCGGCGGCCAGCAGACCGATGCCGGAGGTATAAAGTCGCTCGGCTTCAGCCACCGCCGCGCTGGCGTTGCGGCCACCGCCCAGTCGCTCCTGCATCTGACGGTAGTCTGGCAAGAGCTCCAGCCCCCGTTGCTCCTTGAGACGTGCGCGGGTGCCATCATCGACGCGCTCGGGGATGATGCGGGTCAACTCCCCACCGACGCTGTCGGTCGGCAGCATGAAAAGACGGGGAGTAGGCCCGGCAGGCTGAGCGGGCTCTTCCGCGGCGGGCTGCTCAGCCTGACCGCTCTCCTCGCCCTCTTGAGCCCAGGCCGGGGCGCTCAACGCGACAAACCCCAGCATAAAGAGCAGCGCGCCCAGCGGACGCCTGGCGCGGCTCGCGATACGTACAGAATTCATGATACCTCAACCTCCGGCCCGCTCGCGTCCTCACAGAGGACTCGGGCACGACGACTTACGCGCTGCACTCGGTCGTCACTCGACCTGTGAGCGACGCCTTGAAGACGCGCGACTCGCGTGGATAAAACGGCCTCGTTCACTAGCATAACGGCGATTTGAGCGTCAACCGGCACGCCTTTTTCACCACCTCGGTCGCCGCCATCACGAATCGCCCCGCATTGTCCTCATTATTAAGCCCCTCTCCTCTTCGAGATCGTTCGCCCTATGCGCCTGAGCCTGGCCACCAAAGTCTTCATCGCCTTTGCCGGCGTCACCATCGTCTTCAGCGCGGTGGTGATGTTCGGTGTCGAGCGCACCCAGACCCTCTACGGGCAGCTTCGCGCGATCAATCACCGCATCGTGCCGCTGGGGTTGCAGCTGAGCGATGTGCAAAACGACCTGCGCAGCTTCCATGTGGTGCTCAACGAGCGCGACCCGGCGGTGCTTCGGCGCTCCTTGCAGCTGACGCGTCTGCTCAATGCGCTGCCGGACAACCTTGACGAAGAGCTCGGCGAAGCCGCACTCCTGGCGGACTTCAGCGAGCTTGAGGAGGTGCCCGCCGCGCAGAGTGAGGCGTTTGCCACCATCCATCGCGATCTGCGGGCCCTGCAGGCGCGAGGCGGCGAGTTCTCCGGGGCGGCCAGCGCCTTCACGGCTCAGGTGTTGAGAGAGCGCCCTCAGGGCTCGGAGCTCTCCGAGTCCATCTCCGAGACGCAGACCGAGCTGAGCGCGGAGGCGCGCGCGCTGGACAATCGGCTCACGCAGCTTCGCGCCGAGCTGCGCGTGGCCACCGATGAGGCCCTGGCGCGGGCCGATGATACCGAGCGCAGCTCGGTCTATGCGCTCGGGGCGCTCAGCCTGGCGGCGCTGGCGGTGGCCCTGCTCGTGCTCATCCTGATTGTCTGGACGCTGCGTCCACTGACCACCCTCACTCAGGCTGCCCGCCGCATCGGTGAGGGCGACTACCGCCCGCTTCCCAGCCCCTCCACGCGGATGGGGCAGGATGAGGTCGCGCTGCTCACCGAAGAGTTCAACGCGATGGCCCACAGCCTGGCCGAGCGCGACGCGCGGCTGCGTAGCCAGCACGCCGCGCTGCTCAAGTCGGAGCGCCTCGCGACCATCGGGCGCATGACCAGCCTGATCACCCACGAGCTGCGCAACCCCCTCTCCAGCATCAACCTCAACGTCGAGATGCTCGCTGAAGCGCTCCAGGAGCGCGGCATCGATACCTCCGACCAGGAGATAAGCCCCCTTCTGGAGACGGTCATTGAGGAGGTCGATCGCCTCCGAGACATCACCGAGGAGTACCTGATCTACGCGCGCCTTCCCTCCCCGAAGACCCAGGCCGAGCACCTCGATGACATCGTGCAGGGGTTGATCGACTTTCATCAATGGGAGTGGAGCCAGCACGGCGTCGAGGTGCTTCTGGCGATCGACGACGGGCCTGTGGAGGTCGACGTCGACGCCAACCAGATGCGCCAGGCGCTGCTCAACCTGATCAAAAACGCGGTCGAAGCCAGCGCGCGTGGCGATGAGGTCGTCGTGCGCGTCGCGCGCAACGAGGGACGTGCCCGCGTTGAGGTTCATGACCGTGGCGAGGGCATCGCGCCCGAGGCGCTGGAGCGCCTCTTTGAGCCCTTCTTCTCCACCAAGTCTCAAGGCACCGGGCTGGGTCTTCCGATGACCCAGCAGATCATCGAAGAGCACGGCGGCGAGCTACGCGTAGAGAGCGAGGTCGGACGCGGCACCCGCTTCTGCTTTGAGCTCCCCCTTATGCGCTCGCGTTGAGACTCAGGACGCGCCTCTCAGGCGCCTGCCATCTGCGCCTGCGACACCTCGGCGATCATCTGCTCGAGGCGGTCCAGGCCGGCCTCCAGCTCCGCCTGAGGCGGCCCGAAGCTAAAGCGCACATAGTTTTTGAAGCGGCTGTAGCGGTTGGCGCGACGCTGGCCAGGGTTGACGTCAAAGAACTCGCCGGGCACGCAGATCACCTGGCGTTTGAGGGCCTGCGAGAAGAAGTCCATCCCGTCTCGAAGCCCGGGCGGCAGCTCGCTTAAGTTGGCCCACACGTAGAAGGTTCCCTGGGCGGGCAGATCGAGCTTGATGCCCATCTTCTGCAAGCGCGACATCATCATCTGACGCTTGGCCGCGAAGCGCTCACGGATGGCGATGATCTCGGCGTCGGTCACCTCATCATCGAGCAGACTGACCGCCGCGCGTTGCAGAGGACGCGCCGCGCCGCCGTCGAGAAAGCTTCCGGCGCTGGCGACACGCTCAATGACCTTCTTCGGCCCCACCGTCCAGGAGAGGCGCCAGCCCGGGTAACGCCAGCTCTTGGTCAGGCCGTTGACGATCACCGCCGGGTCCCGCTCCACATCTTCGACGTAGCGCGCCGCGGTGGCCTCCTCGACCGACTTGCCCCAGACGTAGTGGCTGTAGAACTCGTCAAAGATCATCGCGCAGTCGAGCTCGCGTGCCACGCGCAGCCACTGCCCGAGCTCGTCGCCTCCGACCAGCTTTCCGGTGGGATTGCAGGGGTTCGAGAGCAACAAGGCCGAGAGGCCTCGCCCTTTGATCTCATCCTCCAGCTCACCGGCGCTAAATGCGTAGCCGCGTCGCGGGTCGAGCAAAATGGGGATGGGATTGAAGAGGCGAAAAAGATCGAGCAGCTCTTCATACGCCGTGTAATCGGGCAGAAAATGCCCCAGGTTGATCGGCCCGAGCGCGGCGGCCAGGCGAGAGAGCGCGGTACGCCCGCCACCGCAGATGGCGACGTTTTCGGCGGAGTACTGGCTCGCCATCCCGCGGCGGTAGCGGCGGTTGTAGTGGTCGGCCACTGCTTCGCGAAGCTCCCACAACCCGGTGACCGGGGAGTATTCGTGATCATCTTCGGTGATTGCGATGGCGTCGATACGTGGCGGCGCGTGCTCCAGCATCCCGGTCTCCGGTTGCCCCTGGCCGAGGTTGGTCCAGCCCGGGTCACCGGGGCGGTAGCCGTGACGGCCCGCCTCACTCATCACATAGATCACGCCGGTCTTGGGCACCGAGCGAAACGCCGCGTGCGACTTCTTCCCATCCGAACGCCTCTCCACCATACTTCTCTCCGCGCGCCGGGCTCGCCCTTTGGAGCCCCTTGAAGTTTCCTGAACCACGCTTTGAGCCCTAGCACACTTCCCCACCCCCACCAACGTCGGGAGGCTTCGATGCCCCACCAACTTCGTGTGATGACCTACAACATTCGCCTGGGCATTCAGGAGGGACTGAAGGCGGTCGCTGACGTGATCGCGGAGGCCAACGCCGACGTGGTCGCGCTCCAGGAGGTCGGGCATCACTGGACAATGGGCCCCTCGGGCGACTCCACCGCCCGGCTCAGCGCGCTGAGCGGGCTTGAACATCACGTCTTTATCCCGGCGATCATCGAAGATCGCCCCGGTCAGGAGCCGGCGCGCTACGGCCAGGCGATCTTAAGTCGCTGGCCGATTCTGGAGGTTCAGGTCGACCCGCTTCCTCAGATCATGGACGAGCCGCGGCGGCTGGCGCGCGCCCTGATTGAGAGCCCGGCCGGCGTGGTCGAGATCTTCTGCACGCACCTCTCCTACCTCGCCGAAGACCGCCCGCAGCAAGGCGAAGTGCTGCGAGAGCGCATCTGCGCCGCACCGATATGCGGGGCCGATGACGCGCCGGTGGCGCGCTTTGTGATGGGGGATTTTAATGAGCCGGAGCGCACCGAGTGGCTTGAGGCGCTGGTGGAGGTCTGCGACGATCCGGGCGCGCCCGAGGCCATGAAGACCTTCCCGGCGCAGCAGCCCGACCGCCGCATCGACTTCGTGCTGGGCCAGGGCGCCCGCGCCCTGGCCCACCGGGTCTTGGAGAACGACACCGCCTCCGACCACCTGGGCGTGCTCACCCTCTGGGAGCTATGAGCGCTCAGGCTTCGGCGAGCTGGCGGAGCTGATCTTCGAGGCGGTCGCGCTCCAGAATGATCTCGGCCAGCGTGGCCTCCAGCGCGGTCTTCTCCTCGACGAGTTTGGACACCTCTTCCTCATCGATCGCGCTCCCCTCACCGGGCTCACTCGCCGCCTCATCGCGGGCTTCAAGCTCGGCTTCGAGTTCGGCCAGACGGGCGTTGAGTGCGTCGCGCTCCTCTTCAAAGCCAGCGATCTGCTCGCGGGCCTCCTCGAGTTCGGCTTTGAGTGTCGCGAGCGCTTCGGCGCTCTCGGCGTCGGCGCCTTCCTCGGCTTCGGCAGCCTCGGCAGCGGCCTGACGTGCGTCTTCAAGCTCAGCCTGGGCAGCCTCAAGCTGCGTCTGCAGCTCGGCCATCTCGTTGCGCAAAGCCTCCAGCGCCTCGCCCTCTTCGAGGTCGGCGCTCTGCGCGGCCCGGGCGGCCTCGAGCTGCTCTCGGAGCTCGGTCTCCCGCTCGGCCAGCGCGTCGCGTTCCTCGGCGATCTGCCCCAGGTCGCGGGTGAGGTTGGAGGCGTCGCTCTCCAGCTCCTCGATCTGGGCGGAGAGTGAGGTGATGAGCTCGTCGCGCTCGGCGAGCTCGGAACGCAACGCTTCGAGCGCCTCCCCGGTGGGGGCCTGCTCCAGGCTCGCGCGGGCGCTGGCGAGTTCGCCACCCAGGCGATCGTTCTCTTCGACCAACCCGCGAAGATCGCCGGAGAGCTCTTCGAAGATCTTGCGCTTGCGTTTGCGGTCTTTCTCCAGCTCTTCGACGCGGGCTTTCAGCGACTGATTCTCATCGCCGAGTTTGCGGCGCTCGACCTGCAGGTAGTCCGTCTCGCGGGCGAAGGCGGCCTTCTCCTGTTTGAGACCGTCGCGCTCCCGCGAGACCTGGTCGCGCTCGGCGGCGACCCGGCTATGGCGCGCCTCAAGGTCTTCGAGCAGTTGACGTTGCCGGGTCAACTCGGCGTTCGTCTGATTGAGTTGGGCTTGTAGGTCGTCGCGCGCCGAGGTCATCGCCACAAGGTCTGCGTCGAGGGTTGTGGCGCGCGCCAGCAGCGCGTTGGCTTCATCTTCGGGCGGCCGGCGAGAGAGCTCCTCGTTGAGCGCTTCGAGGGTGGCCTCAAGCTCGACGACTTTCTGCTGCTCGGCCTCCAGCGAGGCGCTGAGCGCTTCGATGCGCTCATCGCGAAGCTCCAGATCATGCACGCGGTCGGCGAGCTCGGACTGCAGGGCGTCGCGCTCAGCCTGGCCGATTTGTGCGGCGTCCTCGAGTTCTTCGACCTGCTTAAGGCTCGCGCTGAGCTCCTCGGTCACGTCATCGATGCGCAAGAGCGCCTGATGGTAGCGATCCTCAAAGCTCTGCATCTCATCGCGCAGTTCACTGACCTGACTGCCCAGCTCGGCGCGCTCCGAATCCACAAGCGCCTGCGCCTGCTGATGCGACTCCAGCTCCTGCTGCACCGCTGTGAGCTGCGCGTTGAGCGCCTCTTCGCGCTCGGCCGCCTCTTCGAGCTGGCGGGCGCGCGAGCCGGACTCCTCGCGGAGCGCTTCGAGCTGCGCCTCAGCCTCAGCGGCGCGCCGGCGCTCCGCGTCGAGCGCAGCCTGCGCCTCGGCCATCGCCTCATCGGTGGGGGCCTGCTCCAGGGCCTGACGTGTCTCATTGAGCTGACGCACCAGCGTGCGGCGCTCGTCCATCAAACGGTCCCGCTCACCCCGCAGCCTCTCCACCTGCATGTCGTCGGAGTCGGCGACGCCGGCATCCAGCATCTGACGCAGGGAGGCGACTTCGGCGCGCAGCGCCTCAACCTCTTCGTCATTGCCCGGCGACTGCATCGCCACGCTCTGGCGCGGCGGAGCCCCGCCGGTGGGCTGCGCTGCAGGTTGCGCTATGGGTTGTGATACCGGGCCAGGCGCCACAGCTTCCAACGGCGGCTGCTCATGCTCCCCGCTGCTGAACTCGCGCTCCCAATTTTGAAGATTGAGCGCGTGACCATCCGCACGCTGCGTGTGTTCATGGGCATCGGGCCCGGCCGACTCCTGAGCGGCCGCGCGCAGCGCGGCGAGGCTCGCTGCAATCTCGGCACCCCCATCGACGGTATCATCCCCAAAAGACTCCGGCTCAAGCTCCGGGTAGAGCTCATCGGGGTCGAGCACCTCGTGGACCTCGTCCTCCCCGATCATCATGGGCTGATCGTCGAGTTCATGCTCCTCGACCAGCGAAGACGCATCGAGCTCGATCTCCTCCGGTCCGAAATCATCCATTCCAAAGCCCATCCCCATCGAGGTGGCTTTGGCCATCGACGCGATACCCGGATCTTCGACCTGGGTGCTGACCACCGGCTGCTCTTCCGCAAACTCCAGCGGGAACTCGCCCACGCGCACCAGGTCACCGTGCTCCAGCACCTGGCTCTGGATGCGCATGCCATTGACGTAAGTGCCATTGGAGCTGTTGAGATCGTAGAGGGTGCAGCGACCGTTCTCGTAGACAAACTTCGTGTGTCGACGAGAGACCGACGGGTTGTTGATGCGAATGATGTTGCCCGGATTTCTCCCGATGGTGACTTCGGGAACTTCCGAGTTGATCTCAACGATGACCTCGGTCCCGATCTCGGGATCCTGATAGATCAGCTTTGGCACGTGTCCACCTTGGCTCGAATGCGTCGGCGCTGGCGTAGGTCGGTTTAGTGGCGAAGAATCAGGCTCCCGGCATGGCTCCGGGGGCGCCGGCGAAAGCGGGCCCCGGACGTCGTTTTTTCAGCCGAGAAGCGCCCCTAACCTAACCCGCGTCTGTCCCCTTGCCAAGTGACGATCGGTCGACGAAGATGGCGCGCCCGCTCGGGCTTGAGCCCGGCATCTGATGCCCTCGCCATGCGGAGTAGGCCCGTTGAACCAGATCGCTCCTCCCCAACATCCCGACCGCCCGCGCGTCGTCACCTTCGGGGGCGGCAAAGGCGGTACCGGCAAGAGCACCCTGTGCGCCGACATTGCCCGGGCGCTGACCCGCTATCAGGGGCGCGTGCTCTGCGTCGACGCCTCCTGGCATACGCCCACGCTCAATATCTTGCTCGGTGCCAATGAGCCCGCCTTCGATCTGGGCGCCGATGGCTCGCATTGCCTTGGCGAAGAGGGCGCACACATCGCCGACTTCATCGTCGGCACGGCGTACACGAATGTGTATCTGGCCTCTCTGGCCGCAGCCCGACGTTATCCGTTTACGCGCCCGCGGGTGCGTCCCGAGGAGATCATCGCGCAGCTGCATCAGCTCGACTTCGACTGGGTGCTCATCGATCTTCCCCCCAGCCTCTCGCCCTTTGATGTGGGGCTCTTTACGTTGAGCGATACGCCGATCCTGGTGGGCACGCCCGACCCGGCGGCGATCCGGGTGATGGCGCAGTTTCTGCGCGCCTCGCTCTTTAGCGCCATCGGATACCACCCGCAGGCTCCCGACTTTGAAGAGGAGCTGGTGGAGGTGCTCTATAAGCAGCCCCTCTGGCTGAACACCCGCTCGCTTCGCTACGACGCGCCCTCGGCCCAATCGCGCGCCATCATTGATGAGACCGCCCGCCAGCTGGAGGTCTACATGGTGGTCAACATGGTGCGCGAGGGCGCCGAGCACGATCTGGGGTTTGTGCTCAGCCACGCCCTTCACCGCGAGCTACAGGTCTTCCCCCGGGTGCTGGCCAGCATCGATTACGCCGACCGCCGCTGGTTTTATAACCGCCGCACCACCGGCACCGGCACCTCCCGCAATGAGGAGGGGCTGACCAACGACATCGAGTTGCTCTCGCGTCACATCCGCGACGTGCAGCTGGTCGATATGCGCTACCCCAGGCCGATCCCCACCCGCGGTGACGCGCACCCGGCGATGCTGATGGGGCTCAACCCCGAGCTCAGCCGCAACGAAGTGCGCCAGTACTGCCGCAGGCTCTGGGAGGGGTATCGGCGCGAGGCCTCCATCAGCCTGGTCTTCACCGAGCCCACCCGCCGCATGGAGATCGCCGAGGAGCTCGAAGGGCTCTACCGTCACGTGTTGACCATGCCCAGTGAGAACTTCTCGCGGGCGGAGGTCGATGAGGCGGTGCGCAACTACGAGCGGGAGCGCACTGCCACACCGGCACCGGCCCGTCAGGAGCACCCCACCCCCCAGCCTCCTCGACCTCCGGAGTTCACTCCCCCGGCCCAGCCTTCGGCCCACGAGGCCGAGACGCCCCCGGAGCAACCCGATGCCCCGGCCGCCGAAGAGGGCGCCGGCGCGCGCCGCGCCGTGGCCACCAAGTCGCCCGGAGACGCCATCGCCGCGCTGCGACGACGTCACGGGCTGAGCCTTCAGGAGCTGAGCTCGCGCACCCACATCGGCGTCAAATACCTGGCCGCCATTGAGACCGTCGACTCCGATGTGCTCCCGCGACCGGTTTATCTGCGCGGCTACCTGCGCGAGATCTCCCGGGTCTTCGATGTCCCGGCCCAACCCCTGATTGAAGACTACTTCCGATATCTCGATCAATCGTGATAAGGTCGCCCGGACAGGCGGCCTGCCGCCCTCCCCTCCCTCGGGCTCCAAGGCTCGAGTTCACGTCGAACCCCTCGCCATGAGGAACGCATGTCCAAGATCACCGATCCGAAGAAGGCCGCTCAGCGCGCCCGCGTTATCGCCTCCGACCTGACGATCTACCCGGACATCCAGAAAAAGATCGAAGCGGGCATCAAGAATGACAACCTCTTCGATGAGCTCGACGGCATCTGGCGCGAGGCGCTCACGCACATGCGTCAGTACGTCGACGAAGACATGCTGGAGAACACCAACATCCTGGAGAAGGCGTTTATCGACATCGTCTTCGCCAACTGCGGCCATATCGAAAGCTCGATCTGGTAACCCGCTGCCCCCGGCATGCTTTGAGCACCACCGAATTCAGCTTTCAGGTTGAGCCGGAAGACGCCGGCCAGCGCCTCGATGTGTACCTGGCCGAGCAGGACGATCCGCCGCTGACCCGCTCCCAGGTGCGCAAGTTCCTGGACCGCGGCGAGATCACCGTCAACGGCGCGCAGGTCAAGGCTGGCTATAAGTTGCGTGAAGACGACCGCATCTTCTGGTCGCACATCCCCCCGACCGAACCCAACATCAAAGCCCAGGCCATCGCGCTCAACCTCCTCTACGAGGACGATGAGGTGGCCGTGGTCGACAAGCCCGTGGGCATGGTCGTGCACCCCTCGATTGGCCACCCCGACGGCACGCTTGTCAACGCGTTGATGCACCACTTCGACGAGCTCCCCACCATCGGTGGAGAGCTGCGTCCGGGGATCGTGCACCGCATCGACAAAGACACCTCCGGGGCGCTGGCGGTCACCAAGACTGACCGCGCCCACCATCACCTCTCGGCCCAGTTTCGCGACCACAGCATCGACCGGGTCTACCACGCCCTGGTGTTTGGGCCGGGGCTTGCCGATGAGGGGACCTTCGATACGCTGCACGGGCGCGACCCCAACCACCGCATGCGTTTTACGGGGCGAGTGACAAAGGGACGCCACGCGGTGACGCACTACCGGGTGATGGAGCGCTACGACAGTGGCGCGGTCCTCGTGGAGTGTCGCCTGGAGACCGGGCGCACCCACCAGATCCGCATGCATTTCGCCGACGCCGACGCCCCGCTTCTGGGTGATGTGCTCTACGGCGGCAAACGCACCTCGCAATGCTCGTTGATCGGGCGGCAGGCCCTGCATGCGCGCACGCTGGGCTTTGAGCACCCCGATGGCCAACGCGTGCACTGCGTGGCGGAGTACCCCGACGACTTCTCCGGCGCCCTGGAAGCGCTGCGCGCTGGCCGGGACTGGCGTTAATCCTCAACCGACTCCGCGTCGGCCAGCGCGTCCATGATCCGGGCGTTGAGGGGCCGCGCCAGGTAGTCTCGTCGCAGCCGCTCGTCGTCGATGGCCGCCGCGCGCTCTCGGACCACCGCCTGCGCCCGGCGCAATGAACGCACGCGCTCATCGTCGAGCGCCGCATCGCCCACCTGAGCCAGAAGGCTCGCGTGGGCGAAGTGGACCTCGTCTTCGCCGTAGATCTCAATCGCGTCGAGCATCGCCAACGCCTGGCGAGAGAGCGCGATCGCCTGTTCAAGGCGGTCCTGGCGAGCGTGCGACCGCGCCATCAGGCTCAACGCAAACGCCTTGCCCCAGCGCATGTCGGCCTGGTCTGCGCGCTCCAGGGCATCTTCGGCCTGGAGCAACGCCACGCGCGCATCACTCGGGCCGCCCCCCTGCAGCTTAACCTGAGCCAGCGCCAGGGTCGCGCAGACCGCCAGATACGCGTGCGGGATGGAGTCCGCCAGACGCAACCCCTCGTGGAGCGCCTGCTCGGCCTGCTCAGTCTGCCCCAACTCCAGGTAACATAACCCCAGGGAGATCTGACCGTCGGCCTCCGTCGTCGTGTACGCGGTGCGGCGAGCCAGATGCAGCCCGCGCTGAATCTCGGAGATCGCCTGGCGGGTCTGCCCGAGCAGGAAGTTGACGTGGCCGATGTTGACGAGCAAGAGCGCCTCGTCGCGGCGATGCCCGAGCTGCCGACACATCGCCAGCGCGCTCTCATAGCGAGCCATCGCTGCTGCAAAGCGGCCTACGTAGGCCAACGCCAGCCCGGAGTTGGTCAGAATCTGTCGCTGGTGACGGGGGAGCTCCAGCTCCCGGGCGCGGCTCAAGGCGCGGTCGTAGGCGATGAGCGCCTCGCGGTGGCGCCCCGTCTGGCGTAGCACCACCCCGCGCACCGTATAAAGCTCGACCGCGGCTTCGCCGGCCCGGCGCTTATCGACCTGATGGATGCTGGCCTCATCGAGCAGCAACAAGCCGGCATCGACCACCTCAAGGGCGCCGTCGCGGTGACCCTCGGTCAGATCGATCACGGCGCGCTGACGCGCGGCCTGAGCCAGGCTGATGCAGTCATCCTGGCGTTGCGCCACCTCTTCGGCACGTCGCAGGTAGTCCCGCGCCTCCCGAAAGCTCGCGCGTTGGAAGCAGTAACGCGCCTGGCGCAACCACACCTCGGAGGCGCGCTCATTGGCGTCGCCACGAGTCACAAGCTCCTCCAGTGCGTTCAGCGCGCTTCGAGCGCCGGCGTCATCACCGAGCTCCTGACAGGCTTCTTCTTTGAGCAGCAAGACCTCGATGAGCTCATCGACCGGCGCCCCGCCCATCTCCAGGACCCGCTCACAATGGCGCACGCAGACCTGCGCCCCTACCAGCCGTGAGGCCTCCCGGGCGGCACCCACATAGTAGCTCCGAGCGCCCTCCGCATCGCCGCACGCTTCAAGGTGCCGGGCGATCAGCGCGCTCCGACGTGCGCCACCCTGCCCATCCCGCGCGATCAACTCCGAGGCGATGCGCCCGTGCAGCTGCGCGGCATGCTCGGGCAAAAGCCCCCGGGCGGCCACCTCCCGCGTGAGCTCATTGCAGAAGCGATAGCGCAGACTTCCCTCCGCCCCCACCTCCTCCAGAATGCCCTCCTCGACCAGCCGGGCGATGGCCTCGCCACAGGGCTGCTCCAGAAGACGCTCCGCCCGCGCACGCTCAAAAGGCACTCCGAAGAGCGCGACGCGCACGAGCACCGCGCGCGCCTCCGAGGGCAGCCGCTCCAGCTTCGCGTCGATGATCCCCTCGACACTCGCCGGCAGCCACACCGCCTCATCGCTGAGTTCGACCGAGTCGGTCGCGAGCCCAAAGCCCACCCGATCGCGGATCGCCTCGACCACCTCCCGAATGTAGAGCGGGTTTCCCCCGGTGCGGCTGAGCACCTCCTCGACCAGGGCCTGATCTTCGCCCACATCCAGACGCAAGAGGTCGCGAACCAGCCGACGCGACTCTCGCCCGGAGAGCTCGCCGACCGTCTCAAACGCCACGCGCGGACTCTCCAGAAGTCGCCGCCAGGCGTCGCTCTCGGTATGCGGCCCCAGATCGCGGGCGGTGCACACCATAAAGACCGGCACATCTCGATCGGTCTCAAAATAACGCGCCGTGAACTCCAGCATCACCGGATCGATATAATGCGCGTCATCAATGGCGATGATCACAGGCCCCGACGACGCGAAGCCGCTGACGAGCTTGCTCAGCGAGAGGTAGATACGTCGCTGGCGCTCCTCGCGGTCGAGGCGCGAGAACGCGCGCTCCGAGACCGGCACCCCGAAGACGGTCGCCATCGAGTCGAAGAGCAGCTCGCGCTCATCCTCATCCTCCTGGGAGAAGATCGTCTCAATGACCTTCTCCAGGCGGGCAGCCAGCTGTCGAAGATCATCGCGAGGTCCGAGCCCGAGCGCCTCGGCAAAGAAGGCCGCCGCGCTCCCCAGCGGCTGATCCCGCTCATAGGGGGAGGCCACGGCCCGCAATACCCGCGCCTGGCCGCCATCAAAGCCGGCGAGGAACTCCTCCAAGAGCGCGGACTTCCCGACGCCTGCTGGTCCGACCAGCATCAACGCGCCGGCGCGGCGATCCATCGCCACGCGACGGTAAGCCTGTCGCACGACGCGCCGCTCCACATCGCGCCCGTAGAAGGAGGTCACCGACCGGCGCAGCTCTTTGATGCGATCCCGCGCGCTCTTTGGCCCCACCAGCCGGTACGCCGCCGCTCCGGCCCCTCCAGCTGTCGCCCCACCCGCGCCGACCTCGTCGTTGCCGGCCATCGGCTGGATGGCCTCGCAATAAAACGCCCGCCGAACCCGCTGAAAGACCTGCGGGCCGATCAACGTCTCCCGCGCCATGGCGGCCGCCGCGAGCGAGCGCGCATCGTCGTCGCCGCGCTCCAGGTACTCCCAGCGGTAGCCCTGCTTGAGGCCGCTGGACGGATGCTCAATGAGCACTTCCGAGGTCGCGATTCCCAGGCTGACCAGAAGCGGCACATCGAGGCTGAAGTTCATCCCGGCGACCGCCTCGTGCAGATCGCGAGCCACCCGGGCGGCGCGCACCCCGTCGTTCTCACTGGAGATGGGCAGGCCCAGCACGACCACAAACCCCGCGGCGTCGATGCGATGCAAGACCCCGTCATTTTTAAACGCGATCGCGTCCACAATCCGGGTAAGCTCGGCGCCCAGATGGCGCCAGCGCTCCGGGCTCAGCGCACGCTCAAGCTCCGCCAGCCCCTCGAGCTTGCCGGCGATGGTCACCACCTCCTTACGGCGTTGCACCATCGCCGGGGTAACCTGCAGCGAGGTGCGCAGGCTCGCTGCGCGCGCTGACGCCCCGGCCCGCGCCACCTGCGTGCGTCCCACCACCGTCGACACCGAGGGCTGCGCTCCCACCGAAGCGCTCTCGCCACGCCGACCCTCCGGGTCGAGATGCGGGCTGACCTCGCGCAGATGCTGGGCGAGGGTCATTTCATCGTGAATCTCGCTGAGCCCGTAGAGCACGCGGGTCATCGCCCGCTGCATCTCCCGCGCGCTGGCCGGGCGCTCGTCACGCTCCCGGGAGAGCGCCTTGTACATCAGGTGTTCCAGCGCCTCGGGAGTTTGCGGGTGGATCGCCTTGATATCGGGCACCACCGCCCCCGTGACCAGGCTGAGCAGATCTTCGGTGCTCTCGGCCCGAAAAAGCGGGCGGCCGCACACAAGCTCAAACATCAGCGCGCCAAGGCTGAAAAGATCGCTGCGCTGATCGACCTCCTCGCCACGGGCCTGCTCCGGGCTCATGTAGCGGTACTTGCCCTTGACCAACCCGGGGCGGTCCTCCCGCACACTGGTGGCCTTGGCGATGCCAAAGTCCACCAGCTTGACGGCACCATCTCGCGAGATAAGCACGTTTTGCGGGCTCACGTCGCGGTGCACGAGTTCCAGACTGCGCCCGAAGCCATCGGTGCGGCGGTGGGCGTAATCAAGCCCGCGGGCAAGCTCAATCGCCACAAAGAGCGCATCCCCAAGCGCCAGCGGGCGTCCGGCCCGCTGGCCGGCCCGAAGCAAATGCCCCAGGTCCACGCCATCGACGTGCTCCATCGCCAGGTAATAATCTCGCCCTACCTTCCCGAAGTCGTAGATCTGCACGACGTTGGGGTGGTTGAGCCCCATGGCGATCTTGGCCTCGGCGATGAACATCTCCACAAAACGTTCATCGGTCGCCAACTCGGGCAGAATCTTCTTGATGACCAGCGTCTTCTCAACCCCCTCGGCCCCCACGCTGCGCGCAAGAAACACCTCGGCCATCCCGCCCACGCCGATGCGCTCTCCCAGCATGTATGTCCCAAAGGGCTCGCTCACAACGCTTCACCACCACGACCGTTTGACCGGCAGGTTCTAGCCCTGAAGGGGCTCCCAGTTCAGCTGACGCATTGCGTCATACAACACAATCGCGCACGCGTTGGAAAGATTCAAACTGCGCACCTTGTCGGTGGTCGGGATGCGGAAACAGCGATCTTCGTAGCGCTCGCGCATCTCCGCGGGCAAGCCCAGAGTCTCTTTTCCGAAGATCAGCACGCTGCCCCCCTGCCAGTTGGCCTGATCGTAGGCGCGGGTGGTCTTCTTGGTGAAGAAGTGCATGCGCTCCCGTGGGAAGATGGCCTCCACCGCCTCAAAGTTCTCATGCAGGCTGATGTTGACGTGGGGCCAGTAGTCCAGCCCGGCACGCTTGAGGTAGCGATCATCCAGGTCGAACCCCAGCGGCTTGACCAGATGAAGCCACACGTTGGTGCCGGCGCAGAGCCGACCGATATTGCCGGTATTGCCCGGGATCTCGGGCTCATGCAGCACGATATGGAGGCGACGATCGCCCGGACCCCCGAACCCCTCAAGAGGCTCTAAGATGTTGAATTTGTAGGGATTTTCCAAACATAACCTCATCAAACCTGAAAACCTGGCGTGACCCTGCGGTGAGGCACGCCTGAGATGTTGCGGAAGGTAACACAAGGGGCACCACGGCCCAACCGCTACCGCCGTAGAGCGCGTTGACGCGCGGCGTTGAGAAAGTCCGTCATCAGCGGTTCCGTGGATAGCAGCTCGCGATGCTCAGGGCGCTGAAACTCCGGGTGCCACTGCACGCCGACCGCCCAACGATCCGTGCCGTCGTCGAGCTGTATCCCTTCAATGACGTTGTCCTGCGTCGAGCGCGCGGTCACGCGCAGCCCGGCGGCGAGGTCTTTGATCGCCTGATGGTGCACGCTGTTGATGTGCGCCTGCGTCACACCATAGATCCTGTGCAGGTAGCCATCCTCCAAAAGGGTGACATCGTGGCTGTTTCGGGCGTAGCGCTCGGCATCTCGGTGCTGGAGCGCACCTTCCACCTGGGTGGTGATGTCCTGGAAGAGCGTGCCTCCGAGCGCCACGTTGAGCACCTGGTGACCGCGGCAGATGCCGAGCACGGGCACCTCCAGCTCAAGCGCGGCCTCGATAAGGGCGATCTCGGCCTCATCTCGCTTGCGGTCCCCCTCCCACTCCGGGCGAAGCGCACGCTCGCCATAGCTTCCGGGCCACACATCGGCCCCTCCGGCGATCACCAGCGCATCGAGTTCACCGACCATCTGCGCCGCGCCAATCGCGGGCGTACAGTCGGAGCTCGGCGCAGGCATCATCAACGGCAGCGCTCCGGCGGCCAGAAACCAGTCGCTCATCGACTGCTCCACATAGAGCAGCGGCCGGCCGTTGTAGATGACGCGATCCGGGTCGGCGTGCATCCAGTTCGCGCTCACGCCGATGCGCAGCGGTCGGGACATAAGATCGGACATCGATTCTCCTGAGGCGTCGCAGCGCGGCGAGTCGGTCACCGCCTGACAGGGTCATGAAGACGGGGGAGCAAGACGCAGATCAGCCTCCAACGCGTCTCGTTCCGTACAACAGGGCCGCAGTCTGCGGCACTCCCCCGCCCGACTCAACCCGAAGCAACGCGGTGGCGTCACGGCGCCATCCCCAAACGTACCTGTGACGCGCCGCCCCGACGCCCCGGAAAAGCGCGCCGGTTCTGCAATATCTCCCCGCGATCGCTGCTTTTTATTGACCGCCTGATGCAGGGTGCGTAGCGTTTTTTCCCGCGATTTAAAGATGCAAATTTTTCGTACGCCACACGAGGTCTCTATCGCTCCACGACCGGCCGCCCCGGCCCCCTGACACCGAGCGTCTCCATGCGCCAGCCCTCCCCTTTTGCCCTGCCGCCGATCCAGCCCGACCTGCCGGACACCATTGAAGATGCGCTCATCGAGAAGGGCTATGCCTGTGTGCCCGGGTTTTTGAGCCCTCCGCAGGTGCACGCGCTCGCTGCCGAGACGCTGAGGCTCTGGGATGACGGTGAGTTTCAGTTCGCGCGCATCGGCTCCGGCGCAAACCGCCAGCGCTGCCCCCAGGTGCGTAGCGACCGCATCCTTTGGCTGGACAACGACCAGCTCAGCGCCCCGCAGCAGGTCTACTTCGACGCCCTCGACGCGCTGCGCCAGCGCATCAACCGCGCCACCATGATGGGCCTTGTTGACTGGGAGGGACACCTGGCGCTCTACCCGCCGGGCACCTTCTACAAACGCCACATCGACGTCTTCGCCAACGCGCGCGAGCGACAGCTGACCACCATCCTCTACCTCAACCCTAACTGGCAGCCGGGTGACGGCGGCGAACTTCGCCTCTACCTTGACGGCGCCGAGATGGAGCCCTACATCGACCTTGAGCCGCGCGGCGGCACGCTTGTCACCTTCTTAAGCTCGCGCTTCTACCACGAGGTCTTACCGGCCCACACCGAGCGCTTGAGCATCACCGGCTGGTACCGGGTGCGCGCGACTCGCCACTTTTAGCCTCCACGGCCCCGGTGGTATAGTCCCGCCGCTTCGGCACCGACCCTATCTTTATACCTCCCAAGGAGCTTCTATGGCTGGACATAGTAAATGGGCCAACATCAAACATAAGAAGGCCGCTCAGGACGCGAAACGCGGAAAGGTGTTTAGCCGCCTGAGCAAAAAGATCTCGTCGGCGGCACGCCGCGGCGGCGGTGACCTTGATACCAACAACGAGCTGCGCCTCTGGGTCCAGAAGGCCAAAGCGGCCAACATGCCCAACGACAACATCGATCGGGCCATCCTCAAGGCCACCGGCCAGCTCGAAGGCGTCACCTACACCGACTTCACCTACGAGGGCTACGGCCCGGGCGGCGTGGCGTTCTTGCTCGAAGGCTCCACCGATAACAAAAACCGCACCGTCGCCAACATCCGCCACTTCTTCAGCAAGCAGGGCGGAAACCTTGGCGAAAATGGGTGCGTGGCCTGGATGTTCCACGATAAGGGCATCATCAGCATCGAGCAGGAGCAGGTCGATAACAACGACGCGCTCATGGAGGTCGCCCTGGAGAACGGCGCCGAAGACTTCGAGGTGGAAGACGGCGTGATCACCATCACCAGCGGCCCCGACGACTTTATGACGCTGCGCGACGCCCTCAACGCCGCCGGCTACGAGGACTTTTTGAGCGACGAGATCACCAAAGTCGCCGAGACCGACCTCTCCCCCGACCTGGCCACCGCGCGGCGCAACATGAAGCTTATCGACCTGCTCGAAGAGGATGATGACGTGGAGAACGTCTACCACAACCTCGAGCTCTCCGATGATGTCGCCGAGGCCCTTGAGGCCGAGGGCTGAGTTTGCCCGAGCCTCCCCACGATGAGTTTGCTCGTCGCATCGTCGCCGAGCACCGGGGCCTCGTGGCCTGGGATAAACCGGCCGGTCTGCCCAGCACCGGCCGCACGCTGACCGACCCCGCGTGCGCCCAGGCCCGGGCGATGGCCTGGGCCGGGCGCATGGTCTGGGCGGTGCACCAGCTCGACCGCGACACCTCCGGCCTGCTGCTCTTCGCCACAAAAAAGAGCGCGCTTTTGCGCGCGCAGCAGGCGCTGGCCACGCGCGAACTTCAGAAGATCTACCTCGCGCTGGTGCACGGGTGCCCGAGCCAGGCCAGCCTCCTCATCGACGCCCCGCTGCGAAAGCGCTCGCAGCAGGGACGCTCGGTGGTCGACGTACACCGCTCAGGCAAAGACGCCAAAACCCGGGTGTGGCGATGGGCATCCAGCCCCGATGGCAACTACAGCCTCATCGCCGCCGAGCTTCTCACCGGGCGCACCCACCAGCTCCGGGCGCACCTGCAGCACGCCGGGCATCCTTTGCTTGGAGAGACGCTTTACAACAGCATCCCCTGCGCGCTGCACCCTCGTCAGGCGCTGCACGCGCTGGGGCTGTTCAACCACGCAGGTCATGACGCCCTGCCCGACGAACCGCTGATCGCGCCACTGGCCGACGATCTCGTCATGCTCGCCGGCCGCCTCAACATCGCGCTGCCGGCCGACAACGCGCAGGGATGGGCCCGGGCGTACCGCTCGATGATCCTCGGATGATGAATCATGGATGGAGACTCCTATGCGTATTCTGATCGTTGGCGCCGGAAGCGTCGGGCAACTTTATGGACTTCATCTGGCGCGGGCCGGCGAGGAGGTGCACGTGCTGGTGCGCCCGCGCTACGCCGAGGAGGCCCGCCTGGGCTATCGCCTCTATGAGCGCCGACGAGACTTCAAGCAGCACGCCATCTTCACGCCGGATGGCGTCTGGACCGACGCCGCAGAACTTCCACCGGGGCATTTCGACGCGGTCATCCTCGCTATCCCCTCCACCGGCCTCAGAGGCCCCTGGCTCGCTTCGCTCGCCAGGCAGCTTGGCGACGCCACGCTCCTGACACTGACCCCGGGCCTCGACGATGTGCAGACGCTCGCGGAGCACGTGCCCCCAGACCAGATCGCGCGTGGTCTGATCACCTCGGTGAGCTATCCGGCGCCGTTCCCCGGGGAGTCCTGCCCGCAGCCGGGAACCGCCTACTGGTTTCCGCCGCTGACCCCCGCCCTCTTTGAGGGCCCGAACGATCGCGTGACGCCGATCGTCGCCGCGCTCAAGCGCGGGCATATGAGCTCCAGACGCGTCACCGGCCTGGCTGAGAAAGCCGCCTTTGGCAGCGGCGTGCTCATGCCCATCGTCGCTCATATGGAGACCGTGGGCTGGAGCCTGGAGCGCGTGCGCGAGGACGAGGAGAAGGTGTCTGAGCTGGTCACGACGATGTCGCAAATCCGCGCCATCCTCGAGGCCACCCTCCAGGCCCGAGCCCCTCTACCCATGCGACTTCTCAACCCTGCGACGGTGCGGCTCTTAACCCGGCTCGCCCCGCGCGTGCCTCCCTTCGATTTTGAAGTTTACCTGCAGGTCCACTTCACCAAGGTCGGCGCGCAGACCCGGATGTTTCTCGACGACTACATTCAGAAAGGTGAGTCCCTTGACCTCCCCACCGGCGCCATCGCCGAGCTCCGGGCGAAGCTCGGCGACGCTTAATTTCACCCCGGGCGCTCACCCTCCATGACGAACGCCCCTCACTCGCCGTCGAAGACCTCGCGCGCCTCGATGAAATCGTGCGGCCACGGGCAGGTCACATCCACCGGATCGCCGTTGTGCGGATGCGGCAGCTCCAGGCGCTCGGCATGCAGCATCACCCGCGTAAAGCGCTGCGAGCCCACGCGACGCACCCCGCCGTAGTCCTTGTCGCCCACGATCGGCAGCCCGCCTTCGGCCAGGTGTGCGCGAATCTGGTGCATCCGTCCGGTCAGCGGGCGCGCCTCAATCAGGTGCAGTGAGCCCCAGCGCTCGCGCACCACAAACGAGGTCTCCGCCCAATCCCCACCGGCCTTGACCTCCCCCTGGCGCCGCTCTCCCACGCGCCCCAGATGATTCTTCACCTCCCAGCGCTCTCCGACCTCCCGCTCCAGCTCCGGGCGCAGCGCGCGCGCCACAGCCACATACGTCTTCTGCGCCAGATGCTCGCGAAACGCGCGCGCCATCCCTTTATTGGATCGCCGCGCCGTCACCAACGCCAGCACCCCGGAGGTGCCCACATCAAGCCGGTGATGAATCGCCACGTAAGGCTTCTTTTTGCCCTGCGCCTCCAGGTAGCGTTTGGCCACCGCCACCGCGTGATCGCGGCTCCGATCGCGGGTGCCCTGGCTGGGCAGCCCCGCCGGCTTGGCGATCGCCAGAAGATCGCCGTCTTCCAGAAGCACCGTCGAGCCATCGAGCTCAAAACGCCCCTCCGAGGAGGTGTCGCCACGCTCTGGAGCCTCGACCTCCACTGCCAGCCGATCCCCCGCCGAGAGCGTAAACGAGGCGATGCGTTGCGCCCGCCCGTTGAGTTTAACCTGGCCCGCGTCGACCAGCGCCTTGGTCTTTTTGCGCGAGAACCCGCCGGGATGCTGCTCGTCCAGAAGACGCGTCAGCGCCTTATCGAGACGCTCGCCAGCATCGTCCTCCGAGATCGTAAACAGGTAGTGCGCCATCGGCAGTCGTCCTTCAGTTCGTCGAGATATGAAGCGTGGAGTCGCCCGGGTCGCCACCGACCCAGACCCGGTAGATGCCCGGCTGCAGCGCCCCTAACACGAGCGTCGCCGGCTGACCAGCCTCCCCGTGCTCACACCCCAACTCTTGCGCCTCGCCACAGGCTCCCCGCTCCAACCACAGCGCTACCGCCTGCTGCACATCGGCAGGCGTCAGGGTCACAATCACAGTACTCGTCTGGCTGAGCTCAAACGCATACGCCCGGTCGGCATCGAGCTCCCCGCTCACGCACCCCGGCGCCGCGTCGGGTTGATACCCGATCAGGCTGACCTCGTAGTCGTCATTTAGCGGCACCACCTGCGCGCCAAAACAGCGCTCACCCTGCCTCAACAGCTCAAGCATTACTTCAATATCCTCCTCATCGGCCCCTGATCGGCTCCCGAGCCGGAGCACCTGATTCCCCGCCTCCAGCGCGGCGATGCCCTGGATGGCGCCCCCGCAACTCCCCGCCGTCTCACAGCTCGGTGCGTGCTCGATCACAAGTTCCTCAAGTAACACTTCACCCGCAGCATCGATCGCCAGATCCCCCGCCTCCGCCAGTTCGAGGGGTACCACCCGGTCACGCGACACCTCCGCCTCACAGCGAATCATCCCGGAGGGACCATCCGCCTGGCGAAGGGTCACCGGCGCTGAGTCACCGATGCCCAACACCACAGCATCCCCGGGCACCTCACAACTTCCGCCCTCCAGCGCGGGCCGCACGCGAACATCCAGCTCAAACTCGGCCGGGTCGTCGAGATCCCCGTCCACCCTCACATAGTACGTCCCCGCGGCCAGCCCCGATCGCGCCACGCCCTCCACCGAACAATACCCCGGCGCGTCGCAGCTGCTCGTCAGCGTCACGCTCAGCGCCGCTCCCGACAAGCTGCGCGCCTCCACCCGCACATCCGAAGGTTCCGTCAATACGAGCTCCCAGACCCGATCGCGCCCGTTCACGCCGCACTCCGCCGCGGCGTTATCCTCATAACCGAGAAGCGATGCGGCGATCACGCCTTCAAAGACGCCCTCCTCATCGCGCGCGCTCACATCCAGCACTTGCGGGCGCGCGCACCTCTGGCCGGCGAGCTCCGAGCTGTGGCGAAGCTCCAGCGCGTAGCCGGGAATCGCCGAGTCCGGCAGGTTGCCCAGCGAGAGCGTTTTGCTCCCGGCCTCGACCTCCCGACGCAAAAGGTTGCGCCGGCGCTCCCCCACAATGATGTCACCGCAGACCTCGCCAGCCGCATTACCGCATGTCTCCCGGAGGCGAGCGGCAAAACCCTGTCCTGCTTCACGCAGCAAGTCGATGGTCAAAAACCCGTCGACCTCCACATCAACGCCCACCTCGGCGCGCGACGTTGCACTGTGCTCACACAAGGGCCCCGCGACCTCGAACTGCCCCCGCGCGCTCACGCCCAGCCCCAGACGCTCACCATCACCCAGGGCAACCTCCGGCAACACCTCGCACGTCTCCAGCGCTTGCGCCCCCTCCCGCGCCATAAAACTCGCCCGAAGTCGATACGCCCCGCGTTCTGCAGCCGGGGTGGCGACCCAGACATAGTAGGTGGCCGGCTCCGCGCTCAGGAGCACCGCGACGTTCTTCGCGGGCCGCGCGCGATGGTCCACACAGGCGCCCGGCAACACCGAAGCTCGCTGCCCGCACACCGTGCGCAGCGCGAGCGAGGGCACAAAGGTCCCCTCATCGGCCTCAACCTCAACGACCAGATCTCCCGGCACGTCCGTGGTGAGGGCGTACACATGACCCACCGTCGCGTTGGCATCACAGCTCAACGCCTCGCCAGCGGCCGTGCCCACAAAACTCCCCTCGACCTCGGCCTGCCCATCCACCCACACGAGATCTCCGGGTTGTGCGCAGCTCTCAAGCTCACCGGGCTCCCCCACATCTTGCAGCGGCGCATCGGACCCGGCATCACCGGCATCCTCCACGCAATCGGTGCACGCGGGGTACCTCGCGTCGAGCTCGACCAACATCTCGGTCGGAAACACATCGCTCGCGTTGCAAAAGAGCAGCGCCTCATCTCCCAGACGGTTAGGAAACCCCTCCGGGCAGGCAAAGCCCGGCCCCACAGGCGTACCCTGCCGCTCCCCGAAGATGCAGAGTGTCGCCGGCACCTGCTCGTAGAAGTCGCCCCCGGCCGCCTCACAACGCGCCTCAAGCCCCGGACTGTCCGCATCGGCATCGACGGGATCCGCCGGCGACGAGGAACATCCCACGGCCCACACCACGCCCATCACACACCACGCCTGCCATCGTCCCACGTCTCGACTCCTCGGATGCCTCGCACGTTGTCGCTCTCCCCTCTGTGGCTACCACCCTGCCCGCGCCGGATCAAAGATGGCGAGCCCCGCCATGCGAGCGCTCGCCATCATAAAAGCCCTGCAAAACCTGAAGTAGCGCTTCAGAAATCCGCGCTGCGCGGCGCCCGCGGGAAGGGGATCACCTCGCGAATATTGTCGACCCCGGTGGCGTAGGCGATCAAACGCTCAAAGCCCAGCCCGAAGCCGGCGTGCGGCACCGTCCCGTAGCGTCGCAGGTCGCGGTACCACCCGTAGTTTTCTTTCGGCAGCCCCATCTGCTCGATGCGCGCATCGAGCACGTCGAGGCGTTCCTCACGCTGGCTCCCGCCGATGATCTCGCCAATGCCCGGCGCCAGCACGTCCATCGCCGCCACCGTGCGTCCATCGTCGTTCTGGCGCATATAAAACGCCTTGATGTCGCGCGGGTAGTTCATCACGACCACAGGCTTACCGACGTGCTTCTCGCTCAAGTAGCGCTCATGCTCCGACTGAAGGTCGACGCCCCACGACACGGGAAACTCGAACTTCTCCTTCTCGGCGGCCTTCTCCAGAATCGCGATGGCCTCGGTGTAGTCCATGCGCTCAAAGCTCGAGTCCACCAGCGCTTCCATGCGATCTTTGACGCCTTTCTTCACGAACTTGTTGAAGAAATCCATGTCCGCCGGCAGCGCATCCAGAAGATCTTTCAAGAGATACTTCAGGAAGTCTTCGGCCAGGTCTGCGTCATCATTGAGATCGGCAAACGCGATCTCAGGCTCGATCATCCAGAACTCCGCCAGGTGGCGCGAGGTATTGGAGTTTTCTGCCCGGAAGGTCGGCCCGAAGGTGTAGACCTTGCTCATCGCCAGGCAGTACGCCTCCACGTTGAGCTGGCCCGAAACGGTCAGGTGCGCCTCTCGCCCGAAAAAGTCCTGGGAGAAGTCGACCTCGCCATTCTCCAGCCGCGGCGGGTTGGCCATATCGAGCGTGGAGACGCGGAACATTTCCCCGGCACCCTCCGCGTCCGAGGCGGTGATGATCGGGGTATGAACCCAGTAGAACCCCTGCTCATCGAAGTAGCGGTGGGTGGCCATCGCGAGACGATGACGCACCCGCGTGATCGCCCCGATGAGGTTGGTGCGCGGACGAAGGTGCGCGTTCGCCCGCAAATGCTCCATGCTGTGGCGCTTCGGTGCCATGGGGTAGGTGTCCGGATCATCGACCCAGCCCACCACGGTGATGCTGGAGGCCTGCACCTCGACGGACTGGCCCTTGCCCTTCGACTCGACCAGCTCGCCACGCACTTCAATGGAGCAGCCCGCGGTCAGCTTGAGAATCTCATCGTCATAATTATCCAGATCGTTGGGAGCGACGACCTGAATCGCATCGAAACACGAGCCGTCGTGCACATTGATGAACGAAAACCCCGCCTTGGAGTCTCGTCGTGTGCGAACCCATCCCTTGATGAGCACCTCGGTGCCCGTGGGAGTCTGGCCTTCCAGCAATCCTTTAATCATCTCACGTACCTTTATCTTCGAAGTTAGTCCTCGCCCCGAGACATCGCCGGGCTGGCACCTTCGGCGGCGCAGCGCGCGATATCCGGGGCTAGTTACCACCTCGCTCACCTGGCGAGCAAGGAGAGCGCCGGGGGCATGCGGCGATTCGCCCCACCTGGCGATGGATGACCGCCGCGCTCCACAATGTTATGGGCACTCGAAGAACGGTCCTGCCCACCTCAAGGCTCTCCCCGGAAGTGACGATGTCCAGCCCAGCCCCCCGCACCAGCCGCGCCTTTACCGCCTACGCCTGGATCTTCCTCGTCTACATGCTCGCTGTAATTCTCTTCGGCGCCTGGGTCCGCATCACCGGCTCCGGAGCCGGCTGCGGCTCGCACTGGCCCACCTGCCACGGGGAGATCATTCCGCCCTCTCCCAGCGTCCAGACGATGATCGAATACACCCACCGGCTGACCAGCGGCTTTCTGGGCATCCTGGGCATCATCTTAGTGGGTTGGTCCTGGCGCCTCTTTAAGAGCCATCCGGCCTTCTGGGCCAGCGTCGTCACCTTTATCTTCATCCTCTTTGAGGGCGCGATCGGCGCGGGGCTGGTCCTGGCGGAGCTGGTGGCCGATGACGACTCGGTGGCCCGCGCGGTGGTCATCGCCATCCACCTGGTCAACACCCTGATTCTCAGCGGCGCGACCGCCTTTACGGCCTGGCTCTCCACCGGGCGCACGCTGCCCCGCCTGCGCTCGGGCGGCGTCTTCCGGGGGCTTCTCCTCGTGGGCATGCTGGGGCTGATCGCCACGAGCATGTCCGGCGCGGTCACCGCTCTGGGCGACACCCTCTTCCCGGTCGACCCCACCGTCGGAAGCGGGTTGCTTGACCGCGTCCGTGATGACCTCTCGGCAGCAAACCATTTTTTGGTGCGCCTGCGCATCTTTCACCCCGTCATCGCCGTGGGCACCGCCGCTTACCTGCTCGTCGTGGGCTGGATCGTGAAGCTACGCGAGCCCTCCCCCTCATCGGTCACCTGGGCCAACGTGGTCATCGCGCTTGTGATCGGGCAGACGATGGTCGGCGTCTTCAACATCCTCCTCTCCGCCCCCGGCTGGGTGCAGCTGTTGCACCTCCTGGTTGCGCAGGTGCTGTGGATTGCGACGCTCTTTCTGGCCAGCACCCTGATGCAGCCCGATGACACGAGTGCGATCTCGCGCTGATCGCGCCTCCAACATCACCCACGTTCATGGTAGATTTCGTCGGTGAATGCGCTAAAATTGCTCTCTTCACTTCGCAATGTTACGCTTTGTATCAGCACTCCCGGCTGACTCACCCCCCGACGTATCATGCCTTCCCCAGAACTCGCCGCGTCTCAGGTCCAGACCCTGCATCAGAGTTTCGGGCACTCGCCACACCCGACCTTCGTCTGCACACGCTCAGGCCACATCGTGTATCGCAACACTGCGGCCGATCACGGATACGCATCCCAGCAGACCTCGTCGGGAGAACCTCTTACGCTTGCCAGCCTCGCGATTCCTACGGAGCGCGCGCGCATCGAAGATGCCCTCGCAGCGCTTAATCGCCACATGCCCGCCATCGCGTTCGATTCGCCCCTGGAGCTGACTCAGGGGAGTCGCTGGCGCTTCCATGCCCACCTCTTTGGCGACGAAGCATTTGTCGTCGTAACACTACTCGCGGACTCAGCTCACACCTCGGCGCCGGTTGTCGCTCCAGAGCAACGCTTTCGCACGATGGCCCGGGGTACTCACGACGCCATCTGGGAGTGGGACTGCGAGAGCGACGCCCTCTACTGGCATGCCGGCCTGCAAGACGTGCTGGGCTACGATGAGCAGACCTTCGATCCTACGCTGGACGCCTGGGCCGCGCATGTTCATCCCGATGATCACGACCGCGTTGTGGCCTCGCTTCATCGCGCGGTGGAGTCGGGCAAGTCCGTCTGGGTCGAAGAGTATCGATTTCGCCGCGCGGACGGCACCTGGGCGCAGGTCGTCGACCGGGGATTTGCCATCGCCTTCGACGGCGACCGCCCCACCCGCCTCATCGGTGGTATCAACGACGTCACCGCCGACCGCCAGGCCAACGCCACCATCCGCCAGCAGGCCCGGCTCATCGAGCAAACCCACGACGCGATCTGGGTCCGCGACTTCGAGGGCATCGTTCGCTTCTGGAACCCGGGCGCCGAGCGCATCTTCGGACAAGCGCGCGAAGACATCATCGACCGTGCCCTGCGAGAACACGCACTCCATGCCGAGACGCCCTCTCTTGAGCACGTCAAACGGCGAGGAAGCTGGAGCGGGGTAGTGCACCGCTACGATCGCCACGGCAACGAAGTCATCTTGGAGGAGCGCTGGACGCTATTGCGTGACGGGCACGACGCGCCTCACGCCATCCTCATCGTCGGAAGCGACATCACCGAGCGCCATCACCTGCAAACTCAGTTTCTGCGCATCCAGCGCATGGAGAGTATGGGGAGCCTCGCCGCCGGCATCGCCCACGATCTCAACAACCTTCTTGCGCCGATTCACTTCGGGATCGAATACCTGCGCGACGAGCTCATACCTCCAGCAAACGCGCCTGTCCGCGAGGTACTGGACGAAGTGGCCGACAGCGTGCGCAGCGCAAGCTCCATGGTCCACCACATCCTCGACTTCGCGCGCGGCAACGGCGCAACCCGCGAGCTCCTCGATCTTCGTCAGGTGGCCTGCGAAGCGCTGCGCATCGTGACCCGCGGCCACGCCCACCGCATCACAACCCAGGTCACCGACAACGCGCCACGCTGGCAGGTCATGGGCGTCCCCACCCAGATTCATCAGCTGGTGCTCAACCTCTGCGTCAACGCCCGCGACGCCATCGAAGGCGATGGCTCCATCGCGATCGCCATTGTCGAATGTACCGTGACCCCGGAGCAAGCCGAGGCGGACCCCGATGCCAGCCCGGGCAACTTTTTACGCATCGAGGTCCGGGACGACGGTCAGGGCATGAGTCCCGAGGTTCTCAACCGCGTCTTTGAGCCCTTCTACACGACCAAAGACCTGCAGCAAGGCACGGGTATCGGGCTCTCGACCTCCATCTCCATCGTGCGCTCGCACGGCGGCTTCATCGAGGTCGAGAGCACTCCGGGGAGAGGCACGCTTTTCTCAGTCTTTTTGCCCGCATGGGAGGGTGATTACGACAACGCACACACCCGCTCAGCGTCCCCGGAGGGCCAGGATCTTCATTAGAAAGAAAGCAGGCTGACCTCAAGCCTTATCGGGCTGCGGGGTTACGCGCAGGTAGGGCTTGATCTCTTTGTAGCCTTTGGGGAAGCGCCGGGCGATCTCCTCCTCATCTTTGAGTGAGGGCACGATGATCACATCGTCGCCCTGCTCCCAGTTGGCGGGAGTGGCGACCTTGTGGTTGTCGGTGAGCTGCAGGGCATCGATCACGCGCAGGAGCTCCTTGAAGTTACGCCCGGTGGCCGCCGGGTAGGTCAACGTCAGGCGAATCTTCTTGTCGGGATCAATAATGAAGACCGAGCGCACCGTGGCGGTGGTGTCCGCTTTGGGGTGAATCATGCCGTAGGCGTTGGCCACCGACTTATCCTCATCGGCCACAATCGGGAACTCCACGCTGGTGTCCTGCGTCTCTTCGATATCTTTGATCCAGCCGTGGTGGTCGTCGATCCCATCGACCGAGATGGCGATGGTCTTGACCCCGCGCTTCTCAAAGTCGTCCTTGTAGCGCGCCACCGTACCCAGCTCCGTGGTGCATACCGGGGTGTAATCGGCCGGGTGGCTGAAGAAGATCACCCAGGAGTCACCGGCCCACTCATAGAAGTCGATGTCGCCGGCGGTGGTGGTGGCCTGGAAATTGGGTGCGGTGTCGCCGAGTTGAAGCGTCATGATGTCCTCGTCTTACTGAAGGGTCTGGGGATAACGTCGGGTCCTCAAAAAATATCCTACCAGCCTGATAGGAAATCCAAGATTGAGCACCGAACGCCCGCGGTCAAGGGCGTGCATGCTTATTCTGACGAACGCCGGGGGAGCGCGCTTTTCATCTGCGCTCCCTTGCCTACAATGCGCCCGTCGAACTTCGAGAGAGCACCCTATGAGTTTTAAACACCCCATCAGCATCGCCCCGATGATGAAGCGCACGGACCGGCACTTCCGCTTCTTCATGCGCCTGATCTCACGCCGCACGCTGCTCTACACCGAGATGGTCACCACCGGCGCCATCTTGCACGGTGAGCGCGAGCAACATCTGCGTTTT
Source organism: Lujinxingia vulgaris (assembly GCF_007997005.1). Taxonomy (GTDB): domain Bacteria; phylum Myxococcota_A; class Bradymonadia; order Bradymonadales; family Bradymonadaceae; genus Lujinxingia. Next base: position 91,489 of record NZ_VOSL01000025.1, on the reverse strand, counting down.
GATGAGCTTGAGCATCCCATCAGCCTGCAGCTCGGCGGCGATGATCCGGTCGAACTCGCTCAATGTGCAAAAATCGCGCAGGAATGGGGCTACGACGAGGTCAACCTCAACGTGGGTTGCCCCAGCGATCGGGTGCAAAACGGGAACTTCGGCGCCTGCCTGATGAAGACCCCCGAGACGGTCGCCCGCGCGGTCGAGGCGATGCGCGAGGCGGTGGATATCGAGGTCACCGTCAAGCACCGCATCGGCGTCGACGAGCTCGACGACTACGCGCATATGCTGCGCTTTGTCGATACGGTGGCCGCCGCCGGATGCACCCGCTTCTCGGTGCACGCCCGCAAGGCCTGGCTGCAGGGATTGAGCCCCAAAGAAAACCGCAACATCCCGCCCCTGCGCTACCCCGAGGTCTGGCGCCTCAAAGAAGAGCGCCCCGAGCTGATCATTGAGATCAACGGCGGCATCCTCACCATGGACCAGGCCGCAGAGCACCTCGAGCACGTCGACGCGGTGATGATCGGGAGAGCGGCCTACGACAATCCGTACCAGTTCTCGGAGGTCGACCGGCGTTTTTACGGGGAGCAGACCGCACCGCCAACCCGCCACGAGGTGGCCCGGGCGATGTTCCCCTACATTGAGCAACATCTGAGCGAGGGTGGAAAGCTCTCGCACATCAGCGGGCATATGCTGCAGCTCTTTGCCGGCCAGCCCGGCGCGCGCCGCTACCGCCGCCACCTCTCCGAGAACGCCTGGCGCGAGGGCGCGGGCATCCACACCCTGGAGCACGCCCTGACGCTGGTGCCGGAAGACGCTCCCGCAATAGAAAAAGCCGCCGCCCTTTAAGGACGGCGGCTCCGCGCGCCTTCTGCGCTAGAACGACGTCAGCAACGTCGTCGCTACCCGCTCGATCTCATCAGAGTAAGCGCTCGATCTTCGAGAGGTCGCGGGTGATGTTCTTCTGGTGGGCCTCATTGGTGCCCCCGCCGATCTCCAGCAACTTCGCGTCGCGCCACAGGCGCTCCACGTCGTACTCAGCGACATACCCGTAGCCGCCGAGCACCTGAATGGCGCGATCGGCCACATTCTTACCCATCGTCGAGCAGTAGAGTTTTACGCCGTCGGAGTCCGCGCGGCTGCCGAAGGCGTCCAGGCTTAAGTCTGCGGCCGTCTTATAGAGGTAGCTGCGCCCGGCCATGTACTCGGCATAGCTCTCGGCGATGTGGCGTTGGATCTGCCCAAACCGGTTGATGGGCTCACCAAACGCCACGCGCTCCGCGCCGTAGCGGTTCATGATCTCGACGGAGCGGCGGGCGATGCCCACGCTCATCGCCGCCAGGGTGACGCGCTCAATGGCGAGGTTGCGCATCATCGAGCGCACCGCGCTGCCGGGCTTACCCACGAGGTTGGCCGCCGGCACGCGCACATCTTCAAAGACGAGCTCGGCGGTGGTGGAGGCGCGCATCCCCAGCTTCCCGGTGATCTTCTGGCCCAGCGAGAAGCCCTTCATGCCCTTCTCCACCAGGAAGAGCGAGACGGCGCGCTCGCCGCCCTCTTCACGAGCGTACACCAGAAAGACATCGCCCAGCTCTCCCTCGGAGACCGCGCCGTTGGTGATCCACATCTTCTGGCCGTTGAGGATGTAATCCTCACCGTCACGGCGCGCCACCGAGCCCATGCCCAGCACATCGGTGCCGGCGTTGGGCTCGCTCATGCACATGCCCCCGATGAGCTCCCCGCTGCAGGCGCCCGGAAGGTAGCGTGAGCGCTGGTCGTCGTTGCCGTTCACCGCCAGGTTGTTCACAAAGAGCATCGAGTGCGCCAGATACGCCAGACAGAACCCCGGGTCGGCTGCGGCCAACTCCTCATGCGCGATGACCGCGGCTGTGGCGTCCATCCCCGATCCCCCGAACTGCTCCGGCGCGGTCACCCCCAGCAGGCCCAGCTCCCCGAGCTTTTTGAAGAGCTCGATATTAAAGCGCTCTTCCCGGTCATGATGCTCGGCCTGGGGCGCGACCTCGCGCTCGGCAAACGAGCGCACCATCTCGCGCAGCACTTTGTGTTCTTCGGTCGGGTTAAAAAGATCGCTCATAGACTCACTCTCTCCTCAATCGGCGCGCCCACCGGCGGGGCGCACCTGTGCGTTGCACGTTTACAGACTCGCCAGTCACCATAAACCGATCCGCGCGGGGAACAAGCTCGCCCGGCAAATTCTTGGTGATTTCCGCGCTCGCGTGGCCTCCCTCGGTGGTGGCAGGCTGGACAAGCGGCGCAAAACCTGCTCAAAACCTCCCTCATTGGCTGGAACCTGCTTTGAGTCTGTTACCTTGAGGAGTGTTATGTCGCACGCGCACGGTGGTGAAGTGATCGCTCAGCGCCTCTCACGTCGAGGGGTCTCTCACCTCTTTACCCTCTGCGGAGGCCATATCTCGCCGATCTTCACCGGCGCGAAGTCCGAGGGCATTGAGGTGGTCGATGTCCGCGACGAGGTCTCGGCGGTGTTTGCCGCCGACGCCATGGCACGCATGACCGGTGTGCCCGGCGTGGCCGCGGTCACCGCCGGCCCGGGGGTCACCAACACGGTCACCGCGGTCAAGAACGCGCAGATGGCGCAGTCCCCGGTGCTGATCATCGGCGGCGCTCCGGCCACCGTACTTAAAGGTCGCGGCGCGCTGCAGGACATCGACCAGATCAGCCTGATGCGCCCGATCACCAAATGGGCCGCCTCACTCTCCATGGTCAGCGAGCTTGCCCCGGCGATCGATTACGCCCTGGAAGTTGCCACCAGCGGCACCCCTGGCCCGGTCTTTCTGGAGATCCCCGTCGACCTGCTCTACCCGCAGACCATCGTCGAGGAGTGGTTCATCAAGGAGAGTGGCCTCGACAAGATGAGCGGCGTCAGCGCCAAAGCGCTTGAGCTCTACCTTCGTGCTCATCTTCTGCGTCAGTTCAGCGCGCCCTATAACCCGCTCAAGTTTGCCGACACCTCCCTGCCGCTGCCCGACTTCACCGATCCCGAAAAGCAGATCGACCAGGTCGCCGACGAGCTCGCGCGCGCAGAGCGTCCGGTGCTGGTGATCGGCTCGCAGGCCCTGGTCAACTACTCCCCTGGCGAGGCGGCGAGCCTGGCCACGGCGGTCGAGAAGCTGGGCATCCCGACCTTCCTCGGAGGCGGCGCTCGCGGACTGCTGGGGGCGGAGAGCGATCTTCAGTTCCGCCACAAACGCTCCAAAGCGTTGCGCGCGGCCGATCTTGCGATCATCGCCGGCTTCCCCTTCGACTTCCGCATGGGCTACGGCCGCACCTTCGGGTCGAAGACCCGCGTGGTCTCGGCGAACCTCTCCCAGGAAGATCTGCGTAAGAACCGCCGCCCGGAGATCGGCCTCAACATCCACCCGGGCGACTTTTTGCGCGAGCTCTCCTACCGTATGGGTCCGGCCGCCTCGCGCCCGGCCTGGTTCGGCGACCTCCAGCAGCGCGAAGACGCGCGCGACGCCGAGATCGATGCGATGGGCGAACAGGATGCCGGTGGGCTGGTCAACCCGATCGACTTCTTTAAGCGCCTGGACGCGAAGCTCGACGACAACAGCGTGCTGGTGGTCGACGGCGGCGACTTTGTGGCCACCGGCGCCTACGTGCTGCGCCCGCGCAGCCCGATGGCCTGGCTTGACCCGGGCGTCTTCGGCACCCTGGGCGTCGGCGGCGGCTTTGCTCTGGGCGCAGGCCTGGCCCGCAAAGACGCCGAGGTCTGGCTGATCTGGGGCGACGGCTCTTCGGCGTACAGCCTGGCGGAGTTCGACACCTGCGTGCGCCACGGCCTGGCGCCCATTGCGGTGATTGGCAACGACGGCGCCTGGGCCCAGATCGCCCGCGAGCAGGTCGAGATCCTGGGCGACGACGTGGCCACCGTGCTCACCCGCAACGACTACCACACCGTGGCCAAGGGCTACGGCGCCGAGGGCATCCTGGTGAAGCGCAAGAGCGACATCAACCGCGCCATCGACAAGGCCAAGAAGCTCTCGAAGGAGGGCCGCCCGGTGGTCATCAACCTGCACATCGAGCAGACCGACTTCCGCAAGGGCTCGATCTCGATGTGAGCCGGACGGGATCATCGGACGCATGAAAAAACCGCCGCGCCCCGCCCGGCGGTTTTTTCATGGCCCCCACCCGGCCTTACGCCCGACCTCCCCGACGTTGACGCGCCCCCTGCTCTTTTGCACCCTTTCCGCCCCCGGCTCCCCTTCCCCCTTCTCTCTCACTGCCCCGGACGGAGCACGCGATGAACCTCACCGATCTGCAGACCTTTGTCGTCGTCGCCGAGACCGAGACGATGAGCGCGGCGGCCGACGAGCTCGGCGTTCCCCGCTCCACGGTCAGCCGCCGCGTCGCTCGCCTCGAAGAAGCCCTCGGCGTGACGCTTGTGCACCGCTCCAACCAGGGCAACACACTCAGCGCCGACGGACGCCACCTCTACGCTCGCAGCGCGCCGGCGATCCGGGAGCTCTCCCAGGTGGAGCGCGCCCTGGCCGACACCGCCCTCAAGCCCACCGGCATCCTCCGGCTGACCGCCCCCCACGACTTCGGGGCGATGGCCAGCTTCGCCGAGCTGATGACCCGCTTTGAGGCGACCTTCCCCGACATCGAACTTCGCATCGAGCTGACCAACCGCGTCGTCGATCTGGTGGAAGAGGGTTTCGACGCCGCCATCCGCGCCCACGGCCCCAACCTCCCCGACGACACCGGCCTGATGATCCGCCCGCTCACCCGGGTGGAGCGCGGCCTCTACGCGAGCCCCGCCTACCTCGACGCACACGGCACGCCGGCAAGCGTTGACGATCTGAAGTCGCACCGCGTCGTGGCACACCAGACGATGCTGCGGGAGCGAAACAGCGTCTTCGATCCGCACACACCCCAGCCCATCATGCGCGTCAACGACTTCGGGCTGGTCGTGCAACTTCTGATCGCCGGCGCGGGCATCGGAGAGGTCCCCACCTTCTTCGCGCGCGATCACGTGCGCGCCGGGCTGCTCACCCGCGTTTTGCCCGAGATCGGCAGCGCCACCGGTCGTTTTTCGCTCTTCTGGCCGGCGAGCCGGCATCTGGCGCAGCGCATCCGGGCCCTGATCGATTTTTTAAGTCAGGAGGAGCACGTTCAGCTGCTCTTTTCCGAAGACCGCGACGACGCGACCTCACGTTGAGCCGCTTCCGCTCACGACTTCTCGAAGGTCGGGCATAGTTTGTCGGCGCCGGCCGTTACGACGCCGTGAGCAGAAGTTGACGTCGATGGCTGCGAGGTTGAGAGCTTCTCGGGCAAGGCGCGAAACGCAGGCGATGCTTTAGGCATCGTCGAGGCTTTGCAACGCGGCCCGAGATGCTCCCAACGCAGCAGACGCGGCGTCAACGATAGCTCACGGCGTAATACCCACGCGAGAGGCGCGCTCTGAGCAGCGCTCTCGCCATGACCACGCATCACCCCTGGCACCTATGACCGAACACGACCCCACAGCCAACGCGGCGCTGCGAGTTACCCCGGAGCAGCGCGAGGGACTTCTGGAGCTCGGCTGGAACGACACGCTGGAGGCCGACTTTTTACGCCTGGCCAGCCCCGACACCCGCCCGGCGCGGGTGGCCTCGGTGGAGCGCGGTGGCTTTTTTGTGGTGGAGAACGCCGCCGCCATCGACGCCCCCACGCTTGCCAGGCTCGAAGGCACCGAGCTCGACTCCACCGCCCAGCCTGCCGTCGGCGACTGGGTCGCGCTGGTAGTGCGCGAGGGCACGCCAGGCATCACCGAGGTCTTGCCAAGAAGGAGCGCGCTCCTGCGTCGCGCCTCGGGCCGCCAGGGCCGCGCCCAGGTCGTGGTCTGCAACCTGGATTACCTCTTCATCGTCACCGCCATCGGCTTCGATCTCAACCTGGGCCGTCTGGAGCGCTACCTCATCGGGAGCCTCGCCGCCGACATTGCGCCCGTGATCGTCATCAACAAGATTGACCGCGAGCACGACCGCGCTGAGATCGACGCGCTGCTCAAAGAGCTCGGCATCGACGTGCCTGTCCTCTTTACCTGTGCGCTGGAACCGGGCGGCATCGACACGCTTGAGCCCTACCTGCGCCCGGGATCCTCGGTGGCGCTTGTGGGCTCCTCCGGCGTGGGCAAATCCACCCTGGCCAACCGCATTCTGCAGACCGACCGCCTTGCCACCGGTGATGTGCGCCACACCGACGACCGCGGCCGCCACACCACCACCCGTCGCGAGCTCTGGCGCGCGCCCGGCGGCGCGCTCATCATCGACACGCCCGGCATGCGTGAGTTCGGCCTGTGGGACGCCCGCGACGGCGTCGCAAAGCTCTTTCCCGAGATTCACGCCGCCACCGAATCCTGCCACTTCCGCGACTGCACCCACGTCGACGAGCCGGGCTGCGGCCTGCTCGCGGCCCTCGACGATGAGACCATCGACGAAGATCGCTACGCCCGCTACCTGCGCGCGCTCGAAGAGCTCGCTGAGACCGAAGCGCTGGCCGCCGAGAGCACCGAGCGCCTCAACGCCCGGCGCGAGCGCGGCAAACAAAACAAACTCCGCACCCGCAAAGGCTCGCGCCGAAAACACTGGGATCGCTAAGCTCCCCACACTCCCGAGAACCCTATGCTGATCGAGATCTGGTCCGACGTCGTCTGCCCCTGGTGCTACATCGGAAAGCGCCGCTTCGAGAGCGCGCTTTCCGACTTCCGCAACGCCCACCCCGAGGTCGAGGTGAACATCGCCTGGCGCAGCTTTGAGCTCGACCCGGGCGCGCCGCAGCAGCGCACCGAACCGATGGTCGAGCACCTCGCTAAAAAGTACGGCATGAGCGTGGCGCGCGCCCGCGAGATTCAAACCCAGGTCAGCGACGCCGCCCGCGACGAGGGCCTGGCGTTTGACCTCGACGCTGCAAAAAGCGGCAACACCTTCAACGCCCACCGCCTCATTCACCTCGCGCAAGAGAAAGGCCTGGGCGACGCGATGAAAGAGCGCTTCCTGAAAGCCTACTTCACCGAAGGCAAAGCCATCGGAGACTCCGAGGTCCTGCTCCCCCTGGCCGACGAGGTTGGCCTGGAGCGCGGTGACGCCGAAGCCGCACTGCATGATGAGGCCACCTCCCGGGCGGTCCGCGACGATGAGGCGCTCGCAAGCGAGCTGGGCATTCGGGGCGTCCCCTTCTTTGTCATTGATCGCCGCGTCGGCATCAGCGGCGCTCAACCACCGGCCACCTTCCTGCAGGTGTTGCAGGAAGCCCTGCAATCCTCTCCCGGCGACGCCCCCGCTCCCTCCGACGACGCCGCCTGCACCGATGATGGGTGCGCTGTCGAGCCCTGAGTGGTCGGAAGCGGCCGCCGAAAACATCCGGCGGGTGCGGACATTGCGAGCATCGTTGGCATCGGCGGCATCTCGCGCTAGCCTTAGAGCACGTTCTACGCTTTCTGTGTTCTTGCGCCGCGCGTGCCAACTGCCTCGGAGCTCGCTGTGTCGAATCTCACCCCCCAATATCGCCCGCTCACCCGCGTCCTGCGCACTCTGAGCCTGCTCACACTGCTCGGATTCGCGGCCTGCTCCTTTGAGCCCGCAAGTTTCTCGGAGGTTCGTTGCGAGAACGAGGGCGAAACGCGCGACGGCGCCACCTGCCAGAATGGCTTCTGGGTGGCGGTCGACGATCTCGACATCGGTACGCCCGATACCGACACCGATCTCCCTGACGCCGACACCGATCTTCCCGATACCGACACCGATCTTCCCGATACCGACACCGATCTTCCCGACACCGACACCGGCTGCGAAGCGCCCACCGAGCAGGAGCTCTGCGACGAGGCCGTGCTGAGCTGCGGCCCGCTGGAGGTCGTCGATCGCTGCGGCACGCAACGCTCCATCACCTGCGGAACCTGCGAAGACGACGAGCTCTGCGAGAGCGGCACCTGCGTCTGCCAGCCCGAAGAGAACGACGCCTTCTGCGCGCGTCTGGCCGCCGACTGCGGCACGGTCATCGCCCCGGACAACTGTGGCGAGGAGCGCACCGTCACCTGCGGCGACTGTGAGGAGGGATACATCTGCGGCGAAGACAACCGCTGCACCTGCCCCGGCGAATCGGTCAGTGAGCTCTGCGAGCAAAACAGCCTGGAGTGCGGCACGCGCACCGTGGTCGACGGCTGCGGCCAGACCCGCGAGATCAACTGTGACAGCTGCACCGGCACCGGGGAGATCTGCACCCTCGACAACCTCTGCGTCTGCACGCCCCTCTCCGAAGAGGACCTCTGCGAGCAAGAATCCGCACAGTGCGGCCCCCTCACCGTGACCGACAATTGCGGTGAGGAGCGCACACTCAATTGCGGCGGCTGCACCGGCACTGGCGAGTCCTGCAACGCTCAGAACCAGTGCCACTGCGCACCGGAGTCCGAGGAAGCCTTCTGTGCTCGCAACAACGCCGAGTGTGGCATGCGTTCGGCGCAAAACAACTGCGGCGACCTCCGCAACATCGACTGCGGCTCATGCACCGGCACTGGCGCTAGCTGCTCGCTGGACAATCAATGCGTCTGCAACCCCATCCCCGACGAGACCTACTGCACCGACGAAGGAGCGCAATGCGGCACCCTGGAGTTGGCCGCGGATAATTGCGGTCAGCCCCGCACGATTCAATGTGGCGATTGCACAAACGGCGACATCTGCAACGAAACCAACCAGTGCGAATCCTGCCAGCCCCAGAGTGATAACGACATCTGTCAGGCCGAGGGCGCCGAGTGCGGCACCCTCGTTGACTACGTCGACAACTGCGGTGCGACCCGAACTGTGGACTGCGGCGGCGCGAACGCCTGCAACGGCCAGAACGTCTGCGCCCCCGATCTGACCTGCTGCCGCCCCGAGAGAGATGAAGACCTCTGCGCGGCCTACCCCTACCGCTGCGACCAACACACCGTCACCGACAGCTGTGGACAACAACGCACGCTGAAGTGTTACACCTGCCAGATCTCAAACTGCGCGGACAACCCCGATGGCCCAGGGCAATGCTGCCACTGGCCCTCGGCCGGGACCTGTTACAACGGTTAAATCGCGTACTCAGTGGTGGCCGGTCGCCCGGCTGAGATGACGCTCCAGGGAGGTCATCACCCTGGGCCAGGCCCGCTGAAAATATGCAAAGGTCGCGTCCCACTCCGCCGCGTCGGGCTCTCCCGGCGCGGCGTCGTTTTGCGCCTCGTCGCCCGTTGCACGCGGCCAGCCGGTGTGGGTGAGGCGCACGCGGGTGACCGCCTTGACGCTGTCGATATCCGAGAGCTCCACCACCACCCGGGTCTGCCAGTCACGCGTGGAATGATCGGGCGGCGCGTTCCAGCTAAAGCTGAGCATGCGCTCTTCCAGGTAGCTGAGCACCCGGCAGCCCTCGCTGCCGCGAAGCCCGGCAGGCTCTGCCAGCATGTAGATCTCGAAGGGGCCGCCCACCCGCAGCTCCACGTGGGCGTCGCTGCCGAACCACGCACCCAGCTCCTCCTGGCGGGTCCAGGCTCGCCAGACGCGGGTGCGCGGGGCCGAGATGATGCGCTCCACCTCAATGGCCCGCGACGACTCCCCTGAGGCCGCGATCCTCAAAGGCCCCTGCGCGCCTGCTCCCTCCACGAGGTTTAAGCGGTTGCCGAAGGGGTCGCACGCGATACCGACCCACACGCCATCCTCGCGCATGCGGGGAGCCTCGACCTCATCGGCACCGAGCTTCAGCAGCCGCTCCCAGGCCGCCCGAACATCCGCGGTCTGCCACCGAGCGCCACAACTCGCCGGGTTGCGCTCCGGGCGACCATCGACGAGCTCGACGAGAAGAAGTTCGCCCGTCGCGGTCTCAAAGCGCACCTCGGAGCGCCCCTCCGCCGCAGGTGAGCACTCGAGCCATTCCTGATACCATCGCGCGGCTCTCTTAAGATCGCGCACCGGGTAGACTGCACCTTGCAATTGAATCATGGTCGGCCTCATGCGTGGTCCTTGCTGAAGTCATCGACATACGCGTCGTCCGTGTTGAAGATGCGCACACACCGGCCATCTCCCTACATCCCCATCCGCTCTCACACCACCACGAGTCCTGCCATGCAACCTGCCACCGACGCCCTCGCCGACCCGACCGTCCTCGACGATCTGCGCGCGCTGCGCGGCCAATCGGGCATGCGCCGCTTCTTCGGTGGCATCAAGATCCCGCTCAAGGCGGTGCGCTTTATCGCCGCTCACCCAAAGATGTGGCCCTGGATGATCATCCCGGCGCTGATCAACATCGTGCTCTTTGTGATCACGGCGGCCGCCCTGCTGATGAACGCCCCGGAACTCTTAGGCTGGCTGTGGGCGCAGCCCGAGGCCACCTGGCTCAAAGTCGTCTGGTACGCCGTGCTCGGCGTGGTGCTCCTGGCCTCGGTGGTGCTCTCCTACTTCGCGGTGCTGATGGCCGCCGGCGTCGTCGCCAGCCCCTTTAACGATCAGCTCTCGGTGATCACCGAGCGGGAGCTCTGCGGCACGGTCGCCAACGCCCGCGACGGGGAGTCGCTGGTGCGGGGCATCCTGCGCTCGATCGCCATCAGCCTGATCACGCTTATCGCCTACCTGGCCTGCATCATCCCCCTTCTCTTTCTGCACCTGATCCCGGGGCTGGGGAGCCTGCTCAACACGGTGCTGGGGACCGCCGTCAGCGCGGTCTTCTTATCGTTTGAGTACAGCGACGCCGCACTCGACCGGCAGGGCTTCTCGCTCAGGGAGAAGATCGGTCGGGTGCGCGCCCAGATCGATCTCGCGGGCGGCTTCGGCGTGGGGAGCGCGCTCTTGATGCTCATCCCGGTGGTCAACCTTTTGGTGATGCCGGTGGCTGTGGTAGGGGGCACGATGCTGGGCATCGAGCTTCGCGACGATCGCGACGCGACTCCACCGGCCTGAACCCCGCTGCCCCCTCCCCTGCCTGAAGACGGCTCTGCAGACGCGCGTTGCACATCTGCGGGCCGATGCGTGCTGCCATGTCTCAAACATACGACCTGATCGTCATCGGCGGGGGGGCCGCTGGCTTCTACGCCGCGATCACCTGCGCGGAGCAGAGCGCGCTTTATGGCGCCTCACCCCGGGTGCTCATCCTGGAGAAGTCCTCGCGGGTGCTCGATAAAGTGCGCATCTCCGGGGGCGGTCGCTGCAACGTGACCCACCATTGTTTCGATGCGAAGCGCATGGCCACGAATTACCCCCGGGGTAACAAAGCGCTGATCGGCCCGCTGCACCGCTTCGGCGTCACCGAGACCGTCGCCTGGTTCGCCGAGCATGGCCTGGAGCTGAAGACCGAAGCTGACGGCCGCATGTTCCCCACCTCCAACACCTCGCAGTCGGTGATCGATGTGCTGCGAGGTGCCGCCGACGCCGCCGGCGTCAACGTGCGCACCCGCGCGGCGGTGCGCTCGGTCGAGGCCTTCAATGATGCCGATACGACGCAAACTCGCTTTGAGGTGTGTTTAAAGGGCGGTGAGACGCTGCGCACGCGCTACCTGGTGCTGGCCACCGGGGGGGCTCGCGCCGGCGCCGGTGCCGAGCTCGCCAGACAGCTCGGCCACAAACTCATTGAGCCCGTTCCCTCGCTTTTTACCTTCCACGTCGACGACTGGCGCATCCGCGATCTGCAGGGACTTGCCGTCGATCCGGTGGGTGTGCGCATCGACGAGGCGGATCTGAAAAATGAGGGGCCGCTGCTGATCACCCACCGGGGTTTTAGCGCCCCGGCGATCTTAAAGCTCTCGGCCTGGGGCGCACGCAAGCTGCACGCGCTCGACTACACGTTTACGCTCCGCGTCGACTGGCTCCACGGCGACGATCCCTCGCCTACCTTCGCCACACTTCGCGCCCGGGCGGGCACGCGCCATGTGCACACCCGCTCGCCATTCGACGCCATCCCCCGGCGCCTCTGGCAGCGCCTGGTGGCCGCCGCCCGCATCGACGAGCAGCAGACCTGGGCCACACTCCAGGCCGGCCCCCGCGACGCGCTCATCGCTCAGCTCACCGACGCGACCTTTGAGGTCACCGGCAAGAGCACCCACAAAGATGAGTTCGTCACCGCCGGCGGCGTCCCCACCGACGACGTGGACATGCGCACCATGGAGAGCCGGATCTGCCCCGGCGCCTTTATCGCCGGCGAACTTCTCGATGTGGATGGCGTCACCGGCGGCTTCAACTTCCAGAACGCCTGGACCACGGGCCACCTGGCCGGCGCCGCCATCGCCTTTAACCTGCTGGAGCAGGCCGGCTAGCCGCACTCACCTCCGCGCTGGCGTCGAAAGTGCTTGGGGATGCGCGCTTTGCTTCTAACTTTCATAGGACCACCCGACACCTGGTCGGCTGGCCGCCCTTGAGGGCGCCGGCCACTGACGGACTTCGGCTCCGGGGAGACTCCTATGGCGCAAACATCGATCCACCACGCCCAACACACACCGATGATCGAGGAGGAGGAGCGCGCTCTCAAGCGCACCGCCGCCCCCGACACCGAGCCCGGACTTCAGGAGCTGGGGTGGCCGTCGATCGGCCTGGGGGCGGCCCTGGCCACCTGGGCTTTTGCCCGCCAGCACGGCGTCAAACAGATCTTCGTCGCCGCCGCCGGCGCCGGCCTGATCTACAACGGCCTCAAGCCCGGCTTCGACAAAGGCTTCAAACGCCTCCTGGCCAACACCGCCGCCACCGAGCCGGTGGAGATCGACATCGCCACCACCATCGCTCGCCCCGCCTCCGAGCTCTATCAGATGTGGCGCGACCCGGTGCAGATCCCGCGCTTTTTTCGCCACATCAAACGCGTCGAGCACCTCGGCGAACGCCTCACCCGCTGGGTGGCCGAGGTGCCCGGCGATCTGGAGCTGTGCTGGAACGCCGAGATCACCGAAGACCACAAAAACGAGCTCATCGCCTGGCGCTCACTGGAGGGCTCGGAGCTCGTAAGCTCCGGGGTGGTGAGCTTCTTTAAGCTCGATGACGGGCAGACCCGCGTCCACCTGCGCCTTCGCTATCAGCCGCCCGGAGGAGAGTTTGGCGCCTCCATTGAGCGCTTCTTCAAGGCCATCCCCGAGCAGATCCTGCGTGAGGAGCTGCGCGCCTTCAAGCAGCTGGCCGAAGCCGGAGAAGTCGCCACGGTACGCGGCCAACCCTACGGCGGCACGCAGAACCGCGAGCAGGGGTTGAGCATGCTCACCAACCGCTGAATCTCCCGGGTAACACCCCTCACCCCGGCATACTCTGACGCTTATACCTTTGCCACGGAGCCCCTATGCGCGCGCTTTGCTGGTTTGGAAAAGAAGACGTCCGCCTCCAGGACGTCCCCGATCCCACGATCCTCAACCCCCACGATGCCATCATCGAGGTCAGCCTCACCGCCATCTGCGGCTCCGACCTGCACCTCTACGACGGCTACATACCCACCATGGAATCCGGCGACATCCTGGGCCACGAGTTCATGGGCAAGGTCGTCGAGGTCGGCCCCGAGGTGCAGAACCTCAACGTCGGCGATCGCGTGGTCGTCCCCTTCCCCATCGCCTGCGGCCACTGCCACCACTGCCACACCGACGCGTTCGCCCTCTGCGACAACTCCAACCCCAACGCCTGGATGGCCGAGCGCGCCTTCGGCCACTCCCCGGCGGGCATCTTTGGCTACTCCCATCTCTACGGCGGCTACGCCGGCGGGCAGGCCGAGTACGTGCGCGTGCCCTTTGCCGATGTCGGTCCTATCAAAGTCCCCGACACCTTGAGTGATGAAGACGTCCTCTTCCTCTCCGACATCTTCCCCACCGGCTACCAGGCGGTCGATGTGGCCAACATTGAGCCGGGCAGCACCGTGGCGGTGTGGGGCTGCGGTCCCGTGGGACTCTTCGCCATCAAGAGCGCGTATATGCTCGGTGCCGAAAAGGTCATCGCCATCGACCACGTGCCCGAGCGCCTGGCCATGGCGCGCCACCAGGCCGGCGCCGAGGTCCTCAACTTCACTGACGACCCCATCCTTGAAGCCCTCAAAGAGATGACCGACGGCCGCGGCCCCCAGACCTGCATCGAAGCCGTCGGCATGGAGGCCCACGGCACCGGACTGATGGACTATTACGACAAGGCCAAACAGACCCTGCGCCTGGAGACCGGACGCCCCCACGCGCTCCGAGAGGCCATCATGGCCTGCGCCAAAGGCGGCACCCTGGTCATCCCCGGCGTCTTCGGGGGCATCATCGACAAGCTCCCCATCGGCGCTGCCTTCAGCAAGGGCCTCACCTTCAAGATGGGCCAGACCCACGTGCATCGCTACCTCAAACCTCTGCTGGCCAGGATCGAGAAAAACGAGATCGATCCCTCCTTCCTCATCACCCACCGCCTCACCCTGGAAGACGGCCCCGAAGCCTACCGAACCTTCCGTGACAAACAGGATGAGTGCGTCAAGGTCGTGATGCGCCCCTGAGCCCCCCCGGCACTCGCCCCACATCCAGGGTGGCGACCCTCGATACGCGCGGCTCGACGACCACCGGCCCGCGCGTATAGTCTCGGCGCAAACCTTTCGTCGGGCGATGCCGCCGCCACCCGTCGGCGCGCCGCCCCTTACCTCCACGACGCCACGAGGAGCGCGCGCATGTCGACCACCCTGACCCCCTCCCTGATGTTCATCGGAAAGGCCAGCGAGGCCGTCGACCTCTACACTTCCATCTTCGACGACGCCGAGCTTGTGCGCGTCGATCGCTACGACGCTTCCAACCCCGAGATGGAAGGCCAGATCATGCAGGCCGAGCTTCGTCTGCAAAACCAGACGTTGCTCTTCACCGACAGCCCCGATGTGCACAGCTTCTCGTTCACGCCCTCGGTCTCCTTCTTTGTGCGCTGCGAGAGCGTCGAGGAGGTCGATCGCATCTTCACCGCGCTCAGCGAAGGCGGCGCTGTGATGATGCCCCTGGATGCCTACCCCTTCAGCGAGCGCTTCGGCTGGTGCAACGACCGCTTTGGCGTCTCCTGGCAAGTCAGCCTGACTTGATGATGCTTTAACCCCCTGACTGGAGTGATGACATGAGCGATGAGACGTACCAGCGCATCTTTGAGTTGAACCGCCGCTGGGTCGAAGAACGCAACGCCGAAGATCCCACCTTCTTTGAGAAGCTGGCCCGGGAGCAGAACCCCGACTTCCTCTTTATCGGCTGCGCCGACAGCCGCGTGCCCGCCTCCACCATCATGGGGGTGGAGCCCGGCGAGGTCTTTGTGACACGCAACGTCGCCAACCTGGTGGTCAACACCGACCTCAACGTCGCCTCGACCATCAACTACGCCGTCGACCACCTCAAAGTAAAACACGTGGTGGTCTGCGGTCATTACGGCTGCGGCGGGGTGATGGCCGCCATGCAGTCCAGAGACCTGGGCGTGCTCAACGGCTGGCTGCGCGAGATCCGCGACGTCTACCGCCTCCACCGCAAAGAGCTCGACGCCATTGAAGACCAGGAGCAACGCTACCGCCGCCTGGTCGAGCTCAACGTGCGCGAGCAATGCCTCAACGTCATCAAGACCGCCGAGGTTCAGCGCAACTTCCTGGAGCGCGGCGCCCCCACCGTCCACGGCTGGGTCTACGACCTCTCGAGTGGCCTGCTCAAAGACCTCAACATCAACTTCGAGGACCTCCTCAGCGAGGTTCGCGAGATCTACAGCCTGACGCCCGGCGATCGAGCCTAAGCCTCGCCCTCCGCCCCGGGGAGCTTCGACTGAAACGAGACCTGCAAGCCCCCGGGGCCTTTTGCAAAATAGATGCGCTCTCCGTGCATATCCATCGGCCCTCTGGGGGAGAGCCCGTTGGCCCGGGCGTGTTCGGCGAAGGCGTCGGCATCATCAACCACCACCTGCAGCATCGTGCCCGCCGGCATCCCCTTGCCCTCTTCCCAGATCTCCACCCAGCTCTCGCCAGCTGGAAACACCGCCCCCATAAACACGTCGGGGTCGAGCCCCTCGGGCCGCTCCATCTCACGCTCGGGAAGCCCCAACTTTCCCAGAAACTCAGCGAGCGCGCGGGCCTCCGGGCTCACCGTGCAATAGCGAATACCTAACACCTTCATCAAAACCTCCGGGTGGAGCGCGTGATCGGGACGCCGTCTCTGCGGCAGGTGCCACGCTACGGATCTGCTCTGGCCTGTAAAGGCCCTGAGCTTACTACCGGCACGACATTCTGATGACCTGTCCGGGAGTCTCGCGTGACATTTCGACGTAGCTGGCTCAGCCAGGAAAGCATCATCGCCATCTTCACCGTGCTGGCGATCCTCACTCACCTGCTCTTGCGCTTCGGCCCCGGTCCCGCATCAATGCAGGACTGGCCCCTCTTCGCTGCCCTGACCCTGGGGGGCATCCCGCTCATCTGGGAGCTGCTCAAGCAACTTCGCCGCCTCAACTTCGGGGCGGACTGGCTGGCCGGCATCTCCATCGTCACCTCGGTGCTGCTCGGCGAATACCTGGCGGGCAGCATCGTCGTGCTGATGCTCTCGGGTGGTGAGGCGCTGGAGCGCTACGCCGCCGGGCGCGCCTCATCCGTCCTGGAAGCCCTGGCCGCGCGCATGCCCAACCTCGCGCATCGGCTCGAGGGCGGCACCATGGTCGACATCGAGCTCAACGACATCGCCGTGGGCGATCTTCTGGCCATCCTTCCCCACGAGCCCGGCCCCACCGATGGCGAGGTCGTGGAGGGACACGGCGCGATGGACGAATCCTTTCTCACCGGCGAACCTTACATGATCTCAAAGGCTCCCGGGGCGGCGGTGATCTCCGGGGCGATTAACGGTGAACACGCGCTGACCATCCGCGCCACCCGACTTCCCGAAGACTCTCGCTACGCCCGCATCATGCAGGTGATGCAAGAATCCGAACAGCGCCGCCCTCGCCTTCGCCGCCTGGCCGACCAGCTCGGCGCCTTTTACACCCCGCTGGCCGTGGCGATGGGCCTTGCCGCCTGGGCCTTGAGCGGCGATCCGGTCCGTTTTCTGGCGGTGGTCATCGTGGCCACTCCCTGCCCGCTGCTCATCGGCATCCCGGTGGCGCTGATCGGCTCGATCTCGCTGGCCGCCAAACGCGGCATCATCATCAAAGATCCCCGCGTGCTCGAGCGTGCCTCACGCTGCTCCACGCTCATCATCGACAAGACCGGCACGCTGACCGTGGGCGAGCCCGAGCTCACCGAGGTTGTGGTGCGCGGCGAACTCAATGAGGACGATGTGATCGCGCTGACAGCCTCATTGGAGCATTACTCCCGGCACCCTCTGGCCGACGCCATCATCCGCGCCAGCAAGGCCCGTGGCCTCGCGCCACACTCCGCCTCCGAGGTCAGCGAACCTCCCGGCCAGGGCCTCACCGGCAGGGTCGAGGGCCGCGAAGTTGTTGTCACGAGCCGCAGCAAGCTCGCAAAACACAACCATCCCGACCTCCACCTCATCCCGCCGGTGGAGTCCGGACTGGAGTGCGTCGTCCTGGTCGACGACCGCTACCAGGCCACGCTGCGCTTTCACGACGCCCCCCGAGACGACGGTCGCCCCTTTATTCAGCATCTCAAACCTCGCCATGGCTTCAACGAGGTTCTCCTGGTCAGCGGCGATCGTGAGCGCGAAGTTACCTATCTGGCCAACCTCATGGGCATCGAGCGCACCTACGCCGAGCAGAGCCCTGAAGACAAAGTCGAGATTGTGCGAAAGGAGAGCGAGACCGCGCAGACCCTCTTTGTGGGCGACGGCGTCAACGACGCACCGGCGATGGCCACCGCCACCGTCGGTGTTGCCTTCGGCCAGGCCCACGAGGTCACCTCGGAAGCTGCTGGCGCGGTGCTGCTGGAGCCCACCCTCACCCACCTCGACGAGCTGCTGCACATCTCCGCGCGCATGCGGCGCGTCGCCCTGCAGAGCGCGGTAGGCGGCATCGCCCTGAGCATGATCGGCATGGGCTTTGCCGCTTTCGGCATGCTTCCCCCCATCGCCGGCGCCCTGGCCCAGGAGGGCATCGATCTGCTCGCAGTGATCAACGCCCTGCGCACCTCCCGCCAGGGCGGGCCGCTCTCCGACATTCATACCGAGAGATGAGTTCGAGAGGCGCCTCCCTGGCGATGTCGGGTCCCATATCGCCAGCCGCCCCCCCTCGCCCCCCGGACGGCGCCCTTCAGCACACCCGTTTCGGCCGGTGTCGGTATCCCCGGCTCGACAACCTCAGGTCGGGACGGGTGCTTTGCGACAGGTCGGAGGACGCGGTGGAGTACACTTACCCACCGGTTAGGACTCTAAACCCCACCCCGACTAAACCCTTAGAATTGCACTCTTTTTCAAAACCTTTTGCACTCCCCCCCTCAGATAAGCTTCTCTGCTCCCACATCACGCACCACCGCGCCACGCGGCGATAGTCGCCGCGAGGGCCGTGCTCCTCTTTCGCCGTTACGCTCCGTAACAGGCCCTGGCGGAGCCATGCCCGGGGCGCCGGTGCACAACATCTGCATACCGCAGAAGGAGCAACTGTATGAATGTCTTGTTTAAGCGCTCACCTGCCCTGCTCGCCGCAGGCCTCCTGGCCTGCACGGCGATGGCCTGTGGCGACGCCACAGACACCTCCCCCGACGAGAGCAGCACCCCGGCTCAAGCCGATCAAGCGCTGGAGGCGGTCGCTGCGCCCGCCCCGCTTCGCATCGGCGAACGCGGCAACCTCGATGAGCTCAGCCGCCTGGTGGCCCAGGCCGACGTCCGCTCGCTCAACGAGGCGCTCGCGGCGCTCTATGCGACGCGCGGCCCGGTCCAGCTCGTCACCCAGGGGCCGATCATCGATTACGCCGACGCACGTGAGCCGGTCTACATCCGCCACGCCAACAGCCCCGATCTGCACCTGCTGATCGCCGCCGGCGCCGAGATTCAGCTCAAGCTTCGCGACACCTCCGGCCGCCTCCACGAGGTCGCCTACGCCCTCGAAGAGGTCGACGGAGGCCTGGCCGAGCTGCGCATCCTCGCCAGTGATCTTCCTGCAGCGGGATTCCTGCTTCTAGGCAGCGCCGACGCCGACCTCGAAGCGCTCGGCGACGACGTCTTCGCCCTGGCCGTGCTCGACGAGCCGCTGAGCTGTGAGGGGGCCGAGCGCGAATGCGCCTCCGGCGATGTCGCCTGCATGCTTCAGGCGCACAGCAGCTGCATCACGTCGAACTTCGACGCGATGCCCGCCCTGCACGAAGACGCCTCTCCCTCGGAGCTGATCACCGACTACGTCGAGGATCGCAGCGTCTTTGGCACCATCAGCGTGGAGTCCGTCGAGGAAGATCGCGGCACCGTCACCCTGAAGTGGGCCGCCAGCCGGGTACGCCCGGAAGGCGCCGTGATGATCCTGGAGGACGGCAGCCAGAAGCCGCTTAAGTTTGAGCAGACCGGCGAAAACACGGTGCGCGTCCAGGCCCCCGAAGATGGCTTCAGCCCCGAGACCCTCATCGCGCTGCAGGCCCCCGGTGATGGCATCGAAGACGTCGGCATCGTCATCGCCCCGATCTTCGGTTGGCTCTTCCCCGATAAGACCTGGACCTACTCCGGGTGCCTGAAGTTCCAAAACCAGGCGGAGTTCTCGCAGAGCACCACGGTGGAGCCGCTGCACAACATCGATGTGCGCGTCTCGACCAGCCTCGACGGCTTCTTCTACCGCCCCTGGGCTCCCACGCGCACCAACTCCCAGGGCTGCTTTAGCGTCTCGCGCACGTTCACCGGGATGTTCGCCGGTGCCAGCCGCCGCGCCCGCATTCAGTACCGCCTGCGCGACGGTCACTTCGGCACCTGGAACACCTTCTCCTTCGACGGGATCTTCCGCCAGGGCTTCTCCATCGCCCGCGAGATCGGCTGGCACTCGCACAGCTCCTCGGGCTTCAACGCCGGCAACCTGCTCTTTGCCCCGGGTCAGCCCGGCGCGCTCGGTGAGAGCATGCGCCGCGAGCAGGCCGTCGCGTTTGACTCGATGCGCCGCATCGATCAGGCCGCCGGCGCGCAGAACAGCTGGCTGCGTTTTAACGGACCGGTGATGTTCCACTACCCGGTGCCCTTCAACAACGTGGGCGTCGCGCCTCCGAACCCGGCCAACGTGCTCGCCCCGATCAACCCCTTGCCCACCGGCCACGGGGTCTTTCTCTCCGAAGATGCCTGGTCGCTCAGGACGGTGATTCACGAGATCGCCCACACCTGGCACTACAAACATAAGAGCGGCAACATCCCCAACATCATCACCAGCCTCATCGACGGATGGGACACCCACAACTGCCAGGAAGACGATAACGTCGCCTTCCTCGAAGGGTTCGCCGAGTACTTCGCCCACGAGGCTCTCTGCGGCTCGATCTTCAACTCCGGGCAATGTGTAGGCTCCTACTACACAAGCCCTCTGAGCATGCACGGCCTCTACAGCGACGGTACCTGCGCCTCCGAAGGCGAGCCGCCTCTGGACTCGCCCTACCGCGTGATCCGCCAGGATGACGGCGTCACCCACGGGCTGAAGTTGTTGACCGCCGACAACTTCTACCGCCGCAACTTCACGAGCAATGGCTCGATTGCCCACGTGCAGCCCTGGGTCAACCTCCCCTCGCAATGCTACTGGGGCAAGACCGACTACGACTTCTGGGATCTGCTCTGGGCCTTCCGGGCCGACCCGAGCAAAGGCTTTGGCAGCCACTTCTCCATCGTTCAGGGCAACGATCTTGTGGACTTCATGCAGCGCTTTGCCGCCATCAATGAAGCCCACGCCTACTTCCTCCCGCAGCGCCTGCCCTTCCTCAACCCACTCCACGGGAGCAACCCGAGCCAGAGCTGCTTTAAGCGCTGCAGTCAGCCGGCGATCATGGCCAACGGCCAGCCTCAGGGTGCCACCATTGCCCCGAACCACTGTGAGGTGACGCCCGCTCCCGCCTCGGCCAACGTTCAGGTCAGCGGACGCGTCTGGTACGCCGAGAAGACGCCGATCTGCCCGGTGGGCAACTACGACGGCGCCAACTGCCATGTGCTCACTCCCCACCCGAGCGTCTCTCCCTTCATCTGGCAGGGACACCTCTACACCACCGCGCTCCCGGGCGGGGTCTGCCCGGACGGCTGGTTTGACGGCGCCAACTGCCAGATTGCCCAGCCCATCGCCGGTCACCAGCCCTTCATCTGGCAGGGCATGCTCTACTTCACCGCGAAGTACGCCTGCCCGGTGGGTGTGAGCTTTGGCAGCAACATCTGCCTGATCGGCACCACCCCGCCCGGCACCACCGCGGCGGTCACCGGTGGCAACATGCTCAGCTACTTCGAGTGAGCATAAGGAAGCGCTGAGCACGTCTTGGCGCTGACCACCGCAGCCCGGGCCCTCGCATCGGTGAGGGCCCGGGCTTTTTTGCGCGCCCCGACCGGGGCTG
Source organism: Lujinxingia vulgaris (assembly GCF_007997005.1). Classification (GTDB taxonomy): domain Bacteria; phylum Myxococcota_A; class Bradymonadia; order Bradymonadales; family Bradymonadaceae; genus Lujinxingia. Next base: position 70,105 of record NZ_VOSL01000025.1, on the reverse strand, counting down.
CCACCTTAGTTTTTCCACAAAGACTGCACTTGCGTTCAGCCTACATCCTCGCCATAGTCACGCCACCTGACGACGCTGAACAAGGAGGCCGACGTGGTCGCTGGCACGCAATCTGAGACAACTCGCACACCCTACAAACTCTGGTTTGACGCGGCGCTGGTCGACGAGCTCGCCACGCTCCTGGGCGATGCGCATCAAGACTTCGATCAGGCGCTCTTTCGCCGCGAGGCCACCCACGGGCTCGACACGCTCGAGTTCAAAGATCGCACCCTGCACATCGCCGACGCCATGGCGCTGGCGATGCCCTGGCCCACCGCCGAGCGCATGCAGACGCTCATCGCCGCGCTGCCGCCGGAGCTTCCCGACGAGGAGGGTGTCACCGAGAAAGGCTACCGCTTCTGGCCCTTTGGCGAGTTCATCGCCCGCCAGGGGCTCGACGACGTCGACGCGAGCTTTGAGGCGATGGTGGAGCTCACCAAACGCTTCACCTCCGAGTTTGCGATTCGGCCCTTTCTGGCGGCCGACCTTCACGGCGCGCTCGACCGACTCGAAGCCCTCGTCGACCACCCGAACCTTCACGTGCGGCGCTGGGTCAGTGAGGGCACGCGCACCCGTCTTCCGTGGGCCAAGGGGGTGCCCGGGCTCAAAAAGGCTCAGCCCCGACGCCTGAGGCTGCTCGAAGCGCTGCGCTATGATCCGGAGCGCTACGTACAGCGCTCGGTGGCCAACCACCTCCAGGACATCGTCAAAGACGACCTCCCCACAGGGCTCGACACTCTGGAGCGCTGGGCGACCGACGGCGAGTCCAACTCGAGCGCAGGCGACCTCCTGTGGGTCGTGCGCCACGCCGCCCGCGGCCAGCTCAAGGCCGGCCATCCCCGCGCGCTGCGCATCTTCGGTTTTGAGCCCGGTGTGGTGGGCATTGGGCAATTCACCCTCTCGCACGACGAGCTTCGCGCCGGCGACACGCTCACGCTCGCGTTAACTCTGACCAACCCCACCGACCGGTCCCTCGACGTGCGGGTGGACTACGCGCTCAGCGGTCCCACAAAGAGCGGGCGCGCCTTCTCGAAGGTCTTTCGCTGGAGCGACCTGGAGCTCAAGCCCGGCCAGTCGCAGACCCTGGAGACGACCCACAGCTTCGCCCACCGCAGCACCCGCAAGGTCTACACCGGCCTGCATCGCCTGGAGGCCCGCGTCAATGGCGAGCCCTCCCCCGGGCGCGAGGTGTGGCTGGAGGGCCTTGAGGGCAACGATCCCCACGCCCTCAAAAACATACGCTAAACCCCTGAAAACTCAGCGATAAACGCCGTGGCCGGAGCCTCACTGAGCGCCTGAAGCTCCCCGCTCTGCACGACGCGCCCCTCCTCCATCGCCACCACCCGGGCACCGAGCGCGGCCACGTCGCGCCAGTCGTGGGTGACGAGGATCGTGGGCACCTGAAGCTCCACGAGCGCCTCACTGAGACGAACGCGGAGCTGACGCCGGGCGATGGCATCGAGCGCCGAGAGCGGCTCATCGAGCAGCACCACATCGGGTCTGGCAGCCAGCGCTCGCACCAGCGCAACCCGCTGCGCCTCACCGCCGGAGAGGGCCTGCACCCGGCGCTCCGAGAGTGAAGACGCCCCCCAACGCTCAAGCCAGCGCAGCGCTTCGGCGCGCTGCGCCTGCCGACCGCCGGCGACATCGCGCAGCCCAAACGCCACGTTCTCCCACACCCGCATCGTCTCAAAGAGGCTCGGCCCCTGGGGCACGTAGCCCACGCGCCTCTCTGCCGGCGAAAGCGCCACCCCGGCGCCGGTGGCCACCCACAGGCGCTCCCCCCACGCCACACGCCCCTCATCGGGCACAAGCCCCCCGGCCAGGAGCTTGAGCACCGTGCTCTTACCCGCGCCGTTAGGCCCGATCAGCGCCAGCGGGCGCGCGCCCAGCTCAAACGCCACGTCGATCTCCAGCGCCCCGACCCGATGGCGAAGCTTCACCTGCAGCGTGCGCGCGCTCATCGCCGCCCCCTGCGCAGCCCGGCGCCCACACCTCGTCCCGGCCCAAGCCGCAACGCCAGCAAGATCACGGTGGCGATCGCCGCCAGCGCCAGCGCAAAGGTCACCGCCAGGCTCACATCACGCTCCAACGCCGCGTAGATCGCGATCGGCATCGTCTGGGTGATGCCGGGAAGACTTCCCGCAAAGATCAGCGTCGCGCCGAACTCTCCGAGCGCCCGCGCCCAGGCCAGCGACGCCCCGGCCACAAGCCCGGGCAACGCCGCCGGCACCGCCACCCTCCAGATCGCCTCCGCGCGCGATGCGCCCAGAGTCTGTGCCACCAGCAGCTGCTCCTCGCGCACCGACCGAAACGCGGTGGCCGCGGCCTGCACAAAAAAAGGCGCCGCCACCACCACCTGCGCCACCACCACCGCCGCGCTGGTAAAAGGAAGACTCACCCCGACGCTCTCCAGCACACCGCCCAGAAGTCCTCGGCGGCCGTAGGCCATCAACAACCCCACCCCCACAACCGCCGGCGGCAGCACCAGGGGAAGATCCACCAGCACCTCCACCAGCCTCGCGATACGCGAGCGCGAGCGCGCCAGCCACCATGCCAGCGGCAGCCCCCCGGCCACCACCACCCCGAGGCTCAGCAGGGAGGTGCGCAGGCTCAGCAATAGCGCCGGCCCAAAACGCGCATCCTGAACGCCCGCCCACAACTCGGCTGGTGAGATGGCCAGCGCCAGCCCGACCAGGGGAAGCAAGAGCGCTCCCAACAAACCCAGCGCAGCGACGCGCCCCACCCCCACCTTCATCCAACCCGGCGACGTCCTCACAGCCCCTCTCGCTCGAAGCCATGCTCGCGCAGCACCTCGTCCCCCCGCGCCGACATCGTCAGCGCCACGAAATCCTCGACCGCCTCTCGCCGATGCCCCGCGAGCCCGCGCGACACACCCAGCCCGTAGCTCGCTCGAACCTGAAACGCTTCGGGGATGTCCACCCTCGCGACCCCGTCAACGTTCACGGCATCACTTCGATACACAAAGGCCGCATCGGCCTCGCCAAGCTCGACCTTCGCGCGTACCTGCCGCACGTTGCGCTCGCGAGAGACGACGCGCCGGCGAAGTTCGGCGGCCAGCTCAGGGTTTGCAGTGCCCACGCGCTCAAACATCGCCTCGGTGTAAGCTCCCACGGGAACCTCCGGCGCCCCGACCACAAGCCGTTGGGCCCGAACGAGTTCCTCGAAGCGCGCGATCTTAAGAGGGTTTTCGCGCTCGACGATCGCCACCAGGGTGTTACTGGCAAAAGTGCGCTCCTCGCCAAGCAGCCCCGCCTCCACCAGCGCCTGAAGATGCGCCATACTCGCGCTCACAAAGACATCGGCCGGCGCCCCCTCTTCGATCTGAAGGCGCAGCGCCTGACTACCCGCAGCGCTGATCACCACGTCCACGTCGGGATGTTCAGCCTCGTACATCGCCTCAAAGGTCTCAAAGACCTCGGTCAGTGAAGACGCCACGAAGATCTGCAACGGCGCGGTCTGGGGTGCACCGGCCCCCCGCTCACAACCGCTGAGCAACGCCAGGGCCACCAGCACCCCACGCAACATGGCGCCGCACCGAGCGCTCCCCCCGCGTCTGAAACGAATCGCCGACCTCATTCAACCACCGAAGATCGCCACGAGCTGCAACGCCTGGCCCAGACAACGCCCGTCGGCGCTGTAGACTGCCGCGCGCTCCTCCGAGAACCCGCCCACCGCGCGCTCCGAACGCGCCGTGACCAGGTAAAAATCATCCGCCGCAGCACCGTCGAGCGGCAGGCGCTCGTTGATGACCACCTGCCACGACACCGTCGCCGCCGGCGCCGGGCTGGTCATGCGCGTGATCACCGCCGGAGGCCACATATCCAGCAAACCGATCAACTGCGCGGCATCCAGCGGCCCGGGCGCCTCTTTGAGACGACACCACCCGCCGAGCTCCGCCTCATCATGGCCGGTATACGGGATCGCCCCGTGGCAGAACTTGTACTCGTAGTATGTTGCGAACTTCGGAAAGAGCGGGCTCTCCGGCGCGGTAGGCACCTCGGCCGCCGGGGGCACCTCGGGCATCGCGCGCTGCTCAAAATCTGAGCCCGAGCTCCGCTCTCGGGCAAAGGTTCCAATCGCCACCATCCGCGCCTGGCCCTCCTGCACAATCCGCGACTCCGCGCAGATCACCGACGACCCTCGCCGCACCACATCGACGTGAACCTCAAAAGGCGCGTCGGTCACCGGCGCGCAGAAGTTCACCGCCAGCGCGCGCAGCGCAAACTCCGGCGCTTCAAGCTGCCGCTCCATCGCTCGCACCATCGCCGCGCCACTCACCCCACCAAAGGCGCCTCGGCCCTGATACCAGCTGCGATCGATCTGACCGTGAAAGATGCCCTCGTCATCGCGCGTCAGCGCGATGGCCTCGCTATAACTCTGACTCATACCTTCCTCATCCTGGATCGGGTCACCGAGCGTCGCTCAGCAACAGCTCGTCTTAGGGGCATTGATCGTCGCAGCCGCAGCGGGGCTTTTTATTTCGCGCCCCGCGTACTGCGCCGCTGCCATCGTCGGCCCGCAGGCGAAAGCCCCATAATGGGTCTGACGGCAGCCCCGCACCTCAAAGAAGTCCGCAAAGCGCGTCGACGCAAGCATCGCCGCGGTGTTGCCGCACACGCGCTCGGGCCGACCCGCCTCAAAGGCATGGTGATCGTCGAGCCAGAAGAGTCGCTCCGCCCCCTCCACCCCACCGAGGTAGGTCGCTGACTGCCCGTAGTCCTCACACTGCGCATCGAGACCATCGAGCTTAAAGAGGCGGTAGGTCACTGAGACAAAGCTCGCCAGGCCCACCTTCGCGATGATCTCCGGGTTATTAATGGTGATTGGCGAGGTGGAGACGACGCGGGGATCCGAAAACCCGGTGGTTTTGGCCAACGTCTCAAAGTCGAACTGGTAGAGCGCCCCACCCAGACATTCGGCATGCAAAAGCGGATCGTTGGCGATGGCTTCCGGAAGACGGCGGTCCACAAACACATCGCTGAAGTAGAGCTCCCCGCCGGGTTTGAGCGCCCGATAGGCCTCAGTGAGCACCAGATCTTTGCGGGGACTTAAGTTGACCACGCAGTTCGACACGATCACATCGACCGACCCATCCTCGATGTCCGCACCTTTCAGATCTTCGATGTAGCCCTGCACAAAGGAGGTATTGGGCTGCGCATAACCAAAACGCTCGGCGTGCCAGTCCTCGGTCTTTTTCGCCGTGGCAAGCTGCTCCTCGGTCATATCCAGGCCGATGACACGCCCCTGCTCGCCAACGAGCTGCGCGATCACAAAGGCGTCGCGACCGGTGCCGCAGCCCAGATCCAGCACCGTGGCACCCTCGACGGCCTGCGGGATCGGAAAGCCGCAACCGTAGAAGCGCTCACTGACCTCGGGGTGCACATGCTGCAAGCGCGAGGCGATCCAGCCGGCCGGTGCTCCCGCCGCGCAGCAGGCGTTGGTCTGCAAGTCGTCCGAACTCGCCAGCAACTTGCCATAATAGTCTTTGACCCATTCGTGGGTCGACGCACCCTGGGGAACGTTGCTCATCGCGCACTCCTCGCTCTTGAACTCATGTGACGACGCCCCCTGAACATAGGGCGCCCAAATCTTTTGGTCGGGCGGAAGGTACCTCGCAGCGACCGGCTTCGCCAGCCCAGCGCCCGGCGACGTTGCCCCGAGGGCCGCTCAGCGTGTAGAAGCGATTCACCACGCAAAACACTCCGTCGAAGCCATCTCTATCTTCCTACCGAGGACACCATGGGCGCCTGGGGCCACGAACCTTTCTCAAATGACGACGCAATGGACTGGCTCAACGAGATGCTCGATGCCGAAGACGACGAGCCCCTGATTGAGGCGTTGGGCGAAGTCGCCGGCGCCGAGCCTGGCGAGTACCTCGACGCCGACCTCGGAAGCATCGCGCTGGCCGCCGCTGCGCTCGTGGCAGCGCTCGGAGGCTATGACGATGGGCACCTCCCCGAAGATCTCACCGAATGGATCGACGACCAGGACGAGGAGGTGGTTCAGGAGCTCTATGCCAAACATGCCCCGGTCGCCCGCGCCGCCGTCGCGCGCGTCCGCGTCGACTCGGAGCTCGCCGAACTCTGGGAAGAGAGCGACGACGCGCAGGCATGGCATAAAAGCGTCGATGCGCTCGAAGCGGCCCTGGCCCGGGCAGAATAAGTGCCGCTCTGAGCCCCCTGCAGCTCGATTCAGTCAGGCGCACGCAGACGATGTGTCGATCTTAAAGCATGCCCTTCGACCAGGGAGTAGATGCGCCAAGGGGGCGCATCCCACAGTCAACCTTAAGCCCCCCGAGGTCACCATGCTCCATGCTCCCGAAGTTATCGCCACAGACAACCTTCATGCCGCCGTGATCCACCTGAAGGTCCCCTGCGAAGAGATGCAGCAGGTCTTCGGACCGGCGATCGACGAGATCGTCGCCACCCTCCAGGCTCAGGGGCTTGAGCCTGTTGGACCGGCCTTTGCGCATCACTTCTCCGTGCCCACCACGCATTTCGATTTCGAGGTCGGCCTTCCTGTCGCCAGGCCTGTTTCGCCTACAGGCCGAGTGAAAGCCGGCGAGCTCCCGGCCTGCCCGCGCGTTGCCCACGCCACGCACGTAGGCCCCTACGACGGTCTCAGTGCGTCGTGGGCCGCGTTTGAATCCTGGATATCCGATCAGGCGCTGAGCACAGCGCAGACCTTCTGGGAGAGCTATACGGTCGGTCCGCATAACGAGCCTTCACCCGCGAAGTGGCGCACCGACCTTTACCGTCCTCTGGACGCGTAAAGCGCATCGCACATCGCCGGATCACAACCCAAAGGAGGACACCATGAGCCAGACGCACCTCGACTTTCTTCGCGCTTACAACAACGCCTTTATCGCCCCGGACCTGAACTTCATCCTCGACAACGTCACCGACGACGTGCGCTGGGAGATGGTGGGCGAGCCCATTATTGAGGGGAAGGCCGCCTTCACCCGCGCCATGAAGCAGATGGAGGGCATGACGACTCTGGAGATGCACGTCGATGACATCATTTTCAGCGAGGGCAAAGGCGCCGTCCACGGAACGATGCGCACCCGCAACGCCGCGGGGAAAGAGTATCATTTCGCCTTCTGCGACCTCTACGCGTTGCGCGGCGAATCCGAACCTAAAGTTGCGGGCATCAAGGCCTTTGTGCTTCCCTTAAAGGACGACTGATCTGCTTTTGCCCTGATCTGCGGCGCCCGCGCTTCGTCTGCGCCGCGCGGGCGCCCGCACGATGCCCCGATAAGGACCGACCTCGATGAGCTCCCCGCCCGATCCCACCGTCGATTACGACGACGTCGACGACATCATCGCCACCGCCGAGCGTCTGCGCGAGAAGGCCCGAAACGAGCTTACGCTCGAGGAGATGCGCGAGGTCGGCGCCGAGGTCGGCATCCCGGCCGACTTCATCGATCGCGCCCATCAGAAGTTACAGGAAGAGCGGCGCGCCGAGACCATCGCCGCCATCCGCCAGAAAAACCGAAGGCAACGCATGCTCGCGATCATCGGTGGCATTCTGGTGCTGATCCTGGTGGCCGGGGCGGTGAGCTACAGCTCCACCACCTCGCGTCTGAACGACCTCTACGCGGAGGTCGAGCAGCACCAGGCCGAGGTCGCCAACCAGAAGGCGCGGCAGGCCTCCGTTGAGGCGCATTACCGTGATCTGCCCGACTCCCTCGACAAGCAGGCCGAGCTCATCGGCGCGGAGAATCGCGTGCGCGTGGCCACCCAGCGCTTCAATGAGGCGGCGGCTCGCTACAACCGCGCGGTGCGACTACCACCGGCCTCCATGCTCACCGGCGGGAGCCTGCCGAGCATGGTGCCGCTCGATCACGACACCGCCCCGCCGAATTAGGTGCGGTCGCATCCTCAATTGCCCCTTCACGGACCCGCTGCTCTCACCCCCCGGCCTGCCCATGCTCGCGCTTCGACTTGCTGTTGTGTTCGTCACACTTGTCCTTCCGACACTCGCCAGCGCGATGAGCCCCGAGGAGGTGCCCAACCCCCGCCACAGCGGCGGCTGGATCTCCGACGAAGCGGGTCTTCTGGATGACGCCAAGATCTCCCAGATCAACAGCGTGCTGACGGAGCTCGAGGCGCAAACCGGCGCGGAGGTCGCTGTCGTCACCGTGCCCTCCGTCAGTTCGCCGACGCCCAAAGACTTCACCACCGAGCTCTTTAACCTCTGGGGCGTGGGCCAAGCCGACGCGGACAACGGGCTCCTGATTGTGCTCGTGACCGGTGAGCGTCGCCTGGAGATGGAGACCGGATACGGCCTGGAAGCCACCCTGACCGACGGCTGGCTTAAGGTGATGCAGGAGCGCGAGATGGTGCCTCATTTTCGCCAGGGTGACTTCGACCAGGGCCTCTCCGCGGGCATCTTCGCCGTCGACCAGCAGTTGCGCGCCCCGGCCAGGCCTCTCGCACCTTCATCCTCTCCGCCCTCCGAGCCCACCTCCTCATCCCGTCGCTCTTCGGGGGCCCCCACCCTTCCCCCCTGGGGCTGGCTTCTGGGCGCCGGCGGTGTCGCCGCCGCAGTCGCGCGCCGCAAATGGCTAAAGACCTGCCCCCAATGCAAAGACACCATGCGCGTCCTCGAAGAAGACGAAGATGACGCCTACCTCAACCCCGGACAGATCACCGAAGAGGCGGTCGCATCGATCAATTACGAGGTCTTTGAGTGTGCCTCGTGCGGCGTGCAACGCGTGCACGCCAACACGCGCTGGTTCAGCGGCTACGCAAACTGCCCGGAGTGTAAAAACCGAACCCTGGCCTCGGAGTCCAACGTCACACGCCAGCCGACCTACACCTCCACAGGCAGCAAACGCGTCACCGTCACCTGCGCTCATTGCCCGCACACCCGCACCTTCACGGTGACGATCCCCAAACGCACCCGCTCCACCTCATCGTCGTCGGGCGGGGGCTTCTCCAGCGGTGGCGGTGGCGGGGGAAGTTTTGGCGGCGGAAGCTCCGGGGGCGGTGGCGCAGGCTCCAGCTGGTAACGTAACTCGATCACTTAGGCGCAGCGCCTCACGCAGCGCCATAGCCGCTATTCACTCCTCCTCTCGTTTTGGTCCTTTCATGGTCTCGCTGCGACTACTGCCCCTGCTCATCACACTGATGCTTCCGGCCATGGCCAGCGCCATGAGCCCCGAAGAGGTGCCCAACCCCCGAGAACGCGGCGAGTGGATCGCCGATGAAGCCGGTCTTCTGGACTCCTCTCACCACAAGTCAATCAACCGGGCGCTTACTCATCTCGAGGCCCACACTGGCATTGAGATCACTGTAGTCACCGTGCGCTCCGTCGACTCACCAACGCCCAAAGACTTCACCACCGAACTCTTTAACCTCTGGGGCATCGGCAAAGCGGACTTGGACAACGGACTCTTGATCGTGCTTGTCACCGGAGAACGGCGTCTGGAGATGGAGACCGGCTACGGCCTCGAAGGCGTTCTCACCGACGGCTGGCTCAAGACGATGCAAGAGCGCGAGATGGTGCCCCGCTTCCGAGAGGGCGACTTCGCCGGCGGTCTGAAAGACGGCATCTTCGCCGTCGATCGAAGACTTCGAGAAGATCCTCTCGAGTTCATCGACAGCGAGGGTGACGACAACCTCAGCGCTTCCTCGACCCGATCCCCCTCCTTGCCAAAAATACCATTGTGGGGTTGGCTCTTGGGAGTCTTCGGCGTCGTCGGCTGCACCGCAGCCGCGCGCTACAAGTGGATGCGTACCTGCCCGAAATGCAAAGGCACCATGCGACTTCTCGAAGAACACGAAGAGGACGATCACCTCGAAGGTGGCAAGCAGACCGAGGAGTCCATCGGTTCGATCAGCTATGACGTCTACGAGTGTCAGTCCTGCGGCGATCTTCGAATCCAGGGTATCTCGCACTGGTTTAGCGGCTTCGCAGCGTGCCCGGACTGCTCACATCGCACACTCAAGTCGCACCACGACGTGATCCAAAAACCCACCTACACATCGACGGGCATCAAAGAAGTCATAGTAAGATGCGCCCATTGCGACCATCTCAGTCGCACGAGGGTCACGTTACCGCGACTCACCCACGCTTCATCAAGCTCTTCCGGCGGGGGTATCTCCGGCGGAGGTGGCGGAGGTTTCTCCGGCGGTGGTGGCGGAGGAAGTTTCGGGGGCGGCAGCTCCGGCGGCGGTGGTGCCGGCTCGAGCTGGTGATATGCCCCAAACCTCTCAAACGCAGCGCGTACCTCCACATGATAAGCGCTGCGCACTTTCCCCTTCAGGTTTTGGATGTCCATGCTCGCGCTGCGACTCTTGCCCCTCGTCATCACGCTGATGTTTCCGGCTCTGGCCAGCGCCATGAGCCCCGAAGAGGTGCCCAACCCTCAAGAACGGAGGGAATGGGTCGCCGATGAAGCGAACCTCCTGGACGCCTTTCACCGCGAGTCGATCAACCGGGCGCTTACCCAACTTGAGGCCGATACCGGCATTGAGATCGCGGTGGTCACCGTTGAGTCTGTCGACTCGCCAACGCCCAAAGACTTCACCACCGAGCTTTTCAACCACTGGGGCGTCGGCAAAGCTGAGGAGAATAACGGCCTGCTCATCGTGCTGGTGAGCGAGGAGCGTCGTCTCGAAATGGAAACCGGCTACGGCCTCGAAGGCGTGCTCACCGACGGCTGGCTTAAAGTCATGCAGGAGCGCGACATGGTGCCCCGCTTTCGTGAAGGCAACTTCGCGGCCGGTCTCACTGCCGGCGTCTTCGCCCTCGACCGGCGACTTAGAAGCGAAGCGAACTTCGGGAGCCACACCACACCTGGCTCCCGTGATCCCGCCCCCGAACCACCGACCAAACCTGCTCCAACTCGGTCCTCACAGGGGACGCCCTGGTGGGTCTGGCTTCTGGGAGCCGGCGGCATTGCTGGCTTCGTTGCACGCGCCAGGTGGCTTCAAACCTGCCCCAAGTGCAAAAGCACCATGCGCATCCTCGAAGAGTACGAAGAAGATGGCTACCTGCACGAGGGTCAGGAGACCGAAGAAAAGATCGGCTCTATGAACTATGATGTCTACGAGTGCGAAAACTGCGGGGTGCAGCGCATTCACGCCAACTCAGGCTGGTTTAGCGGGTACGCCAATTGCCCCGAGTGCAAAAACCGCACCCTCGCGTCTCGCGATGAGATTCTCAGTCACCCCACCTACGATTCGACCGGACGAAAACGCGTCACGGTAGACTGCGCGCATTGCCCTTATACCCACACCTACACCACCACGATTCCTCGCCGCACCAGACCCAAACCCTCACCGAGCCGCTCATCCAGCGACGACGATGATGATTCGAGCAGCTTCGGTGGCGGAGGCGGAAGTTACAGCGGCGGTGGCGGAAGCAGCAGCCGACGTTCCAAAAGTAGCAGCCGTCGGCGCGGCGGTGGGGGAAGTTTTGGCGGCGGAAGCTCCGGGGGAGGCGGCGCAGGCTCCAGCTGGTAAGCGTGCCTCAGCGCGTCAGCGCCAGGATCTTGCGCAGCGTGCGCATGTTACGCGTGGTCGTCGTCGACTTATAGCGCACCCGGGCGGCCTCTTTGCCCAGACGACTCTTGGTCGACTGGCCGCGCGTGACCTCCCAGTAAAGCACCGCCGGCGCCCTCTTGATGCGCTCCACCTCCGCGTCCAGCTTCGGGCCGAGCGCTTCGAGCGCATCGAGTGACGCGGACTCCGAGGCGAACATCACGTAGGGCTGCATGCCCTCATCATCTTCATCGAAGGGGTACCCTCGCACCACCTCGCTGAGCTCATCCGCGGACGTCACGACCACCCAGGCCTCATAGCCAAACGCCTCTCGTAGCGTCGCTTCAGCCTGTGCTTTGACCTGCTCCGGATCGCTCTCGGCGCTCTCCAACACCACATTGCCGCTGGCCAACACGGTGCGCACCTGCTCAAAGCCGGCCCGCTCCAGCGCCTCGCGCAGCTCCGCCATCTTCAGACGCACGCCGCCGACGTTGATGCCGCGCAGCAACACAATATGTTCGGTCGAAGTGGCGTTGCTCATGTTGCCTCCCGAGGTCGATGAACCTTGATTGCTTACGGGCGAAGTCAGAGCGAAAGACGCTTAAACATCTTTTCCGGGATCGACTTGATCACCCCCATGATCCCGCCCCAGAAGCGCGGGTAATAAAACGTCTCGACCCCACGCCCCTGCGCGTTAAAGATCGCCTTGGCGGCCTTCTGCGGGCTCGCCACAGGGATGCCCGTCTCGAGCTCAAAGGTCATCGGCGTATCGATAAAGCCGAGCTTCACCGTCATCACGTGCACGTTCTTCGACGCCAGGCGATTACGCAGCCCCTGCAGATAAAGCGTCAACGCCCCCTTGGCGCTCCCGTAAAAGTAATTCGACGCGCGCCCCCGCTCCCCGGCAACCGATGAGAGCCCGATGATGCTCCCTGCGCCCCGGCTCTCCATGGCCCGCGCCACCGCCTCACACACGCTGACCGCGCCGGTGTAATTCACCTCAATGACCCGGCGCGCCTTCTCAAAATCCTCTTCGGAGGCCTGCTGGTCGCCCATAAACCCAAAGGCCACAAGCGCGACATCGACCGGCCCCAACGCCTCCTCCACCTCGCTCACAAGCGCGCTGTGATGCTCAAACGCGTCACAGGCATCGAAGGCAAAACCCTGCGCCTCCACACCGTAGCGGATCGTCAGATCGCTGGCGGCGCGGCGCGCTTCCTCCACATCACGGGCGGCCAGGGCCACCGAACATCCGGCCGCGGCGTACACATCGGCCACAGCCTGAGCGATGGGCGAGGTCGCCCCGAGGATCAGAACAGTCATAACAACTCCAGAGGCATGGGGGATGCGTCGTTTAAGCGGGTGTCAGACCCAGGCGACGGCTCAAATCGGATTGAAACACGCCCTGCGGATCCCAGCGATCCCGCACCTCTCGCCAGGCCTCCCACTGCGGATACATCCGCCGAAACATCTCAGCGCTCAGCCGCGCGTCTTTCCCCAGGTAGATCCGCCCGCCGACCTCCGCCACCAGCGCATCGAGGCGGTCCATCATCTTCAGCAGCGGCTCCCCGAAGTTCGGAAAATCCAGGGCCAGAGTGGTCCCGGCACACGGAAACGAGAGCCCCCCGTGGTCCTGATCCCCGAACTCTTTGATGACCGCCAGAAACGACGCCATCTTGCTCTCGGAGATCACTTTGAGAATGTCGCGCACCGCTTCGCGCTCCGGAACGACCATCTGGTACTGCAAGAACCCGCGCTTGCCGTAGACGTAGTTCCAGTTCTCCACCGCATCCAGCGGGAAGAAGAAGGGCTGATAACCCACCACCGAATGATGCTCGCCAGCCGGATGCTTGTGGTAGTACGCCTCATTAAAGAGCCGGATGGTCGCCCGGTTCAGGAGCATGTTCGACTCAAAGACGCGGCCGTCCAGCGCGCGCTGGACGAGCTCCACGACGCGCTCCAGCGGCCCCTCCGAGAGCGTCGCGGCCTGCTGCGCTGACGCGTGCCTCCCCCGCATGAAGATCCCGCGCCCCATCTGCGCGCCCCCCTTCACACAGTCGATCCAGGAGACCGTGTGAAAGTAGCCGGTGCTCTCCTCGCTGATCTGAAAAAACTCATCGAGGTTGTTAAAGCGGATCGACTCCATGTCGATCGCCCCGCTCTGCACGGCCTGCAGTTGAATCTCGGCGTTGAGGATGATGCCGGTCAGCCCCATCCCGCCGATCGTGGCCCAGAAGAGGTCGTCGTGCTGCTTGCGGCTGCAGCGCACCACCTCCCCGCTGGCCAGCAGCACCTCCATCGCGCGCACATGGTCGCCAAAGCAGCCGGCGTGGCCGTGGTTCTTGCCGTGGATGTTGCAGCCAATCGCCCCGCCGACGCTCACAAACTGCGTCCCCGGCACCACCGGAACAAACCATCCCCGGGGCAAAAACACCTCGATGAGCTCGCCGATGGTCACCCCCGCTTCCACCTGCAGCACGCCGCTGACCTCATCGAAGGCCAGCATCTTTTTAAGTCGCCGCGTCAGCACCACGCGCCCCTCGCTGAGCAGCGCGGCGTCGCCGTAACTTCGCCCAAAACCATGCGCGAGCATCGCGTCGCCCTGGCGGTCGTTGAACGCGTTTAACGTCTGCAACTGCGACTCCGGGCGCGCGCAAAGCGCCTCGACGATCGGGTAACGGCCCCAGCCGGCCAGCGGCCTGGAGGCCCATGAGGTGGTGGTCATGAGTGAGGTCCGAAAGGTTCAGGTCATTGTGTTCACGCATGCGTGAACTCACCAGGTGCAACGCGCGACAGATTCGGCGCGAGGCATCCGGAAGTCAAGCGCTGGCCTGACGCTCTGGCGCTGTGGGCCTTACGATGCTTCCCCCATCACGAGCGCCGGCAGCGGGTTAGGAAAAGACGACCACACCACGCTGCTTTGCGTGAGATGCTCATCGTCGAGCAAGCACTGATCAAGCTGCGCGCAAAACGCCTCGCGATCGAGATGCTGTCCGATCACCACGATCTGCTGGGCGCGATCACCATAACGCTCGTCCCACTCCGGGTGCGCGTCCGGGCGATCGGCGGGCTCAAAGTCCCAGTGTTCCTGCGGAATCGCCCCCCACCACATCCCGATAGGCTTGACCTCACTGACGCCCCCGGCCTGAGCCCACTCATAGACTGCGCGATGATCCGAGGCGACCCAGAAAAAGCCTTTGGAACGCAGCACGCCCTTCCACTGCGACGCATCGTGAAAGAACGCCCAGATCTTCTCGGCGTCAAAGGGCTTTCGAGCGCGGTAGACAAAGCTCCCGATCCCGTACTCCTCGGTCTCCGGGGTGTGCTCGCCAGCCAGCTCACGGATCCAGGCCGCGGAGTTCATGGCGTCCTCAAAGTCAAAGAGCTCCGTGTTCAGGATCGCCCCCGGCGACACTCGCCCGCGCGTCGCCTTAAGGCGTCGCGCCCCCGGATTGAGCGAGGCAATCACCGCCTCCACCTCCCCCAGCGCCTCCTCATCGAGGAGGTCGGTCTTGTTGAGCACGATCACATCGGCAAACTCGACCTGTTCGATCAGCAGGTCCGTGACGGTGCGCTCGTCCCCCTCTCCCAACGACGCGCCGCGCTCCTCCAACCTCTCGGACGCGCGAAAGTCTCGCAAGAAGCTCGCCGCGTCCACCACGGTCACCATCGTATCGAGGCGCGCGATGTCGGAGAGCGACTCGCCATCCTCCCCCTCAAAGACGAAGGTCTGGGCCACCGGCACCGGCTCCGAGATCCCGGTCGATTCGATGAGCAGGTAGTCGAAGCGCTGCTCCTCGGCCAGCCGTCGCACCTCACTCAAAAGATCGTCGCGAAGCGTGCAGCAGATGCACCCGTTGGAGAGCTCCACCATCGTCTCTTCGGTGCGGGAGAGCGCTGCACCGCCGCGCTCGATCAGCTCCGCGTCCACGTTCACCTCGCTCATATCGTTGACGATCACCGCCACACGAAGCCCCTCGCGATTGTTCAACACGTGATTGAGCAGCGTGGTCTTTCCGGCCCCGAGAAAGCCGGAGAGGACGGTCACGGGCAGGCGTCGATCGTTCGATGGTTTCGAGTTCAACTGAGTCATGGTCGTGCTCCCTTATGAGGACAAATCCGGCGCATCAAAGCGCCACTAACGCAACTAAATTGCATTAACCACGACACCAACCGCAAGTCAATTGCAATAAAGTCGCATTGACGTCCTCACTCCCCCCGAACATCGAGATCAACGCCCCTCCCAGCGCTCGCGATCCAGCCGGTACACCGCGCAATGGTCTTCGCCAAAGGTGCGCTCCTCGACAAACTCGAAGCCCAGGCGCTCATAAAATCGACGCGCACGCGTATTTCGCGCCAGGGGATCGATGAGGATCGCGCGCACCTCCGCGTTCGCAAAGCAATGGTCGATGGCGAGGCGCATCATCTGTGTGCCGTAGCCCTTTCCCAGCGCGTCGGCGGGACCGATCCAGATATCAATCGCCCGCAGATCCGGCGCGCACTCACCCCAGTAGTGCGAGTCTTCACGGGCGGGATCGATGATCTGCAAGAACCCGATGGGACGCTCATCGACCTCGGCAATCCACATCTCGCGCCAATCCGGGCTGCGCTGCAGCTCCTTCTCCCACTGCCAGTCGTCGTTGGGATCGGCGTCGATCACATGCGGCTCATCGTCCCAGGCGCGCAGCAGCGCGACATCGTCAACGGTGGCATCTCGTACGCTAACATCGGTCATGGTGGCTCCTTCACCGGGATATTGGCACACTGAAAGGGTACGCACGGATAGTGACCCGACGCGACGACGTATCAGCCCCTGCGTCCGTCCGCTCGCCACACGATCGCAGACGAGGAACGTGATGTCCCGAAGCGCCAGCCCCTCCCCACGCACCGCCGCCTTGCTCGTAGTGCTCCTGGTCGTGACGCTTCTCAGCGGCTGCCGTGCCCTGCGCTCCGATGAGGAACCCGCACCGGTCTCACAGCCCGAAACACGGGAGCGCATCGATGCGGCCTTCAGCGACGTCGACGCGCCACAGGCCGCCCCGGAGGTCGCCTCAACGGGCTGCGCCTCCGACGCCTCACCACACGCCGGTGGCATCTCCCACGCGCGAGCCATCCTCCACGACCGCCTGGAGCGCACCGCGCGCGTCTTTATCCCCTCAACCTATACGCCTGGCGAACCCATGCCCGTGGTCTTCGTGCTGCATGGCGGCTTTGGGAGCGGCGAGCAAATCGAAGAGCGCTCCGCCGAATTTAACCCCATCGCTGAGCGCGAAGGGTTCATCGTGATTTACCCCGATGGCGTGGCGTCCGACGGCCTGCTCAAAGCCCGCACATGGAACGGCGGCGACTGCTGTGGATACGCCTCCGAAGCCAACATCGACGACGTCGGCTTCTTAATGGCCCTGCTCGACGAGCTGGAGGCCGAGCTCTGTGTCGACACCGCCCGCGTTTACAGCACGGGCATGTCCAACGGCGCGATCATGAGCTACCGCCTGGCCTGTGAGGCCTCCGATCGCATCGCCGCCATCGCCCCGGTGGCTGCCCCCCAGGCCTTTGAGCCCTGCGAGCCAACCCACCCCGTCGCCCTCCTGCACATCCACGGCACCGACGATCCCAACGCTCCTTATGAAGGAGGGGAAGGCTGCGGCTTTTCCAACTTCGCATTCCCCCCCACCATGGAGGGCGTCGAGCTGTGGCGGGACGCCAACCTCTGCGAAGGCCCCTCCGCCGATCTTCTCGATCTGGGCGACGGACTCTGCCAGACCCTGGGCTCCTGCGAGCGCCCGGTGGTGCGCTGCCTCATCGAGGGAGGCGGCCACTCCTGGCCGGGCGGCTACCCGCCGGCGATCAACCTGCGCCGCTGCGAGGGCGGCCAGCACAGCACCGACTTTGCGGCCAGCGAGGTGATCTGGCGCTTTTTCCGCGGCCAGGCTCGCTAACGCGACGCCCCCTGAAAAAACGCATGAAGTTCGCTGACCAGCGCGGTGCGGAACGCCTCGGTGGTCGGCGGGCAATGCTTTGAGCCCTCCAACACACGGGCCTTCTGAAGATTCGGAAAAAGCTCGGACGCGCGCGCCACGACCGCCTCCCCGGGAAAGCTCAAGTCTTCATCGGCCCCCAGCACAAGGACCGGCGACGTGAAGCGTTGCAGATCCTCGACCTGCGCCAGCGCGGGCACCTTCATGTTCAGATGAAACCCGGTAAACGCCGCCCCCAGATACCCCACCCACTCGTCGTCCATCGTCGTCAGCAGCCGACTCAGAAATCCTCGCAGCCGCTTCTCCGACGGCGCCATCATGAACTTCGTCATCGGCCACCCCATCTTCCAACTGCTGGAGATCGGGCTCTTCACCATGCCGGCCGGCACCAGCAGCGCGAGCTTTGCGATGCGCTCGGGCGCCAGCGCCGCAAGCCGAATCGCCACAAAGCCTCCCCAGCTCACGCCCACCACCAGCGCCTCATCCAGCCCCAGCAACGCAAAAACCTCATCAAGCCACCGGCCGTAGGTGTCATCACCCACCGCAAGGCGCACATCCGCGCTCATCGCCGATTGCCCGAGGATGTCGATGGCATAGACGCGGTAGTGCTCCAGCAGCCCTTCGAGCTCTCGCAGCGCGTGGGCTGAGCTGGCCAGCGCGCCGTGCAGGAGCACCAGCGGTGGCGCCTCCTCCGGTCCCCCCACCAGAAGGTGAGTCTCCCCAAAGGAGGTCTCCACCCGCCGCGCTTCGGTCGGAGCGCCGATGTTTTGCCGAAAACGCTCATGCCAGCCGACCAGATCGACTCGTGCCTCTTCGCTCTTAAAGATCGACGTCATTTCAACCTCCGGTTGTTCGCGCGGAGCTCAAACCCCGCAGATGTTGAGCCATTTGCACCGACACCAGACGCGCCGGATCCTCATGGCCACCCTGCGCCCAGGCCAGCAGCGCGAAGTAGTAAAACGATACATACGCCATCGCGAGCATGCGGGCGTCGACCACCGGGGAGAGCTCCCCGCGTCGCATCGCGTCGCCAGCCAGCGCCTCCACCGCCCCGTGCAATCGCGCGGTCTGCTCCCGAAAACGGCTCGCCCAGGGCTCCTCAGCAAAGAGCGACTCTTTGAGCAAAACCCGGCTGAGCCGGGGGCGGCGCAGGTAATACGAAAAGATGTGGCGCGTCATCGCGTCGAGCTGGGCGCCAAGCGGCGGCGAAGTGCAGAGCGAGAGCGCCTCGCGCATCGTGGTTTCGAGATCTTCAAAGAGGGTGGCGTAGAGCAGCTCGCGCTTGCTTCCAAAATGATGAATCACACTGCCGGCGCTTACCTCGGCCGCCGAGGCGATATCGCGCACGCTGGTTGCCTCGTACCCCTCCGCCTCAAAGCAGGCGCGCGCAGCCTCCAGGATGGTCTGGCGCGTGATCTTCTTCTTTTCGTCTCGCGAGGGTGTCATCGTCGCTCCGCAGGCGCTCGGTATCGTACGGGGTTCAGTCCGGCGACGACGACACGTCGCCTTCGCTAAACACGTTTAACAAAAACATTAAACACGTTCAACAAAATTCCACCATCCGAATAAACGAGGCCAACGCGCTTCGCGCAGAGTAAAAACGCCCGACCTCAACGAGGTCGGGCGTTCGGTCACTCGATCGGTGCTCCGTCAGGCTTTACTGCCCTTTCACAAGTGCGTCATCCAAAGCGCTGGCGCGCTTATAAGCCTCCCGCTCGCTCAACCTTGACCAGTAGGCGCTGAACTCCGGACGCGCCTCGATCGTGCCAAATTGTAGCCCCCATCCCACTTGCGAGCCCACGTAGACATCGGCGGCCGTGAAGCGATCGCCAGCGATGTAATCGTGCTGGCGGACCGCATACGCCAGCGTTTCAATCGTAGCCTCATAGCTGCCATACCCAACCGTGCCACGACGCTCGGGCGAAACTTCGAAACCGGCCGACTTGTTGGTGATCGCTGCTTCCACCGGCCCCGCCGCAAAATACAGCCATCGATAGTACGCCGCGCGTTCCGCGGCCGTTGGGCCGAGATCAGCCTCCGGAAACACCTCGGCGAGGTAGGTGCAGATCGCAGCACACTCGGTCACCACCGCCCCCTCATGCACCAGGGATGGCACCTTCCCCATCGGGTTGATCTTCAGGTAATCCGGCGACTTCATCGACTCGCCATACCCCATCACGATCGCCTCATAGGGTTCACCGACCTCCTCAAGCATCCAACGGGCGATACGTCCACGTGACATCGGGTTCGTGTACAGCTTCAAAGACTCGGTCATGACACTCTCCTCTCCAACATCAGCATCCCTTTGAGCGACGGCGCACCATGCAACGCCACACAAGCACTGAACATCATGACAGCCAGCTTCAGTCGGAGCAATGTTCATATCATGGGATATCGCAGCACGGGATTCCCCCCCGCGCTTACAAAACGCGCGTATGCCCCTAAACGTAGCAGTCCTTCACTCGCCCTTCACCAGCGCGTCATCCAGGGCGCTAGCGCGCTGAAGCGCCTCACGTTCCTTTAAACGTCCCCAGTACGCCTCAAACTCCGGCCGGACATCCAACGTGCCGAACTCCAGCCCCCACCCCACCTGCATCCCCACATACACATCGGCGGCGGTGAAGCGATCCCCGGCGATGTAGTCGTGCTGACTCACGGCATACGCCAGGGTGTCGACGGCGCCTTCGTAACTTCCATACCCAAATTGCCTCCGCTGCTTCGGCTTCACCACGAACCCGGCGGTTCTGTTCGTCACAGCCGCATCCAGCGGTCCGGCCGCAAAAAAGAGCCACCGGTAGTACGCCGCGCGCTCCTCGGCCCGAGGTCCAAGTTCCGCCTCCGGGAACGCGTCGGCAAGATACGCGCAGATCGCCGCACACTCAGTCACGACATGCTCCCCGTGCGCCACCGTCGGCACCTTCCCCAACGGGTTGATCTTCAGATACTCCGGTGACTTCATGGTCGTGTCGTATTCAAGCACCTCGACCTCGTAGGCCTGCCCCACCTCTTCGAGCATCCAGCGCGCGATGCGGCCGCGTGACATCGGGTTCGTATACAACTTCAGGGACTGGGTCATGGCGCTCTCCTCGTCATCATCACATGGTATTTGAGGGCGCCGACGCCCGCGACGACACCCGAAGCTGGCCACCTTATCGGCCACACGCCCTCCAAACAATGCTCCCATCCTGCGTCGGCTTTCGTCATCTCCCATGGACCTGCAGACGCCCCAACCGGTACTTCCATCGCACTCGAAATTCCTTCACGCCCGCCTCAATGGAACATCTCCTATCGCGCAGACGTCACCGGAGCGCGTATGTTTCGATGTCTCCGAAGGTAGGCCTTCGGAAGCATCCGATGGTAGTATCGTTGAAGAGTCGCTCTCTCTCAGCGCCGCTTCCCGAGGTTGTATGACAGCTGTGGCAACCGACATCTCGCGCTCTCCCCTCATCTGGATCGGGGACCGCACGGGGCACTGCACCCATGTCAACGAAGCGTGGGTCGAGCTCACCCGTCGCCCGCGCGCGGAGCTGCTCGGCGATGGCTGGCTGACCAGCGTCCACGTCGACGACCGCGACGCGGTCCTTCAGACGCATGCCAGCGTGCTCGGCGGCTCGGAACTCGCCAGCATCCAGGCGCGCATCGCTGCCGCCGGGGGCTCATTGCTTTCCCTGCACGTCACCGTCTCGCCGCGTTTTTCCGACAGTGGGGAGTTGGTGGGGTTGATGGCCACTGCCCATCCGGCCGCCGACACCTCCCACCCTTCGTCCTACACGGTCGCCGAAGACATCTTCGAGAGAATCATCGACGGCGTATGCGTCGCTGGCTTCGACGGGTACTTCAAACGCGTTAACCCCTCCTGGGTCAAAACCCTGGGATGGTCCGTCGACGAGCTCCTGCAACGCCCCATCCTCGACTTTGTGCATCCCGACGATCACGACGGAGTCATCAGCGCTCGCCGGCAGCTCCACACCGGGACATCGCTCCAGCACCTGATCAACCGCTACATCTGCAAAGATGGCAGCTACCGCTGGATGGAGTGGCGATCGGTCGCCCACGCCGAGCGTCGACTCGTCTATGCCGTGGCGCGCGACATCACCGAACAGAAGATCAATGAAGAGCGCCTACACAAAGCGCGGCAGGACCAGCTCGATCTCCAACGACGGCTCGTCTTCGCCGAGCGTATGGCCAGCGTCGGTACTCTGGCCGCAGGCGTCGCTCATGAGATCAACAACCCGCTCACCTACGTGCTCACGAACATTGACCTGGTGACTGACCTCCTCGTCGCCTCTCCGGCCCCACTGCCCCACACCGACCTGGACGATCTGCACGATATGCTCACCGAAGCGAGAGCGGGCGCCGATCGCATTCGCTCCATTGTCGCCGGGCTGAAATCCTTCTCGCGCGCCGAAGATGACCGCGTTGAGATCATCGACCTCGGCCCCGTCATCGATCGTGCGATCAACATGACCGCCAACGAGGTTCGACATCGCGCGCGCCTGACGACCACCCTCGGGCCGCTGCCCCGCGTTCGGGCCAACGAAGCGCGCATCGGACAGGTGCTGGTCAACCTTCTCCTCAACGCCGCCCAGTCCATCCCGGAGACGAGCTCCGCTGCGCACGTCGTTGCGTTGTCGGCGAGTACAACGGCCTGCGGCGACGCTCAGATTTCGGTAAGTGATAGCGGGGAGGGGATCGACCCGGAGCACCTCTCGCGCATCTTCGATCCCTTCTTCACCACCCGACCCCACGCAGGAGGCACGGGGCTGGGGCTCTCCATCTGCCACAGCATCGCCACCACCCACGGCGGCGAGCTGAAGGTCGACAGCGTCCCCGGCGAAGGTTCCACGTTCACCTTAACGCTGCCCGCAGTCGACGCCCCCCCGCCCCTCGCTTCGCCCGGCCCCCCGGTGCCCCAGACGCCGCCGCCTCCCGGTCGCCGCCTCTCCATCCTCGTCATCGACGATGAGCCTCGCGTCGGCCGCGCCCTGCAGCGCCT
Source organism: Lujinxingia vulgaris (assembly GCF_007997005.1). GTDB lineage: Bacteria > Myxococcota_A > Bradymonadia > Bradymonadales > Bradymonadaceae > Lujinxingia. The sequence continues at coordinate 47,579 of NZ_VOSL01000025.1, read as the reverse complement.
CATCGGTGACCACAACGTCCACGTCGCTCACTCCGGCAAGGAGGCGCTCGCGCTCCTGCAGCAGGGGCTGGACGTCGATCTCATCTTCTCCGACCTCATGATGCCCGAGATGTCGGGCATCACCCTCCACGGGCACATCCAACGCCTCCTTCCCCATCTCGCGCCCCGTATGATCTTCATCTCCGGCGGAGCCTTCACTGCGCAGGCCCGAGCGTTCGTCGAAAGCGTCGACAACCCGATCCTCGACAAACCCTTCGACCGCGACGTTCTGCGGTCGCTCCTCGAGCACGCCGCACTAGCCAGCCAAGACTGATGGACGCGCGCATCGATTGACGGCACAGAAGAGCTTCGACAGCATGTAACGACGTGTTGCACGCACATTCGACCTATCCGTCACGTCGCCCATCGCGCGACCTGCGCGCTCGCCGCGATGCTATGAAGCACATGGAGTATGCCGATGTTCCCAGGCCACTTTCGCGTCTTATTCGTTATCCTGTTTACCGTCGTCTCTTCGGCCTGTTCCCACCTCTCGTACCAACGCGCCGAGGTCAGCGGATCCACGATCGAATACTCCGATTTTGAGCCCACTGAGCCTCGCCACGAGTACAACCTCGTCCTCAACGAGATTAACCTCTACGACCGCAGCGGCGCCTTCTGCGCCGGCATGCTGGAGGCCGGCGATCGCGCGTCTTCCCGCATCGCCGAAGAACGCGAGATGGCCGAAGAGGGACGCATGCGAGGCGAATACTCCTGGCGCGAGCGTCACGCCAGTGAGTACGCCGGCATCGAATGCGGCGGCTTCTTCCGCTGGGGCTCCGGCGTCGACACCGGCCTCACCGACTACTCCCAGGTCCAGCCCCCCTACGACAACCGCGGCTACGGCCTCTTCACCCACACCGGCGCCGATCACACCCTGACCGAGGGCGGCCTGCACATCGGGGGGCGAGGCCCGATCATCGAGGGATCGGGGCTGGGCTGGCTCTTCAGCTTCCGCCTCTCGCTGGGAAGCATGACCCTCAGCGCACCGATCGCCCCGGCCTCCCCCGCCCCCGAGCGCATTGACGAGAAGAACGGCTACTTCGTCATCCCCATCGCCACCGGGATCACCTTCAACCCCTGGTACCTCTTCGGCCTGGGTATCACGCTGTGGGGAGGCGTCGACGGTGCCTCCGCGCTGGCCAACTACGGCGAAGAGAAAGAGAGCTTCCTCGACAACTTCGATTATGGCGCCCAGGCCGGCTGGCGATGGAACTTCACCTACGTCACCCCTTCGCTTCAGGTGGGCTGGCGTCATAACCGCTTCTACTGGGGCGGCCGCACCGCCACCCACCGCGGCTGGGAGGCCATGGTCGGCGTCGATGTGCACTTCGATCAATTCTAAACGAGCGCCGGAATGATCGTCGCCGCGCGTGCCTTTTCTTCGGGTGATGAACGTCGATGAGGTGCCCGCGGGCACCTCGATTCTTTTCCCCTGACCCTGGAGATCATGGATGTCTGGAGATACCCCCTACACCCCGCCCGCTGTCTGGACCTGGGAACAAAAGAGCGGCGGCGCGTTTGCCAGCATTAACCGCCCCATCGCCGGCCCCACCCACGACAAAGATCTGCCCGTAGGCCAGCATCCTTTCCAGCTCTACTCTCTGGGCACGCCCAACGGCCAGAAAGTCACCATTCTTTTTGAAGAGCTTCTGGATCGCGGCATCACCGATGCGGAGTACGACGCGTTCTTGATCAACATCCTGGAGGGCGACCAGTTCTCCTCAGGCTTCGTTGAGGTCAACCCGAACTCAAAAATCCCCGCCCTCCTGGACCGCTCCACCTCCCCGCCCACCCGCGTCTTTGAATCCGGCGCGATCCTGCTCTACCTGGCGGAGCGCTTTGACGCCTTCATCCCCACCGACGCCGCCGCGCGCACCGAGTGCCTCTCCTGGCTCTTCTGGCAGATGGGCTCGGCGCCCTACCTGGGCGGAGGCTTTGGCCACTTCTACGCCTACGCTCCGACCAAGATGGAGTACCCCATCAACCGCTTTACGATGGAGGCCAAGCGCCAACTCGACGTCCTCGACCGACGCCTGGCCGAGTCGGCCTACCTGGCCGGCGACGACTACAGCATCGCCGACATCGCCAACTGGCCCTGGTACGGAAAACTCGCGCTCGGAGAGCTCTACGACGCCGGGGAGTTTCTCAGCGTGCACACCTACAAAAACGTGCTGCGCTGGGCGAACGCCATCGAAGCGCGACCTGCCGTACAACGCGGCGTGATGGTCAACCGCACCTGGGGACCGGCCGAGAAACAGCTCCACGAGCGTCACGACGCCAGCGATTTTGAGCTTCGCACCGCCGACAAGCTCCCCTCTCAAGATCCCGCCGAATAACGCCCCCACGGCGCGCGACGCGCCCCTGGATGGATGGTCACGATGTCGGAAGCGTGGAAGGGAACTCTCCACCAGATCTGGATCTGCGCCGAGCGAGGGGGCTTGCCAGGTCCCGTCGCTCAGGCCGAGGCCGTCGCCGCCACGGGACTGCGCGGCGACCGCTACTTCTCCCCCGCCCTGGGTCGCGACCCCGCTCGCCAGGTCACCCTCATCGCGCGGGAGGTCCTCGAAGAGGTTGCCCGCGACCATCACATCGATCTTCGCGACGGTCGCCACCGCCGTCAGCTCGTCGTCGAGGGTGTCCCTCTCAACGCGCTCGTCGGCCAGGAGTTCAGGGTCGGTGAGGTTCGCCTGCGTGGTGTTGAGCTCTGTGAGCCCTGCCGACGCATGGCGCGCCTCTCCGGCGAAAAGGGGGCGATTAAAGCCTTCGTGCACCGCGGCGGGCTCAACGCCGAGATTCTCGTCGGCGGCACCCTCAACCCCGGGGCGTCGGTGGTCCCGACTCCGCCCATGCAGGGTAAACTTCCCCTGTAGCGCGCCATCAGGTGCCGCTCTCTTAGCGCGGCTGCTCCCCGCGCGCCTCGCGAACCAGCTGCACCGTCAGCGCCAGCACCTCGCGCCCGGCAGGTGGCCCGTGGCTGGGTACGACGATCTGCAGGTCTTCAAACCTGCTGGCGACGGCGTCCACCGCCCGATCCCAATGCTCCAGATCGGCGTCCGCTGTGTTGCCGGCGTCGGTCGCGCCCGCCGGGCGGATCAAACACCCTCCGAAGATGATGTCGTGCTCGGGCAACCCCACAACGATGTTATCCACCGTGTGCCCCGGCCCCGGATCAAAGACGATCGCCGGACCGATCGCGACGTTTCCATCGGCGTCGAACCTGAGTGGGTGCTCGGCCGGCACAAGCCCCCGCTCCGCCGCCAGCGCGTTGGAGTCTGCGGCCGCATAGGTCTTCACCCCGCGGTCGCGCAGCATCCCCACCCCTCCCATCTTATCGTCGTGCGCGTGCGTGAGGATCGCCTCGGTGACCGGCTGCGCCAAACGCGCCTCGCTCCACGCCAGAATCTCGGCGGTCTGCGCGTCCGTCCAGGCGCTGTCGATCAGTAGCGCTCCCGCCTCACGCTCCACCACAAGCCCGTAGGAGGGCACATTCCCCCAGGGCTCCACGCGTCGATGGCTCAGATGCAGCCACACCCCTGGCACAAGCTCCTCGAAGCTCACCCCGGAGACCTCGGCCCCCTTGCTCGACACACCCTCCTCCGGCCCACTACCATCGCCGAGAACACTCTGCGGCGCGGCGCACCCGGCCCACACCACCGCCGCACACCATGCGACGAGACGCTTCACATCCACCATCGTTGATCCTCATCTTGAGCTGATCGTTTCACCGAACTCATCCCCGGATACGTCGCCATGACCCGACTCCCCGAGAAGATCCAGCATCTCTTCGACGCGCGCGCCTCCGACGATCGCACCGAAGCCTACGACGCGCTCGTCACGCTCTTTGCGATCACCGAGGCCCCCGTACCATGGGCCTACGACGTGTGGGACGAGTTCGTCGAGCAGCTCGATCATCGCGATGGCCCTGTTCGCGCCTTCGCCGCGCAACTTCTCGCACGCCTGGCGCTCAGCGATCCCGAGGAGCGCATCCTCCGCGACTTCCCACGACTGCAAGCCCTGCTCTACGACGAGCGCACCGTCACCGCGCGCCACACGCTCCAGAGCATCTGGCGCGTCGGGCTGGCCGGTGATGCGCAGCGGGAGCGCGTGATGCAGGCGCTGAAAACGCGTTTTGAGGACTGCACCGACCTCAAGCACGCCTCCATGGTGCGCTACGATATCATCATCGCCCTCGCGGCCCTCGTGCAGGCCACCGAGTCCGCGCCCGTCCAGGAGCTGGCGGAGTCGCTCATCGCCTCGGTGGACGACCCCGGGCTCACCAAAAAACTTCGGGCCGCGTGGCGAAAAGCCCTGCGCTGAAATGCGGTGCCTGTCCCCATACATCTGCCATTGAGCGAGGGCATCGGCCTCATCACACCTCAACTTCGATATGCGCGCCCTCACCCTCCCGCGCCACCAGCTCGCCGATCGGCTCAAGATGTTCGTGAAGCCCGGCATCGGTAAGCGCACGTTGCACCGCATCGATCGCCTCGGGCGCCACCGCCACGAGCAACCCACCGCTGGTCTGAGGATCGCAGAGAATCTGACGCACACGCTCTCCCGGGTCGACCACGTGGTGCCCGTAGCTCTCCCAGTTACGCCCGGTCCCACCGGGAACCGCGCCGGCATCCAGGTAGTACGAAAGGTCGGTGAGCTGACGGACCGCCCCCAACCTCACCCGCGCGTTCACGCCGGCACCCACACACATCTCCGAGAGATGCCCCAGCAGCCCGAAGCCCGTGACGTCGGTCATCGCGTGCACCCCCTCGATCTTCGCCAGCGTCGCTCCCACCGCGTTAAGTCGCATCATCGAGCTCGCCGCAAGCCCCCGATCGTCATCCCGAAGCACGCCCTTTTTCTCGGCCGTCGATAAGATGCCCACGCCCAGCGCTTTGGTCAGAAAGAGCGTATCGCCGGCCTGACCCGCATCGTTTCGCTGGAGATGATTCAGCGCCACCAGCCCGTTGACCGCCAACCCGAAGATCGGCTCCGGGCTGTCGATGCTATGCCCGCCGGCCAGCGCGACACCGGCCTCCGCGCAGATCGAACGCGCCCCCTCCATCACCTCCCCGGCCACTTCGGCCGGCAGCACGTTGATGGGCCAGCCCAGAATGGCGATCGCCATCACCGGGTCGCCCCCCATCGCATAGATGTCGCTGATGGCGTTGGCGGATGCGATGCGCCCAAACTCATAGGGATCATCGACGATGGGCATAAAGAAGTCCGTCGTGCTCAGCAGCACACGACCATCGCCCAGGTCCATCGCCCCGGCGTCATCGCGCGAGCTGTTGCCCACCAGCAACTTCGCCATCGCATCGGGTGTGGTCACCCGGTTGGACAGAATCCGATCCAGCACCGCCGGAGACAGCTTGCATCCGCATCCGGCACCGTGACTGTACTGCGTCAATCGAAGGGTCTCGTTCAGCTCGCTCATAGCACTTCTCCGGTGGGCGACAGTTCTTCTCGCACCTCGATCAGCCGGCGCGCCACGTGCTGCGGCGTCCCCTGCGTCTCGATATAGATGACAGTGTCGGCATCGCGACGCGCGATGCCCTTTGCGTAGGCTTTATCGTAATACTCAAGCGCCAGCGCGGCAGCCGCGCGAACATCTCCCGCGGCGAGCGCCTCGCGGGCCTGCGATGTTCGCAACCCGCCCAGACTTTTTTTAATTCGCTCAAAAGAATCCGCGAGGAGCGCGTTTGCGGCCTCCCCGTAGACATCCACCAGACGATCCAGGCGCTCCTCGAGAGGAGCATCCACCACGACACATTGTGAGGCGTGGATCGCCTTGATCAGTGCGTTGGGCAGGTGCCGAAAACCGATCATCCGGCTCTCATCCTCCACCCACACCGCTTTGCCGGAGCGGCGAGTGGTCGCCAGCGCCATTCCCAGCACATTTTCAAAATGCTCCTGCGTGGGCTGCTCTCCCAGCAGAAGCCCCCCGAAGGCCGAGCCCCGGTGGTTGGCCAGCCCCTCCAGGTCCACAACCTCTTCGCCCAGGTCTCGCAGCGCCCACAGGATCTCGGTCTTCCCCACCCCGGTGCGACCGCCCAGCACCACCAGCGGCGGCACATCCTCCATCTGCGCGATCGCCCAGCGCCGGTACGACTTATACCCCCCCTTCAACACAAAGACCTCAAAGCCGTAAAGCTCCAGCAGCCAAGCCACGCTCTGACTGCGCATCCCCCCGCGCCAGCAATGCACCAACACCGGCCCCGATGCCGCGCCCACCTCGGTCTCAACGCGCTCCACAAGCTCGCGCATCCGCGGCCCCACGTAGCCCAGCCCCTCCAGGATCGCGCGCTGGCGTCCCTCCTCCTTGTAGAGCGTCCCCACCACGACGCGCTCCTCGTCCTCAAAAAGCGGCAGGCTCAGCGCGCCCGGGATATGGCCCTTTTCAAACTCCGCCGGGGTGCGCACGTCAAAGGCGACGAGCCCATCGGCCATTTTGGCCAGAAACGCGTCGATCTCGATCTCTTGCATGGATGCCTCACAACAACGTCATCACCGCATCAACGCGATGTCCTCGCTTACGAACCCTCGTCAGGCGCCTCCCCTTCCCCGGCGTCGCGCTCCTCATCCTTTGCACGACTGGGCCTGTTTCGCCAGCTTCCCGCACGTGCCAGGCGCTGCGCGTTCTTATGTTCTTGCCAATACCGCGTCGAAATCACCGGGCCGCACTCGACCACGTGTTGAAGAGCGCCTCGATCGCCGGGGCGACATGCCCGCCGCCCTTTCCCCGCCACGGAGGAACCATGTCGGAACAGCCCCCCATCGTCACCTGCCTCTGGTTTGATCATCAGGCCGAGGAGGCCGCTCGTTTCTACACGTCGATCTTCGAGGAGAGCGTCATCGGTCCCGTCCAGCGCTACACCGACGCCGGCACCGACATCCACGGGCAACCCGAGGGGGCGATCATGACCGTATCCTTTGAGCTCAACGGCCACCGCTTCGTCGCCCTCAACGGCGGCCCGGCGTTCACGTTCAACGAGGCCATCTCCCAGCAGATCCTCTGCCAGACCCAGGCCGAAGTCGACCACTACTGGGAGCACCTCACCCGAGGCGGTGATCCGCAGGCGCAGCAATGCGGCTGGCTCAAAGATCCGTTCGGGGTCTCCTGGCAAGTCACCCCGGTGGCGCTGATCGAAGCGATGAGCGACCCCGATTCGTCACGCGTTAAACGCGTCACCGAGGCGATGCTCGCCAAGAAGAAGTTAAACCTGCGCCCGCTTCGCGCCGCGTACGAAGGTGTAGGCGAAGACGTCGTCTTTGAGATGCGTCGCACCCTGCATGCCCCGCTTCAACGCGTCTGGGCCGCCTGGACCTCCCCCGACGCCCTGAGCCGCTGGTGGGGACCCAAAGGAAACCCCGCCCTCCACGTCGAGCTCGACGCCTCCCCCTCCGGCAGCTTCTTCTACGGGCTGAAAACAGAAGGTAACCCGATATGGGGGCGTTGGGACTTCGACGCCTTTGTCATCGAGCGACGCATCTCGGCGGTACAGACCTTTTGCGATGAACATGGTCAGAGACCGCTTCGCCATCCCTTCGAGCCGGACTGGCCCTTAAAAACCCATATCTGCGTAGAGTTTGCTCCCAATGGCGATGACACCGACATCACCATCCGCTGGACGCCCCGCGACGCTACCGAGCGAGAGGTGCAAGGATTTGTCGCGCTGCACCCGGCGAGTCTTCAAGGGTGGACGGGCACCCTCGACCAGCTCGAATCCTACCTGCGCACCTGAACAAAACTCCGCGCGCACCACCACCCTCCAAAAAAAGGACCGACCCACAGGGCCGGTCCTCTCTGGCAACCTCATACCAACGACATCAAGCATGATGCGTTTAAGAGAGACGCTCACTCACAAAAAAGCGACCCATCACTCTCATAGACCTCCACCTCCACGATGCCCGAGGTGTTCTTGATGTGGTCACTCGTATCCGAGGCCAACCGCACCTCGTTGAGAGTGAGCGTCACACGATCCCCCACCTCCTGCGGGCAGGCGTCAAAGTTCACCGAACCTCCGCCCTGCATACCGTGGTAGATGTTATCGATCTCGAGAATCGCGTAGGTATCAACCGCAAACCCTGAGGTGGTCGCTTTCTCCCCCGGCAGCGTGTTGTTCTCCGAGGTGTCGATACCAATCGTCAGCTTAAAGCGATCATCGCTCGCAACCACCCGAAGCCGCCCCTCCGACACACTCGCCCCGAACTCCGCGCTGGCTTCATTCGTCTGCCCCTCAAGCTCCACAGCCGGCGGCGTGCCGATGTTCGTCTCCTGGACCGTCAGGCTGAACGTGCCGGCGCTCGGGTCGTTCTGCTCGTTCTGGTCCTCATTGCCGCTGTCCGGCCCATCGATCGGCGTATCATCGCCTTCGGCCTCGCCACAAGCACACGCCAACCCCACACAAATCATCATCAACAGCGTCTTCAGCTTCATACATGCTCCATCAACCAGGTGTTTAACTCGCAAGGCCCGGAGCCAATCTCGGGGCCTCGGCGCCTCCACTGACGCGCCAGTCACCCTGCGTATTCAACGCCCGCGCAAGTATCGGCAACCGCCTACGCATCCCCCAGCAAATCGCGCATTTTTCGCTGGATCAGCCGAATCGAGCCCTTCGGAGCGATGCGATTGGCAAGCTGCATCAGCCGCGCATCCGACCCGACCAGGATATGCAGGCGCTCATCCTCAATGCCCTCCAGAATGATCTCGGCGGCCTTATCGGCCGCCAACGCCTGGTAGCCCTCCCCGGCCTCAGCACCCTCCTCGCCATCCCCCATCGTCACACCCGAGTTCGCCGCAATATCGGTGGCCACCGCCCCGGGCATCACCAGTGAGACCTTGACCGCCGTCTCCATAAGCTCGGCATAGAGCCCCTCGGTCATCAACTTCACCGCGGCCTTCGACGCTCCGTAGATCGCCTGACCCGGCACGGGCAAAAACGCTCCCATGCTCGCCACGTTCACAAGATAGGCCTCCGGCCGTTGCAGCAATATGGGCAGAAACGCGCGCACCATCCACACCGTGCCGAAGAAGTTCACGTCCATCGTCCGCTCAATCACCTCATCGCTGAGCTCGTGCACCCGCTCAAAGGGCTGAATGATACCGGCGTTATTGATCACCGCGTCCACCGCCCCGTGGTGCGCAACCACCTCCGCCGGTAGCGCGCGCACCGCAGCGCGATCGGTGATATTCAGCTCATGTGTCGAGAGGCGTTCGCCGGCGTTAACCCGGGCCACAAGCGCCTCAAGCGCCTCCACCTTGAGATCCACGGCGGCCACTCGCGCCCCCTTTGCAAGCAACGCCTCGACCAGCGCGCGACCTATCCCGCTGGCTGCACCGGTCACCACCACCACCTTTCCAGAAACGTCCATAATTCCTCCTTCGCTCAGAGCGCGTCCACGGACGCATCCGCGCCTTGCCGCCCTGCGGTTGAACCACCTGTGATGATGAGAGCATAAGAACGTGGCGCGCCCATCACAGGGGATCGGGCACCAACCTTCCCACCTCCCGGTCCAGCCCCACCTCGCGGTCATCAACTCGCCCTTTCGGTTGACTGCCTCACACCAGCGCTTATCAATCAGGGCTCTTCGCCCGGCGACGAATCGAATATCACCACGTCACCCTCTTCGAACGCTCCTTCGACTTCAGGACGACCACGTGAAAGCAGTCACGCTTCAGGGTTATGGCGACGCTTCAAAGCTCACGCTTGTACACGACGCACCGATGCCTCAATGCGCCCCAAACCAGGTGGTGATCAAAGTCGCGGCGGCCTCCCTCAACCCGCTCGACACAAAGACCCGCAACGGGGAGCTGCGCTGGCTTGCACCGCGCAGCTTTCCACTCATCCTGGGGAGTGACGCCTCCGGCACCGTGGCGCGTGTGGGCTCCGAGGTCACCGACTTTGAGGTGGGTGACGAGGTCTTTTGTATGGTCGACGCCAACCCCTCACCTGCCTGCAACGGCTTTGCGCTCAGCGGCAGTCACGCCGAATACGTGGTCACGCGTGCCGATACATTGAGCTTCAAACCCGACAACCTCACCCATACCGAGGCCGCGGCGGTCCCGCTGGCAGCGCTCACCGCGTTCCAGGCCCTGGTGCACAAGGCAGAGGTCTCGCCAGGCGACCGCGTCTTGATCAACGGCGCCTCCGGCGGCGTGGGCACCTTCGCGTTGCAACTCGCCGTCGCGCTTGATGCCGAGGTGACGGCGGTCTGCAGCGCTGCGAACGCCGCATTGATGCGGGATCTGGGAGCCTCGGAGGTTCTCGACTACAGGCGCGTCGACTTCTGCGAACAACCTCAACGCTACGATGTCATCTACGACGTCGTCGCCAACCGCACCTTCAGCCAATGCTGCGACGTGCTCACTCCGACCGGCGTTTACGTCCGAAACGTCGCCACGCTGGCCGGTTTCTGCTTCCCCCTACTGCGTCCGGCAGCGAGCCTCTTCGGCTATAAGAAACGATTCGAGCAGGTCTGGGTCGAGCCACGAGGCGAAGACCTCCAGGAGGTCGCGGACCTGCTCAGCAATGAGCTGATTCGACCGATCATCGGGCAGATCTTCCCCCTGGAACAGGCATCCCAGGCCCATGACCTGGTCGAGCGTGGCGCGGTCGCCGGAAAGACCGTTCTTACCATCGCCGAGTAAACCGCCAGTCGAATGACTCGCGGGCCCATGCTCCACAGATGTCCCCGGGGGCCTCGTAAAGCGCCCCTTCTCCGAGCCCCAACCCGCCACCATGACTCTGCCCCTCTTCGACGACGACGCCCTGGCCGAGCCCTCCACCGAGGTCCTGGGTCCGGCGGCCTTCGTGCTGCGCGCCTTTGCCCTCAACCAGGCCTCAGACCTGCTCCATGAGATCGAAGGCGTCGCCAACATCTCCCCCCATCGCCATATGACAACGCCGGGGGGCCACACCATGTCGGCCGCGATGACGAGCTGCGGCCAGCTCGGGTGGGTCTCCGATGCACGCGGATACCGCTACGTCGCCGTCGATCCCCTGACTGGCAAGGCCTGGCCCGCCATGCCCGATCGCCTGAGAAACCTCGCACAGGAGGCCGCCGCCTCTGCCGGCTTTGCGGACTTCAGGCCCGACACCTGCCTGATCAACCGCTACCTGCCCGGCGACCGCATGTCCCTGCATCAGGACAAGAACGAGTCCAACCTCAACGCCCCCATCGTCTCCGTCTCGCTGGGTATTCCGGCGACCTTCCTCTTCGGCGGAATCGAGCGCAGTGAACCCACCCGGCGCGTTCAACTTCGCCACGGCGACGTCGTGGTCTGGGGCGGCGAAGACCGCCTGCGTTTTCATGGCATCCTCCCTCTCAAGCCCGACGATCATCGCCTCGTGGGCCCCCGGCGCTTTAACCTGACCTTTCGCTGCGCGGGTTAATCGCTCGTCCCCTGCTGCGTGTTTTCAGAGGCCGCCTCGTCGCGTATCCGCTGCAGATAAAAGCGCTCGAACGCAAAGACCGCTGCGACGCCCAGTACGCTGAACACCACGATCAACGGGTCGCTCTCGATCTTCACCCATAGAAATCCGGCGAGCACCACCGCATCGAGGATGGTGGCAGCAATGAGGATGGGCGCGCGCGCGCCGACATCGTCGCGCAAATGGCGGTACACCCCCACGTGGATGGCGATATCCATCACCAGATAAAAGATCGCCCCCATCGACGCGATCCGCGAGAGATCGAATATCGCCGCCAGCAGCGCCGCAATGACCACCGTGTAGACCAGCGTGTGCGTCTGAATATCGCCGGGCATCCCGAAATGGCGGTGGGGTATCAACTCCATCTCGGTGAGCATCGCCAGCATCCGTGAGACCGCAAATGTACTGGCGAGCAACCCGGAGGCGGTCGCAATGATCGCGATGATGACGGTGAAGAGCGTGCCGTAGCCGCCAATCGCCGGACGCGCAGCCTCGGCCAACGCGTAATCTCGGGCAGCAATCAGCTCCTCCAGATCCAGGCTGGAGGCCACCGCGTACGTCACCGCCAGGTAGACGACCAGGCAGATGAGAATGGAGATGACAATCGCCCGGCCCACGTTTTTCTTCGGGTCGCTGACCTCATCGCCGCTGTTGGTGATCGTGGTAAAGCCTTTAAACGCCAGAATACCCAGCGCGATCCCGCCCACAAACCCGGCAGCTCCGGGCTCTCCAGACGGTGGCCACATCGTCACCTGCAACTCGACGCCGGACGCGACTACCGCGATCGCCGCAAACACGAGCAGCCCCCCGATCTTCACCACCGCGCTCACGTTTGCGACCGTGCCGATAACCTTGTTGCCCGCCAGATTCACCACAAACGCAAGCACAATCAGCCCTACCGCAAGAACCGGCACCCAGATATCCGAGACCTCCCCCTCAAAGAGCTGCAGGGTGTAGGTGCCGAAGGTGCGCGCCACCAGGCTCTCGTTGATCACCATCGAGAGCGCCATCAAGAGCGCCGCCGCCCCGGTCACCGTGGAGCTCCCGTAGGCCTTCTTAAGGATCATCGCGATGCCCCCGGCCGAGGGGTACGCGCTGGCCACCTTGATGTAACTGTAGGCGCTGAACCCGCTGATGATCGCGGCCACAACAAACGCCACCGCAAAGAGCCCGCCGGCCAGCTCCGCGATCTGACCTGTCAGCGCGAAGATCCCCGCCCCGATCATCACGCCTGTGCCCATCGCCACGGTCTGCCACAGCCCCAGACTTCCCTGCTCATAGCTCGCGCTGCGCTCGCTCATTCCTGCTCACCTTCTCGTGGACATGGTGACGGTCACGTACTCCGGGGCCTTCATTCTGCGCACCAGCGCGAACTTCGCCACGTTGAGCACCCGCAGACTCCGGCAGTAAACACACCCCTTTTGACGGTTTGCCCTCCCGCCCGTCCTGCCACATCCGCACTCTCACCGATCGGTTGACAACCCATAAGCATATACTTATAGATCGGGACATGCAGACGACCTCCCCCATCGAAAACAAAGTCTTTCAAGCACTCGCGGACCCCAGCCGCCGGGCGATCTTCGAGTCGCTCACGCGCGGCGAAGCGCCGGTGCGGGATATCACCGCCCGCTTCAGCATCTCGCAGCCCGCCGTCAGCCAACACCTCGCGCAGCTCAAAGACGCCGGCCTGGTCATCGGCCAGAAACGCGGTCGCAGCGTCTACTACCGGGTGCGCCCTGAGGGACTCAAACCTCTGATCGACTGGATCGCTCACTACCGCGCCTTCTGGACCGACCACCTCGGCCAACTTGAAAACCTCCTAAAGGAGCTCGACCCATGAGCCCTCCCGACCTCATCGAGATGACCCTGGAGCTTCCCCACCCGCCGGAGCTGGTGTGGCGCGCGCTTACCGACCCGGAGCTTCTGGAGCGGTGGCTGCTACCGGTGGTCAACCATAGCCTGGAGCCCGGCGCGCGCTTTTCCTTCCGCGCCCCCGCGCAGCCGGGCTGGGACGGCACGGTGCGCTGTGAGCTCCTCGCGATCGATCCCCCTCACGCCATTCAATGGTCGTGGGTCGTCGGTGAGCTCGACACGCAGGTGAGTTTTACGCTGACCCCCATCGATCAGGGCACCCGCCTGACGCTGCGCCACACCGGATTTACCCCCGATCAAAAGCAGAACCGCGGCGGCGCGCGCTACGGCTGGCGCATGATGCTGAATCGTCTCCAAGAACTTCTCACCACCTCGCCGTCACGCTGAGTCCGACACCCCCAGAAGAGAGGCTCCCCATGAATATCGCGCTCTGGATCCTTCAAGGCCTACTCGCCGTCCACACCCTGATCGGCGCGGTGTGGAAGTTCACAAACACCGAACAGGCCGTACCTTCGATCCGTGCGCTACCCCACGGGGTGTGGCGGGCGATGAGCCTGGTGGAGATCGTTCTGGCCATTGGCCTTGTGATTCCAGCACTCAAGCCCTCACTGGCTCCGCTGGCCATTGTCGCTGCGCTGGGCGTGGCCGCCGAGATGCTGCTGATGTCTGGACTGCACCTGGCAGGCGACGCGAGCGATCACAGCCCGATGTACTACTGGCTCGTCGTTGCTGCCCTGTGCGTCTTCATCGCCCTGGGTCGAATGCTGATCGCGCCGCTCTGAGTCGTCTCACGTTGTCCACCCACCGGAGACCACCATGCCCCCCTCCTCCCCAGACTCTCCCGAAGCGCCTCGCCTGCTCGCTGGCGGTAACCCGCAGATCCCCAAAGGGGATGGCGACGCCCCGGTGCAGGCCTACATCGCGGCGATGCCCGACTGGAAGTCAGAGGTCGGCCGCCAGCTCGACGCCCTCATCGAACGAGCCATCCCCGACGTTCAAAAAGCGGTGCGATGGAACTCCCCCTTTTACGGCATCAAGGGGCAGGGGTGGTTTCTCTCCTTTCACTGCTTTACCAACTACATCAAGGTTACCTTCCTCAACGGCGACGAGCTGCGACCCCGACCTCCCGTCGACTCGAAACATGAGCGCGTACGCTACCTGCACCTCGTCGAAGACGAGCCCCTCGATGAAGTGCAACTCGGAGATTGGATCGCGCAGGCAGCGAACCTCCCGGGCGACCCTCTATTTTGACGACGACCGACATCCTCCTGCTCGGTCGTCGTGACACGGTGCCACCACGAGAGACGACGCCTCAACGCCCGGGTTGGAGCCTCAGCCCGCGCCTTAAAGGCGGTCAGCACACCAAGACCTGGGCGACCTCTCCCCCCCGAAAGAAACCTACAGCGCACCGGTCGTGCTCGCCGCAGCGTGGGTACGCAACGTCTCCCGCATCCGCACCGCCACCACACCACCTGACGCAAAGGTCAGCGCCGCGATCGTCAGCGTCGCCACCGAAAGCCCAAACGCGTCGGCCACGATCCCCGCCACAAGCGCGCCGAAGGCGTAACCCATATCGCGCCACAGACGGTAGACGCCCACCGAGGACGCTCGCCAACTCGGGTGGGCCACGTCGCCAATCGCAGCGAGCAACGTGGGATAGACCATCGCCGTCCCCAGCCCCAGCAGCACCGCGCCCACCGCAAACACCCAGAAGGTTGCACCATAAGCGATGACCACGATACCCGCGGCCTGCGTCCACATCCCGGCCACAATCAGCCCCTTTCGACCTACTTTATCGCTCCACGCGCCGGTAAAGAGTTGCCCCAGCCCCCACACTGCCGGGTAAATCGCCGCCAGGGTGCCAATCTCCCCGAGCGACATCGAGGCGGCCGCAAACACCAGCGGAAAGAGCCCCCAGGCCATCCCGTCGTTGAGGTTGTTGACCAACCCGGCCTGACTCACCGACGAGAGGTCCGGATCGGTGAAACTCGTGCGCTTGATGACCCCGAAGGCCGATAACGTAGCGGCGTCCGTCGTCGTGGTCTGAGACGACTCCAGGGTCACGTGATGCTTCGTCTCCCGCACGGCAAAAATCGAGAGCAAGGTGCCCAGCACCACAAACACAATTCCCGGGTAGAAGGGTTGCGGTCGCAGCCCATACTCCGCAGCAATGAACCCGGTGGCCAGCGCGCTGAGCGCCACCGCGAAGTATCCCGCAAACTCATTGAGCCCCATCGCCAGGCCCCGGTTTCTGGGACCGGCCAGGTCGATCTTCATGATCACCGTCGTCGACCAGGTCAGCCCCTGGCTGATGCCGAGCAGCACGTTGGCCCCCAGAATCCAGCTCCAGGTGGGCGCCCACATCAACAAAAAAGGCACCGGCGCGGCCACAAGCCACCCGGCAATCAGCACCGCCTTGCGCCCGAATCGGTCCGACCAGCGCCCGGCCATGTAGTTGGTCAGCGCCTTGGTCACCCCGAAGACCATGATGAACGAGAGGATGGCGGTGCGCGCTGCCAGCTCGAACTCCTCCTCGGCGATGGCCGGCAGGATGCTGCGCTCCATCCCGATCATCGCGCCCACGAAGGCGTTGACGAGCACCAGCAACGAGAACTGCGCGAGGTTCTCGCGCAGGCCCAATCGCACCTCGGGAGCATTCTTCGATGACTTCTTCATGCCCGCGCTCCCGACTCCCCGAGACTGTGCACCGAGATATCAGCGCGGCGGGCGTCATACCCCAGCTCGCGTAGCCTGCGCGCCGCCTCAGCCGAGAACGTGCAGAAGGGTCCGCGACAGTACGCCACAATCTCCCGATCACGCGGCAGCTCATCGAGGTGAGCCTCAAGCTCGGAGAGCGGAATCGACAACGCCCCCGCAAGATGCCCCTCCTCAAACTCCACCCGGGGCCGCACGTCGATCAACACGACCTCGCCAGCATCCATGCGCGCCCGGAGCGTGGCCGCGTCCAGCGACTCCAGGTCCTGCGGCTCGTCGAAAAACTCCCGCGTTAACTTCTCCAACCCCGCAATATGATGCTGAGCGACGGCCTGAAGCCGCACCAGCAGGGCGGCTACATCATCGCCAGCCAGCGAGTAGCGAACATGCAGCCCATCACGCTGAGAGCGCACCAGCTCGGCGCGCTTCAACGACTGAAGATGGTGCGAGGTGTTGGCCACCGACTGATGGATCTCGCCGGCCACCACCTCCACGGTGCGCGGGGCCTGAGCCAGAAGCTCAAGAATCTCCAGCCGCGCCGGGCTGGAGAGCGCCTTACCCACCTGTGCCAGATGGGCGTAGGCCGTGTCTTTAAAGTGTCGAAAAGAGGATGAGGCCATATAAAACTCCGCGCGCAAAGATCAAGCGTTCAAACAAACACTTGAACAAGGCGCACAGGCAGTTATTCAACCAACCTCTTGAATACCTCCCCCGGCCAGCGTCACGTGGCGACGCGCCCCCTTCTGGCCCCTCGCTCTCAGCGCTCGTTCCAGCCCTTGCCTTCCATGATCTTCGGCACGGCGCGCTCCACGCGCGCCTCGCGTGTCTCCCGCTTCTTCGCTCCTCCGATGTAGATCTGGTAGCTGCGCTGGCGCCCGGGCGTCAGCGCCTCGAACGCCTCTTTAAAGTCGGGATCGCTCTCCAGACGCTCTTCCAACTCCGCGGGAAGCGCGTCGTCGTCATCGACCTCCACCTCTTTCCCGGAGCGCTCAAAAACGAGCGCCTCGTGAAGAAGCTGTGCCAGCGCTTCGCGTCGCTCCACGACCTCCTCCGCCGAGCGAAATCGCACCACCCGCGCGTAGCGGGTATTCGGCCCCGGCTTCTCCAGAATCTTCGTCGGGTCCGGCAGCGCGGCGCCTTTCAATAAGCTCAACACGAAGTTGTCGCGGTACGCGCCGATCATCGCCACATTTTGCCCCTGCAGCGAGTAGCAGGGAGAACCCCACTTGAGCTGCTCCTCGAGCTCAGTGGAGCGCACCACCTCCCGAAGCGCCCGAAGCCCCTCGGCCCACTGATGCACTTTGCACTCCGGGGTCTGGTAGTGCTTGCAGCGCCCACAACCCTCTTCGAGATAAGAGTCCACATCACCGGTATTCATCCACTATCTCCCTTCCCATGGCTCATCGTTGCGTCGCCGAGAAGACCGCCCTGAGCGCTCGGCGCGTCCCCCAAACTACCACAGCGTACACCTTCCTCGCACACGCCCTTCATGGCCCGTTTACTGGACTTCTCGGCACTTGACCCAAGGTTCAAGCCTGTCCCATTCGGGGCAAAACTGCCGTCTTTTCCAAGAGGAGTTCCGACCATGAACAGGAGACTGAACAACACGTCGATTGCCGTACTCGCCACCACCGGATTCGAGCAGGTGGAGCTCACCGAGCCCGTCAAAGCCCTGCGCGACGAAGGGGCCACCGTGCACATCATCAGCCCCGAAGAAGGCCAGATCAAAGCCTGGGACCAGGACCAGTGGGGCACCCATATCAAGGTCGATGTGGCCGTCTCGGAGGCCCGCGCGGAGGACTATAATGGGCTGCTCATCCCGGGTGGCGTGATGAACCCCGATTTTCTGCGTCAGAATGAGGACGCGGTGCGTTTTGTGCGCGCCTTCTTTGAGCAGCATAAACCGGTGGCCTCGATCTGCCACGGGCCGTGGATGCTGGTCGAAGCCGATGTAGTGCGAGGCCGCAAACTCACCTCCTACCCATCAATTAAGACTGATCTGAAAAACGCCGGCGCCAACTGGGTCGACGAAGAGGTCGTCGTCGACGAGGGCCTCGTGACCAGCCGCAACCCCGGCGACCTCGACGCCTTCATCGCCAAAGCGATTGAAGAGTTCTGCGAAGGCAAACACGAGGAGCAAGGCGTTTCGGGTCAGGGATACGGCCGAGGGTCTGACGTTAGCCCGATGCAATAGCGGCCCCTGCAAGGTGCAACTCGAGCGCGTGCGCCTGCATCGCTGCCAGAGCTCCCAGAATGGGAGGAGCACGCCAAACACGGCTCCCCCCCGGACGAAGCAATGGCGCATCGCCAGCCTATCCCTCTCTCGGCAGGCAGACTTCAAACTCGAAGCTCCGGGGCTCGCGCCGCCTGGCGCAGATCTGAGGCGCTGGGCGCAGCCCTCTCCCAAGACATGTATGCGCTCAACGACAGAGTGTTCGTGCAGACCCTGGGTGCGTTGTGCTCAAGGCCGCTCGTCATTTACGCGAGATAATCCGTACGATGACAACTGCTACAACGACTGACGCCCCACCTCGACGTGTTTGCGCCTAACGCTCCCCTCGCACCGAGCCGCTGGCGCGATCGCCAATTGCTCGTTAAGCTCTCCTTTCTACGTCCACCCGAGGGAGATGAGCTATGATGAGTGCGCACGCGGAGCTCAAGAGCGTCACCGCCAGGGGGCTGACGATCCGCTACCGTGAGCTGGGCCAGGGGCCGCCGGTACTCTTGATCCATGGATGGCCGACCTCGTCCTTCGTCTGGCGAAACGTAATGCCTTACATCGGCGTATCCTGTCGCGCGGTGGCCATCGACCTGCCGGGGTTTGGGGGCTCAGATAAGCCCCTGAACCTCACATACGACATGGCGTTCTACGGCTCCGTCCTCGAAGAATTCTGCGATCTCGTCGGTATCGGTCCCACACTTAGCCTGGTCGTTCATGACATCGGAGGACCCATTGGGCTTCATTGGGCCATGGGGTCTTCCTACCGCCTGGAGCGACTGGCTGTGTTGAACACCCTCCTCTACCCCGATCTCTCGCTGATGGTCCGCGCCTTTCTTCTGGCCTGCCGCACTCCCGGCCTGAGTCGATTCCTGGCGACCCCCTGGTCCCTTCGGCAGACGCTTCGCTTTGGCGTCAGAAACCAAACATGCATCGATCAACGCGCCTGCGATGGGGTCTGCACGCCCTACCCCGATCGCCCCTCACGCAAAGCCCTGATGCGAACCCTCAACGACCTCGACACCGACGCTTTCTCCGACATCGTTGCCTGGCTGCCAGCGCTGAACATCCCGGTGCAGATCATCCACGGCGCCGGCGATCGCATTCTCCCAAAGATGGGCCAGACTGCGGCACGCCTTCTTCGAGACCTGCCCCAGGCTCGACTCCACACCTTCGAGCATTGCGGCCACTTTCTCCAAGAGGAAGCCCCCGATGAGGTGGGCGCACTTTTGTCGGCCTTCTTTAAACAGCCAACACCGTCCTCAGCAGCGGGGTAGTCCTTGGTAGTACCCAACTCAACCAGCTCCCCCTCAACAGCGCGAAAATGGCTTGGCCACGCGGGCCTCCACCTGTGCACGGGGGTACTGATCGGCGCATTCTGCGGCCGTGCCCTGGTGCGAGGCGGACGTGGCACCCACACACTCGGCGTCGGGGCAAAAGGGCAGGTCCAGATCGTGGATACTCCACAATTTCCATCGAACCGATGGTTTCGTCCCGGACGCACATTCCCTGTGCAGATTCGGCACGCAACGGCGCTTCGAGCGGACGAGGCCTCCAAAGATTTTCGGAGCATCGCTCTTAAGTTCTCCCATCACTCCCAGGAAAGCCCCTTTGACCTGATCATGAACACGGGCACCGTTCAGGGATTCTGGCACGCACCTAACTTTCTGCTCGGGGTGCTTGGTGGGGCCTTCGGTCAGCGAGGACGAAAGGCCTATATTCGCGCGCAGCCGCCGGCCTTTCAAAACGTCAATGACGGTATTCGGCGCGCGCCTTCCAGCTACGCGCGCCTTCATTATTACGCCGCTCTCTCATTTGATTTTCATGCCGATGACGGCCGACGGCGCCTGTGCCGCTTTCGCGTCATCCCCCTGGACGGCGGCGAGGAATCGGGCCTGCCCGATACACAGGACCGGCAGGAGCCCTGGAACGAACGCCGACGCCCCCAGGAGTGGAAGTCCCCCGACCACCTGCGCCGCGAGTACCACCAACGTCTCACCCAGCAGGGGAGCATCGAGTACCAGCTTCAGATCCAGATCCACGAATGTGCTCCGCAGGACACCCAGGCCATCTATAATATCGGCCGGGCCTGGCATCCGGAGACACACCCCTGGATGGATCTCGGCCGGCTCACGCTCACCGAGCCCCTCTCCTCCTCAACCACCGAGTCCCTGCGCTTTCGCGTCTCCCATCTCCCGCCTGCGTTAAGCCTCCCCGAGCCATTGAGCCCCATCGACTATCGGTCGATTGGCTGGATGCGAGCACGAATCTATCCCGTTGTTCAGTCCTGGCGCGCCCTGCTCCAGCGGACCCGCGTGTCACTTGGACTCGGAATGCCCGTGCAATGGGACCGCCCGAAACTCGCCGTCTGGAAGCGCTTTCGCACGCCACGCACTGCGACCTTTGCCATTCCCCTCTCATCCGCCAAACACCAGAAGGTCCAGGCGTTGCTGCGCTCCTCGCGCGAGCAATGGTATGAGACGCTGCCTGATATCACGACACTTCACTCCCTTCGCTTCTGCGTACTGGACGCCGATGACAGCGAAGCGCAGCCGATGCTCATGATCAATACGGTCTATGACGGTGAGCTTCGCGACCACCTCGATGAATTGATCTTTGATTCAAGCGAACTCTTCGGCGACGTCCTAAAAGCGGTCATCCGTGGCCCTTCTTCGAACCCACATCGGCTCCGAGAGTGGCTTTTGAAGACTTCGCTCAAAGAAAACGCCTTCTACGTCGGAGCCGTCGGCCAGACTCGTTCGGAGATCTTAGAGAATCAACGCCTGCGGCTGAGACTCCACGATGAGTTAAGCGCCCACGATGGTCTTCTGCGTTCGATGGACCCCGAAGCGATTCGCCAACACCTCCTCCGAGTGATTCTTGACGCAGCCCCCTACGAAGGACTGCCCCAGGCCCCCTCGGCTGCACTCAGCCTTTTGGCACGCGCTCGGGCCGGGCTCGACCTTGTGTACTCGCTGGCCAATCCCGTCTCCGGTCTTCTGGCGCGGGATATTCTACGCTGGGTCGGTCGCCGCCCGCTTCAAAAACGGGTCCTCCTTGGACTCGCGTTGATACCGTGGGGGCTATACACGGCGCTACCCACCCTTGTGATTCTCACGCTTATTCGACTCCTGGAGGCCAGGGAGCCAGATGCACAACCTGCGGAGCTCTCCCCCGAGCGACTGGCTCAGTTGGAAGCGAGCGAAGATCATCGCTTAATGAACAACCTCACCTTCCTCGCCCCGGTCAAGGGGAGCCGCCTTCGTCGCATGCTCCTTCGCATTATTCTCAACGGGGCCGAGCGTGGCAGTCGCCACCTCTGGGTGGACGGCGAATTGGCAGGCATCGATACCATTCATTTCGCCCGTTTTCTGAGCCTTGATGGCGGACGACGCCTCCTCTTTATGAGCGACTATGACGGTACCTGGAGACGTTATCTGGGCGATTTTCTCGGCCCGGGAAGTCGCGCTGTTGTCCCCATCTGGTCCAACCTCGCTGGCTGCCCTAAAACGCGCTGGCTCTTTAAAACGACCCCAGACTTCGCCTCGGCCTTCCTTCGCTTTACACGTGCTCAACAAATTGAGCCGCTCCTGTGGTTCTGCGCCTATCCCAACGTGAGCATGCCGAACAAGCTCAGCAACAAGGCGCTGCGAGATGGCCTCTTCCAGCCGTCAATGACCCGCGACGATGCGCAGCTATGGTTGGATCTTCTAAACCGCTAAAACGCCGTGAGGGACACCACGATGACCGAGTTGGATGTGGACGAGATTCAAACCTATATTCTCTCCGGCCTGAGCTATCTGCCGGCTTCATTGCTGACCTTGATTCGTTTCACAGGCGACCCGACGTCGACACTGCAAAAGGTGAGCGAACGCGTCAGCTTCGGGCTCCCCGAGAAGTCCAAAGGCGCCGTCACTCAAGTGGCGTTTACCGCGAAAGGGCTTGAAGCTCTGGGCTGTGCCCACCTTCCCGTAGACCCTCTGCACCGGCCCTTTACCGAGGGCATGACCGCCGCGGCTCGAAGTCGTGCGCTGGGCGATATCGATCAAAACTCGCCATCGCAATGGCGATTCAGTGATGCGACGAGTCACCTCGCGATCTGGACCTTCGCTCCTACTATCGCCCACGCCCAGGCCCAACTTAAAGACATCTTGGGAGACGACACCGCATGGTCTGTCGAGCACTCCATCGCCACCCTTGCACTTCCCGATCAACGCGAACATTTCGGCTTTCGCGACGGCATCACCTCTCATCGTCTTCCCTGGCCGGGCCAGGGAGACGCAAACGGGGCGGTGACCGGAGACTTCGTCTTCGGTTATCGCGACGCCCGAGGACAGAACGCTGACGGCCCAGATCTCGGCCGCGTCCAGGCACACGCCAACGGCACCTATCTGGTCATTCGCCAGTTGCAGCAGAACGTGCACGCCTTCTGGCGCATGTGGCTCAATGCAGCCCGGGGAGACAGCACGCTCGCCATCTGGCTTGCGTCCAAAGCCGTCGGTCGTTGGCCAAACGGAATGCCGATGAACGCGACAGCCCCTTGCCCGATGCCGCCAGCGTCGCCCTCCCTTGCTATCGACTCCTTTGATGACGATCCGCTGGGCCATCGCTGCCCTCTTGGTGCCCATATTCGTCGCTCCAATCCCCGGGACGAAAGCAGTCATCACAACAACACTGCTCAACATCGCATCGCTCGCCGAGGACGCGTCTACGGGCCGGCTGCTCCCTCCCAGGCATTTCCGGCAGATCTCAGCATTGAACCCAACGAGCTCGGACGATGTGAATCTCAGGAGCGAGGTCTGCTCTTTGCGTGTTTAAACTCCGACATCTCGCGGCAATTTGAGTTCATTCAACAAACCTGGCTCAACAACCCGAAGTTTCGTGGCCTTCACGACGAGATCGACCCCATCACCGGCGGGGGCATCCAAAGTATGGTCACCGAAAGGTTCACCATTCCGGCGCGCCCCTTCCGCATTCGGGTTCCCTGGGCCTCGTGCGTTAAAGTTCGCGGCGGAGGGTATTTTTGGATGCCCTCACGTACCGATCTTCACATGCTCAGCACACTGCCCCAAAATGCCCAATCGACAACGCGGACGGAGCACGCCAGCGTGCGTGAAGTCGTATAAGACGTCGAGGCACTGCGTGCGCAGCCCCCCGGTGATGCGGGAGACACGGAGTTTGTGTGGCGCCGTCGACAACCGTCGCAATATCGCGGCCATCGAGAAACACCATACCAATGCGTTCGCCAATCCACGGCTCACCACCGCGCCATCCCATCCAGGAATCGGGACGTCCGTTATAGAAATATAGAACTGATACCATCACCAAACCTGCCCCCACACCGACCCGGATTACAGCCACGAATAGCCTTATGAAAACCATTGCTCTGCTCACGCTCATCTGCGCCAGCGCAGCCTGCGTGACCCAACCGGTCCTCAGCGATGAAGGAAGCGCCATTCGACTGATGACCAACGCCGAGCCCGACTGCCCGGAAGTGGGTCACGTCACCACAAATAACCACTGGTTCCGTGAGCCCAACGACGTCAACGTCTACCTGCGCAATGAAGCTGCGACCAACTACGATGCCAACGTCGTGCTTCGAGACACGCTGGTCTTGGAAGACAACCTCTACAGCGGCACGGGGAGAGTGTTTCGATGTGAGGATGTTGAGGACGAGCGCTGAACCTTTTGACCGGGTGCCGCGACTTTTTCCGGAAGGCAGGTGGCGTCGTTGAGGTGTGCGCCCACTCCCCCTCGGTCCATGCCTCGTGTGCTCACGACGCCTGCCACCGACCCCTCGTACGCTGCGCACGCGCCACCGAAACGAGCCGATCGCCAGCCCGTCGAGCACCGGCAATATTTCGTGACGCAGACCCCAACTCCAACTCTGCGCCCCCCTGTACATGCGTCGCAAAAACCACAGTCGCTGGCCGAGCCGCCGAGGATCTTCGATGGCCGTCGTGTCGTCACTTACGCCACTTAGTTCTCGTGCCTCTGCAACCTGAACTCAAACACACAGGGCTCCCGTCGCCGCGTGCAGATGTTCACCGACGAGGGCCTGGCGCCGATCACCTCCGAGAGAAACTGCACCTCCAGCCGGCACGGGGCGCGGCTGGCCTGGGCCGCCGCCGGAAGGGGGCAGTTGCACTCGCAGACGCGCACGTGTTCCGTGCCGCTCCCGTCCACCTCACGCTCAATCCGCGGCATAAAGTCGCTACGCGTGAGCACCGCCTCCAACGCCCGCAACCTCTCGACAAGCGGCGAGCTCCGAAAGTCCGAGGCCTGAAGCTCCTCTAAGACATCCATCGCTCGATCCGCCCAGACCTCGGCGAAATACCCTTCCACGAGCTCACCGGCGCCCTGCCCCTTCAGGTACTTGAGCAGCCCGGAGAGCATCGCCGCGTCGCTGCTCGGAAAAAGGGCCGCCCCCTGCTCGGTGAGCGAGAACGCAACTGGCGGCCGCCCCGGCCCCTCGTGTTCCAGCGACGTACGTTCCACCGCACCATCCCGCTCCAGGCGCACCAGATGCGCCCGCACCGCCGTCTTGGAGAGCCCCGTCTCCTCCACCAGCGCGTCGATCGTCGTGGCCCGGTGCTGGCGCAACACATCCAGAACGACTCGCCGCGAATCGCTCAACCCCTCCGTGCTCATCGCTCACCCTCGTTCGCATCCGCTGGCAGATAACGCGAGAACGCCTCCGCGATGCGGCTGGCCGCTGCAAACACCTGCTCGGCGTCGTCAGGCTCGTAGATGCCCTCAACCACCTCCGAGAAGAGCGAGAGCCAACGCTGATAGTGGTGGCGCTCCACCTCCTCCATCGACCAGTGCAACACCGGCGGCGCCCCACGCTCCGACATCGTAAAGGTGGGCTCGGAGCGCAAGACCGCGCGCCAGAAGAGCACCATCCGCTCCAGATGTTCGGGCCAACTGTCGATGCGACGCTCAAAGATCGGCCCCAGCTCCTCATCGTCGCGCACCTGCGCGTAGAAGGTGTGCACCATCAGGTTGATGTCGGCGATGGAAAAGCGCTCGCGGCGCTCTTCAACTTTGGGAGTAACGGGTCGTAGCATGGTCCACACCTGCACATGGGTTTTCAGACGAACGCCTGCAGCCGATCTGGCTCTCAACGAAGCGATGCACTCCCCCCTTGCCCAGACTAGTCTCGAATTTAATCTATACAAGTAGATTCTATTAACGCATCGCGCAAAGGAGCCTCCATGAGCAGCCTGAACTCCCCCGAAAACGGACACTTCATCGACCTCAACACACTCGCCGCCGACCTGCGTTCCGACGAAAACTACCAGCGCAAAGGTCAGCTCGCGCGCACCCTCGTACACACCCCGGATCTTCGCGTGGTCATTATCGCCCTGGCCGCCGACCGCACCATCGCTGAGCACCACGCCAGCGCCACGGTGACCGTCCACTGCCTGAGCGGCAGACTGCGCCTGCAACTCCCCGATCGCCAGGTGGAGCTTCTCGCAGGCAACCTTCTGGCCCTGGGCAAAGACCTCCCCCATGACGTGCACGCGCTTGAGGACGGCGTGTTTGTGCTGACCCTGGGCACGACCTGAGCAACCCTCCAGACGACGCACCCTCGATAATCAATATTATGACAACTAACTCACCAACCTGACACCGCTGCTCGTCGTCGACCATCAGATGTAGGTCAAGCACGACATTCACACGCAACTCGTAACCCCCGTAAGCATGTGGAAGAGAATCCCGAGCGCGAGCCAGGTGCAGGCTGACGTGAACAAGCGATTGCACCTGGCATCGACGGTCGAGCATCACGCCGCCGGACTCAGAGCGGAGAAACCAGAAACGCCTCCTGACGCAGCGGGCTTGGAGTCTGCGGTGCCGCACCGGCTCGCGCATCAAAAAGCCTCGCCTCGATCAACCAGCGACCATCGCTCATTCGACCCAGACCGCGCGGAACAACCTGCGTCGGCAGCGCCAGATCAAACCCGAAGTCCTCGACCGACCAGGCGCTCCAGTCCTCGCTCGCGCTCATGACCGTGCCATCGTCCAGGAGCGCGTAGAAGGTCTGGCTATCTTCATCGTAGTACACACTGACCACCTGCTCGTCGGCCGCAGCGCTCGGCACGACCTCCCAGGAGACCGTGTTGGCCGCTGGCGAGAAGCCGGAGAGGTCGGAACGAACCAGCACATTCGTTTGCGGAAAATAGACGAGCACTTCACCCTCACGCTCCGCATAGGTCAGAGGTCGGATATCAGGCGCGAGCCCACCCCCGAGCTGTCCGTTCGGAAGATCTCCGACGAGCTCGATGAACGTTCCATCGAGCGTGATCGCGTGCACCCCGCTAAGGCCGGCCGAATTCGCCGGGCTGCTAAACACCAGGAAAAACGTGCCGCTTGAAGCGTGCACCCGGATAGGCTCTCGCAACTGCCCTGCAACGGTCGGCACTGCGACAGGCTCCCCAAACGTTGCGCCCCGGTCGCTGCTCATCGCGTAGGCGCCCACGCCACCGACGCTTCCGGTCGCGATCATCACATCGCCGGCCTGCTCCACGGCCGACATGCCAATCGGCAACGACGTGACCTCCTGGGCGTACTCCGCACGCATCTCAGGGGGCTGCTCGATCCGATTCCATCCCGTCTGGAGGAGAAGACGCGACGGAAAACCACGGTTTTCGCGCACCCGCCAGATCCCGCTGCCATCTTCCACAGGACGCGAGAAGGACCAGCGGTCCTGAGTCGAGGGTTCCACCGGCAGAACACGCTCGTCCAGGGGAATCATAAAGCGTCCGTTGGGGCCGAGCGCGCGCAGCTCTCCGAGCTCGCGGGCGATGATCGTCGGCTGTCCGGGCTGGCGATACTGCAGAGCCACCGGCTGCCAGCGCGAGCCGTCACTTAAACCCGTACCATGCTCAAAGAACATCTCGCGACTGTAGTCGCCACTCACCAGCCGGGCGCTGTCCTGGTAGGTCTCCGAAGCGCCCTCAGCATACGCATAGTAATGTCCTTCATCGTCATGCATGTCCTGCGAGAGCACCCAGCGCCGATGACCTTCGGTCTGAAACTCGAACTCGGTGAGCGACCCGAGATCGAGCGCGTTGAGTCCCTGACCAAGCGCGACCCGGCCCGTGGGAACATCGTCAAAGGGGGTCTGCACCTGCGTGGTGCGATGGAGCCAGAACTCGCGTTGAGACGCGCTATCGCCGGCGTCCGTGCGAACCATCAGCGGCCCCTCCGGGGGCATCGCCGCGTCCATCACAAACGCAATGCGGCGATCGGTCCACTCCGTGATCGCCGACTGCGGGACCGCCATGTCCCCGATGAATAACTCCCCGCTCTGACCAAAGCGCACGCCAAAGACCTCCACGGTCGATCCGGGATACGCCGCAGCACGCGAGGTATGCAGGATGCGCGGCGCGTCGCCTGCATAACCCGCATCGCTCCCCACGCCCACGATGCCGAGCACGCGGGCGTGCGTGAAGTCGTAAGGGACATCCAGGCACTGCGTGCGCAGGCCCTCGGAGATCCGAGAAACGCAGAGCTTGCGCGGCACCGTCGTCCCCTCGTCGACAACCGTCGCAAAGTCGCGGCCATCGGGCGACACCATGCCAATGCGCTCGCCAAGCCACGGCTCGCCACCGCGCCATCCAATCCAGGAGTCGGGACGCCCGTTGATGTCGATATCGATGGCAACGAGCGTGTCGCCATTACCAAACGACATGACCAGGCCCGGCATCAGATGCGGCGGAATCTGATTCAACCTCTCACCGGGATCCGGCAGGCCACCGCCAGCGATGGTCGTGCGCCCCAGAGTCGAGGTCCGAAATCCGCGCGAGGTCCCGTCGCGACGGATCCCCACCAGCGCCCCTTCCACGGGAGTCGCCCGCAGCACGTTGGTGATGAGATCGGACTCAATGACATACGAGACAATCCCGTAAAAGACCTCTTCCCCATCCGGCGAAGTCCCCAGATGCGTGAAGCGCCGTCCCTCCCCGTCGGTGAACCAGGGCATCAACGCCTCCGCCAATGGCCAGGTTTCAGATGCGCCGCTGGACGCCCCGGACACTTCGACGCCAGTGGAGATCACGCTGCCGTCGGCAGGCGCACCGAGATTCTCCTCGACCTTATAAAGCGTCACGAACCCTGCGGCCTCTTCAACGATGTACTTGCCGTGAACACCGGGCGGAAAGTTCGCAAACGAGCCCTCCGGCAATGCCGGGACGGTGCTGGCGCCAACCTCGGGTAGGGGCACTGGCTGCGCGCCGTGAGCGACGACGGTTCCGTTTTGAAGCAGCTGCCCATCGGAAGTTGGAAAGCCAAAGGCCCCCGAGGCGATGATCTGGTCGTCGCGGCGCAGCGTGTAATTCGTCTGACAGACAACGTCATGGCTGCCGGGAACCACCGTCGCGTAGCGAACTCGCAGCGGGTCAAGGTCCGGGCAGGGATAGAGGATCTCCTGATCGGGATCGATGAAACCGTCATCAAACACGAGCCTTCGCCCATCGGGGGTCCAGCGCAGAGTCCATTGCGACATGATGTTTCGCGTCTGCGCGAACTTCTTTTCCTCCACCAGCATAGGACCACTTCCGTTGACGACGACGCGCGCAATCGTGATTCCGAAGTCATCGACATAAGCCACCCGCGAGCTGTCCGGCGAGATGGCGACGCCGGCCGCCGAGCGCGTCGCGTACATCGGCGACATCTTCCCGGTGGAGGGGTCCAACAGCGCGATATGCTCACTTGCTGAATTGTAGGAGAGCAGCAACAGCCCGTCGATCGGCGTCGTTTGCACTGACGTGACGACGTCTTCGGCATCTGAAGGGTCACCTGAGCAGCCTGAGATGACGCTCGCCGACACACCCGCAATGATGAGAGCCGAGCAGAACGATCGACACACACTCGACCAGATCATGAACTACCTTTTGCGACGAAGGGGGCCTCCGACATGTCGGAGAAGCACCGGAGAAAAAACAAAGCGCCGCGTGAGCGACCTGAGGTGAAAAAACGTAACGCAACGTACCTACCTTTCATCCCGAATACAACAAGCAGGGGCATCTTCGCACTCACGTCGGCCACACACGGAACCTTCCCTCCCATCACGCTGGTGTTGGAAGACAACCTCTACAGCGGCACGGGGAGAGTGTTTCGATGTGAGGATGTTGAGGACAAGAGCTGAATCGTTTGAATGCGTGCCGCGACTTTTTCCGGAAGGCAGGTGGCGTCGTTGAGGTGTGCACCCGCAAACTCCCCCCTCAGCCCATAGCTCGTGGGCTCACGACGCCTGCCACCGCCCCGTCGTACGCTGCGCACGCGCCACCGAAACGAGCCGATCGCCAGCCCGCCGAGCACCGGCAATATTTCGTGACGCAGGCCCCAACTCCAATTCCGCCAGGGGGCCGCAGACATGAACCCTTGGATGCCAGCGAAGCGAGGCATCGACGATGGGATAGCCGCAGTCCGCGCAGGGTAACGATGCCGAAGTAATCAGCTCATCGAGCATCGCTCCGCCGGGTCGCTCCGACCGGAAACCGGTTGCCAGAAGCACCCGCTGCACCTCAAGCGACTCGCCGGTCGTGAGTCGAAGTTTGAGCGCCCGATCCTCGGAGACGAGCCCTTCGACTTCGCCCTCCATCCCCGCGTGGCTGCGAATCGTCTCCACGTTGCTCGCCGCAATGCCATCTCCCAAACCCGTGCCACGCAACATACGCATGCCGTCGGCGCCCGGGGTCACGCAGCCTGGAACCGCCTCCAACGTGGCGCCGTCGGTTCGCACGATCGTGGAGGTGAACGCGCCTCCACACCCCGGCGAGAGCAAGAGGGAAACGATCAGCAGGATGTGTCGCAGGCCGCTCATAAACGCTCTCCTCATGATGAACTCTTCTGGCGTGCCAGCCGGATGTGTTTGGCGCACCATGACACGATAGCAAACGTCGGTGCTGGCCTCATACACCCACGCCAGCTCACGTGCGGGCTGTGACGTACATGCCCTCCGGTGCATGCGATCCCCCCTTTCATCCAGATCCCTCCGGCCTCACATCGAACTCAGACACCGCATCCACACGCAATCTTGAAAATCCGTGACCATGTGGAAGAGGAGTCCGACCGCGACGATGCGCAGCGGGCGAAAGAAGCATCCCACCGCATACACGGCGATCGCCGGATACGAATGCAGCGGATGAAATCCGATCCCACACCGATCGGGCACAAACACATCGGGCCACGCGAAGAGGTGGTCGAGGTCGACGAGCATCGTCGCCAGCATGATCAGCCACGCCTTCTTCCACTGCTTCCGAAAGACGATCCAGGCGATAAGCCCGGGCGCGAGTAGATGCAGGCTATAATGCACCATCGACTGAACAAGGGGGAGATACTCGACCATCACGACCAACCTGAGCGCCATTCATCGCGCGAGAAGTAGCGTCTCGAGACGCATCCTACGAAAGATAGCCGGCCGACAACACTTGCGGTGCCCTCCCCCCGGGCCGCGAGGTCGTGGCCTGA
The DNA here is from genome assembly GCF_007997005.1 of Lujinxingia vulgaris. GTDB lineage: Bacteria > Myxococcota_A > Bradymonadia > Bradymonadales > Bradymonadaceae > Lujinxingia. Next base: position 16,829 of record NZ_VOSL01000025.1, on the reverse strand, counting down.
GCCACCCGGGCTTCGTCGGAGCCTGGCACGCTCCTGTGTGCTGGCGGTAGCTTAACGTCTCCGCCCTAACCTCGCATCGGGTTTCGGTCGTTTACGCCGCACCCTGTGTCGTCGCGCCCCCATCAGGCTCGCGTTGCCCGAAGTCTGTCGTGACCAGATAGTCGATCCAGCGCGTAAGACTCGTCTCGACATCCGGCAGCGTGATGCCAACGCGGGCAGCAAGTTCGGCGACGGGCGCCGCGTCATAACGATCGTCGCTGATGAACGTGAGCGCCTCCGGGTGAACGCCCGAGAGCGCCATCGGCAGACAACGCAAGATGCCGACCGGCACCGAAAAACGCGGGGCGGTGGCCCCCATCTGGCGAGCGGCAAGGGCAACAAGCTCGCGCAAGTTCGGGGTGTGCTCGTCGAGAACCACCACATGCCCTCCGAGCGAACCGGCGTCGTCGGGCACCCTGGCCAGCAACGCCCCCAGGGTGTCGACGGGGATGACCGGGAGCCAGGTGTGACGATTTCCCGGAAGCGCCGGGAGTTTTCCGGCGTGCAGGCGCTGCAACGTCTCCGCCAGACCGAGATACTGCGTGGTCTCACCGCTGCGACTATCACCGATCACTACGGCAGGGCTGATGCGGGTCAGCGGCACATCAAAAGCCGCAGCAGCCTCGGCGACGCGGTAATGCGCCTCGACCTTGGAGCCCTCATAAGGACCATGCGCCCGGTAGAAGCGCGCCAGCGCCCGGGCATCATGCACATCCAACTCGCGCGCCTCCCGGCCTTCGGTGCGGTAGCCGCTGAGGTGGACCAGACGCTGAAGGCGCTCACTCGACGCAAGGAGCTCCACCAGGCGCACCGATGCATCCACATTGTCGCGACGCGTGACCTCCAGCGGCATTCCAAAATCAAACCGTGCCGCCAGATGGTAGACCGCCTCCGCGCGCATCAGCCACGCTCGCCCCGACTCATTGAGCCCGAGGTCGGGGTGGCTTAAGTCGAAGGGGGTCGCATGCAGCTTGCTGCCATCGCCGCCACGCGCGTCGACCCACGCCCGCAGCTTCGGCAAACGATCTTCGGGGTTTCGAATCAGCGCACACACCTCCACTCCGTTGGAGGTCAGCTCCAGCATCAGCCAGCGGCCAATAAAGCCGGTGGCACCCGTGACGAGAGCGACACTAAAATGTAGACCGGTCATCATATTTACACTCCTAAAAAGGGGCCCTGAAGCGGGCCCGTTGGTGAAACGCGTGAGTCCACGCGCATCGGGTATCTGCCGTGAAGATCAGTCGGAAAGCAGCGCGGGAAGCCTCGTCCGAAGATCACAAAGAATGCTGGCGTCGCCATACGCCCGACTAAGAACAAGCCCTCCCTCGATCGCGCAGATCACGGCGCGAGCGCGCTGGCGCGCGTCGTCCTCGGGCATGCCCTCCGCGCTCAGGCGCCTGGCCAGGATGCCGCTCCAGCGCTCAAAGACCGCACGCGCGGCCTCTCGCAGCCGCTCCGAGGTGTTGGCCATCTCAAACGCGATCGCCCCCACCGGACAGCCGGTCTGGCAGCCGGTGGCCTCGCACTGGCTGGCGAGCACATCCACCATCTGCTGCGCCGCCTCGACCACATCGCCGGCGCCATCGAGCACCTCCTCCAACATCATCCCGAAGTCCTCGCCATGGCGGGTCACAACCTCCTCGGCGAGCTCTTCTTTGCCGTCGGGAAAATGAAAATACATCGAGCCACGCGGTGTGCCGCTCTCACTGAGAATCTGCTTCAACCCCGTTGCGGCGTACCCCTGCGCCTGGAAAAGACGTGTCGCCGTCTCGATCATCTTCTCGCGTGTGTCGTCGCCTTTGCTCATCTTCGCCTCAACAAGTGCGTCCGTTCGAGCTGACCGGGCAAAAAGTAGACCGGTCGTCATAACAAGTCAACCCGCTTCACACCAACATGTTCCCCATCTCAACGAAGTCGGCGTCCCCCTACCCACACTCATCCGGCACGAAGGTACCCCGCAAGCTGCCCGCGCAAGGTAATCGAATCTCTTGCCGCTTGCTCGTGAACTCGGGAAGGAATGGCCGTCCCACAACGTCACATCCGAGTTCGCCAGTCCGATGGCTCCAATGCGCCACGCGCTACGCAACCTTCTCCCCACCTCAGCCGAAGCGCGTAGCGTCACATCCGAGTTCGCCAGTCCGATGGCTCCAATGCGCCACGCGCTACGCAACCTTCTCCCCACCTCAGCCGAAGCGCGTAGCGTGACATACGCTTGTCGCTTGAGTACGTTGGCATCGCACTCCAGATTGCTCCGCACCATGACGACGCCTGGTTTATGTTCTAAATCTAAAAACGATTGGCGTCGTGCTGCGCCCCCCTAAGCCGCGAATCAAATACACTTTTGAAACAGGCCTCCTTTCATGGCGCGATATCCTAAAAACCGTCGACGCACGCTATGCGTGTCACCCACCTCAACGCGCTCCTGGATGGCGGTGGCGTTGCTTATGATCGCGCTCCTCGGTGCGAGCTGTGGCGAGGATCCACAGACCTCGCCCCCCTGCCCTGACGGTGCTGGTTGCGAGAATGAAGATGCTGGCCTGGACGCAGAGCACGACGCGACTTCCGATGCCGGTGGCGACGTCGACGTCGACGACGAGGATGTGCTCGACTGCGGTCCCGACGAATACCTGGCCGATGACGGCTCGGAGTGCCTCCCCATCCCGGAATGCGATTCCGGGGAATACGCAGGTGATAATGACGAATGCCTCCCTATCACCGACTGTGCTCCTGGCGAGTACATAAGCGTTGCGGCCAACGCCACGAGCGACCGTGAGTGCGCCGCGTGTTCGAGCGGCACATTCAGCACCGAGACCAATGCAGCAACCTGCACGGATTGGACGGTGTGCGTGGCTGGCGAGTTTGTGGTCTCGGCAGGCAGCCCCACAAGCGATCGCGAATGCGCGCCTTGCGAAGAGGGGACGTCGACCTCGGGTCCCAACCAGACGGTGTGCCTTGAGCCTGACGTCTGCCCCGCCGGAACGGTCCAATCTGCGTCTTCATCCACTGACTGCGACGCCTGCGCGTCGGGTCAATACTGCGCCGGCGGCGAGGCCCCGATCACGCACTGCGGCGCCGGGGCTGACACCTGGGATCACGACGCCAACCCTGCCACGGAGTGTGTCGCGCGCACCTCATGCACCGCCACCCAATACGCCGACGATGAGGGTGATGCGACACATGACCGCGTGTGCACCGCCCTGAGTGTCTGCGCCTCCAACGAATTTGAATCAACGCCGCCGACGCCGACCAGCGACCGTGAATGCACGGCGCTCACCGTGTGCACCTCAGACGAGTACCAGTCGACAGCCCCCACTCCCACCAGCGACCGCGAATGCACACCTCTCACGGTCTGCTCGCCCGGCGAGAGTGAGTCCACACCGCCGACCCCGACGAGCGACCGCGAGTGCACCTCAACCTTTCGCCCGCACGTGAGCGCCGGGGCGTCCCACACCTGTATGGTCAACGACAACCACCAGGTGATCTGCTGGGGGCAACCCAACGCCAACAATGACTACGGTCAAACTACCGTGCCCGGCTCCCTCGGTACGGTGACCCGGGTGAACTCCGGGTACAACTCGACGTGCGCGCTCAACACAGATGGTCAGGTGAGCTGTTGGGGAATGAACAACTATGGCCAATGCGATGTGCCCGCAGCTCTTGACGAGGTCGTGCAGGTCAGCGCCGGCAGAGACCACAGCTGTGCGCTCGATGAAGATGGCCTGGTGACGTGCTGGGGTCGCGACAACTACGACCAGAGCACCGTGCCCGCTTCTCTCTCGGCGGTGAAGCACGTCAGCGCAGGTACCCGCCATACCTGCGCGCTCAAAAGGGATGGCACCGTCGCCTGCTGGGGAGATAACGACGAAGGCCAGCTGGCGGTACCGAGCAGCCTTAGCGACGTTGTGCAACTTTACGCCGGAGATTTCCATACCTGCGCCGTCGACGCACAGGGGGCGGTAAGTTGCTGGGGGTACAATGGCTATGGCGAGTCCGACGTCCCCTCTCCGCTTGCCGCAGTGGTGCAGGTCAGCGCGGGGACGTTCCACACCTGTGCGCTCCACGACACGGGCACCGTGACCTGCTGGGGCCGCGATGATGATGACCAGATCACCGACACTCCCGCAGCCCCCGCAACCTTTGCCCAGATCAGCGTCGGGCACCGTCACTCCTGTGCGATCAACAACGCCGGAGAGGTGACCTGCTGGGGTGACAACGGCTACCTGCAGAGCACGCCTCCTTGAGAGGTTAAGCGAAACTACGGGGGCGCATGCTCGCGCCCTTGCCTTCCACTCTCAACGGTCCACCCTGATAAGCTCTCCTCGGAAGGCGATGGCCTCAGAGGCCATCTTTCCCAATCCGATGTTTCGGACTCTCAGCCTCAAGCGCCTCTTTCGCCGCCGCTTCGCGTCGCTCGCTGTAGCGGTCCACCAGAAAGTCACGGCGGTCACGCGTCAGGAGCGTGAACTTGTAGAGTTCCTCCATCACGTCGACGACGCGATCGCGATATGCGGAATCTTTCATGCGCCCGTCCTCATGAAACTCCTGATAGGCCTTGGGCACCGAAGACTGGTTGGGAATGGTCAGCATCCGCATCCAGCGGCCCAGCACGCGAAGCGTGTTCACCACATTAAAGGACTGCGAGCCACCGCTAACCTGCATCACCGCCAGCGTGCGCCCCTGGGTCGGTCGCACCGCACCGATGGAGAGCGGGATCCAGTCGATTTGATTTTTGAACACACCGGTGATCGTACCGTGCATCTCCGGGCACGACCACACCTGCCCCTCCGACCACATCGAAAGCTCGCGAAGCTCCTGCACTTTGGGGTGCTCCTCGAACCCGGGCGCTTTCACGGGAAGACCTCTCGGGTCAAAGAAGCGCACCTCACAGCCAAGATCGGTGAGGATTCGACCGGCTTCTTCAGCCAGAAGACGGCTGTAGGAACGCTCGCGCAGCGACCCGTAGAGCATCAGGATTTTGGGAGGATCGGTGCGAATCGACTGCTCCGAAAGCTCCGGTGTGGCCAGGGGTGGCGGGTTGCCATCACGATAACTCATCACGCCTCCGCAAGTACGAGAGGTTCTTGATCCGCCGGCATCTCCCCGAGCTCCGCATCGGTGAGCCGCGCGTAAATCTCAATGAGATTGCCCCCTGGATCTTTGAGCCAGAGCTCATGCAAGGGCGTGCCGCGCCAGGTGGTTCGCGCAGGTTTATGAATCGTCCAACCCGCGTTGCGCGCGCGATGGTGAGCGTCGATGACCGCCTGCCGAGAGCCCACATCCACGCCCAGATGGTAAAGCGTATCCTGATGAAGCTCTTTTCCATCGGAGACGAGCAACACAAAGTTCGTGCGCAGGGCCTCACTCACAAAGGTCACGTAGCGATGCGTCCAGGCCTTTGGTGTCACCCCCAGAAGCCACGCGTAAAAGCGCGCACCTGCAGCGAGATCCGGAACCCGGATACTGGCGTGAAACTCCTGCGGCTCAAGCCCCTCCCCCACCTCCCGCAACGCTGCCAGAACTTCGAGACGCCTCCGAATCTGATCGCGGGCGGTGCGGAAATGCGACAAACGCTCGTCGTCGCTCAGATCTTCGTTCTTGCGGTCAGGATCCTGAAGCGGCCAGTGCATCCGCGCGGCATTTGACAGAAAGACCGGGCAGACCTCCTCGGCGCAGAGCGTGATCACAAGATCCACGCTCTGAGGGTCGATGGTGTCCACCGACTTGGAGCTGTGGTCAGTAAGATCAATCTCCAGCTCGGCCATCGCTTTGACGGCAAAGGGGTTCACGCTGGATGGCGCGGAGCCCGCCGATTGTACGCGCACCGCGTCGCCAAAGATCCCGCGGGCCAGCCCCTCGGCCATTTGCGAGCGCGCGGAGTTAGCGACGCAGAGAAAGAGAACGCTATCGAAGTGAAGTCCACTCATTGAAAAGCTCTCAGGCTGAAGCCGTGGCCGGAAACCACTGCTTGGTGCGGTTGGCAAAAGCGACGAGCGAAAGCATCACGGGCACCTCAATCAGCACACCCACCACCGTGGCCAACGCAGCCGCAGACGTGAGTCCAAACAGGCTGATCGCCACAGCGACCGCGAGCTCAAAAAAGTTCGACGTGCCGATCATCGCCGCCGGCGCCGCCACGTTGAAAGGAAGTTTGAGCACCCGCGCCATCCCGTAAGCGATGGCGAAGATCCCGTAGCTCTGAATCAGGAGCGGCACAGCGATGAGCACCACCAGCAGCGGACGTGCGATGATCGTCTCGGCCTGGAAGCCGAAGAGCAGCACGACGGTCAGGAGCAACCCCAGAATGGAAGTGGGTTTGAGCCGGTGTGCCAGCCCCTCGACCCGCTCACGTGTGAGCGCGCGCTGCGTCACAATGCCCGCCGCCAGCGGCACCACAATGAAGAGAAGTACCGAGATTAAGAGCGTGCCCCAGGGCACTGTGATGTCGGTGACGCCCAGCAAAAGCCCGGCGATCGGCGCAAACGCAAACACCATGATGATGTCGTTCACAGAGACCTGCACCAGCGTGTAATTGGCATCCCCATTGGTGAGATGACTCCACACAAAGACCATCGCCGTACACGGCGCAACCCCCAGCAAAATCATGCCCGCAATGATCTGCGAGGCATCATCGGCCGGCACCATGCCCGCGAACACGACCTTGAAGAAGAGCACGCCCAGCGCGGCCATCGTAAAGGGTTTGATCAGCCAGTTGACCGTCAGCGTTAGCGCCAACCCCTTTGGCTTCTTGCCCACATCCTTCAAACACGAGGGCTCCACCTTAAGCATCATCGGGTAGATCATCAGCCAGATGAGCAGCGCTACGACCAGATTCACCCGAAAGATCTCCAATTGAGAGATCAGCTCGAACCCTCCCGGAAAGAGCAAGCCAAGCCCCACACCGGCAGCGATGGCCAACGCGACCCAGATGGACAAAAAACGCTCAAAGATTCCCATGATGTCCTGCGTAGTTTGTAGACCGTGAGCGGTCGTTACCACCGCGTCAATGCAACCGTGGATGTTTCCTCACCGACACCATCGCCCATCGTCGAATTACGATTTTCGATCCGTAGCTTTATGACGATCTGGCACCGAACCCGGTATCCCTTGCAGCTCAGCCCAACCCCTCAATCAATGCCCGGAGCAACGCAATCGCTCCTTCATCGACGCAATAACAGACTCGCGGCCCGTCCACTTCGCCGCGGATAAGCCCGGCTTCTTTAAGCTGCTTCAGATGCTGCGACACCGTCGACTGGGCCAGCGGAAGCTCCTCGACAATCTCGCCGCAAATGCACGCGTCGCGCCGTAAGAGCAGACGGATGATCGCCACCCGAGCCGGATGCCCCAGCGCTTTGGCCAGGCGAGCGAGCTGCGCGTTTGCGGCATCTTCATCGCGCAGAGGCTCGCTGGAGGTTTGGGAGGGTGGGCAGCATTCTGAGGCGTATCGTGTCATAGAGGGCTCTCTGAAGAACTAGACCTTATCGCAATTAAACGATAGATCTCTACTCGTCAACGCACACACTATTGAAGACGTTCCGTGAATGAGTGATACGATTGCACGACTGCCGAATACGTCGAGACAACTCGGGGGAATGTGGGGAGGGAGTGCAGCGCCACGCGGAATCTCTTCGTTGCGTTCAGCAAGACACCGCCACTGAACTCCATGAAGCGCGTTCCATAAGCTCACACGGCCTCCGTTGGTACCTTCCTTAGGTCATCATCTTCACCGCAGCGCTCGCGTGACATGCCAGCCTAGCCCCTCCAGAGCACTCCTCCTTGATAGGTTCATCGGCGGCGTCACCACCTCCGAGGCGCGAACTCGATCGTAGGTCTAGCGAAGATTGGTCCCGGGCACCGCGTCGCACAACGCCGCCAACACCTCAAGACGCTCCCGAATCTGCTCTCGGGCGACGCGGAAGTGCTGCAACCTCTCCTCGTCGCTCAGATCTTCGTCTTTGCGGTCCGGGTCCTGAAGCGGCCAGTGCAACCGCTGCGAGTTGCTGTGAAATACCGGGCAGACCTCCTCGGCGCAGAGCGTGATCACAAGGTCAACGCTCTCCGGATCGATGGCGTCCACCGACTTTGAAGCATGGCTTCCAAGATCGATGCCGAGCTCCGCCATCGCCTTCACAGCAAAGGGGTTGACCCGGGAGGGCTCCGAGCCGGCCGACTGCACGCGCAGGTCGTCGCCAAAGATCTGGCGCGCCAGCCCCTCGGCCATCTGGGAGCGCGCGGAGTTGGCCACGCAGAGAAAGAGAATGCTCTTGAAGGGTAGTCCAGACATAAGGCGACCTATACGCGGAGGCGGTGGCCGGGAACCACGCCCGGGTGCGGTTGGCAAACGCGACGAGTGAGAGCATGACCGGGACCTCGATGAGCACCCCCACCACCGTGGCTAGCGCCGCGACCGAGGAGAGCCCGAAGATGCTGATCGCCACGGCGACGGCGAGCTCGAAGAAGTTGGAGGTGCCGATCATCGCGGCGGGTGCCGCCACGTTGAAGGGAAGTCTGAGCACCCGGGCCATGCCGTACGTGATGGCAAAGATCCCGTAGCTCTGAACCAGGAGCGGCGGCGCGGTGGCGACGGTGGTCCGCGACCGCGAGGGGCGGGTGCCGGGGCTCGTGTGGGCCGTGAGCGCCGACGACCTCGAGCGCCTCGACCGCTGCGAGGGGCACCCCTTCGCCTACCGCCGCAAGCGCCTGCTGGTCGACACCGGCGAGGCACGTCGGCGCCGGGTCCACGTCTACGTGAAGGACGACGCCGAGCAGGCGCTGCCCACCGAGGCGTACCTCGGCGTGATCTGGCGGGCCTACCGGCGGCACGGCTTCGACGAGCACGGGCTCTCGCTGGCCCTGGGAGGTGAGCGATGATGGAGACGCGCGCGAGGGTCTTCGTCTACGGCACGCTCCGCGCCGGCGAGCCCAACCACTACCTGCTCGACCACCACGACCTCGTCGCTCGCGCGCGGACCGAGGCCGCGTTCGAGCTCGTGAGCCTGGGCGCGTTCCCGGCGATGATCGCTGGCGGGACGACAGCAGTGGTCGGTGAGGTCTACGAGATCGACCCGGTCACCCTCGCCGCGCTCGACCGCCTCGAAGGCCACCCGCGCTTCTACCAGCGCACGGCCATCCGGCTCGAGGGCGGCGACGAGGTCCTGGCCTACCTGCTCTCGCCGGAGCAGGCCCGAGGGCGAACCCGCATCCCCAGCGTCGACTGGACGGACGCAGACCGAAGGAGAACTGGAGATGAGGATCCGAATGATGGCAGACGGGCGCGTGCTCGAGGGCACCGCCAAGCAGATCGCCGAGGCCATGCACGCGCTGGCCTTCGGGCAGGAGAACCGCACGCTCCCGGAGTACATCGACTGGGCGGTCGATCAGGCTCGGCGCATGAACGAGATCGACATGCAGGTCGAGGGAGACACCGACGACGAGAAGGCGAAGTCGCTCGTGCGGGCGATGCTGGAGGCGGGGCTCGCCGAGCGGCTGTGAGCCCTGATCTATCAACGGTCGGCGCCCGTTAGCGCAGCCTCTCAGACGTCGGCCCGCCACGCGACCTCCACGACGAGGCGGCGTCGGGCTTCCTCGGTGAACGTGCCATGCAGGACATGGACGCCGAAGACCAAACTGTCGCGCTCGTGCACATCGAGGTAGCCCAGGGCGAGCTCGTTGGTCGCGTCCAACGCCCAGTCCCGGACCCGGTCCAGGTTCGGGGGGCCTCCCCACGCGGTCCGGAAGCCAAGGTCGTCGATGGCGGCGACGACGCCCACGATACGAACACCGCTCTCGTAGGCGTAGAGGGTGATCTGGTGCGCCCGCTCGCCCCGAGGGACAACCACCCGAGCCTTGTGCTCGGAGAGCCACTCGACCCCGCCGTTCCCAACCGCCGACAGCGCGGCCTCCCAAAAAGGCCGGGCGTCTTCCCGTGCCCTTGGTGACGCTCCGTCGAGCGCCTCGACCAGGCGCGCGATCGCGTCCTCGTCGAGCCCTTCGGCGGGCGTGGGCGCGAGCAGCCTCGTGAACGTCTCCACCCGACAGCTGCGCCCGACAAGGCGGCGGCGTGCTCCTCCGCTGAACCCGGATTCGGTCGGCCACGGCGGGCTGGACATCGTCAGGATGTAGCGCTCCAACGCGGCGTCGAAGGACCACGCGAGCTCATGCTGCCGCCCCTCCGCGAAGAGCGTCGCAACGCGGACCGGCTTGAGGTCTCCCGGGGCAATACGCCAGCCGGCGTCTCGCAGCGCCGTGACCAGCGCCCCGTACCAGCCCTCATAGTGCCTCCCCGGGGCGCAGGTCCGCGAGGACTCGAGGTGCCTCGCCGGGGCGCAGGCCCGCGAGGACTTCGAGAACGACTGGGACCCCGCCACCACGATCTGAAAGAGCAACCTCTTCAAAGGAGATTCGGGCGATGGCATCGACAGACTGGACCTTCCTCAACGACGGGCTCGACATCGCCACGGTGGACCGTGGCGTGACGGCCAACGTCGCGCGCCCGCCGGGCGGCGGCAGCTTTCTCGCGTGGTCGATCCCGGCGAAAACGCGTAAGCGATTCGCCGTCGCGCTCAAGCAGCGGCGAAGAACATCCCGGTCGTTCGGCGGGGCAAGAAACGAGATCAGTAGGGTGTCGGGCTATGTCCAGCGCCGGAGCTCACGCACCCCTCGACCGGTCTTGTCGCGCAGCAGGGTCCGGAGCGTGACCCCCTCCTGGTACCCGACGATCTCGGCAATCTCGTCCACGCTTTGATCCGTGGTGCGGAGCAGGTGAATCGCCTGCTCGACCCGCAAGTCCCGCACATAGGCGATGGGCGTGCGGCCGAGAACTTTACGAAGGCGTCGTTGGAGCGTTCGTTCGGTGGTGCCGACCGCCCGCGCAGCCTCGGTCATTGAGAAGTCGCGGAGGTTCTCGCGTGTCCAGCGCTCGAATCGCTCGACCACCGGGTCGGAGTGGGAGAGGTGATCGAGGAGCGCGTACGACATCTGGGACGGTCGGTCGTCAACGAGAAGGTAGCGGCCTACGAGGTGCGCCAACGACGGGCTGTGCTGCCGGACCAGGTAGAGCGCGAGATCGACATGGGCGAGCGCGGCGCCCGCGGTCAGGCAGTGGCCGTCTTCCACGACCATTCTGGTTTCGTCGAGCGTGACCGCAGGAAAACGCACCCGGAAGTCGGCGGAGAGCCACCAGGTAGTCGTTGCGGCACGCCCGCGAAGCATGCCCGTCGCGGCCAGAACGTAGGTACCCGTGCACGCGGCGGCGAGCCTGGCCCCGCGCTTTGAGGCTTTGACCAGGGCGGCGATCGCATCCCGAACGTCCGGGCGCTTCAGTGCGGCGTCCAACGTCTCCGGGGTCTTGCTTCCGAGGGCGGGGACGAGCACCCAGTCGAAACCCTGATCCGCGTCAAATCGTACGGTTGGAATCTCCATCCCCAGTGCAGTTCGAACGCGTTTTCGCACCGAGATGACCTCGATAACGAACGGCGGCCGCTTGCCCTGGAGCGGGGCGAGCTCGTTTGCCATCGTGAGGGTGTCGAGCACTGAGGAGAGGCCGGTGTCGAACATCCCGTCGAGAACCATGATCGCGATACGCATGTCGCAAACAATACCTTTATTGTCGATTATGGCAATAGTCTTTTCGGTTGGAACGCGTATGTTTCGCTTAGTCGCAGCCACGGTGGCTGCGACGACCTACCCAAGGAGAGAACCGATGCTTACCCACGCCCTCGTTGTGAAAATTGTCGCCAAGGAAGACCGTGCAGAAGACGTGGCCGCGTTTCTGGCCGGCGCGCTTCCCATGGC
>NZ_VOSL01000024.1 GCF_007997005.1 Lujinxingia vulgaris | reverse complement strand
TCAAAGAGGCCCAGGCGCGGCTTCGGGAGCTCCGGGTCGCCCCCGGTCTCCGCGGCGCGTGGGGTCGCGGGCGCCGCGGTGGTGCGGCGCCGTGCCTGCTCGGCGGTGGGAAGGGGGGCCTGGTGGCCGAAGACGCTGGCGTGGCTCACCTTCGCAAAGCTCTGATCCCCCTGGCGGTTCAGCGCGATGGGCGCGCCGCAGAGCGGGCAGTCTACGCCGGCGGTCAGAGGCTGGCCGGCTGGGCCGCGCACGCGAAAACGCGCCGCGCAGCCGGTGCACTCGATCTCGCGCAGGATGGTGGCGTTGTCCGACATCTTCAACGCAGCGGGGCAAAAGGGGGCCGACAGACTTCAAAGGGCGCCCGGGTGACGCCTCACTCATGGTTACCATGACCGGCGCGAAATGAAAGAAATTAGCGCACTTCGGGGCCCTCCTCGCCGGGAGCATCGTCGGACGGGGGACTCTCGGTCGTGTGTTCGTCGGAGGCCTCAGCGGGCCGGGGAGCGCTGCTGCGCAGCGCTCCGGCGCTCAACTCCAGCAGCTCGCGCGGCTCGCCACGTGGGTCGAGCGTGGTGCGCACGCGCTCGATGCGCAGGCCGCGCTCGGTGCGGGTGGCGACGATCTCGGTGATCACGTCGTTGGGCGTGCCCTTGTCGCCGACGAGGCTGCGGCCGTGAAGCTGCAGGGTGACGCGGTCGTCCTGCTCGCCAACCGGTGAGGAGGGGGAGATCCCCCCGAGAGCGGCCGGTCCGAAGTGACGCAGATGGTCGGCCAGGAGCGCGGTGATGGTCTCATCGCCGTGGGTCTCTCGGAGCGCGGGATCGAGGTAGTGCAGCGCGCGCGCCCATTCTGCCTCGCGGGCAGCGTTGGCAAAGCGCGTCCAGGTCTCAATCATCTGGCTGCGGGCGTCGTCGGGCTGCGCCGCCGGCGGCAAGCGCTGGCCCTCGCAGCTTCCCGTCAGGCGCAGGCTCGCAGACGCCACCTGATCGCCCCGGGGAAGCACGAGCGCCGCCGCCACCACGCGCCCGCGCTCCGAGAGCAAATAGCGGGCGCGAAGATCCTCGGGCCCGCCCCGCGCCGCAAGCACCAGCGCACGCTCCTCGCCAAGAAGCACGCGATCTTCGACGCGAACAGCGAGCGCGGACGTCGTCGTGCCGCTCCCTTCATCGCTCACGATCAGGCCGGGCCAGTCGCGCGCCTCAACGCCCTGTGGCAGCGGCGGAAAGAGGGCGGCCATCGAGAGCATCGAGCCGCCCGGCTGCCAGGGCGCAGGCAGCGTCCCCGACTGAAGACGCCCGGGCTCGGGTTGAGTCAGGCGAACCGGCTGCAGATCCTCATGCCACCACTCCTTGCCCGGGTGCCTCACCCCTCGGTGCACCGGGTAGAGGCCGGTGGCGCGGTTGGCCAGTTCAAAGGCCCCGGGCTCGCGCGGATGCGCCCGCAGCTCCAGCCGTCCGGTGCTCTGGCGAGCGATGGCCGCGCCCAGGGGGGCGTTGAACTCAAAATCATAGACCAGCGGGCACTCCACGCTGACCTCATAGCTCATCGTCGGCCAGGCCTCCGAGCTCTGCTGAGGCTCGGTGGGCACATCGGCCATCAGCGTCGACCAGCGAAGGTCGAGCGCCTCGCTGAGCGCGCGCTCCCGATCGTCCTGTAGCTCGGCGCCCGCCGGCTCCGGCGCCGACTCGCTGAGCACATGACATCCTGCAAGCGCCCATGTTAAACACGCCAGCATCGGAAGCCTGCAGCCCCACGCATTCAGATGGTGTTTCAATGACATCGTCCCCCCTTAAAAGACATAGGCATCTATGAGATGGAAGTGGCGCCTGCGGTGACTACCCTCGTTTCCCCAACGGCTCGCCGCGTCCACTGCCTCAAGTTGCGCACGAGGGTCCGGCTGGCCAGCCCGCTGACAATGACTGTGCTGATGGAGATGAACGAATGAGTGAAGAAAACAAACGCGTGGTGGTCGTCACCGGTGCGGCCGGTGCGCTGGGAGACCATGTGGTCGCCCATTTCTCAAAGCGTGGTGAGCGGGTGGTGTGTTGGGATCTTCACGCCGCCGGCCACGGCAAGCTCGTCGAAGATAAGGAGCGCAGCAGCGTCTGGCAGCAGCAGGTCAACGTGACTGACGCCCAGGCCATCGCCAGCGCCGCCGCGAGCGTGCGCGAGCAGCTCGGCCCCATCGATGTGCTCGTGCACTGCGCCGGCGGGTTTCGCTGGTCGAAGATCGAAGAGATCGGCACCGACGATATCGACTTTCTGGTCGACGTGAACCTGCGCTCCTCGCTCTATGTGGTGCGCGAGGTGATGGGGCCGATGAAGTCGCGCGGCCACGGGCGGGTGGTGCTCATCAGCTCGCGCTCCACGCTCAAGCCCGGCGCCGGCGAGGGCGCGTATGCGGCGACCAAGGCCGGGCTCAACGCCCTGGTCAGCGCGGTGGCCGATGAGGTGAAAGGGGTCGATGTGACCATCAACGCGGTGCAGCCCTCGATCATCGACACCGAGGCCAACCGCCAGGACATGCCCGACGCCGACTTCGACTCCTGGGTCGATCCCGCCGAGCTCGCGTCGATCATCTACGGGCTCTGCCCGGCGGAGGAACACCCCATCAACGGCGCCCTTCTGGTCGTCGCCGGCAGAACCTGAGCGGCGCGCTTGACCGCCCCCGGTCCAGCGGCTACCAACCAGCGGGAAGTTCCCTTTTGGCCTTGCTCAGGCGCCCGACCCCACGCGGAGGTGGACCATGGAAGATGTGACCGTCATCGATCACCCGCTGATTCAGCACAAGCTCTCGTTGATGCGGGAGAAAGACACCACCACCGCCGCCTTTCGCAGCCTGATGGGCGAGGTGGCGCTTCTCCTCGGTTATGAGGTCACGCGCGACCTTCCGATTGAGTACGCCGAGATCGAGACGCCGCTGACCACCATGAACGCCCCGCATCTGGTGGGGAAAAAGCTCGTGATCGTGCCGATCCTTCGCGCCGGCGTGGGCTTTGTGGATCCGCTCCTGCAACTGCTCCCCTCGGCGCGCGTCGGCCACATCGGGCTCTACCGCGACCCGGAGACGCTGCAGCCGGTGGAGTACTATCTGAAGTTGCCCGAGCAGATGGATGATCGCGACGTGATCGTGGTCGATCCGATGCTCGCCACCGGGCATTCGGCGGCCGCGGCGGTCACGCGCATCAAGGCCTTCGAGCCGCGCTCCATCAAGTTCATGTGCCTGCTGGCCGCGCCCGAGGGCGTGGAGCATATGCGCAGCGAACACCCGGATGTGCCTATTTACACCGCGGCGATCGACGAGAAACTCAACGAGAAAGGCTACATTGTGCCCGGTCTCGGTGACGCCGGCGATCGCCTTTACGGTACCAAATAACCCCCCGCGCACCCGGCAGGACGCCGGGCGCCCTCTTCGAGTACGAGACGATGTCGCAACAGGTTGGTCAGGTGGAGGTCCGTCGCCTCAGCGGTGATTCGGTGCATCAATACGTCGATGATCTGGCGCGCCTGCGCATCCAGATCTTTCGCACCTACCCCTACCTCTACGACGGCGACCTGGACTACGAGCGCCGCTACCTGGCGCGTTATCTGGAGTCGAGCGAGAGTGTGCTCGTGGCCGCCTTTGATGGTGAGCGCGTCGTCGGCGTGTCGACCGGCATGCCGATGGCTGAGAGCGACGAGGACTTTCAGCGCCCCTTCAAAGAGCTGGGCTACGACGTTGGCGAGATCTTCTATCTGGCCGAGTCGGTGCTGCTGCCGGAGTACCGGGGGCAGGGCGTGGGCGTGAAGTTCTTTGAGGAGCGTGAGGCGCATGTGCGCGAGCTCGAAGCGTTTCGTTTTACGTGTTTTGCGGCGGTGGTGCGGCCCCCGGACCATCCGCGGCGACCCGAGGGCTGGCAGCCGCTCGACGCCTTCTGGCGCAAGCGCGGCTACGATCGACAGCCCCAGATCCGCACGATGATGCGCTGGAAAGAGATCGACACGGTCGAAGAAGTGCCCGAAGTTATGGAGATCTGGCTCAAAGACCTGGACAGCGAATGAGCATGGTGCGTGTGGCCACCGCGCAGTACCCGGTGGATTTTCTGGAAGGGTGGAATCACTACGTCGACAAGATCTCGGCGTGGGTCAAAGAGGCGGCCAGTGAAGGGGCGCAGATCGCGGTCTTTCCGGAGTACGCCTCGATGGAGCTTGTGAGCCTCTTTGCCGAGGAGGTGCGCCAGGATCTTCCCTTTCAGATGTCGGAGATGCAGCGTCTGCTCGACGACTACCTGGCGCTGCACCGTGAGCTGGCCCGCCAGTACGGGGTCTATGTGGTGGGGGGCTCGTACCCGGTGCGTCTGCTCGACGGCTCCTACCGCAACCGCGCGTACGTCTTCAGTCCCCAGGGGCGCGTGGATTTTCAGGAAAAGATCCTGATGACGCGTTTTGAGAGCGAGCTCTGGCTGATCTCCTACGGCGATCAGCTCAAGGTCTTTGAGACGCCTTTTGGCGCCTTCGGCATCAACATCTGCTACGACAGCGAGTTTCCCCTGCTCGCACGCCGTCAGGTCGAGGCCGGCGCCAACCTGATCATCGCGCCCAGCTGCACCGACACGCCTTACGGCTATAACCGGGTCAAGATCGGGTGCCAGGCCCGCGCGCTGGAGAACCAGTGTTACGTGGCGCACGCCGTGCTGGTGGGCGATGCCCCCTGGTCGATTGCGATCGAGGAGAACTGCGGGCGCGCCGCGGTGTACACCCCGGTGGATGTGGGCTTTCACGAAGATGGCGTTGAGGCCATGGGCGAGTGGAATGCGCCCTGCTGGGTGTACGCGGATGTGGACCTGGCGCGGAGCCAGGAGGTGCGGGTGCGCGGGGAGGTCTTGAACTTCCGCGACTGGGACAATCAGGCCGTCGCCGCCAACGCCGAGATCGAGCGGGTAGGGCTGGAGTGAGAACGTAGTTTTACAGCATTGCTCTACAAGTTGTTGAAATAAAAGGGGTTTCTGGATCTGCTCTGCGGGGCTAACGTGGCCGAGGTCTGGCTGCACGAGTCTTTCAGAGAGGTCTACGATGAAGTTTCAGAGCCTGATGGCGGCGCTGCTGGCAAGCGGCCTGTTGGCGTGCGGGGGCGGTGACGATCTGCGGGTGGATCGCACGGAGGAGCCCTGTGAGTGGGCGTGCGATGAGGTCAGCGAAGCGCCGGAGGTGGCGTGGAGTGAAGGCGACCATCGCACCGAGGTTTACCACCCGGATAAGCCGACTCCCGAGCCTGAGCCGACTCCCGAGCCCGAGCCTGAGCCGACTCCCGAGCCTGAGCCCGAGCCTGAGCCGACTCCCGAGCCCGAGCCTGAGCCGACTCCCGAGCCTGAGCCGACTCCCGAGCCCGAGCCGACTCCCGAGCCTGAGCCGACTCCCGAGCCTGAGCCTGAGCCCGATCCTGCGGACGAGCTCGCCTGCGGTGCTGTGGAGGGCGTCTGCCGCTTCTGCGGACCGCCGGCCGATGTGGTCACAAGCTGCCCGGGCAACAGCACCACCTTTGAGTGTGAAGTTTTTCGCCTGACCAACGCCGAGCGTCGCGCCGAAGGGCTCAACGAGCTGACCTACAGCGGGGAGCTTGCCGAGTCGGCGATGATGCACGCGACCGATCTCGATCGTTGCGACTACTTCGCCCACGACTCCCTCGATGGCACGAGCTTCTTCCAGCGCTGCGCCGACCAGGGTTACTCCGGCACCTGCACGGGCGAAAACATCGGCGGCGGGCAGCGCACGCCCGAAGATGTGGTGCAGGCCTGGATGGACTCGCCCGGGCACCGGCGCAATATCCTCTATCCGGCGCATACTCAGCTGGGCGTGGCCTTTCATGAGGGCGACGGGCGCTACCGCCGCTACTGGGTGCAGCACTTCGGGCGCGTGCGTTAAGCGCTCTCGTCGTGCGATTTCAGTGGTCTGAACCAAAACAGCCCGCGAGCGTTCGCTCGCGGGCTGCTTTGGGGTTGGGTGGATTCTTGAGTGAATTCAATGTCTTACGCGTTGCGTGTTCGGTCGCGTTAAGGCAGCCAGAGCTCACCGCGGAAGGTCGCGTCGACCATCAAAAAGCCCTCTCGGGTCGCCAGGGGCTGAGACTGCTGCAGGGTGAGTTGCAGGTCGGCCAGCGCCGGCGAAAACTCGCCAAGGGCGCCCAGGTCCGGCGCGGGAACCGCAAAGGAGAGGCCTTCGCCAAACGCCCCTTCAATCTCGGGCCAGAGCTGGTCATACATCAGCTGCTCCAGCATCTCGGCGGTGAGCTGGGGCTCGTCCATAGTCGAGTTGATAAGCCACATATGGATGTTGGGCTCTTCGGCCAGGGTGATGCCGATCTCGCCACCGCTGAGCCCCATGTTGGCGCCGACGGTGATGCGCGCGCCGAAGCGGTCGACGCGGTCCGGCCAGGTCATCTCGACCTCGAGCTGCCCGAGGTAGATCATCAGATCGTAGGGTTCTCCGTTTTGCGGGGGGGCGACCAGGGGCGGCAGCTTGCCGTCGATCTGGGCGGCTTGCACCAGCGTGTTGAAGGGGGCCGGGATCATCTCGCTGATGTCCATCGTGAGCAGCCCGGCGTTCCACAGGCTGTGGAAGATGCCGTTGACCAGGGCCGTGTTCAGCCCGATCTGCAGCCGGGAGCTCTGGAAGTAGGGGAGCGCCGAGGTGGGCGCGCTGAGCAGCGGCACGCCTGGACTCTCGGCAAAAAGCGGCTCGACGCCGGTGGAGAGGCGAGCTCGGACGATGCCGTCGAGCCCCTCGCGATAGATTGGCGCGAGCTGGGAGATCTGGCCGTTGAAGTCCAGGGCCACCGGCTGGCCGGTGCCCAGATCGAGCTCAAAACTCTGCTCGGAGATGGCGCCCTCCAGCGAGGTGAAGACGTCGAGCAGAAGCTCGGGGAGCGTGTCGATGAAGGAGAGGTTAACGCTCTCCAGAATAATCGACTCCAGGTTGGTGCGCAGCGCGCTATCGGCCAGCTCGAAGACCGCGTTGACCTCGGGGCTGACGAAGTTGGGGGTGGCCTGCTCCAGCGCGAGCTCAAAACGCTGAAGCTCGACCTCAAAGGGGGCCTCGGCGCTGGTCTTCGCCACGCTGATCTCGGCGAAGATCGCCAGGCTGGCGCTGAGCTCGCCATCCAGGCTTAAAGACTGGTCGCTGAGCTCCAGGCCGCCGGCGGTGGTGGCCACGAGGGTGGGGATCTGCGCGAAGAGCTGCAGCCCCTCGTCGGTGACATCGATCTCCACGCGCGGTTCGTTGACGGCGACATCAAGGATGCGCAGCGTCAGCGCGCTGGAGTCGACGACCGGATCGGGAAGCTGAGAGGTCAGGTCGATGTAGCGCAACACCAGATAGAGGATGTCGGCCAGATCGTCAGTGGCGACCTGGGCCTCACTTAAGACTTCGAGGGGCTGGCCGTCGTCGAAGAAGTTCTGGCCGAGGTTGAGGATCAGGCCTTCCTCCAGGGTGACCGCCCCGTCGTCGTCGGCGGGGTGGTAGGCGGGCGCCCAGATGAAGTTGGCCTCGGCGTAACCTTCTCGGTCGTGGAGGCCGTCGAAGGCGGTCACGTTGACGGCGTTGAGGCCCAACTTCGGCTCATAGGTGGTGCTGAAGCGGCCCTCCTCGTCGAGCTCGATGGCCTGGCCGTTGACGTGCACGCTGACGATGGGGTTGGGGTCGGTGACCTGGCCGCTGACCTCGATCGTGGGGTGCTCGGCAGCAAGCAATTGTGCGCCGGGAAGCGGGCTCTCCAGCGTGATGGTGGGCGGACCGGCGTCGACCATCGCGACGCGGCTGCCACAGACGGCCTCGCCATCGTCAAGATCGACACAGGCCTTGAAGGTCACCGGTCCTTCTTCGCGCACAAACCAGCGATCTTCGTCGCCGTCTTTCTCGACGCTCTCGGCCGGCGTGACCAGCCAGCGCACCGGCGGGGAGATGCGGCGGTTGAGCCCGTCGTAGACAGTGGCCGCCGGCGTGATGCGCGCGCCGACGGCATAGGCCCGACGCGCAGGAGTGAGGCTGACGCGCACTTCTGCGGCGGCCTCCCAGTCGGCGGGCTCAGGCTCGACGTCGGGCTCCTCGCCGGCGTCGGCCTCGACATCGGTGTCGGGTTCGCTGGTGTTGGGGCCGTCATCGGCGCCGCAGGCCGTCAGCGTGAGGCTCCCCAGCGCGAGCGGGAGCAGGGCGAATAGAATCGTGCTCAGAGGTCGTCGCATAGGTTCACCGGACTCCGAAGTTGCCGCGAAGGATGAGGTGGCGGTCGGTGGCGTCGAGCGCCGGGTTGGTCAACCCGAGCTCTCCGCCCACCGGCAGGCCGTACACACCAAGGGATGGCGAGATCGCAAAGGAAGGCACCGGAAGCTCCGGCAGGGCCGCGTTAAGGGCGTCATCGAGAAGCGTCTGCAAGAAGCCGCGCAAAAAGCCCTCAAGGATGTCGCGGGTGCCCTCGTTGAGCGAGATCTCATCGGGGGAGAGATGGAACTCGTTCAGCGTGATGTTGGAGAAGCTCAGCTGCCCGTTGTTGATGTTGACCTCGGTGTTGGCCGTGGCCCCCAGGCTTAAGGTGACGGGCTCGTCGAAGAGGCCCGGGTAGACCATCTCCAGGCGCATGCCGCCGAGCATCAACGTGGCGCTGCCGTCGGGGTTGAGCGCGGCCACCGGGGGCAGCGTGGTGCGCAGGCTCACAGACGCGCCTTCGGCGTCTTCGCCAAAGAGGGCCTCGCCAATATCGGCTTCCAGAAGTCCGCCGCGCCACAGCGCGTGCAGCGCCTGGTTGAGCAGCATCAGGTGGACCGACACCGAGGTGTTCTGACCGCCGGAGGGCTCATAGAGGTAGGAGCCCGGGGGCACCGCGACGCCCAGGGTGGGGTAGGCGATCGCGGTGGTCTGCGGACGCACCCGGGTGCGCATCCCGAGTAGCATGCGCGCGCTGCTCACCGAGAGCGAGGAGAAGCCCAGGTCGTAGAGGAGCTCGATCTGACCGGTGCCATCGAGGCGAGGGACCTCGATGCCGCCGCTGAGGGCGTCGGTGCCCAGGTTGCCGAGAAGATCGCCCAAAAGGCTGTCGAAGTTGTCGACGATGGCACCTTCAACGGCGTCTTCAACCTCGGATCGGATGGTGTTCTGGAAGAGATCACCGAGCGCACCATAGACAAGATCGGAGAAGCCATTGCCGCCGCTCAGCGAGATCTCGCCAGCGTTCGCGCTCGGCGAGCCACGCAGCGATGCGGACAGGCTCTGGCCGTTGAGCGCGATGTTGCTGGTGAGGTTGACGGTCACGCGATCCACATCTGCGACCGGGTTGAAGTCCGG
This sequence comes from Lujinxingia vulgaris, assembly GCF_007997005.1. Lineage (GTDB taxonomy): Bacteria > Myxococcota_A > Bradymonadia > Bradymonadales > Bradymonadaceae > Lujinxingia. The sequence goes on along the minus strand of NZ_VOSL01000024.1, from coordinate 65,298 downwards.
GCAAATGCCCGAAGGGCTGTAGACGCGAATGCGAACGCGCACGCCTCGGAGCGTCGCCTGCATATCCAGACCGCCGCCGACCAGATCCAGCTCGGTCAGGTGCCGGTAGAGATTCCCCGTGCCCAGGTTGATGCCGTAATACTCCACGCCGGTGATGCTCACTGTGTAGTCGTCCGTCCAGGGCACGGGGCAGCCGAAGGAGAGGAGACCACCGGAGACCACCGCGTCGCGGATCTGCTGAAGAAGTCCATCGCTATTGAGCACGCGCAGGAGCACGTCGTTGAGGCTCTGGATGGTGGTGGTGTGGCCCTTGTCGTCGATGGCGTCCTGCGCAAGACGCAGCGAGACCACATCGTTGGTGGAGAGCAGGTGATTGCCGTAGGTGTTGGTCGCCAGGAAGGAGCAGGTGCGCACGCTCTCTTCGCCGTAGGTGTCGCGGGCGACCACATCGACGAAGTTGATGCCAAAGCGCGGGCGGAAGCGGTGGCTGAAATTGCCCTGAGCGTCGAGCGTTGCGGGGCTGCCGTTGACCAGCACCTCCTCGACGCCGAGGCTGTCTTCGACGGTGCCGGTGAAGGTCAGCAGTGTGTTCGGGGCGTGGTTGACCATCGTGCCGTCGCCGGGGCCGGTGCACACGATCGAGGGGCCGTTCTCGTTGACGACGACCTCCACCTCGCGGCTGATGGGGGCCTCGGTTGCGTTGTTTTCGTCGATGGAGGCGCGCAGGGTGTAGACGCCGTCCTGGCCAAAGCGGAAGCGCCCGTCACCAAAGGACTCGCCAGCGGGGATCGCCTCGTAGGTGATGCGCGCCTGAGGCACGAGGTTGCCGTAGCGATCCTGGGCCTCAGCGCTGAGCGTGACGATCTGGCCTGTGCCGTAGACGGGTTGGTCCGGCACCACGCTGACGATGAGCTCCGCAGGAAGATCGGGGACGACCTCCAGGGTGACCTCGTTGAAGTTCTCAACGCCCTCCGCAAAACAGCTCAGGTTGTAGAAGCCGGCGGTGGTGATAGTGGCGCTGAGATCTTCGAGGGTGACGCCGCTGTTGGTCACATCCGTGATGAGGCGCAGCTCGGTGCCGCTCAGGTCGACGGGGTTCAAGAAGGCGTCAAAGCCCTGACAGCTGGCGGTGGCTGTGTCGCCGGCGGTGATCTGGAAGTCGGAGAGCTCGGTGCTCAGGGTGTGCAGCGGCCCGGCGACGATCTCGACCGAGGGTGGTGCCTCATCGCGTAAGCCCAGCGTGGGGGAGGCGCAGGCGACCGTGGCCTGACCCACATGCTGCGCTTCGAGCTGGCCGGCGCGAACCTCCAGAAGTCCCGATGGGGAGTGGTCAAAACGCACCGGCGGCGCCTCGCCCTCGGGGTAGGAGATGAGCTCGCCATCGGCGTCGAGATACTCACAGGCCACGTCGAAGCGCTGTCCGGCGACCACCGGCATCGGCACGTCAATCACCGTGACGATGGAGGCCGCCTGGGGTGTGAGAGGTTCGGCGTCGGGGCGCTCCTCGTCGATGGGCTCGGCGTTGGCGTCGGACTCCCCCCCGGCGTCGGGCTCGTTGGTGCTCCAGTCGCTGGAGTCGGCGACCTCATCGCCACCGCAGGCCGCTGAGCCCAGGTTCAGCGTCGCGAGGAGGAGGGACAGCCCCATGCACCGTCGTAGCGCGAGTGCAGGGGTGGGACGGCGTGAAGTGACCATGCGTCAGGCTCCCGTCAAAACGTTGTCAGAAAACAGCGTATCAGTGGGCCAGAGTCTAGCGAGCGGGGGACTGTGGCGCAACCGGGGTGGTGAACGCTCCTACACCGGCGAGGACGCGCCTCGCTCTGCAACCAGGGTGAGGATCAGGGTTCCGGCAGGACGTCCAGAGCGCGTTGAAGGTCGTCGCGTACGCACGCGATACAATCGCGGCGGTTGAGAAAGCCGCAGCCGACTTTGGGCGAGTCGCTCATCGCCTGGAGGGCGGGGCGAGCGCGGGGATCGTCGAGGTCGATGATGGCGTCGATTTTTTCTTTGTAGCCCTCGCAGTTTCCGGCCACGCGCAGCTCGACGCCCAGGCGCTCCCAGCGCTCCAGGTCATCGAGGGCCTCGACCTCCTCCAGAAACCCGTGGGCGCGCCGGCGGATCGCCGCGCGCTCGCCCTGGCTGGCCACGCGCGCGATGGCGGAGCGCGACGTCGAGGTGAGATGTTCGCGGAGCCAGGCCGCGGCGTCGTCGTTGCCCGAGGCAAAGCGCGCGACGATCTCATCGACCAGCGCCGGGTCGTGGGCGTAGCGCTCATCGGCGAGCACGATGGCGCGGGCTTCGTCGAGGAGGTCGACTTCGCGTTCGACATGCAGGTCGGCCATCAAGGCCAGGTAGCGAAGATCGGCGTCGTCGGGGTTTTGCAAAAGCAGCGCCTCAAGCGCGGTGCGATCGCCGGTGCGGGCTGCGGCGATGGCCTCAAGCACCTGAGGATCTTCCATGAGCGCTTCGCGCGAGGCTTCGGTCTGGCGTTGGGCGCGCGTGTCGCCACGGACCACGTAGACGGTCAGCGCCAGAATGGAGAGCACCATCACCAGGGCGCCGATGGCCAGCCCGCGGATCAGGCGTTGTTCATCTGGCGAGAGGGCCTTCCAGCGGGGCAGCACTTCGGTGCGCCAGCGCTCTTGCAGCGGCGCGCTGACCTCAATGACGCGCTCTCGAATCGGGGCGCTGACCTCGGCGGCGCGCTGGCCCAACGAGGTGAGCGAGTCGCCGGCGGCTGTGGCGATGGGGGCGATGGAGGCGGTCAACGGGTTGTCGTGGAGCGCGTCGATCGCCTCGATGAGCGCGTGGGCATCGGCCGGGCGCGCGTCGGCGTCTTTGGCCAGAAGTTGGGCGATGAGACGCTCGGCGGCCTGCGGAAAGGCTACCCCGGGGCAGCGCTCGCGCAGCGTGGGGATGGGGTGAGTGACGTGTTTGCCCATCAGCCGCGCGACGTTCTCGTCGTCGTAAGGGGGCTGGCCGGTGAGCATCTCAAAAAAGACCACGCCCAGAGCGTAGAGATCGGCGCGGGCGTCGACCTCGGCGCCGGCGATCTGCTCCGGCGCCATATAATGCGGCGTGCCGTAGACCATCCCCTTGCGGGTCAGGCGAGTGGGTTTCTCCGCGCCGGCTTCGTCGGCCATGGAGATGCGGGCGATGCCGAAGTCCATGATTTTGACAAAATCCGGATCGCCCTCCCGATCGACGAGCATGATGTTTTCGGGCTTTAAGTCGCGGTGCACGATGCCGTGGGCGTGGGCCTGGGAGAGCGCCGTGGCGACCTGTCGGGCGATGTGTGCGGCGCGGATCAGGGGCATTTTCCCCAGCGCCAGCGCCTCATGCAGGGTCTGGCCTTCGAGGTACTCCATGACCAGGAAGAACTCGCCATCGTCGGTCTGGCCAAAGTCGGTGGCCTGGCAGACGTGCGGGCTATCCAGCAGCGCGGCGGCCTGCGCTTCGCGTTGAAAACGGGCCACAACCTCTTTGTTTTCGGTGAGCTCGGCGTGCAGCACTTTGAGCGCGACCGTCTTGCGCATGAGCACGTGCTCGGCGCGGTAGACCTGGCCCATGCCCCCGTCGCCCAGGGGGCGATCGAGGCGGTAGCGGCCCGCAATCAAGCTGCCCTCGGTGAGGGAACCCTCGGGCGCCGCAGCCTCAGTCCCCACATCCGCGATGCCTCCATCATCGCGCTCCGCCTGGACCTCCGGCGCTGAGCTCGCCGTCGCAAGCGCGTCGGAGGCGCCGGCGTCGAGGGCGCGGGTCGGCTCGGCCTCGGCGCTGGCAGCGTCGGGTTGAGGCGATGTGTTTTCCGCGGGGATGGCAGGGGTGTCACGCATAAGCAACTATCGCATAAGCAGGGGAGTGCGTGTCGCGAGCCGAGAAACAACGCGGCGCAGTCCTGCAACCGCCGCTAGCCCGAGAATCCATCCCGGAACATAGCCGGAGGAGGAGCCGCTGGCGAGCGTCGAACATCCCTCGCTCACCGCCGAGGGCGAGGCGTTGGCGTCGGCCGGGAGGTCCTCATCGTCGCCGTCGTCGCCGGAGCCCGCGTCTTCCGAGGTGCTCGCCGGATCGGGGGCGCTGCCGGTGTCGGGTGCCTCGCCATCGTCGGTCGCAGTCGCACGCGAGAAGCGCAGCAGGGGGGCAGGGAGGCGCTCGCTGGTGAGCCAGATCGACGCGCCATCGCGGGCATAGGTCAGCGCTTCGCCCTGAATGGTGCCCGGGTTGACGAGCAGGCGCTGGGGCTCGCTCTCAAAGGCCTGGCGCAGATCGCCGCCGGGGGCGCAGTAGGTGTAGAGGTGGGTGTAGGTTCGCAACGAGAAGGATCGGCCGTCGGGCGCGACATCGGCGGCGGTGATCATGCGACCGAAGTTGAAATTTTCGGCCAGCGTCAGCGTAGCGATCGGGCGGGCCACGAGCGGCGCGTCGTCGTCAAAGGCGCCGGAGAGCTCGAAGACCTGGCTGGGGCCGTCATCGACCTTCTCGATGATGAAGATCTCGGCGCTCTGCGGGTCGACGAGCAGGGCCTCGGCGTCGCGGGGGCCGCCCTCGTAGGTGAAGCGTTGGGCGGTGATGCCTTCGCGGAGAGTGCGCTCAGCGGCGGGCTGGCTGCCGAGGTCGGGCTCTGCGAATCGGTAGATCACAACCTCATCGCGTTGTTTGAGGTTATCGCCGAAGTCCGCCACGTAGATGCAGGGCGTCTGGCTGCCGGCGGTGCAGGGGCCGATCGCCATGTCTTCCCAGTCGACGTTTTCGGCGCCTTCAAGCGTGAGCTCGGTGAGGATGGGGGAAGCGTCGGAATCGTCGGAGGGGGCGGTTGAGAGGGCGAAGAGGCGCGCGCTGTCGCCGGAGTCGTTATGGGTCCAGAGCACCTCGGGGTTTTGCCAGCCGGCGGCCAGGCCGGAGGATTCGGCCAGGCGCTCCTCGTTGATTTGAGCGACCTGTTGGCCGTTGGCCCAGCCCCCGCACACCGCCTCCTCGGCCCGAAGCTCCGGCGTCCCGCTTAGTACCGCGCCGGCGGTGAGGAGGGCCGTGAGCAGCGGGCGGCTCAGGTCCTGGCGAGCGCTGCATCGTGGCTTCATCGGCGAGCTCCGGGAGGTGGGTTGACCATCGCGGATGAAAGTATCAGGCGCGAATAAGCTGCGGCAAGGTGGCCGGGCATCGCCTCGGGTGGCGCTCGATGATGGGCCGGGCCATCGGGGATGGCCTTAACTCGCTAAAAAGCGGAGCCGAGACGATGGATTGTGCCAATGTGTCACGGTGAGGTGGAGGGTAAGGCGATGGGCTGTTGCAAAATACCATGCAGGGGGTGGGGTCGAGGCGATGGGCTGTTGCAAAATACCACGCAGGGGGTGGGGTCGAGGCGATGCACTGTGCCAACGTGTCACGCTCGGCACACCCCGAGGCGACCCTCGATGCCTTTTGCCCGGCGAATAACGGATTTTGAGTGATGGATTGTGCCAACCTGTCACGGTGAGGTGGTGGATGAGCTGCGTTGATACGCGACATGCGGGTTTCAGTCGGGCAGCGAGCACCGCCGCTCAGCCACCACACCGCACGCCCACCTGCGTCGCCTCGCCGCTTGGCGGTTGCCTCCTGCGCCCGGGAGAGTATGGTCGCGGCCTCATCACGCGCCGCATCATGCGGCGACCGGCATCATCAGCGAGAACACGACCATGGACGACGCCTCCACCCTCATCGACATCCACAACCAGCCCACCGGGTACAAGGCGCTCGCGATGCGCGAGGAGCGCGACGAGCTGCAGGTGGTCGCCATCGCCCGGGAGGGCGCCGACCAGGGAGCGGGGTGCGACTACCTGGGTCTGGCGCTGAGCTACGATGAGGCTCGCCTGGACGACGTGGCCTACGTGGCCACGCGCCGGGAGCAGCTTACGCACCTGACCGATTACCTCGACGCGCTCTCCGATGGCGGGGTGGTCGCGCGTAAGATCGATCTTCTGGAGATTCTAGAAGGGCCGGGCGGGGTGGGAGAGCCGCTTCTGGTGATCGAGCGATGCCAGGGGCCCACGCTCTTTGAGGCCGTGCAGACGCGCTGGCCCGAGGGCATGCCCGCCGGGCTCGCGCTCAAGATCATGGCGCAGCTCGGCGATCTGCTCATCGCCACCCATCAGGCCGGCTACTACTGGCGCGACTTCGATCCGCGACGTTTTGTGCTGGGGCCCGACGACACGCTGCGCGCCCAGCTCCCGGGCTGTGTGGTGAGCAAGGGCGTTAAGCTCAAGCCCTGGCAGCTCAACACCCACCCGGCCTACACCGCCCCGGAGGTTCGCGAGGAGACCTCGGGCACGATGCTGCGCGCCGCCGCCGACATCTACGGCGCCGGCGCACTGATGAGCTTTTTGCTCAGTGGCGAGGAGCCCCGTGCCCGGGTGGAGAGCCCGCTGAGCTTTACGGCGTACGAGCGCATCGAGGCGCTTAAGATGCCCGGCGTCACGCTCTTGCTGGCGCGTACGCTGCAGCCCCTGGCCAAGAAGCGTTTCGGGCGAGCGGAGATCTTTCGGCGTTACCTGAGCCTCGATGATCTTCCCAGCCGCGAAGACAAGGGCTTTGGGATGGTGATGCTGCCGGCGCCCTGGCTGGGGCTGGAGATGGAGAACCCGGAAAAGAATCGATCGCTCAAGAGCCACCTCTCGCAGGGGCCGCTGATCAGCGTGGCGCGCGAGGAGCCCGCAGAAACAAGCGAGCCCTCGGCGTTAGCCGAGGGCTCTGCGGTGCGTCGCGCTGAGGAGCGGGCCGAGGAGGTCCGCTCCGGGCTGGGCTGGCCCTGGGTGGCGGTGATCATCGTGCTGATCGTCGCCGCGCTGGCATACCTCACCCTGGGCACCCCCTGATAAGGGTGGGGCTTAACCGGCGTCGCGCTCACCCTTTTTAAAGACCAGAGATTCCCCGTCTTCGGCGACCTCCACAACCACGTGGTCGCCGGCGATGAACTTGCCTTCGAGCACCTCCACGGCCAGCGGGTCCTGGATGAAGTTGCCGATGGCGCGCTTAAGCGGGCGCGCGCCGTACTCGGGCTCAAAGCCTTCTTCGGCCAGAAAGTCTTTGGCGGCGTCGCTGATCTCGATGGTCATGCGCTGCTCGGCCAGCATCTTGCGAAGACGCTTCTTCTGAATGTCGACGATGAGGCGGATGGCCTCTTTGTCGAGGGCCTGGAAGACGATCGGCGCGTCGAGGCGGTTGAGGAATTCAGGGCGGAAGTGGTCGCGCAGGATCTCCTGCACCGCGTCGGTCATCTCTTCGCCGGAGGCCTTGCCGCTCAAATCCATGATCTCGCGGCTGCCCACGTTGGAGGTGAGGATCACCAGCGTGTTGGTAAAGTCGACGCGGCGACCCTGACTGTCGGTCAGGCGCCCCTCGTCCATCAGCTGCAGGAGCAGGTTGAAGACGTCAGGGTGGGCTTTTTCGGCCTCGTCAAAGAGCACGACGCTGTAGGGTTTCAGGCGTACGGCCTCGGTAAGCACGCCGCCCTGTTCGCTGCCCACGTAGCCGCGGGCCGAGCCGATGAGCGTGTTGACCTTGGACTGCTCCATGTACTCGGACATGTCGATGCGGACGATGGCGTCTTCGCTGTCGAAGAGAAACTCCGAGAGGGCCTTGGCGAGTTCGGTTTTGCCGACGCCGGTGGGGCCCACAAACATGAAGTTGCCGATGGGGCGGTTGCGGTCCTGAAGGCCCGCGCGCGAGCGCCAGATGGCGCTGCAGATGGTCTCAATGGCCGAATCTTGCCCGACCACACGCTGGCGCAGGCGATCGGGCATGTTGAGCAGCTTCTCGCGCTCCGACTCCAGCATCTTGCTCACCGGAATGCCCGTCCAATCCGCGATCACTTCGCCGATGTCGTTGGCGTCGACGTAATCTTTGAGCAGGCGCTCTTCTTTGTGCAGCTCGCTCATGCGGGCCTGGGCCGCCTCCAGCTTTTGCTTGAGTTTGGGCAGCACGCTGTAGCGGATCTCGGCCGCGCGCCCCAGCTCGCCAGCGCGCTGGGCCTCCTGAGAGGTCTTCTCGGTGGCCTCAAGTTCCTCTTTGATGGAGGTGATCTCATCCAGCACCACCTTCTCCGTCTCCCAGCGCACGCGCTGGCGAGCGGCCTCTTCGCGCAGGCTCTCGATGCGATTTTCAAGCTCGGTGCGCTCTTCGACCGTCTCGGGGTTGGTGGACTCGGCGATGGTCTGGCGCTCCATCTCGAGCGCGTGCATGCGGCGCTCCAGAGCGTCGAGCTCGGTGGGTTTGCTGTCGATCTCCAGACGCAGGCGGCTGGCGGCCTCATCGATGGCGTCGATGGCTTTGTCGGGCAGGTAGCGATCCTGCACATAACGCGCGGTCATCTGGGCGGCGGCCACCAGCGCGCTGTCGTCGATCTGCACGCCGTGGTGAATCTCAAAGCCCTGCTTGATGCCGCGTAGGATCGAGACGCAGCCATCGGTGGAGACCTCCTCCACGTGGATCGATTGAAAGCGGCGCTCCAGCGCGGCGTCGGCTTCCACATGCTGGCGGTACTCTTCGACGGTGCTGGTGCCGATGACGCTCAGCTCGCCACGCGCCAGCGCGGGCTTGAGCATGTTGGAGGCGTTCATTGAGCTGTCTTTGCCGCCGGCGCCCACCAGCTGATGCAGCTCATCGATGAAGAGGATGATGCGCCCCTGGCTGTTCACCACCTCCTGCACCACGGTCTTGATGCGCTCTTCAAACTGACCGCGCAGGCTGGTGCCGGCGACCAGCGCGCCCAGATCCAGGCGCATCAGGCGTCGTCCGGCGAGTCCGGTGGGAACGTCGCCGGCGACCAGGCGCTGGGCCAGGGCGTTAACGATCGAGGTCTTGCCCACGCCCGGGTGTCCGAGCAGCACCGGGTTATTCTTGGTGCGGCGGGTGAGCACCTGCATCACGCGCCGGATCTCGGCGTCGCGGCCGATGACCGGGTCGAGCTCGCCGCGCTCAGCCATGCCGGTGATGTCCTGGGCGTACTTGCCAAGAATCTCGGAGACGGGGCCTTCGGCGCTGGTGATTTTCTGGCCGCCGCGCGCCTTCTTGACCGCTTCCTCCAGCTTCTCGGCGCTCGCTCCGGCCTCACGAAGTTGTTTGCCGGCGTAGCTTGAGGTGCGGCGCGCAAAGGCAATCAGCAGATGCTCGCTGCTGGTGAACTGATCGCCCAGGGCGTTGGCCAGCTCCCCGCCTTCCTGGAGCGCGGTGAGCAGATCTTTGCTGATAAAGGGCTGCTCCTGGTTTCGGTAGGTCTTGGGCAGGAGCTCCAGCTCCTCGATGAGCTTTCGGCCCAGGGCTTTGGGGTTGGCGCCCAGGTTCTCCAACAGGCTTGTGGCCACCGAGTCGTCCTGCTCGAGCATCGCCAGAAGCGTATGCTCCACCTCCACATGATCGTGGCGAAGCGTCCTGGCGAGGCCCTGGGCGCGCTCCAGCGCTTTGCGGGCTTTTTGAGTGAAGCGAGACAGGTCGAATTTCTGGGGCATCGTAAGGCTCGGGGCGACAGGTACATCCAGTCCACAACGCTCGCCAGAATGGCGAGTCGCACAACAGATAAGGCACGTTCAGGTGGCGGCAATCTGACCCTCGCCGCCGGCCGGTGTCAACCGGGGGCCGGCTCCCCTTTATTGCGTCGCCGAGCGATTGGGGGGCGTCGAACGCCCGGCCGGTCGACTCAGGCGTTGACGGCGTCGGCCGCGACCAGCGCGGCGCCCTCGCCGGGGCGCGCGACGATCAGGTCGGTGACGCCGCCGATTTGTCCCAGCACGGAGCGAACCGCTGAGAGTTCGCGGGCCGGGCAGAAGACTTTGACGTGGGGGCCGGCGTCGATCGTAAAGAAGACCTGCAGCCCGTCGCGGCGCGCGCGCCGCACCCGGTGAATCAGCTCCAGGGTGGTGGGGTTCCAGTAGATGACGCCCGGGTCGGCGGCCATCGCGCTGGCGTGCATGCCCAGACAGGATCGCTCGGCCACGCGCCCCAGCGCCTGAAAGTCGCGGGCGTGGATGGCGGCGGTGGCCTCGGTGATGTCGCCGGCCACGGTGTTGGCCCAGGGTTTGAAGAGCGGCGAGCTCTCCTGGGTGCGTAGCATGCCCTCGGTGGAGCTGACGTCTTTTTCGCCCTGGGTGGTCACGGCCACCACGCAGCGCAGATCCCAGTGTTCCGGCCCGGCGATGGGCACCGCAAAGGCGTCGTGGCCATCTTTGCGGCTGCCGCGGCGCATCTCGGCAAAGCCGCCGTAGATCGAGCGCGCCGCCGAGCCCGAGCCGCGCCGGGCCAGCGCCGAGAGCTGCTCATCGAGAAGATGCAACCCGGCCGCCGAGGTGGCTGCCAGCGCCAGCGCCGCAAAACCCGAGGCCGACGAGGCCAGCCCGGCGGCGGTGGGGAAGTCGTTGGCCGTCTCCACCTCGGCAAAATAGTCGTGGTTCGACTCGTGGCGCACCAGCCGAATGAAATCGACGACCCGCTGGTAGGCGCGGCTGCCCTGGCGCAGCTCTTTGCCGTCGAGGATGACGATGTCGCGGTTGATGTCGTCGCGAAAACGCACCCGCGTTGTGGTGGAGAGGCCTCCCAGGGTCAGTGAGAGGCTCCCGGCGACCGGCAGGTTGAGCTCGGTGTCGCGTTTGCCCCAGTACTTGACCAGCGCGATGTTGGGGTGGGCAAAGGCCGTCGCCTCCATCGGAGGTGTGGAGGTGTTGTAAGGGGGGAAGGCAAACATGATGTCCTTTAGCTCTCGAGGGTGAAGGTGTAGACGGGCCAGCCGCGCACCTCCCAGCCCTCCCGTATCGCCCGGGTTGTGGCCTCATCGGGGCCCAGCGCCACGACACACCCGCCGCCGCCGGCGCCGGTGAGCTTTACGCCCAGCGCTCCGGCCTCCCGCGCCAGGTGGCAGGCCTCGTCGATGGCCGGGATCGAGACACCCAGCGCAGCGAGTAACCCCTGGTTGACGTTCATAAGTTCCCCGGCCGCCGAAAGATCGCCGGCCTCCAGCGCCTCGCGCCCCTCGGCGGCCACCTGGCCGATGGCCTCGAAGACGGCCGCCGTCGAGCGGCGGCGCTCGGCCAGCGCGCTCACGCCGGCCACCATCTCGGCGGTGGAGGCCGAAGGGGCCACCTGGGCCACCACCAGCCGGAGCGTCGGGGTGCGCACCGACTCGAGGGTGGGGGGGCCTCCGGCCGCGTCACGCCTGAACGCAAACACCCCGCCGCCGAGCGCCGCGCTCTGATCGATGCCCGAGGCTCTGCCATGAAAGAGACCCTCGGCAAAGCTCACCGCCTCCTCGACGGTCTGCGCATCCTTGCGCCCCGAGAGTTTCTGGGCGGCGCGGGCCAGGGCCACCGCCAGCGCCGCCGAGCTTCCCATCCCCGCCCCCACCGGGACCTCCAGGCGCACAAAGCCGTCGAGCTCTTCGAGCTGGAGCCCGAAGCGCGCCACAATGCCGCGCGCGGCCTCCAGCACCTTGCCCTCGGCCTCAAAGCTCCCGGCGGGATGATCGACGCGAAACGACTCCGAGCGCCCGTGGCGCACACACGCCACCGCGCCCAGCGGCAGCCCGCAGGCCACCGCCGCATAGCCGTGCACCACGGCGTGCTCCCCGAAGAGGATCAGCTTGCCTCGTCCGCGCCCCTCAGCCACATAGCCCATCAACCAAAGATTCCGCGCGCAAAGCCCGACTCGCTGATCTCCAGGTCGATCGACTCCGGAAGCTCATCGACGTGTTGCTCGGCGTACGCGCTGCCGGCCTCATACTCCTCGCCACTGAAGAGGCAGAGGTAGACCTGGCGCACGTGTTTGAGGCGCGGGAGCTCCTCGGCGGTGATGCGCCAGAAGATCTCCATGAACTCTTCCAACGTGATGCCGCCCATCTGCAGGCCGATCGCCGGAAACGCCAGCTCCTTGAGCTCCAGCTCGTCGGCCAGGTCGTAGGCGTTGAGGATGGCGTTGGACACCAGGCGCGCGTTGATCTTTTTGGCGCCCACGATCGAGACGTGGATCAGGCGCTTGACCGGAAGCTGTCCGGCCTCGGTGTCGACGGCGCGGCCCGGCTCCAGGCGGTTGTTGCGCAGCCCGCTGCGCGTCATATGCAGCGTCTGCTGCATAAAGGGCCCGCCGCGGCGCGCGATCGCGTTGCTCACGGTGTTGTCGCTGTTGCCGCCGCTGTTGAGGATCAGCCCGGTGTTCGACGGGTTGACCAGCGCCCCCTCGGGCATCGAGATCAGCGTGATGTCACCCTGGGTGACGATGAGATGGCGTTTGGAATCTTCCATAAAGGTGTCCTGCATGGGGTCAGTCAGTGTGCGATTTTGGGATCGAACAAAAAGGTGGGGCTGGCCCACCGACGCGGGCGGCCAAACGCCCTTTCTAGGTGATTGAGGCCGGGGCAGCAAGGCGGCGCGGGTGCCCGGGAGTGGATGTCCCGACCTGATGCTGCTCGTATGTGCGGCTGGTGCGCCAACCTAAGCGCATCTGGCCAGAGGCAAGCAAACCGTCGGCCCGACATGCCCCGCCCTCAATCAAAGGTGCAGTCGAGCTTGAGCGCCTCGACCAGCCGCGCTTCATAGTCTTCGCGGGGGATCTCAATCACCCCCAGCCGCTCCAGGTGCGAGGTCTGAAACTGCACATCGAGCAGGCTAAACCCCCGAGCGTTGAGCCGCTCCACCAGGTGCACAAGGCAGATCTTCGAGGCGTCGGTCGCCCGGTGAAACATCGACTCCCCGGCAAAAAGCCCGCCCAGCGCCACGCCATACAGGCCGCCCACAAGCCGCTCACCCTCCCAGGCTTCGACCGAGTGGGCAAAGCCCAGCCGGTGCAGCTCGGTGTAGACCTCCTTGATACCCTCCGAGATCCACGTCTGCGGCTGGCCGGGCCGCGGCTCCGCGCAGGCTTCGATGACACCCTCAAAATCCGTGTTGAAACGAACCTCAAAGGGTTTCTTACGCAGAGTCTGCCGAAAACGCCGGGAGATTCGCATGCCATTGAGCGGCAAAATCGCGCGCGGATCGGGCGCGTACCAGTAGATGCGCCCCTCCTCCTCGGGATGCGCCATCGGGAAAATCCCCTGGGCGTAGGCCGAGAGCAAAAGCTGTGCGGAGGGGCGCGTGACATCCATAGTGTCACCCGAATTATTCATAGGTCGCCTGCTGCGGTTCGTCAGTGCATCAATCCCTTCTTCTCACGCCTCGACGATGCTTTTAGCATCGCCTGCGGGGCTCGAATTCGGGCTTGAAGCGCTGACTTTACCTCGCGACGGCGTCTTATGAATAGTTCGGGTGTTATGCCTTCGCCTTCGGATGCGTCATCGCTCTGGGGTTGATCGCCTTATCGAACTCCTCGCCGCTCAAATACCCGAGCTCGGTGATCGCCTGGCGCAGCGTGGTTTTTTCTTTATACGCCTTCTTGGCGACCTCGGCGGCCTTGTCGTAGCCGATGACCGGGTTGAGCGCGGTCACGAGCATCAGGCAGCGCTCCAGGTAGTCGGCGATCTGCTCGCGGTCCGGTTCAATGCCCACCACGCAGTTGTCGGTAAAGGAGTGCATCGCGTCGGTGAGCAGGCGCGTCGACTCCAGCACGTTATGCACGAGCATCGGCTTGTAGACGTTGAGCTCAAAGTTGCCGTTGGCCGCGGCGAAGCCCACCGCCGCGTCGTTCCCAAACACGTGCGCACAGACCATCGTCATGGCTTCGGACTGGGTCGGGTTCACCTTGCCCGGCATGATCGAAGACCCGGGCTCGTTGCTCGGCAGAATCAGCTCGCCGAACCCGCAGCGCGGGCCGCTTCCCATCCAGCGGATGTCGTTGGCGATCTTGTTGAGCGAGGTCGCCAGCGTCTTGAGCGCGCCGTGGGCCTCCACGATCGCCTCTTTGCCGGCGAGCAGCGCGAATTTGTTGGGCGCCGGCTTAAAGGCGTAGCCGCTCATGGCGGCCAGGGCGTCGCAGACCGCCTTATCGTAACCCTCGACCGTGTTCAGGCCGCTTCCCACCGCGGTGCCGCCGATGGCCAGCTCCACCAGAAGCTCCAGCGACTGGCGGATGGCGCGCTCGGCGTAGGTGAGCTGCGCGGAGTAGCCCGAGAACTCCTGACCGAGGGTCAGCGGCGTGGCGTCCATCAGGTGGGTGCGGCCGACTTTGACGATGTCGGCAAAGGCTTCGGCCTTGGCGTCGAGCGCGTCGCGAAGGTGGGCGAGCGCCGGAAGCAGCGCGCTCTCAAACTGGTCGACGATCGCCACGGCGCTGGCCGTGGGGAAGCTGTCGTTGGTCGACTGGCTCTTGTTCACATCATCGTTCGGGTGAATCGGGCTCTTCGAGCCCAACTCGCCGCCGAGCATCTCGATGGCGCGGTTCGCGATGACCTCGTTGGTGTTCATGTTGGTCTGCGTGCCGCTTCCGGTCTGCCAGACCACCAGCGGGAAGTGCTCGTCGAGCTTGCCGTCGATGACCTCCTGGGCGGCGGCCTGAATCGCCTTTTTCTTCTCTTCGCTCAAAATCCCCAGGCCACAGTTGGCCTCGGCGGTGGCGTGCTTGACCATGCCCAGCGCCTTGATCATGGGGCGGGGCATGCGGTGGCCGCCGATCTTGAAATTCTGGATGGAGCGCTGGGTCTGCGCGCCCCAGTAGGCGTCGGAGGGCACTTCCACCGCGCCCATCGAGTCGTATTCGGTGCGAGTCGACATCTTTTTGATCCTTTTGGGTTGAGCGTTTTGAAGCCATACATCGGTCGTTTTGGCGCCTGCATTATGGGGTTCAGCGCGTCAAACTCAAGCCGTGAGATGCGCGCCAGGTCCATCAGCCCGAACCTTTTAGGCGGTGGTCACCGTGGCCGGCGTGGCCATAATGTGCTCAGAGGCCCGCGCACGAGACATCTATGAGCGACGATGCAGTTAAGGACCGGGGGAGACGGGGCAAGCCCACCACCGGGGCCGAAGATCCCACCGATGCGGCGATGCGCCGCCTTCAGGCGGAGCTGGAGGAGCGCCCGCTGCGCCACACCCAGCTCCGGCCGCTCCCCTCCTCCACACTCGACGCGCAGTCGCCCGAGAGCACCGATGAGGAGCCGCGGCGCCCGCGGCGTTTTCGTTACTTCGATCGCGAAAAGGGCGCGGCGCTGGCCGTGCTCAGCTACTGCTCGGTGCTCTTCGGCGTACCCTTTTTTATCGTGCCGCTCGTACTGCGCAACAACCCCTTCAGCCTGCACCACGCCAAAGCCGCCGGCGCCATCTACCTTCTGTGTTACGCCTTTGTGCTCCTGGCCACGCTCAACTGCGCGCTCTTCTTGCCGCTGGCGCTGCTGGCTTATATCCCTGCCCTGATTGGTATTTACCGCGCCTCGGCCGGCGTCGAAGCCGGCCAGGCCGCGCTCGGCCCTCTGGGTGAGCGACTCTTTCGTTTCATTGAGGTTAAGAAGTGACCAAGACGTTGCGTAGTAAGAAGGCGAAAAAAGCCCGCGCCGAGACCATCGGCCAGATCCTCGACGAGCTCTACCCCACCACGCCGGTGCCCCTCGATCATAAAGACGCCTACACGCTGCTCGTCGCCGTGCTGCTCTCGGCCCAGTGCACCGACAAACGCGTCAACATGGTCACGCCCGATTTGTTCGCGCTGGCCGACAACCCCCATGACATGGCGCGCCTCCCGGTCGAGACCATCCAGCACGCCATCCGCTCCTGCGGGCTCGCGCCGACCAAAGCCAAGAACATCCTCAAGCTCTCGCATCTGCTCGTCGATGAGTTCGATGGCGAGGTGCCCGGCACGCTGAAAGAACTCACGAAGTTGCCGGGGGTGGGGCGCAAAACGGCCCAGGTCGTGCTCTCGCAGTGGTTCGACGTTCCCTCCTTCCCCGTCGACACCCACATCCACCGCCTGGCCGAGCGCTGGGGCTTAAGCAAAGCCAAAAACGTCCGCCAGACCGAGGACGACCTGCGCGAGCTCTTTGACGAGTCCACCTGGAACGCTCGCCATCTGCAGATCATCTTCTACGGCCGCGAATACTGCCCGGCGCGGGGCCACGATCTGGAGACGTGTGTGATCTGCGGGAAGATTGAGGCCGGGGAGCTTTAAACCGGAGATTTGGGTGGGGGCGGCCGGTGTCGGAGGCCTCTTTTATGATAGGGCGCTTCGCACAACCCACCCGCGCCGCAGGGGCGGGTCTTGTGCCCGCCCAGAACTCCGGGGCTGGGCCTTGTCTCTTTAACTATTCGATAGCTTTCGGTAGTAAATAGGTTCTCTTGTCGTCCCGATTGTGAAGAGTCTATGCCGCCTTGGGTGCCCCACCGGTGCACTTGGAGCCGGCCGGCCGCCTCCGCGACGCTGGCCCGGCAGCGCTCGATACGCTCGCTATTTAGCCCCCTCCTTAAGCCCCGCCAATCCCACGCAAAGAGTCCATTCATGAACAATTCCGTCGTACCGGAGCGCCGCAAAGCATCCGCTCCTCGCCAGGCCCTGGGGCTCATGTGTCTCCTGCTCATCATGATGCTTGTTCCGACCCTGGCCAGCGCGCAGTCCGTTTTGCTGATCTACGATACGCAGGGCGCCTGCACGCCGGCGCTTCGCACGGCGCTGGAAGATGCCGGCTATGACGTGACGCTCTCGGATGCCCCGGAGACGCAATGGGACGGCACTAACCCCTCCCTGGATGCGTTTGACGTCGCCGTCCACCTCAACGGTATGACCTATTCTAATGCGATGCCCCTGGCTGGCCAAAATGCGCTGGTCGCTCACGTTCAAAACGGCGGCGGCTTTGTTGCGAGCGAGTGGAACGCCTACGAAGTCGGTAACCTGCAGGCGATGCGCGATCTGATCCTTCTGGAGCGCACCGGTGGCTCCGAAGGCCCTCATAGCTACGTGGAGGTGGCAGCGCAAAGCGCCCACCCCATCTTAGCAAACATCCCCGCGAGCTTTAGCTTCGAGGGCGCGCGCAACCAGGGCCCGGCTCGCACCTTTGCTCAGAACCCCTCGCTGGTCTTGATGACCGATAGCGTCGGCAACCCCGCCGTGCTCGTGCGCGAATTCGGCCAGGGTCGCATCGTCAACTTCAACCATGCCGGGAACTACGACGTTGGCACGTCGTACCACACCCTCTGCAATGCCGACATTCAGCAGCTCTACATCGACAGCGTCGCCTGGGCCGTCACGGTTCGTGCCGACAACCAGTCCGTCTCCACCGAAGAAGACGTCGCCCTCGACGTCACGCTTAGCGGGTCCAGCCAAGGGGGGCTGCCACTGACCTTCCGCGTCACCGAGTTCCCCGCCCACGGAACGCTCACAGGCGTCAACACCAACACTGGCGAGGTCACCTCCAACCCGGTGACCTACTCGCCGGACGCAGACTTCAACGGGCAGGACGCCTTTGCCTTCGAAGCCAGCGACGGAGAGTTCACAGGCTCTGCGACGGTCGCCATCGCCGTGACTCCGGTCAATGACGCGCCCGTCGCCACGGATGACGACTTCAGCGTCGACGAGGACAGCGCCGATCCCCTCAATGTGCTCATCAACGATACCGACATCGATAGTGCGACACTCAGCGTGAGCGCCGTGACCCAGCCCACCCATGGCACGGTCACCATCAACACGGAGTCCACGATCACTTACGCCCCGGACCCGAATTTCAACGGCAGCGACACCTTTACCTACACGGTCAGCGACGGCGAATTCACCGACACGGCCACGGTCGATATCACCGTGAATCCCGTCAACGATGCGCCCGTCGCCACAGACGACGTACTCAGCGTCGATGAAGACGACGTGGCTTCGCTCGACGTGCTCATCAACGACACGGACATCGATAACGCCACTCTCAGCGTGGCCAGTGTCGCGCAGCCCACCAACGGCGCGGCTCTCCTCAACACCGACGGCACCATCAGCTACGCGCCGGACGCGAACTTCGACGGCAGCGACGCCTTCAGCTACACGGTCACCGACGGTCAGCTCACCGACACGGCCACGGTCAATGTCACGGTAAACCCGGTCAACGACGCGCCTGAGTTCATCGCGCCTACCCCCGACGACGCCGCCACGATTGCCGCTGTCGAAGGTCAGCTCGTCAGCTTCCAGCTTGCCGCCGCGGATATCGACAGCACCGAGCTGAGCTACGCCGTCTCGCCAGCACTCGCCGGGGCAAACTTCGATAGCGAAACTGGCGCGTTCAGCTGGACGCCGAGCTGGCAAGGTGTGCCGATGCTCACCCTGGAAGTCAGCGATGGCGAGCTCAGTACGACCCGTCAGATCGCGATCGATGTGACCTTCACCGACGTCGACCAGGACGGCCTGCCCGACACCTGGGAGCTGTCCGTCGGCCTCGATGCGACCACCGCCGACTCCGACGGCGACTTCATCTCTGACTTCGATGAGGTCGGCGGTGACTTGCAGAACCCGCGCGACACCGACGAGGACGAGACCATCGACGCGCTCGATGAGGATTCCGACAACGATGGGATGCTCGACAGCGACGAAGCCGGCGACGAAGACCTCACCACGGCGCCCGTCGATACCGACGACGACGGCACCCCCGACTACCGCGACACCGACAGCGACGACGACAGCGTTCTCGACGCCGAGGACAATTGCCCCATCGTCGAAAACCTCGACCAGGCTGATCTCGACCAGGACGGGCAGGGCGACGTCTGCGACGAAGATATCGACGGCGACGGCCTGCCCAACGCCCTCGAAGAGGAATTCGAGCTCGATCCGCGTAACCCCGACACCGACGGCGACTTCATCGCCGATGGCGAGGAGTTCGGCGATGACTGGGAGAACCCGATCGATACGGACGAAGACGAGACCATCGACGCGCTCGATGAGGACTCCGACGCCGACGGCCTGCTCGACAGCGACGAGGCCGGCGACGAGGACCTCGCCACGCCGCCGATCGACACCGACGAAGACGGCACCCCCGACTACCGCGATACCGACAGTGACGACGACACCATCGCCGACGCTGACGATAACTGCCCCCTGGTCGAAAACACCGACCAGCTCGATACCGACAGCAACGGCATTGGCGACGCCTGCGATCATGACGCCGACGGCGATGATGTGCAGGATGACGTCGATAACTGCCCCCTTGTCGAGAACGCCGACCAGGCTGACCTCGACGAAGACGGCACCGGCGACGCCTGCGACTCCGACATCGACGGTGACGACGTTGAAAACGACGCTGACAACTGCCCGCTCATCGAGAACGCCGACCAGGCTGACCTCGACGAAGACGGCTTCGGCGACGCCTGCGACCCCGACATCGACGGCGACGAGGTCGAGAACGACGCCGACAACTGCCCCCTTATCGAGAACGCCGACCAGGCCGACCTCGACGAAGACGACATCGGCGACGCCTGCGACACCGATATCGACGGCGACGGCGTTGAGAACGATGCCGACAACTGCCCGCTTATCGAGAACGCCAACCAGGCCGACGGCAACGACAACGGCATCGGCGATGCCTGCGATGAGGACCTCGGCGAGGTCTCCGGTGGCGGCGGTGGCTGCGGCTGCTCCGCGAGCTCGGGCCCCTCGAACTCCGCGAGCCTGCTCCTGCTCCTGGTGGGCATGTTGGCCCTGCGCCGGCGCCGCCGCTCCATGGCCGCATAAGCGGAGCCGGATCAGTTAGGCCTGCGTGTTGACCGCACGCGTTTAAAAAGCCCGGGAGCTTTGCTCCCGGGCTTTTTCGTTTATACCCCCTGTGGATGTGCCCCCAGCAGCGCTCCCGGCGGTGCGCGACCGGCGAACTCTGAGCACCGGCGCGTGGAAAAGGGGTCGGGAGCGGCCGCGAAGGGGGTGAGGCTCGTCGAAATCGGTGATCGACCCATTTTGATGAGCCACACCGTGACAGAATGGCACATGTCGACCGGTTTCGGGGGAGGTCACCGTAGTAAAACACCACATAGAACCCGGTTTTGGGGGAGGTGAGTGTGACAGGATGTCACGGTTGGACCGGTTTTTAGGAAGGTCACCTGGCTCGGAAATGGGTCGGGGACCGATGTCGGAGGGAGGTCGACGCGGATTTTGGGGGTGGGGAACCGGTTTTGGGGGAGGTGACCTGGCCTGGAGAAGAGGCGCATATCCACGTGCGGCGCGTTTGCAAACCCCACCCATGTCGTAGTGGCGAGTCGTGTGCCCGCCCGGAACTCCGAGCGCCGAACCTATCAATAAAAAACCCCGACTCGCTGTGGCGAGTCGGGGTTTTTTGCAGGTAGCGCGGAATGCGCTTAATCGACCGGCACCAACTGGTAACCTTCCAGGCGGCTCGCGGCTTTGTCGCCCGGGCACGACGACACGAAGATGCGGTCATCCACGCGCAATGGCGAGGTGTAGCGCTGGCCGCGGCCGGCCAGGTCGGCGTCAAAAAGCGATTCCCCGGTGAGCGGATCGAGGGCAATCAACCGACCTGTCGAGCCCGGATCGCCGACTTCAACTAGCCAGGCGACGGGATCGCCACCTTCTTCAATCGGCGCGGCCACGACGCGCCCCGGATGCTCGCGGAAGCGCGTGATCGCCGAGGGGTCGTCGAAGCTCGGGAACTCCCAGCGACGCTCAAAACGCGGGCCATCTTCCGTTTCGATGAGGTTGAGCGCCACCACGCCCGCGGCGTGGGTACGGTCGGGCATAAACGTGGGGATGAGCACCATCGGGCCCTCCTCGCCATCCATCACCAGGGGTTGGGTCACGGCCATGCCCGCCCAGGTCTTACGGCACTCGTCGTCCTCGGTGCCGCAGAGATCGACGAGCTTGTGGCGGTCATGCATCGTGCCCATATGGTCGGCATCGACCATGTAGGCGTGGCCATCCTTGGTGGGGTACACCAGCACGGCATCCTCGCCAACTTCGACGCGCACAGGCGTGCTGCCGCCGATGTAATCCATCTCCTGCCAGCATTCGAAAAGCGTCATGTCGTCGGGGCAGCG
The DNA here is from genome assembly GCF_007997005.1 of Lujinxingia vulgaris. GTDB lineage: Bacteria > Myxococcota_A > Bradymonadia > Bradymonadales > Bradymonadaceae > Lujinxingia. The sequence goes on along the minus strand of NZ_VOSL01000024.1, from coordinate 44,413 downwards.
ACCGTCAGCAGGGCGCGGCGGGTTCTGGCCTTCGAGCAGGCGCGGGATGAAGAGATCCTGGCAGCTCTCGACGCAGGCCAGCGAGGGGTCGTCGGGGTTGAAGTCGGCACACGCCTCGGCGTCGCACATCGGGTTAAAGTCGAGGCCCGGGCCCAGGCGCATCAGGGTGTTGGCGTAGTCGTTGCGCGCCAGGTCGAGCTGGCCGTTGCCGGTTCCCACGATCAGGTGGTAGCCGCCTCCCTCTTCCTCGACGAGCAGCGGACCGGTCGGAGCCCACATACCCCCGCCGCAGCGGCGGTCGCGCGAGCCAGAGGTTCCTTCAGGCCCACAGTTCTCATCGGGCTCCGGCGTGGAGTTGAACACCGCGCTGATGGCGGCGTCGGGGCCCTGGTCGGCCCAGGTGTCCAGGTCGATCTCAAAGGCCCAACCATGCCAGGGCTGAATGTCGCGGGTGTTGCCCAGGGTGACGTAGGCGCGGCCCAGGGTGGCGTCGGCCGAACGGCCAATCACCACATCGCTGCGGCTGAGCGCCCGATCGGGCCGGAAGCTCACGGTGGCGTCATCATTGGCGGGAAGCGTCGCCTCCAGCTCCACCGGCTCAAAGCCTTCGTCCAGCCCGCGCGCCATCAGGTCGACCACCACCACACGGTGGCTCAAGCGCTGCACGTTGGCGTCGTAGGGCGCTTCATGATCGGCAGGCACCGTGTGGTAGGCCACGACGAGACGTGAGTCGTCGAGCCAGGCGGGCTGCGCCAGCGCAAACACACCTTCTCCTTCGGGGGCCGGCAACGCCACCGACCACTCGACGGCACCTGTTTCGGGATGGTGCGCAGCGAGCTCGCCGTTTCCAACCATCGCGATGACCCAGTCCTGCTCGCCATCGTTGAAGTGCATGGGTGAGGCGAAGACGCAGAACTCAAACTCCTGGCCGGGGTTTGCGTCCGTGGGGAAGACGCGCTCCAGGCGAAGCTCCTCATGCTCGGTGATGGGGGCGGGTGTGGGGTCGTCGTCGCCCTCGCAGCCCATGGTGATCAATAAGGTGCCGAGCGCCGCCAATGCCCAGGTATTCAACTTCATAAAAGCCTCGTAGGGAGGGGGAGTGCAGGTGTGGGAAGTCACGGGGCTTCTGCTAGCAAGCGCGCAGGTGCGATGCAAGGGGACGGCGCACCCGTCAGCGCTCGACCGGCAAGGTGATGAGGGTAGCGCGCTTATCGTCGGTGATGGGCACATCACCGCTCACCTCCACTCGACCTTTCTTACGGTGGTAGATGCCGATGCGCAGATTGAACTCGCCATCCTTCCAGTGTCCGGGCACCACGAAGGAGTGCTGATCGACGACGAGATCCCCGGGCTTCCATACCTGCAACGGATACAAACCGCTGGCGGTGACATGGTCGAGGAATTTCGTGCGGCCCGGCCCTTCGGCGTGCACAAAGAGTCCCCAGCCTTCTGGGATCTCCGAGAGGGCCTCAAACACATACGTAAAGGTGACGTTTTCCCCCGGTCGCATCACATCCGTGGAGACGTCGAAACCACGGATGCGCGCAAAGTCACCTAACTTCACGTTCACCTGATTGGCGATAGGGGGAAGCTCGTCGTAAACGACTTTGTCGAGCAATATCGCGTTCTCGTGTTCATGCCAGGCGTTAACCGAGGCGCGCCACGTGACTAACTCCCTAACGCGGACATGATTATCGTCATGAAGGTTAATCACGGAACGCTCTTCGAGGGGGTCGTCGTTGAGGTTGAAGCGCTCATCGGGCTGAGTGCCGAAGTGATGGATGTATTTGTCATCGCCTCGGATGCTGGCCATGCAGCGGCGCTCGTACCAGCACTGAGCAAACACCGCGCGGTTTTCGGGAATCTCGCGAATATCAAACCCGGGAAACCGTTTTGAGAGGTCGAAACCGAGCAGATTGACCAGGGTTGGCAAAAGGTCAATATGACTTATTGGTTCTTCTATGCGACCTGCGAGTTCGAGGTTGTGGGGAGCGTAGAGCATCATTGGGACGCGCACGCCTTCTTCGTAGATGACGTTGTCATGCTGGCGGCGGCCATGCTCCCCAAAGCCCTCCCCATGGTCGCCGACGACCACAAAGAGGGTGTCGTCATAAAGACCCAGCTCTTTGTATTGTTTTATGATGTTGTCCACAAAGTGATCCACGTAGCGTACGGCGTTATGGTACTTGTTGAGCTCTTTATCTGCGTCGAACTTGTGTTTTCCATAACGATCCGGAATCACGTAGTGATGGTGGGGTGTCAGCGTCAGATAGGTCGTGAAGGTAGGGCTGTCTAAATTGCGACGAAGCCAGGACTCGCTTGGAGCAAGCATGACGTCGTCTTCATAGCCAAAGTAGTTCGCCTTTCCGAAGCCGCGGGTGCTCATTTCATCAACCGGTAAAAAATAATCGTAGCCCATATTGTCGATGAGTTGGCGTCGGCCCTCGAAATGCTCGGTGGCCGACTGAAAGAAGGCTGTTGCATATCCCTGATCGCGGAGTAAGTCGGCTAGACAGGGGGCGGGAATAGCGCCCGGAAAGGCCTCGGTGATCGGCATATTGAGTTGGGGTTCAATGCCGCAAAGCATTGCGACGAGCGCCTTGGAGGTATGCGGGACCACCGCATAAGCGCGCTCGGCCACCAGGCTCTTCTCGGCCAGCTCTGCAAGGAAGGGCGTTGTGTTGAGCTCCGGGTTGTAGACTGAGGTGGAGCGGGCGCGAGTAGATTCCAGAATGATGAATGCGAGATGTCTGGGGGCATCACCCTTGGCGGAGTTTGCAAGCGTGAGCGAGGCCTGGGTGAGGTCGGGGCGCTCAATGATGGCGACGTCCTCATCACTCCCGAGGTCGAGCGCGCTCAGCCCCAGGTTTACCACCGAGGCCCGCGCAAAGGGGGCGTAGGGCTCAGCGAGCGGCGGGGTGCAGGCCAGCGCGATGAGAAAGGCTGCGCTGGCGAACATCGCCGGGGCAGCAAGCGCGCCCGGGCTGGTGTCGCTCGCCAGGGGGGCATTGGGGGAAAAGCGCGGGCCCAGCAGCACCGGTCCCAGAGCAAAAAATCCCAGAGCGATGAAGAGGCCTCCCAGGGTCCAGATGGGCACCTCGCTAGAGATGACGTTCCAAGTCTCGCTGAAGTTTTGCAGCGAGAACATGAAGAGCGAGGCATCCAGAGTGGAGCCGGTGGAGAGGTAAAAATGGTTCGCGATGATGTCAACGCCCGCCACGAGCGCAGCGACCACCGAGAGTCCCGCGCTCACGCCAGCCCGCGCCCGGCTGTTTTTTATCCAACCCAGTAGCGAGACACCGACCAACGCGAACCCCAGCCCAAAGAGCAGCTCGGATTTAAAGAGATCCACCGCCCCGAGCATGCCCTCAACCTGGCCGCGCGCGGCGACGCGGGCGAGCTTGAGGACCAGCAAGAGAAGGAGCAGGGGAAGCGCGGTGAAGAGTAAAAAGCGCAGCCCGGCGGGGTCGAGATAGCGTTGAAGTCGTCGCAGCATGGAGCAGATCGTGGCGCGGGAGATGGGATAAAGATGTGGCGAGCACGTACCACGCAGGTTTAGCCCTAATGCCGACCAAATTCCAGCATCCTTGGGGACGTTAGGGGGTAAGGGGAGGAGGGCATGCGCCCCAGGTTGGCCGTGCGCGAGATGGGTTATCCGAGCGGCCGTACCCTGGGGCTGGCACATGGAAGTGATGTCACCCACCGGTGTATTGGGCCGTCTTGCATCACCCCCTCGCTACCACTACGCTCCCGCCCTTCGCAGCCGGAGATACCCCGAGGAGATGAAGTGAGCGACGCGAAATCCCCGACGACACCACCTGCCAGCACGTCGGATCGACGCCCGTGGATCATGATCGCGTTGGTGCTCTTATGCATGGGCTACGCCTGGCTCTTCCTCGACGTCAGCGCTCCGAACGAGCGCACGCGCATCTACCTGACCTGGGCTATGCTGCACGAAGGCACGCTGGCCATCGACGTGCCGATGGAGCGTTTCGGCCGCGTCTTTGATCTCGCAGCGTTCGAGGGTCAGCATTTTACGGATAAGGCGCCCGGGCTGAGCTTTCTGGCGCTGCCGGTCTACGCCATCGCGATGCTCTTCGGGGCGGGCGACTGGGAGTTTGAGTCGCTTCTGATGCTCTTTCGCCTGGGCGTGATGTTGCCGCTGGCGGCGTTGGGGATGGTGGCGCTCCGAGGGATTCTGCAGCGGCTGCAGGTTTCGCCGGGAAGCATCGAACTTGCGACCGTAGCGTGGATGCTGGGGAGCGCGGCCTTTCATTACGCCGGCGCGTTTTTTGGTCACCACGCCGTGGCCGTGGCGCTGCTGGTGGCGCTCTGGCAGCTTGAGATTCTTCAGGGGGGGGGGACAGAGAGCGGTGTATCGAAGCCGGGAGGTGGGATGCTGGCCTTTGGCGCGGGGCTTGCCGCCGGAGTGGCCGGGCTCATCGAGTTTCAGGCCGGGGTGGCCTGCCTGCTTCTCTCCGCCTACGTGGTCTTTGAGCCTCGCCTGAGGCGATGGCCCATCTGGCTGGGGTTCGGTCTGGGCGCGCTCGGTCCGCTCATCCTACTGCTCGTTTATAACAACGCGGCCTTCGGGGGCCCGCTGGAGCTCTCCTACCACCACCTGGTCAACGACCATCTCAACGATCTGCACACGCAGGGTGTGGGCGGGGTGACACTCCCGAAGTGGGAGTACTTTTCGGGCATCGCGCTGAGCATGCACCGCGGGCTTCTGCCATCGTCACCCTGGGTGCTGCTGGCAATCCCCGGCGCGGTCGCACTTTTTCGCCGTCGCCCGGCACTTTCGCTGCTGCTCAGCGCGACCGCGCTCGCTTATCTTGCGGTCGTCTCCAGCGCCAACATGTGGTTTGCGGGCTGGGGTTTTGGTCCGCGCCTGCTGGTGCCTTCGCTGGGCGCCTGGGCGATCTTGAGCGCGGTGGGGTTTGCTGTGTGCCGCCGCCATGTTGGCGGGCGAATTCTGACGCTCACGCTTGTGGCGTGGGGCGTCATCTACTGTCAGCTTGTGGCGGCCACGATGCCGGAGTTGCCCCCCAAATTTAAGAATCCTCTGCCCGACATCGTCGTGCCGCTCCTGCGCGAGGGCTTTATGAGCGAGAACGTGCTCTCACTTTCGCTCGGCACCGCCTCGATGTGGACGATGTTTCCCATTTTCATCGCGCTACTCGCCGCGATGCTGATGGCGGCCCGTTGCTGGCAGCAGGAGCTTGTTTGGCAGAAGGCGCTGGCCACCACCACACTCGCCATCGTCATCGCGGCGGGGAGTGCCTGGGGCGTGAGCCAGATGAAGCCCGGCGTGAGCAAAAACGATCAGCAAAAGTTCGTTCGCCTCGTCGAGCGCTGGCGCGATGCGGGCATGGACTCCTGACGCGGAAGCCTCCGTCACAACCCTGTGCTGCCCCTCAAATAAAACATTTGCTTTTGCCCTCTACCCCTTTCTAGGGTCCTCCCATCGCAACGCACCGGTGACCCCGAGCGGGTGGGGTTACGCCTCGCGTCGGTCGTGGGGACCGACCACCTCGATCTCTGATGTTCACTGAATTCTTTTTGGAGGAGCGCCACCATGAACGAAAAACTGACGATTCTGGCCACCTGTCCTTCGTGCATGTCGCACGTGCGCGTGGAGCGCGACGCCCCTGAGGCCGAGTGCCCCTTCTGCGCCACCACCTTTGGACCGCAAGCGTCGCGTCAGTCGCGTGGCACGGTCGCGCGTCTGGCACAACGGTCCACCGGGATTGCTGCGGCGTCCGCGCTCAGCCTCACCCTTCTCGGGGCCTGCGGCGGCGAAGATATTGAGGATCCCTCGCCGGACGTCGAGCAGCAAGACGTTGACCAGGAAGACGTCGGCGACGCCGGCGATACATGGGATACCCCAGACGATAATGTCGCTCAGGATGTCTACGGTGCTCCGCTGGGTGAGGAGATTGCGGATGTCGAGGAAGATGTCAGTGAGATCGACGATGGGGAGTGAAGTCCAGCAGGTCCGGCGACCGACTCGCGCGGTCACCCCCGAAGATCTGGAGCGCGGCACCCCCCTCTACTGCGTCTGGGAGATCACGCTCGCCTGCGACCTTGGGTGCCGACACTGTGGCTCGCGCGCCGGCAAAGCGCGTCCCGACGAGCTCAGCACCAAGGAGTGCCTGGAGGTCGTCGACCAGCTCGCGAAGCTCGGCATTCGCGAGGTCACGCTGATCGGCGGTGAAGCCTATTTGCGGGAGGACTGGCCCGAGATTGCGGCGGAGATCACCCGCCAGGGCATGGTCTGCAGCATGACCACCGGCGGTCGTGATTTGAGCGCGGAGCGGGTGGAGCAGGCCGTGGCGTCGGGCATCAAGCTCATCTCGGTGTCGCTCGACGGGCTGCAGCAGACCCACGACGCGTTGCGGGGTCGAAAGGGCGCCTTTGAGAGCGCGCTGGCGTCGGCCAAACGCATCGCCGACTCACCGATTCGCCTGGGCGCCAACACCCAGATCAATCGCCTCTCCTTACCGGAGCTCCCGGCGCTTGTGGATGTGCTGGTGGAACTCGGCATCAACGCCTGGCAGATTCAGCTCACCGTGCCGATGGGGCGCGCCGCCGACCGCCCCGAGCTTCTGCTGCAACCCTACGACTTGCTGGAGGTCTTTCCGCTGTTGGCCTACCTCAAGTCCACCAAACTCACACCCAATGGCATCGGGCTCTATCCGGGAAACAACATCGGGTATTTCGGGCCCTACGAGCAGCTGCTGCGCTTTCGCGGCGAGGAGGGCGTGCATTGGAGCGGCTGCTCGGCGGGCAAGTGGTCGATTGGACTGGAGGCGGACGGCAAGATCAAGGGCTGCCCCTCGCTTCCCACCCAGCATTATACCGGCGCCAATGTACGCGACCTGAGCATCGCCGAGACGGTCGCGACCACGCCGGAGCTCAAGTACCTGCGCGAGCGCACCGTCGAAGACCTCTGGGGCTACTGTCGCACCTGCTACTACGCGGCGGAGTGCAAGGCGGGCTGCTCCTGGACCTCGCATAGCCTGCTGGGCAAGACCGGCAACAACCCCTACTGCATCCACCGCGCCATGGACTTTGAGCGCCGCGGCCAGCGCGAGCGGGTCGTGAAGGTGGAGGGCGCCAGCGGCAAGCCCTTCGATACGGGACGCTTCGAGATCGTGGTCGAAGACCTCGAGGAGCGCGCCCCGCTGGAGCTGCGCACCATCCTGGGACGCAGCCAGGAGGAGGTCGCCTCGCTGAAGGGGGATGCTCCGAGTATCTGGAGTCTGGAGCATATTCGGGAGGCGCTCAAAAGCAGTTGAGCGCTTCTTGGATATCCAACCCCTCAAATCCCCGATCGCCCAGTCTTTATGCGCTTCGACGCCTCTGTTTTAAAATGAAACAGGTGTGTCGGAGCGCCCGACGCCTCTCTTTCAAATTGAAAGAGGGGTATCGGAGCGCCCGACGTGCGATCCGCCGGTTAAAAGAGTCGTGTCGTCCGCCCCCGGGCCTTTTGTTCAGATTGAAACTGGCGAGTCGTTCGGTCCGACGCGTCATGTTCGGATTGAAAGCGGCGTATCGTTGGCTCCGACGCCTCATATTCGGATTGAAAGCGGCGTACCGTTTGCTCCGACGCGCCTGTTTCAAGTGGGGAGCGACGCGTCGTTCGGTCCGACGGGCCAGTTTCAAGTGGGGAGAGGCGTGTCGTTCGGTCCGATGGACCAGTTTCAAGTGGGGAGAGGCGTGTCGTTCGGTCCGACGCGGCAGTTTCAAGTGGGGAGAGGCGCGACGTTCGGTCCGACGCGCCAGTTTCAGCTGCGAGAACGCTCGACGCGCGCTTTTTCACTCCTCGTCGGCCTTCTCAGCGTCGGGGGCGTAGGCGGTCAGCGCCTCTTCGCGCTCGCGCAGCCACTGCAGACGCTGGCCGGTGATGTATCGAAAAATCTCGGCCGTCTCCGGCTCCTCCCCCGAAACATCCACCGCGTCGATCGGATCCTCGCGCCAGCGCACCAGGCGGCGGACGCCGTGGATGCGGTCGTCGAAGTAATAAAGATCGTCGGTGCGGGTGCCGATCATCTTAAAGGTCTCCTCGCCGCGTTTGGCCGCCTCGGGGATGTAGAAGAGCGAGTGCATCACGTCTTTCTGGGGCGACTGCCCCTCGACCAGCGCGGGCACCAGGGTCTCTCCGAGCCAGTCTTCCTGCGGCTCCAGATCCAGAAGGTTGGCCAGGGTGGGCAGCACGTCGATGTGGCCGGTAAGCCCGTCGATGCGCTCGCCGCGGCCGAAGGGGGCCTGGATGATGAGCGGGATGTGGGTCGGGCGCGTGTAGACCGAGAAGTCGTGGTGCTCGCGGGGATGGTTTTTGTCAAAAGCTTCGCCGTGATCGGAGGTGAAGACCATCACGTAGTCCTCCGGCTCCCAGCGGGCCTCAACGGCTTCAAAGAGGTTTTTCCAGCTCTGGTCGGCGAACCACAGCTCGCTTTCGAAGCGCTCCATATTGCTCTTGCCCTCACCGAATACTCGGGCGCCTTCGGGGATGTCGTAGGGGCCGTGGTGGTCGTAGTAGTGGATCCACAGGGCCAGGGGGCGCTCGTCGTCGTGCTGCTCGATGATCTCGATGGCGCGCTCGGTGAGGGCGGGGGAGGTGTGGCCGCGATCGTCGGCTTTTTTGTAGGTCTGCGTATCAAACTCTTCAAAACCCAGGGCGTAGCCGCGCCAGCGCACAAAATAGCGGTCGCCGGGGATATGCACGGTGCGGTAGCCGGCGTCGCGCAGCATCGTGCCCAGGGTGACCTCGTCTGTGGCGTAGGGGTAGGGGTGCACGCGGCGGTTGGTCATGCGCACCATGCTGTTCATTTTGCTGGTGACAAGCCCCGGCATCGACAGACGCGTGGAGGTGCTGTTGGAAAACGCCGTCTCAAAAACAGTGGCGCGCTCGGCCCATGCAGCGAGGTTGGGGGTGGTGTCGCGCTCGTAGCCGCCGGCGGTGGTGTGTTTGAAGGAGAGGGCGTCGGTGGTCACCAGGATGATGTTCGGGCGGCGCGAGATGCCCTCGGGGGGCGCCACGCGTTTGGGGCCCGGGCCGAAGTCGGCCACATCGTAGGTAAGGTCTGCGCCGGAGCAGTTCTGGTCGATGCCGTCGTTAGGCGTCTCGACCTGGTGGGGGCCGCGGGCGGCGTCGAAGGGGGCGCAGTCGCCGCCGGCGTAGAGCGAGAGCGCGCCGTCGCCATCAAAATCCAGGGGGCCGGCCAGCGCGCTGTAAAGGTGGCTGGCGACTGCGGGCTTGTCGCTAAAGGAGCTGCGTGCGCGCTCCATTGCCCGCGGCATCAGGGGCGAAAAGAGGCTCAGCAGCACAAGCGAGGCGGGGAGCGCGCGCATCAGCGGGGTCTTGAGCTCCGGCCGTGCGTTCAGGAGTTTCCACGAGAGGGGGAGGGCGGCCAGCCCCGCGCATCCGGTCGCCACATAGCTCCAGGGGAGCACCTTGAGCGCGCCCGGGCCGATAAGCGGCATGATCAGGGCGACGAGCGCCCCACAGACCAGTAACGCCGGCACCCAGAGCTCCGCGCGCAGCACAAAGCGACCCACCGGGTGCTTCGTCACCCTGGCGATCAGGCGACGCACGAGCAGGACCCCTGGCGAGCTCATCGCCAGGATCGCAGCTCCGGCGCAGGCCGAGAGCAGCGCGCCGAGCAGCGCGCCCATCCAGGGGGTGGCGATGCGCCCGTCGAGCTTCAGGCTGATAAGGGTCGTTATGGCCAGCCAGGCGCCAAGCAGCACCGGCGCGCTCACGAGCCAGGCGACCACGTTGAGCGCTTCAGGTTTGCGCTCGCTCCAGAGCCCGCCCCAGCTCCGCGCGACCACCACGCCCAGGGCGGCGCCGAGCAGGACGAGCGGCCCGACCACGCCCACGTGCGTCGGCAGCATCCACAACGCCACGGTCGGCTCGCTCAGCGTGAGCGCCAGCGTCTCCACGCTCAGCGCGATCACGCCGGCAAGAAGCAACGAGAGAAAAGCAACGCGGGAGGTGTCGGTGCGCATAAAACGTCGGTGGGGCGGTGGGGAGAAGATGGCGAGCTCGGCACAGAAACAAGGTGGCGCATGGCATAGCGCAGGAAGGGGGGGCAGGGAAAGGGCGGCGGCGATGTCCCGAGTTTTGTGGTGAAACCGGGGCGACTCGCCAGCACGGTGCGCTCGTTGCTCCCCGGCGAGCCCGATATCGCCTTTACCCCGCCCTTGAATTCCCACTACGCTCCAACGTCAACGATCCACATGAATCATTCCCCCGACTGACTGGCGAGCAATGTAGTGAGGTGTCCGGTGCGACGAGCAGGTGCAGTGCAGATGATGGCGATGGTGGCAGGCGTGTGCCTGTTGGCGATGAGCGCGCCGGCCGCGGCCCAGCAGGCCCGCTCGGGCTACAAGGGCTGGAAGGCCCCCAACCGCGCCAGCATCCCGGTGCAGATCGGCGTGGGGCCGGCCGGTGTGATGGTGGGCTCTCCCTCGCTCTCCAGCGGTTATGGGGGCGATGTGTATGACGATCAGCCCATTCACCTGGGGGTGCGCATCGATCTGGAGGCGGTGATTACCTCGGATCTGGTGCGGGAGCATCCGAAGGTGGTGCCGAGGCAGTATCGCAATCAGTTGTTGGCAGCCGGCGAGGTGCGCTATCGGCCGGGGATCGCCGCGATCTTGCCGCGCTCGGTCTACTTCTCGCCAAAAATCTGGGACACCGGAATGTACGGCGCGACCTGGTCGCTGCTGGGTGCGGGGCTGGCGCTCAGCCCCAGCCCCTTTCGCGTGAGCCTGGGCGCCTCGCTCATCGGCACCGCGTTGTTTATGCACTCCGACACGCTGCCCTCGCCGACCTTCTTCGTGCGCCCGGGCATCGACATCACCCTGGACTTTGAAATTCAGGCCGCGCGTGACTTCGGGCTGAGCTTTGGGTGGTCGTCGATGGTGCACCTGCCCCAGCCGGTGGGGGGCTCGGTGCTGGAGATGGGGAGCTTCGACGAAGGTTCGATCTGGCATATCGGGCAGTTTTATGTGCAGGGGAACTTTCGGTTTCCGTATCACATCACGTACCGGTGATTTTCGAGGATAGGTGGGGGGCTGGTGCTCGTACTCGTACTGGTGGCTCGTACTCGTACTGGTGACTCGTACTCGTACTGGTGGCTCGTACTCGTACTGGTGGCTCGTACTCGTACTGGTGGCTCGTACTCGTACTGGTGGCTCGTACTCGTACTGGTAGCTCGTACTCGTACTGGTGGCTCGTACTCGACGGCGGTTCACCCGAACCTCCCCACAGCGCGAACCCGGGCGCCCCACAACCACCTAACCCCTTAACCACCCAACCACAAAACGCGCACCCCCACGCCCCACCCGAACCTCCCTACACCGCGAACCCCCCAACTCACGTCGCATTCTTATGATAAGGATTCGGCGACGGCCCCTGTGCCTGCGCCGCTTTCCGCCGCGCTTCAGCCTCCGCATCAAGCCCGGGAGGTCGCGGGATAACCTCGTTCTCGCCAGGCTGGTAGAAGCGCTGGCCCTGGAGCTCGTCGGGCAGATACGACTCCCCGGCCACATAGTTTCCCGAAAAGTTATGGGGGTATTTGTAGCCGCGGCCGTGGCCCAGGTTGGCCATGAGTTTGGTGGGGGCGTTGAGCAGGTGTTTGGGAAGCGGCAGGTTGCCGCTCTGCTGGAGCGCCTTGCGGGCGGCGGCGTAGGTGGTCAGCGCGCTGTTGGATTTGGGGGCGCAGGCTAAGTAGATGACGGCCTGGGTCATGGGCAGCACGCCCTCGGGCATGCCCATAAAACGAAAAGCCTCGGCGGCGTCCAGCGCCACGCGCAGAGCGTTCGGGTCGGCGTTGCCGATGTCTTCGCTGGCGAAGATGACCATGCGGCGCAGCACAAAAAGCGGATCTTCGCCGCCCTCCAACATGCGCACCATGTAGTAGACGGCCGCATCGGGGTCGGAGCCGCGCATGCTTTTGATAAAGGCGCTCACCGTGTTGTAGTGGGCGTCGCCGGCCTTGTCGTAGCGGATGACGCGCTGTTGGGCGGCCTCCTCCACGTCGGGGTGCGCGATGGTGGTGCTGTTTCGGGCTGCGGCGAAGGTGGCGGCCAGCTCCAGGGTGTTGAGCGCGGCGCGGGCGTCGCCCTCAGCCACGTTGAGCAGCGCGCCCAGGGCGTCGTCGCTGAGCGCCTCGGGCGCAAGGCCCAGGCCACGGGAGCTGTCGGTGAGGGCCTGGCGGAGGATGCGCTCGAGCGCGGCCTCGTCGAGCGCTTCGAGCACGAGCGTGCGGCAGCGCGAGAGCAGCGCGGCGTTGACCTCAAAGCTGGGGTTCTCGGTGGTGGCGCCGATCAGCGTGACCGTGCCCTGCTCCACATGCGGCAAGAGCGCGTCTTGCTGGGCTTTGTTGAAGCGGTGAATCTCGTCGACGAAGAGCACCGTGGTCTGGCCGAGCATCCGCCGCAGATCGCCGGCCTGCTCCACGGCCTGGCGGATGTCTTTGACCCCGCCGCTGACCGCCGAGAGCGGTGCGAGCTGCGCGCCGACCTCGTCGCTTAAGATTTTGGCCAGGGTGGTTTTGCCGCAGCCGGGGGGCCCCCACAAAATCAGGCTGGGGAGGCGGCCCCGGGAGAGCGCGCTGGCCAGAAGTTTGCCTTCGGCCAGAAGGTGGCGCTGGCCCACGAACTCTTCGAGCGTGGACGGACGCATGCGCTCGGCCAGCGGGCGCCGGGCGTTGGGGCTGCTCATCGCGTTGCTCGATGGCAATAGGAAAGAGGGGAGGGCGTCTTAGACGCTCTTGGCTGGCGAGATGTTGCCGCCGGAGACCGTGGGCAGCTGTCGGCCGGAGACGCGGTAGCTCTTGAGCACGCCGTGCTCTTCCATCAGCTTCTTGCGCGTGGCGCGGCAGTCGGCGTGATTGAAAGGAAGATCGGGATGCGCCTCGCGCACCTTCGCCTCCAGGTGCTGCGGCAAGTCGATGAACGAGGTCTTGTACGACTCGCACATCGGGCAGTTTTGCTTGGGCTGGCCGCCTTCGTACACAAAGGCGCAGTTCTTACAGGTCCACAAAAGCGCCTGCATAAAGGGCTGGTAGCTCGTCACGGTCACACCTACGTCAAAGCGTTGAATTCGTTGAAACACAAAGGGTGGCGCCGCCCGGGGGGAGTCACTCCCCTGGCGAGTCGGGGCAGTCTAATCTGGAACGCAGGAATGTGGAAAGGGCCTGCTGCATGGAGTCGGGCATCTTCGCCTCCAGCACCTTCTTGCACATGGGGCCTGTGCGTTTGTAGCTGTTGAGGAAGTCGACGCAGGGCGGGCAAAACGCCAGATGCTCCTCGAGGTGGGCGCGCTCGTCGTCGGCGAGCTCGCCTTCGAGGTAATCCGTCAAAAGATCCACGAGCTTTTGACACTTCATAGGTCGACTCCCTGGCAAAAGAGGGCCTTAACGGCCCCTGAACAATGCCGTCGCAGGCTACTGATCGAGGTACTTATCGAGGAAGATGCCCAGCTTCTTGCGGGCCTCCTCGGGGATGGCGTGGGCCGGCGTCATGATACCGAACTGCAAGGCGCGGCCAGCTTCGCACTCCTCTTCGCGCTCCAGCGGGATGGCCGGGATGACGCGCTGAAGGATGCGGCGCACGTTGGCGACGTTCTGCTTGATGATCGCCATCACGTTGGTAACGTCCACCTCGTCGTCATCCTTCCAGCAGTCGTAATCGGTGGAGAGGGCGATGGTGGCGTAGCAGAGCTCGGCTTCGCGCGCCAGCCGGGCCTCGGGCATGGCGGTCATGCCGATGAGCGAGGCGCCCCAGGAGCGGTGCAGCTCGCTCTCAGCACGGGTGCTAAAGGCCGGGCCTTCCATGCACACGTAGGTGCCCTCGGTGTGGCAGGGCACGCCTTCGGCCTTGACGCATTCGATGAGCACCTCGCGCAGCATCGGATCGAAGGGGTAGGTCAGGTTGACGTGCACCGCCAGCTCATCAAAGAGGGTGTTGGCGCGGCGGTAGGTCTTGTCGATGATGTTGTCGGGGATGACCACATGGCCGGGCACGATCTCTTCTTTAAGCGAGCCCACCGCGCTGACGGTGACCACCCAGAAGACCCCCAGGCTCTTGAGCGCCCAGATGTTGGCGCGGTAGGGCACCGTCGAGGGGTTGTACTCGTGGTTTTTGCCGTGGCGGGGCAAAAACGCCACGCGACGGCCGTCGAGCTCACCGATCAGGATCGGCGCGCTGGGCATGCCGAAGGGGGTCTCAATGGTGCGCTCTTCGATGACCTTGAGGCCGTCGAGCTCATAGAGGCCGCTGCCGCCGATGATGGCGATGGGGACGCGAGGATCGTTGGTGCCCGTAGACATGATGCTCCCTTCAGACGGTGAGAGGTCGCGGTGGGTGTCGCCCGTAACAAGCACCGCGACGCCGTTGAGATGCGAAGCGCCGGAGGCGCGTTTCAAAGTTTTCGATGCCTTCGCAACGTGTGGCGCGTTGTTCAACGCGTGCAGAGCGCGCGAGGCGACCAGCTGCGCAAGCAGCCGGTCGCCTCGGTACTTACAACAGGCAGCGATGGTCGAAAAGTGGCGACTTGCGCGGCCTGTGCACCTCAGCTGAGCGCGTTAGCGTGTGTAGCGCTCCGAGCTGTTCACGAACTGGCAGATCGAGGCGACGATAGCGCCGGTGCGGATCACCTCATCGATCTGCTCTTTGGTCACGTCCTGATTGACGGCCTCCTGGATATGCCCGGAGACGCAGCTCGAGCAGCCGTTGGCGGTGCTGATCATCAGGTTGACCAGCTCGGCAAACGCTTTGCCAAGCGTCGGGCGCATAAAGAGGGTGGCGCGCAGCCCGGGGTTGAGCCCCTCAAAGGCGTCGGTCGCCGCCAGCGAGCGGAACTTATAATAGAGGTTAAACGAGGTGGAGGTCGCCGCGATCCCCAGCGCCTCGTGGATCTGCTCGTCGCTAAAGCCCTGGGCGCGGGCGCGATCGGCAAAGAATTGCGCCACATCCTGGTTGCCCCAGTGCGCCGCGGCCACCGCCGCCAGCAGCACCTTGGTCTTCGGCTGCAGGCCGCCCTCGGAGAAGACGCCTTTGTCCAGGTTCATAAAGACGTCTTTTAAGAAGAGCGGCGCGTTGGCCAGCACGCGCAGCCAGTCCGGCGCGTCGCCCTCGATGTTCAGCTTGGTCAGGGCGCGATCAAAGACCTTCTTCTGGTCGTCGCTCATCGCCTCATCGCTCAGTACGGGAAGCCAGCTCATGATCATCTCCGGGGGGTGGTGGCGCGCGCCGAGATGGGGCAGGGCGCGGGCAGGTTGGAACCTCAGGTTCGGGGCAAGGTGGGGACCGCAGCGGGGCGGTCAACCCGGGTGGGGCGTTTGAATCTTAAGAAAAAGGGCGGCCCCACAAGAGGCCGCCCTTTGACGCGTCGCGGCAGGTGCGCGGCGGGATTAGAGCTTGATGGTGTCCTGGCCCTTCTCCCAACCGCAGGCGCAGAGCTCATCGGTCTGCAGGGCGTCGAGCACGCGCAGGGTCTCGGAGACGCTGCGGCCGACGTTGCGGTCGTTGATGTTGAGGAAGCGCACGTTGCCTTCCGGATCAATAATGAAGGTGCCGCGCTCGGCCACGCCGTCGCCTTCGTGCAGCACACCGTAATCGGCGGCCATCTTCTTGGTGACGTCAGCGAAGAGCGGGTACTTCAGGTCGCCCAGGTCATCGTGGCTCTTCACCCAGCCCAGGTGGCTGTAGGCGGTGTCGGTGGAGCCGCCCAGCAGCACGGCGTCGCGATCTTCGAATTCGTCGATGGCGTTGTTGAACTCCACCAGCTCGGTCGGGCACACGAAGGTGAAGTCCATCGGGTAGAAGAAGAGCACGACCCACTGGCCGGCGTAGTCCGCCAGGCTGATTTCTTTGATCTCACGGCCAACGAGCGCGCTGGTGGTGAATTCGGGGGCTTTCTGTCCGAGCTTGAGCATGATCTAACTCCATAAAGAGCAAAGTGGTGTGGTGCGGGCTGATGCCCCGGCGGTTTTAAAAAACGCGGCCGGGGCGCGAACTTGGCGACTAGATAAGGAAGGCACCGGGGGCTGTCAACCCCCACACGAGGGATCTGAGACGAATGCACCTCGGGCAGATCGTCGCAGCGCGCTAAGGCGCAGTCTTTGCGCGAAAAGATTGCGTAAGCTATTGATGTATAAAGGGAATGTGTGCGCTGCTTGTGGGGCGTTCGCGCGCTTGTGTTACCGCGCCATCGCACGCGCGAGCTAAGAGGCGGACCCCTCAGGGTTACCCGGCGCGCTTGCGCAACTGCAGCGTGGTGACTAAGTGTGTGCGCAGGTTTTCACGGCTTTGAACGCCCCCCTTCAACCTCCACCGATGAGGCGACCCTATGACGCATATGCCCCTGACCCACCTCTCCGAAGATGAGGCGATCTTTCGCGACGCCGTGGCGTCGTTTGCAAAAAGCGCCATCGCTCCCAAGGTCCACGCGATGGATAAGGCCCAGCAGCTCGACCAGGAGCTCATCAAGCAGTGCTTTGAGATGGGGCTGATGGGCATTGAGGTGCCCGAGGAGTACGGCGGGGCGGGGAGCTCGATCATGACCGCGATCCTCGCCATTGAGGCCCTGGCCACCGTCGACCCGAGCGTCTCGGTCTTTGTCGACGTGCAGAACACGCTGGTGAACAACGCGATCCTGCGCTGGGCCAACGAGGAGCTCAAGCAGAAGTATTTTCCCAAAATGTGCTCGGAGTGGGTGGGAAGCTACGCGCTTAGCGAGTCGGGCAGCGGCTCCGATGCGTTTGCGCTCTCGACCCGCGCCATCGACCGCGGCGACCACTGGGAGATCAACGGCTCCAAGCTCTGGATCACCAACGGCGCGGAGGCCAACCTCTACATCGTCTTTGCCAACATCGACCCGGACGCCGGCTACCGCGGCATCACCGCGTTTCTGGTGGAGCGCGACTTCGAGGGCTTCTCGGTCGGCAAGAAGGAAGACAAGCTGGGCATCCGCGCCTCCTCCACCGTCGAGCTGCTCTTTGAGAAGTGCAAAGTGCCCAAAGAGAACGTGCTCGGCGAAGTGGGCAAGGGCTACAAGGTTGCGATTGAGACCTTGAACGAAGGTCGCATCGGCATCGGCGCGCAGATGGTGGGTCTTGCTCAGGGCGCGCTCGACGCCGCGCTGGAGTACATCCAGGAGCGCGAGCAGTTCGGCAAGTCGATTGCCAGCTTCCAGGGTGTGCAGTTTCAGTACGCGCAGATGGCCACCGAGATCGAGGCCGCCCGCCTCATGGTCTACAACGCCGCTCGCCTCAAAGACGCCGGGCTGCCTTTTGTGAAAGAGAGCGCGATGGCCAAGCTCTACAGCAGCCAGGTCGCCGAGCGCGTCTCCTCTAAAGCGCTGGAGCTCTTCGGTGGCGTGGGCTTTACCACCGAGTACCCGGCCGAGAAGTTCTTCCGCGACGCCAAGATCGGCGCGATCTACGAGGGCACCTCGAACATGCAGCTGCAGACCATCGCGAAGATGCTCGTGCGCTGAGGCCTCCCCTCGCAGACCGCCTTTGAAGGCATAAAAGCCCCGGGAAACCTCCCGGGGTTTTTTCGTTCAGGGATCATGTGAGGGCGTCGGCCTCGGGGGCTGGCGCGAGGCGATGAGTCAGCGGGCAAACCCGCGCACCGCCTGGCTCTCGGCGTCGTGCATGGGCGAGAGCCAGCTGTATTCGAAGAGGTACCCGAAGGTCTCGATGTGGCGGCGGGCTTCGGCCGGGGTCTTGCCCCAGGCGTAGACGCCGTGGTTGCGCAGGTTGATGCCGGGCACCGTGGCGTCGAAGTCCTCGCTGTTGAGGTGGGCGGCGATGGCGCGGGCCAGCTCATCGAGGTCGTGGTGGTTCTCGACGATCGGGATGCGCGCGCTGGCCTCGGGCTCCCACAGCCCCAGACCTTTGATCATCTCGACGTCGTTGATGAAGGTGTAGCCCTGCTTGAAGTCGCGTTTTCCGCAGAGAGCGGCGTGAAGGTGGTGTACATGGTAAACGGCACCAACCTCGGGCAGCGCCTTATACATCGCCATATGCACGCCGGTTTCTGCTGAGGGGCGAGGACCTTTTTTGGAGGCCGGTTTGCCCTGCGGGTCGACGATGAGGAAGTCGTCGGGGGTGAGGGCACCTTTGGACTTGCCGCTGGCGGTGATGAGCACCTCCTCGTCGGAGAGGCGGGTGCTCAGGTTGCCGCTTGTGCCGTGCAACCAGCCGAAGCGGTAGAAGTCGCCGGCCGCGGTGATCATCTCGGCGGTGGCGTCGTCGCGGGAGGGGAGAGCGGCGGTGGAGGATTGCGGCATGGGAGCACCTCAAGAGTGGAGTGGCGAAGAGAGCGGGACGTATGTCGAAAACGTACGGCGCCCGGGCAACATGAAGAGAAGGTCTGCGTCAGGCCTGGCGAGCACGTCAACGGGTGTTGATGGGACGAAGCGCGGTGAAGGTCAGCTCGTGAAGTATGGCGTTTCGACGAGCGTTGCAGTGCGACAGCAGGGAGAAGGTCGGCCCGGGGCTTAAGGCGCTTCGCGTTGGCGCCGAAGGCCTATCGGAGCTGGGAGTGGGGGACAATCTAAAACACGCATGCCGCCTCACCAAGTCATCGCCCCCGGGAGGACGTCCGACTGAAGCCCGGGCCGACGCCTGGTCCGGCGATGAGGCCAAGTCCTTGTCAGGCCTTTTTCTTTGCGGTAGGAGAAACGGGCCGGAATGGTCCGGTTTCACTGCCACAAGGGAGCCGTCGCGATGTCCGACAACCAGCGAACGAACCCGTTTAACCGCGAGAACCCCACCGACACTCGCCTCGACGACCTCTCGACCCGAGGGTTTCTGGTCGTGGTCACGCGAGCCTTCGGTCCGACCGGTGAAGATATCATCGCTCACGACGGCCCCCGCTTCAGCGGTGAGCCGGGCGTGAAGATTCGCGTCAAACAGGGTGATCTTGAAGAAGACGTGATCTTGAGCCCCTTTTATGGCGACTCAAGTAAGATCTCCAGCGAGCCTTTTGAGGTTGGAAAACCCTGCGAGCTCTTCTGCCCGGTCTCCGGCAAGCCCCTGGACCGCATCCCGGGGATGGCCACCGACGATGGCGGAGACTTCTACGCGGTCTACCTCACCGAGAAGTTGGGCCGCGGCGAGCTCGTGGCTGTCAACAATATCTGGGGCAACGCCAATTCGCAGATGATGAGCGAAGACGAGATGCTGCTGCGCCTGGCCGACGCCCAGGATGAAGCCTCCTCCTGAGCGCGAATGAACGACGGCGCGGCGCCCGCTCAGGTCGGCGCCGCGCCGCATTCGGCGGCTGCCATGAGTCGATGATCGTGTCCGCAGCGCGCCCCTTGTTTTGACCTGTCCTACCTGTTTTATCGCCAGCCTGATCGCGCCCCCTCTGCGTGTCGAACAGGTTCCCCCTGGCGAGCGCGACGACGCCTAGATCGTTGCTTTGTAAGGCAAAACTCTCTAGCCTTGCCGCCGTCCCACCCCCCGTCCCCCCTCCTGACGGGCGAGTTCATCCACGAACGAGGAAGTCCTATGTACAGGTTTAGCGCACTCCAGTTGCTGGCGTTTGCCCTGGTGGCGATGCTGGTTTCGGGCTGCGGCCCCGACGATGAAAATCAGGCCGAGGCTTGCACCTCGCTTGCGGATTGCTCCGATGGTGAGCGTTGCAACGACCAGGGCGTGTGTACCGCCGAGACGCTCAGCTGCGCGACGGACTTCGACTGCGCGTTCGATGAGTTCTGTCAGGAGGGCGTGTGCGCGCCGGCAGCCTGCGAGAGCAGCGAGAGCTGCGGGGCGGGCGCGGTCTGCGATGAGGGCCTCTGCCGCGCCGGCTGTGAGCCGAGCCGCGACGAGTGTGGCGAGGGGCAGGTCTGCAACGAGCGCACTCGCCTTTGCGAAGACGCCGGCTGCACTCCGACCTCGTGCCAGCCCGACATTCAGCGCTGCGATGATTCGCAGCAGCCCTCGCGCTGCGTCTTCACCGGGAGCTGCACCAACAACACCCAGTGCCAGGCCTTCGGCCAGCAGCAGGACGACGGCAAAGACTACATCTGCAATACCGTGCTCGGGGAGTGCGTGGAGCGTCCGCCCTGCCAGAACGACGGCGACTGCCGCGGCAATGAGATCTGTGAGACCCCCGGCGACGGGGAGCCCGGCGTGTGTCGGGAGGGCTGCCGCGCCAACGCCGACTGCCGCGACAATGAGGTCTGCTCGCTGGAGCAGGGCTCGGTCTGTGTGGCCGGCTGCCGCACCAGCTCCGACTGCGCGATCCCGGGCTCCGAGCAGCAATTCTTGTGCGAAGATCTGGTCTGCGTGCCGGTCTGTGAGTCGGTCGATCAGTGCAACGTCGTCGGACAGGTCTGCGCCGGCCAGCCCCGCACCTGCCGCGGCTGCGTGAGCGACAATGAGTGCGCCGCCTCCCAGCTCTGCGACTTCACGCTGGGCGCGACCACCGACGAGGCCGAAGACCCCACCGTCGGGCTCTGTGTGAACCGTCCGCCGAGCTGCCCCGACGATGGTCTGGGCAACAACCATAGCCTTCAGGACGCCTATGAGGTTGAGGCCGGCGCGCTTCCCTTTGAGCGTGGCGGTGACGACGATCTTTTCTTCTGCCGCGAGAACACCGGCGGCGACTGGTTCGAGATCCAGGTCGAGAGCGGCCAGGTCGTGAGCGCGACGCTTGAGTACGATGAGGGCATCGGCAACCTGGATCTGGCGCTGGTGCAGGCCAACGGCGACCTGGTGGTGCTCTCGGGTGACCCGCCCGGGGTCGATGGTGGTGAGGAAAGCCTGAAGTTTGGCATCGCCCAGGGCGCGCCCTACTTCATTCAGGTGCGCGGCGCGATCCTCGACGCCAACGCTCCTTACCAGCTCTCCATTGATGTGGGCGCCCCGGAGGCCTGCGCGAGCGACGAGCTCGACCCGGCCACCGAAGCCGAGCCTGCAGCGCTTGCCGCGGCGACGCCTTACAGCGCGCTGAGCACCTGCGGAGAGGCCCCCGACTTCTATACGCTGGAGATGGCCGCCAACCAGGTCGTGCGCATTGCGGCGACCTCGGAGCGTCGCCGCGGCGGCGTGGCGCTTGATCTTTACGACGCCGACGGTCAGGTCGTTGAGAGCGCGCGTGAGCGCGCCGACGCTCAGGTCATTGAGCTGGTGACCCGCGAGCCCCAGGTGATGACCCTGCGCGTGAGCCCCTTCTCGGGCGTGGGCAGCAGCACCTACGCGCTCGAGTGGACGCAGCGTCCCAACGAATGCTCCGACGTCTACTCCCCCAACCAGAGCTGCGGGGCGGCCTCACCCATTGCGCCCGGTAGCTACGATAACCTTGTGGTCTGCGCCGATCCGGACTTCTACGCGGTGGAGCTGCTCCCGCAGCAGGCGCTCACCGTGACCACGACCTACGACGCGGCCGAGGCGGCGGGCGAGCTCGACATCTTCCTCTTTGGTCCGCGTGACTGTCTGGTGCTGGTGGAAGCCGGCGTTGAGGCGGAGCCTCAGGGCGACGGGCTGCTGCGCGACGGCCTCACCTACACCGCCACGCAGGGGGGCACCTACTACCTCTCGGCTTCGCTCTTCCAGGGCCTCAACGTGCCCTACCAGCTCGATATTGAGGTGGAGGACGGTCCGGTGTGTGAGCCGGACTGGGTTGGCGAGAACAGCAGCACCGCCAGCGCCTATGAACTCACCGAAGAGGGCATCCTCTCCGGGGAGCAGAGCGGCCTTGTGGGGCTTCGGGCCTGTGAGCTGGAGAGCGACTTCTACAGCATCGACCTGAGCGCGGGCGACACCATCGAATGGGAGATCCTCTTCGCCAGCGAGGAGGGCGAGCTTGATCTTCGCCTGCTTGGCCCCGATGGCAGCACCGTGCTCGACAGCGATGAGGGCACGGGTGAGCGCAAGGTGGTGAGCACCACCGCCGACGCCGACGGGACCTATTATCTGGAAGTTGTCGAGAAGTTCCCCTCCCGCGTGAACTACCGCCTTCTGACCACGCTCAACGGCGTGGGCAATGCGAACCCGGCCTGCCCGGACCGCTTTGGCAAAAACATCACCCAGGCCGCAGCTGCCGAGATCGAGGCGGGCACCTACGAGAGCCTGCTTGTGTGCGGCCAACTTCCCACCGCCCCCAACGGATCGTTGGAGTACCACGATGGCTGGTACAAGATCTGGGTGGAGGCCGGTGAGACGCTCGACGTGACCCTGATGTTCGACGAGTCGAAGGGGCGCATCGACCTTGAACTTCGCGACGCGCAGCGCATCCTGGCGGTCTCGGCAGCCTCTGGTGATGTGCGGCAGGCGGCCTATACGGCGCGCCAGTCGCGTTACGTCTTCATCCGTGCTCGCACGCGCAATGACGTCGTTGACGGCAATGTCTTCTCGATGACCGTCGAGCTCGAGGCGGCCGGCGCCTGCGCCGATGACCGCTTCGCGGGCAACACCAGCGCCGCCAGCGCCGTGGTCGCCCCGATCCCCGGCGTGACCAACCGCCTGAAGACCTGTGATAGCAACGACGACTGGTTCGAGTTTGACCTCAATGCCGGCACCGACGCGCAGGCCTTCATCCGCTTCCGCAAAGCCGATGGTGAGCTGGGCATCAACATCTGGGGCCCCGCCTCACCCACCCCCGGCGAGGGCGCGCCACTTGCGAGCTCCGTGAGCATCAATGAGGGGGCGGAGGTCGACTTCGTCGCCAACGTGAGCGGCACCTACTACGCGCAGATCACCGCCGATGAGCCCTCGCGCATGGACTACGATCTGCTGCTCTACGCCGACACCGATGACAATGGTGTGCTGGAAGGGCCCGCCGACCGCCTCTGCCCCGATCCTTTTGAGGACAATGACAACCCCGGGGAGGCCGCGACGATCGCTGCGGGCAGCTACGAGGATCTTTTGATCTGCAATGGCGGTCCCAATGACGACGATCATTACAAGGTCTTTGTGCCCGCCGGCGCCACCCTGAACGTCGATCTTCTCTACACGCACGCGAAGGGCAACCTTCTGATGCGCGTCTTCCGCGGCGATGAGGGCCTTCCCGCCGCCAGCGCCAACACCTTTGAAGATAACGAGTCGATCAGCGTGACCAACTCCGGTCAGGGCAGCGACTACCGCATCTTCGTCGATGGCGATGGCGCGGTGAACGGCACCTCGGAATGGCGCAACTACTACACCTTGAACGTCGGGCTGGAGTTCGCCGACACCTGCGACTCGCCGCTCAACGTGGGGCTGACCCGCGAGCAGGCTGAACCTCTGGTGGCCCAGGCTTACAACGCGCTGAGCCTCTGCGAAGAGACTGAGCATTGGTTTGAGGTCGCACTCGGCGCTGGCGAGGAGCTGCGCGCCGAGGTGGAGTTCAACGATGTGTTCGGGAAGATCGACCTGGAGCTGAGCGACGACGAGGGCACCGTCCTTGAGTCGGTGCGCGACGACGCGCACCTCAAGACACTGACCTACACCGCCGCAGCGGCTGAGACCGTCTACCTGCGCGTGATGCCGCGCGACGGGCTCTTCATCCGCACCGCCTACGACCTGTGGGCGAGCATCGGCGCCAGCGAGCCTGCGGTGCCTTATTGTGCTGATCCTTATGAGCGTAACGATGAGGCGACGCTGGCGCACCGCTTCGGCGCGTTCAACTCCAGTGGTCAGGCCTTTATGGAGCCCATCGCCTGCGCCGAAGATGAAGACTGGTACCGCGTCTCACTGGTGGGTGGTCGCACCCACGAGATCGCCGCCGTCTTCAACAACGAGGCCGGCGCCACCATGACCATGGAGCTCCGCGCACTCGACGGCACCACGGTGCTGGAGACGGCGGAGGCCGGCGATGATGGCCGCGACCTTGCGATGAGCCGTGCCGTGTCGGCGACGACGGAGTTCCTTGTCGTGGTGCGCAGCGAACAGAGCACCGAGGCGATCCCATACTTCCTGCACATCTATGAAACGGAGGCGTATCAGGATGGCGCGCGTTGCCCCGACTACGGCTATGCAGGCAACAGCACCCCGGCGCTGGCTGCAGATCTTAACTCGATCTTGCCGCTCGTTGAGCCCCTTGGTCAGTGTGCCGACCGCGCCTACTTTAACTGGGTGGCGCCGCAGAGCGGGCGGGTGAAGGCGGAGCTTAAGTTCAACCGCGATCGCCACGCCCTGGGCTGGGAGATCCGTGAGTACGATGCGTCGTATTCGTCGATCGGCATCATCACCGAGGCCGTCGGCCCCAACCCCACCAACCGCCGCACCTTTGAGTTTGATGTGGTCGAGGGGCATTACTACCGCTTCGATATTCAGTCGCAGCTGGTCAACGGTGTGGTTGCCCGTGGCCCCTACTACCTGACCATCGAAGACGCCACGCCTTGATGCGTCACCGTCTTTGATCTACTACCGCAACACCATCGCCGGCGCAGGAAGGTTCCTCGCCGGCGACCTGTTTATAGCGCGAGTGAGAACGCGAGTTTCGCGCACCCCGACCCCCGACGAAGGGAGTGATGATGGCTGAAAAGATCCCGCTGCCCCTGGCCAACCGCCAGCCCGAAGCGCCCCAATCCGAGCGTAACTCCGGCCCGGCCCGGCCTAACTTGAAGTTTCAGCCCGATGAGGCCGGCCCGCGCCCGCGCTGGATTCGCAAGCGGCTGACGCTCAAGAAAGAGTTTTTTGAGACGCAGGAGCTGGTCAAAAAGGCCGGGCTCAACACCATCTGCGAGTCGGGGCAGTGCCCCAACATCACCGAGTGTTGGTCGCGCAAATCACTGACGTTCATGATCCTGGGCAACATCTGCACGCGCAGCTGCGGGTTTTGCGACGTGATGACTGGCCGCCCCGGCCTTGTCGATGAAGACGAGCCGCGCCGCGTGGCCGAGACCCTGGCCGGGCTCAACCTCAACTACGTGGTCATCACCAGCGTCGACCGCGACGACCTCGCCGACGGCGGAGCGTTGGCCTGGGCCAACACCATCCGGGCCATCAAAGAATCTTGCCCCGGCCTTGGGCTGGAGGTGCTCACCCCGGACTTCAAGGGCGACCTTGAGAACGTCGATGTGGTGATGGACGCCGGCCCCGACTGTTTTTCGCATAACATCGAGACGGTCGGCGCGTTGCACCGCGAAGTTCGCCCTCAGGCGCGCTATGAGCGCAGCCTGGCGGTGCTCAAGCACGCCCGCGAGCACGGCACCGCGCTCATCAAGAGCGGCATGATGCTGGGCCTGGGTGAGACCAACGCGCAGATCCTGGAGACGATGGAAGATCTCGTGGCCCACGGCGTCGAAGTTCTCAACCTGGGGCAGTACCTGCGCCCGAGCGCGCGCCACTTGCCGGTGCGCCGCTGGGTGAAGCCCGAAGACTTCGAGATGTTCAAAGAAGAGGGCGAGAAGATGGGGTTCAAGCATATCGAGTCGGGGCCGCTGGTGCGTTCGAGTTATCGCGCGGATCTGCAGGCCGAAGAGATCGCACAGAAAGACCAGGGCGCCTTCGGCGGTTGCGGCTCCTCCTTTGCCAATACGTCGGATAAAGGCGCGGCGTCGTGAGTGGAGCAGGGCGCGGGCTCAGTGAGGTGGACTGGCGAGTGTACGCCATCCTCGATCCGGACTTTGTGAAAGGGGACGCCCTGGAGCGCGCCCGCGCCCTGATGGCTGCCGGTGTAGGCGTGCTGCAGCTTCGCGATAAGCGGGGCGACGCCCGAAGGACCTTTGAGCTCGGGCGCGCGCTGGTGGATGCGGCGCGGGAAACGAAGACGCTCATCATCATCAACGATCGCCTGGACGTGGCGCTGGCGGCCGAGGCCCACGGCGTGCACCTGGGCCCCAACGATGTCCCGGTGGCGGCAGCGCGCCGGGTGGTGGGCGATCGCCTGATCCTGGGCGCGTCGGCCGGCACCCCGGAGCGGGCCGCCGCGCTGGTCGCCGAAGGCGCGGATTACCTGGGCGTGGGCGCCATCTTTGAGGCCCGCGCCGTCAAAAGCGATGCTTCGGCGCCGCAGGGCCCCGAGCTTTTGCGAGCGGTGCGCCGGCAGGTCGGTGGCGCGTTGCCGGTGGTGGGCATTGGCGGCATCGATGTGCAGAACGCCGGCCAGGTGGCAGAAGCCGGCGCGAGCGGGGTGGCGGTGATTCGCGCGTTGTGTCAGGCCGATGACCCGGCGGCAGCGACCTCCCAGCTCCGAGACGCCTTCGAGCGAGGGCTTGAGCGCCGGCGCTCGCGATAGACCTTGTGCACCAACACCAGACGTTGCTCCGCGCCTCAACACCCCGCAGAGCCAGAAAGGGCGGCCTCCAACCGGAGGTCGCCCTTTCTGCAGTGAGACTCGGTGCGGCGCATCGCCCGCGCGTTACGCCCCCGGCTCGGTGGGATCGACGCCCGCCACCTCGCCATCCTCAAAGAAGGGGGCGGTGATCTGGCGATGCTCGTCACAGCCCAGGATGTCCATCAGGTCGGCCGGCGCCTGATAGGGCCGCGGCCAGTGCCCCAGAAGCTCGCGCTTGAGCTTGCGCACACGCTCGGCGCTGGCAGCCACCTTCTGGCGAATCTCCGGATCCGCTTTGGCTTTTTGTACGATGCGCTCAAACGCGGCGCGCCATTTGGCCTCGGTGTGGCAGATCAGAAAGATATCGAGCCCGGCGTCCAGCCCCAGATCCACCATCTCCTCGATGGTGTAGCGCTCCGAGACGGCCTTCATCTCCAGACAGTCGGTGATGATCACGCCTTCAAAGCCCATCTCCTCGCGCAGGATGCCCTGGAGGATGCGCGGGCTGAAGGTCGCCGGGGCAAAGGCGTCGATGACCGGCAGCTCGATATGCGCGGTCATGATCATGGGGATGCCCGCGCCCACCGCGCGCATGAAAGGAAAGAGCTCCACGCCGCGCAGGCGCTTCTCGTCGTGCATCAGGCGCGGGAGCGTGTGGTGGCTGTCCTGGAGGGTGTCGCCGTGGCCGGGGAAATGCTTGCCGCAGGGCACCACCCCGGCGGTGTGGTGGCCAACCATCAGGCCTGCGGCTGCGCGCGCCACGCGCTCCGGATCGCTGGAGAAGGCGCGATCGCCGATCACCGGGTTGTCCGGGTTGGTGTCGACGTCGAGCACCGGCGCGAAGTTGAGGTTGAAGCCCAGCACGGAGATCTCGGTGGCGAGCACCTCGGCCACGCGCGCCACCGCGCGCTGATTGGCGGCCCGACCCAGCGCGCGCATCGGGGGGATGGGGGTGAGCGGCTCGCGCACCCGCACCACGCGCCCGCCCTCCTGGTCGACGGCCACCCAGGGGGGCAGATCGCCCTCGACCTGCGCGTGCAAATCGGTGGTCAGCGCGACCAGCTGCTCGATGCTCTCGACGTTGCGGCGAAAGAGGATCACGCCGCCCACCTCGCCATCGCGTAGCGCCTGCGCCACGGGCTCCGGGGCGCGGGTGTGAGGGCCATCAAAGCCCACGATCAACATCTGGCCGGCGTCGGCGCGCAGCTGCGCTTCGTCGCTCATAAGTGCTCCAATTTATTGGGGAATCGGGTGGTTTTGAGTCTCAATGGCTGGCGAGTTTGCGGGGGTCGAGCACGTCGCGCAGCCCGTCGCCGACGAAGTTGACTGCCAGCACGGTGAACATGATCGCCAGCCCCGGCACAAAGGCCAGGTGCGGCGTCAGCAAAAAGTAACTCGCCCCCTGGTCGAGCAGCCCGCCCCAGCTGGGCATATCCTGCGGGCCGAGCCCCAGGAAGCTCAACGAGGCCTCAGCCAGGATGGCGCCAGCCACCCCGAAGGTGGCCTGAATGATGACCGGCGCGAAGGTGTTGGGCACCACATGACGCTGCAAAATGCGCCAGGTGGGGAGACCAGAGGCGCGCGCGGCCTCCACATAATCCTGGTCGCGCACCGCCAGCACCTGCCCGCGCACCAGGCGTGCATAACTCGACCACCCCGAGACCGAGAGGGCGCCGATGACCGCCGGGATGCTGGGCTCCTGGGTGATGAAGATCAACAAGATCGCCAGCAGGATGCCCGGAAAGGACATCAGGATCTCGGTCAGGCGCATCAGCGCCTCGTCGATCCAGCCGCCGAAATAGCCGGAGATAGCCCCCAGAATCACGCCGACGGTCGAGCAGATGCCCACCACCGAGATGCCCACCACCGCGGCCACACGCGTGCCGTAGATGAGCAGCGTGAGCACATCGGCGCCGTTCTCATCGGTGCCCAGCCAGTGCTCGGCAGAGGGCCCCTGAAGCTGGCGGGTCACGTCCATATGCGTGAGCTCATAAGGCGCAAGCCAGGGCGCAAAGATCGCCACAAACGCCACCATGGCGAGGATCGCCATGCCCAGGTAGGCCAGCGGCCCGAAGTGGTTGGCGCCGTTGCCCGCGCGCGGAAGCCTCAGCTGTGGAAGTCGCAGAAGGTTCATGGGCCGGGGCTCAGTCGTAGCGGATACGGGGGTCGATGAGGCCGTAGACCACATCGGTCACGAGGTTGACGACCACGTAGGTGAACGAGATGAAGAGCACACACCCCTGCACGATCAGGTAGTTGCGCGCCTCAATCGCGTCGAGCAAGAGCATGCCCACGCCGGGGCGCGCGAAGACTTTCTCGACGATGATCGCGCCGGTGAGCAGCGCCCCGAACTGCAGCCCCACGATCGTGATGACGGGCAACAGGGCGTTGCGAAGGGCGTGTTTGAGGATCACAAGATGGCGCGGGAGACCTTTGGCGCGCGCGGTGCGCACATAATCCAGGTTCAGAACTTCGAGCATGCCCGAGCGCGTCATGCGCATCAGCTTGGCGCTCAAACCCGTGCCCAGGGTGACCGCCGGCAACAAGAGTGCGGTCAGCCCGGCGACCTCACTGCCCGGGTTCGGGAGCATCTGCAGGGTGAGGCTGAAGAGGATCAGCAGCATCGGCCCCAGCCAGAAGTTGGGGATCGAGATGCCCAGCAGCGCGATGACCGCAGACGAGTTATCCACCCAGGAGTAGGGCCTCAATGAGGCGGCGATCCCCAGCGGCAGCGAGAAGATCAGCGCAAAAAACATCGCCGCCAGCGCCAGCTCAAAGGTCGCCGGGATGTTGGCCACCAGCCTGTCCATCACCGTGACGCCGCGCTCATCGCAGAGCTCACCCAGGGTGCCCGAGGCCACATCGCCCCAGAAGAGCAGGTACTGCTCGCCGAGCGACTTATCGAGGTTAAGGCACTCGCGAAGCGCCTCTTTGTCGACCTCCAGCGACTGCTCGCCAAGGATCGACTCGACCGGATCGCCGGGCACCGCGCGCAGGATCAAAAAGACCAGCGTCACCACGCCGATGATCACGAAGATCGATGTAAAGAGTCTTCGAAGAAGGAAGGTGATCATGAAGCCCGATCGGGTTGGGGAAGGCTCGGCGGCCCCGAATGGCTCGCTTGCTCTTCAGACGCAGCGAGCGAACGCCGAGGGTGGCCAAAATAAAGGGTTTTCGTAGGGGCCGCAATCGCGCTTTCGGCCCGGCTGGACAAGGTCGGGGGGATCTGGAAGTTTGGCGCCGATTTCAACCCCGGGCGCGCTCGCAAAAAGGCGCGGCGGCCCGCACGCGGCAGGAGCGCGCTATGCTTTTGGTCATCGATGTCGGCAACACCAACACCGTCCTGGGCGTCTACCGCGGCGAGGAGCTCGTGAGGCACTGGCGCCTGCAGACGCATCACGGGCGAACGAGCGATGAGCACGGCATCTTCTTGCGTCAGCTCTTTGAGCTCAGCGGCCTGGCGGTGGCCGAGGTGCATCACGCCATCATCAGCTGCGTGGTACCCCCGATGGAGCGGATGCTGGTGAAGATGGTGCGCGACTACTTCGCCTGCAATCCCACCGTGGTCGGCGCGGACATTCAGGCCAACATGCCCATTGCCTACGACAATCCCCGCGAGGTGGGCGCCGACCGGGTAGTCAACGCCGTGGCGGCCTACCGGCGTCACAAAAAGGCGCTGATCGTGGTCGATTTTGGCACCGCCACCACGTTCGACGCCATCAGCGCGGAGGGGGCCTACCTGGGCGGGGCGATCTGCCCGGGGATCACCATCTCGAGTGAGGCGCTCTTTCACGCCGCCAGCAAGCTCCCGCGGGTCGAGCTTGCGCGCGCCCCCTCGGTGATCGGCAAAAACACCGTGCATTCGATTCAGGCCGGGCTGCTCTACGGCTACATCGGGCTTGTGCGTGAGATCGTCACGCGCATGAAGGCCGAGCTTGGCGCCGACGACGTGCCGGTGATCGCCACCGGTGGGCTGGCCAGCTTCTTTGCCGAAGAGACCGATATCATTGATGAAGTGGACGATTTTCTGACGCTCGAAGGTCTGCGCCTTATCTTTGATGAGGCCAGCGTAGCTTGAGCGTCTCGCGCTCCGGCGAGTGCCGGAGCGCTAGCGATCCCATCCGGGGAGGAATTGACGTGTAGGACTTGAACTTTTCGCGTCATTTGCGAGAATGAATGAGGATTCATTCACGCTGCGGCCTCCGCGGCCGTAAACCTCCCCCGAAGCATAAGGAAGACCGAGTATGAGCGAGTTTCTTTTCGATCGACGCGACGTGGAGTTTGTCCTCTTTGACCAGCTGGAGGTCGAGAACCTGGTGAAGCTTCCGCGCTACCAGGATTTTAGCCGCGAGCTCTTCGAGATGGTCCTTGGTGAGGCGGTGAAGTTTGCCGGTGGCAAGCTCGCCCCGACCAACGAGCAGGCCGACGCCGAGGGCGTGCGTCTGGAAGACGGCAAGGTGATTTTGCCGGAGAGCTACCCGCCTCTCTACAAAGAGTTCTGTGAGGGCGGCTGGTTTGCGCCGGTGCACACCCCGGATTACGGCGGCCAGGGTCTGCCGCAGTCGGTGGGGATGGCGGCGATTGAGGCGTTCATCGCGGCGCACCCCTCCTTTATGTTCTTCTCGGGGCTGACGGTCTCGGCCGGCCACCTCATCGAGGTGCATGGCACCGAGCGGGACGTGGAGCTCTACCTGGAGAAGATGTACACCGGGGAGTGGGGCGGCACGATGTGCTTGACCGAGCCGCAGGCGGGCTCGGCGTTGGGCGACCTCAGCACCACGGCCACCCCGGTTGAGGGCGAAGACTTCTACAAGATCGTGGGCAACAAGATCTTCATTTCGGCCGGCGATCAGAACCTCACCGAGAACATCATTCACCTGGTGCTGGCGCGTGTGCCCGGCGACCCGGAAGGCTCCAAAGGCATCAGCCTCTTCATCGTGCCGCGCGAGCGCGTCAACGCCGACGGCTCCATCGGGGAGTCCAACGACGTGGCCGTCACCGGTCTTGAAGAGAAGATGGGCATCCACGCCTCGCCGACCTGCTCGATCTCCTTTGGCGACAACGACGAGTGCCGGGGCTGGCTTGTGGGCGAGCGTTGCCGTGGCCTTCAGTACATGTTCCAGATGATGAACGAGGCGCGTCTGGTCACCGGCCTTCAGGGCGTGGCGATCGGTAACTCCGCCTACCAGAGCGCGCTGGCCTACGCCAAAGAGCGCGCCCAGGGCCCCAAGGTCACCGATCGTAGCGAGAGCCCTAAGAGCGTGGCGATCATCGAGCACCCCGATGTGCGTCGTAACCTGATGACGATGAAGGCCTACGGTGAGGCGCTGCGCGCGATGCTCATCAACACCGCCTTCCTCAGCGACCACGCCATGTACAACGAAGACGAGGCGGTCAAGACCAAGTCGCAGGATATGCTCGACCTGCTCACGCCCATCTGCAAAGCCTTCTGCTCGGATATGGGCTTTAAGATGACCGAGATCGCCATGCAGGTCTTCGGCGGCTACGGCTACATCAAGGAGTACGGCGTCGAGCAGAAGATGCGCGACGTGAAGATCGCCTCGATCTATGAGGGCACCAACGGCATTCAGGCGCTTGACCTGCTGGGTCGTAAGATGCGCATGAAGAGCGGTGGTCTCTTCCTGACCTGGCTGCAGGACACCAACGAGTTTCTGGCCGAGCTGACCGAGGACGAGACCCTCGGTGAGATGGCCAAACAGGTCGACGCGGCCAAGAACGCGCTGGGTGAGGCGGCCTTCGGTTTCACCGCCACCGGCAAGAAAGATCCGGAGTACCCGCTGCTGCACGCCACGCCCTACCTGCGCATGTTCGGGCTCGTGGAGTCGGCGCGTCTGCTGCTGAAGCAGGCCTCGATCGCTCAGACCAAACTCGAGGCCATCTGGGCCGAGAAGGGCGTCAGCTCCGGCGACGACGAGGCGCGCAAGGCGCTCATCGAGCAGAATGATGACGCGCGCTTCTACGAGAACAAGGTCAAGACGGCGAGCTTCTTCATCTACCAGATCCTGCCGGAAGCGCGGGCGATCCTGAAGAGCATTCAGTCGGGCGACCGCAGCGCGCTGGACGTGGCGCTCTAAGGTTGATGAGCGTTGATGGTTAAACGGCGCCCGCCCTCCGCTTTTGCGGAGGGCGGGCGTTTTTGTGTCGGCGCCGCACCGGGGGGAGCGGGCGTATGTGGGCGCAAACTATGCAGATTGACAGGGGGCAGGGCGCCCTCGACAATTGTGGCGCCGGCGGCCGGAAGGTCCGGTGTCGGAGCTGGTTTTAGCGCGTTTGCGCTCTTGAGGAGTTGTTATGTCCGCTCGCAATACCTTCGCTGCTACGCGTCGTTCACATGAGATTATGGGGTGGTTGCGGAGTGGTCAGCGCGTGACGATCGCCGACGTCAGCGATCGTTTCGGGGTGCAGTACCCCCAGGCGCGCGAAGATCTGAAGTTGCTCGAAGAGGTCTACGAGCTGGAGACGGGACGTGAGGGGCGCATCAAGTACTGGCAGTGGCCGGGCATCTCCACCAAAGAGGCGGTGGTGGGCACCGCCGCGGCGCTGGAGTTGGGCGGGGTGGCGCTGGATATCTTTCGGGAGACCCCCTACGGGGAGTACATCGACGCGCTGGCCCACGATCAGCGAAACTCCCTGGCGCAGAACCAGCAGGAGGGGCTGCGCCGCGTGGGCCAGGCGCTGCGACTGCGGCGCAACTGGCTGCCGGTGCATCGCGAGCGCCTGGTGGAGATGCTCGAGACGGTGCTCGACGCGATTCATCGGGGCAGAAAGGGGCTGAGCTTTGAGTATGAGCGCTCCTCGGATGGCGACAGCAAACAGTATTTGGCCGTGCCGCGTCGGCTGATCTGGTACCAGGGCCGCCTCTGGATGCAGGCGTATCAGGACAAGAAGCGTAAGCTCTTTGATGTGGCGGGCATCCTAAAGGCGGAGACGATGAGCCTGGATCGCTTTGTCGATCGGCTGGCCTCGGAGCGTCAGGATGAGCTTGAAGCCTTTGAGTTTGAGGGGGATCGCTCCGCGCTCTACATCTCGGAGGGAGGCACTGGCGAGGTCGGCGATGATGGCGAGTCGGTCATCGATCCCGTCGCGAAGAAGGCCTACGCCCGAGCGCGGGAAGAGGCGTTCAAAGCCGCGCTGCTCGAAGAAGTCGAGCGGGAGATCGAACTCGGAAGCCCGGAGGAGGAAGATGCCTACTTCGAGCACGCTTTTGGCATCTATGCCTACAGCGGGCCGGTGGAGGAGGTGGAGCTTGAGGTGGGACCGAGCTGGGCGACGTACCTGCGGCGCTACCGGGTGCATGCGTCCCAGGAGAATGAGGATCTGGCGGGCGGGAGGCTTAAGGTGCGCTTTGAACTGGCGATCTGCCCGGAGTTTACGTCCTTTGTGCTCGGGATGTTGCCGGAGGTGAAGGTGCTCAAGCCGGCCTCACTGCAGGCGCGCCTCGAAGAGGCGACGCGCAGCTGGCTTGAGGGCTGAAGCCCGCGCCCTGTCGAAGAGCGCACGTCGGACTTAGCCGATCGCCTGAATCTCGATCTCAAAGGGGATGAGGGCGTCGGGGTTGTCATAAAGGCGCATGACATGCGGGGTGGAACGCTCCAGGAAGTTGACCTGGACCCGGGCACGATCTCCCTGACGCGCGAAGTTGGGCGCGGCGATCGTGCTCACCCCGGTGCGCTCGATGGCGCGGCGCGCAACCTCTTCGCTCTCGACCAGGCGCCAGCCCGGGCGAAAGAGGCGCTGCAGCCAGGGGAGCAGCGTTGGCAGCGAGTTCGAGCTGAGCTCGAAGGGGGCAACCTCCAGAAAACGGGCGAAGTGGCGCGCGCTTCCCAGCACTAAGAACTCGCCAGTGCGTCGCACGTAGGCCAGGGACGTGCGTCCCTCCGAGGACAGGGCACCGGGACCGACCTGGGCGAGGAATGAGGCGGGCACGAAGGCCTTGTCGATCGAGAAGACGATGACGTCGCGGTGCACCAGATGGGTTTTAAGACTGGTCGCGATCTCGTTGGTCTGAATGGCGTTGAGCACGAAGCGGTAGGCCACCCAGATCTCGGCGAGCTTCATGTGCAAGGCTTCGCCGTCGAGGCCCGGGGTCGGGTCGACGTAGAAGTGACGGGCGACCATCGCGGTGCTGGTGCGGGTGCCCTTCTCAGACTGTCGGACAAGCAACTCAAAACCGATCGCATCAAAGTGGTCGGCGTCGAGGATGGTGCGGGCGACCCCCAGGGGATCGATCTCTTCCTGTCCCACCCGCATCGTGGAGGCCTGGGGGGGCTGGGCGTAGTTCCAGACCGCGCCGAAAGCCTGCGCGAGGCAATCGCCCAGAAACTTGCCCACGGCGAGCGGGCGCTGGTCGTCGACGGCGGTCTCATCGCGGTAGAGGGCGCTGAGCTCGGGCATGCGCGCGAAGATGTCGTCGAGCAGGTTGAGCTCGAGTTGGCGGAGGGCCTGTAGCGTGAAGGGGACGGTGACGTCGCCGATGGACTGGATGCTGGCGAGCATGTTGTGCATGCAGCGCTCCAGGGTGATCTCCACACCGATATCGCCGCCGGTGAGTCGGAAGGTGCCCTTGCGAATGGCCTCGCCGCGACCCAGCACCGCGCGGGTCGGCAGCGCGATAGGCGGGATGGTGTCGATGGGCTCTTCCATCTCGGAGGGCCAGGAGGGGGGGATGGCCGCCGGCACGCTCTCCTGGAGCGCTTCGTTGGCGTTGCGTTCCTCGCGGAGCACACGCGACATGTTGGTGAGGCCGGCGTCCATCAGATTGGAGCGATCGCGGGCGATGTTCTGGCGACGCTCGCGGGCCTGGGAGCGTCGCTTCTGGGCGGGGGAGGGCGACCGAGATACCTCGTCCGTGGAGGAGGTGCCTTCATCCAGGGAGAGGTCGATGGTGCTCGACGCGGTGCGGGAGCGCGAGCTCGAGCGTTGCTGAGACGGGGGGTCACTGTGGCGGCGGGGAGGTGGCGACGATTGAGGTCGGCGCGCAGGCGGAGCCGGTGATACCGGCGCGTCGCTGTAGCTCCAGGGCTCGGTGCGGGGCATGTCGTCCAGGCGCTGCTGGGCGTTGACGGCGCGTCGCGCCGAACCGAAGAACTGGTTGAGCGCGGTGTCTTTGTTGGGGATGGAGTAGTCGATGCGGTTGATAAAGCG
This sequence comes from Lujinxingia vulgaris, assembly GCF_007997005.1. Classification (GTDB taxonomy): domain Bacteria; phylum Myxococcota_A; class Bradymonadia; order Bradymonadales; family Bradymonadaceae; genus Lujinxingia. The sequence continues at coordinate 9,013 of NZ_VOSL01000024.1, read as the reverse complement.
CATCGCCTCGGCCTGAGGGATGCGACGCGCGGCCACCGCGTCGATAAGGTCGAGGATCACCCGGCGCATATGCAGCGTGGCGCGCGGGTCGGCGCCGGCCAGCGCGGCGATGAAGTCTTGTGTGCCGTCGTCCCAGCGCCCCTGTCGAATGCGCTGTTCGCCAAGCAGGCTCAGGGCCAGCGCGTGATCGGGGTTGGCGTTGACCGCTGCCTGCAACATGCGCTCGGCGTCGGCGCGCTTGCCGGTGCGCCCGGTCAGATCGCCGAGGAGAACCTCAAGCTCGATGTGACGATGCTCGCGGGCTTGTTGCTCGACCAGGCGGATGGCGTCCGAGCCCTGACCTATGGAGAGGACCGAGAGCGCCAGGCCGCTGACCATCTCGGGCCACTGCTCGGAAGCCTCAAAATGCTCCAGCGCCTTGCGGTAGTCGCCCTCGTGGTAGGCTCTCCAGCCCGCGTGAATCTGCGACATATCAGGGTCTCCCGGCTTGGTGGCCAGCGCGGCGCGCGGAAAGTAGCGCGCGCAGCGCGCTCGATACGGTGATGTGCGAACATGAGATGCTTAGCAAGGCGGCCCGGTCCGCGCAACGCTTACCGGCCGGATGCCTCACTCGGCGTCGCGCCCCAGCGGCAGCAGCACGCGCACCTCGGTGGATGAACCCGGCGCGGTCTCGATCTCGATTAAGCCGCCGTGCTCTTCGATGATCTGGCGCGAGATGTAGAGCCCCAGTCCCATGCTTTTGGTGGTGCGCGAGGCCGCCCCGGAGTAAAAGCGCTCAAAGATCTGCTCGACCTCCTCCTCGCTCATGCCTTCGCCTTCGTCGCGCACGCTGATGACGGCGTGCGCGGTGGCGGTGTGCAGCCGAACCTGAACCTTGCCTTCTTTTCGACCGTGCTTGAGCGCGTTGTCGATCAGGTTGCTGATGACCTGCTCGATGCGGTCGGGATCGATGACCGCGTAGACCGCTTCATCGGCGTTTTGCAGAATGATGCGGTGGCCTTCGTGCCCGTTGAGCCAGGGCTCGGCGATGCGTTTGAGCAGGGCGCGCAATGAGGTGGGTTTTTTCAACAGGCGCAGCCGTCCGGTCTCAATGCGCGACATGTCGAGCAGGGCGTCGACCAGGCGACGAAGACGATGCACCTGGGATTCGGCGCGGCGCAACACTTCCGGATCGACGCGCTTTCCCATCTCGGCCTGCTGGCGCGCCAGATGCACGAAGCCGGAGAGCGGGGTCAGCGGGCTGCGCAGCTCGTGGCTCGCTACCGACAGGAACTCATCTTTGCGCCGGTCGCGTGCGCTGCGCTCGGTGACGTCGGTGGCGGAGGCCAGAAAGAGGCGCGTGACCCCGGACTCATCAACCACCGGGGCGATGGTCATCAGGACGTTGCGACGGACCTCGCCGAAGTCCAGCACATACTCTTCATTGGTACAGCCAACCCCCTCGCGGACCGCTCGCACAAGTGGCCAGCGCTCTTCGGGAAGTTCGTTGCCATCGATATCGCAGATCGTGAAGGGGTGATCGGCGGGCCCGAGGTGCTTCCAGCGGTTATGTCCGATCATCGCCTGAGCACGGGAGTTATACATCACGACTTTGCCCTCGGTATCAAAGAGCAACACCGCGCTGGGCACGTGCTCCAGCACCGCGCGTAGCCGCATGCGCTCCTCACTGTACGACTCGCGGATGTAGGCCGTGGAGAGCAGGAGATCGAGCGCGGTCGCCAGAAGTGAGAGGGTCGTCGGGCGCGCGTCGGGCGGGATGTCGGCAATCCAGCTGAGCACGCCGTGGGCGGGAGGTCCGCCGAGATTGAGCACGCAGACATCCGGGGCGTCGCCGGGCTCAAGCGCCAGGTGGTGAAGCTGATCGGCCGGGATCTCCGCGTTGCGCAGCCGCCGGACCAGACGTTCGCTCAAGGTTGCATCGCCACTTCGCCAGCGTGGCGCGAAACGCTCTCCTTCGGCAGCCAGCAGCGCGACCGCCGGGGTGTTGAGCGCTTCGCGCAGGCGCTCGGCCACGGCCATGCCCAGCGCGTCCAGGTCGGAGCGTTCGTGATGGAGGGCGCTCAGCTCGCTGATGAGCTCCTGGAGCGCCAGATCTTGATCGCGCTGATACGGATGCATCAGGCAGAGCCAGGGGGCATCCAGCGTGTCGATGGCCGGAAGGGGGGTAAAATGGGCGCGGAATAGAGCGCCGCTCTCATGACTCAGCGCAAAGGGCGCAGGAGGCTGACCGGGGCGAGCATGGTTCTGATCGAAGGCCGTGAAGATGGCGTCACGCGCCTCCGAGCTTTCCGAGCCCAGAAGCATGGAGCTCAGTGCCTCGCCGAGAAGCGCCCGTGCGGAGCGGTTCAGCGCCACCAACGATCGGGTGCTGTGAGCGGTGTCGGGAATGTCCAACAGAAGCGTCGGCTGTGGGAGATCTTCGTAGATGGAGACCCACACCTGACCGGCCCGGGGGAGCATGCCACTGGTCTGCACGACCGCTCCTGGTGCATCGTTATTGGCCGGACTCACACAAGCTCCTTTACAGCTTATTACAACTTCGGGTTCGCGAAGCAACACGGGCTCGCCTTCCATCATACGTCGAGAAGGCCTGAAAACAAAGGAGCCCGGCGTCGAAAACGCCGGGCTCCTTGTCGGATGTATCAGGCCGATGGGTCAGGGCAGGTCGAGCGGGGCCGGTGCTTCAAGATCGGCTCCTTCTTCGTCGAGTTTGGCGCCTTCGGGCAGCTCCGCGATTTCGACGGTCAGGTTGACGGAGTCGAGTCGGGGTGTGTTGGAGCTGTCGATGGCCAGCGCATCGGCGGTGTCGGTGCCCCAGAACATGTTCTCCAGCGAGAGCGTCTCCTGGGAGGAGACGTAGCAACCGAAGCGCTGATTGCGGCGGATCTCACTGGAGTTGATGCGTGCGCTCGAGTCGATCAGCTGAAGCCCGTCGGCGGAGGCGTCTTCGCCTTCGATATGAGGACGGGAGGCGGTGAGCAGGAACTCCGAGCCCCTGATCGACGCGCGCTGCCCGCGCAGCAGCGCGCCGACGCCGCCGTTTCGGATGAAGCTGGAGCGCGCGAGCGTTACCGCGCCGGGACGTTCGCCATTGAGCGCCCGCATACCGCCGGACTGGTTGCTCAAGACGATCGAGTCGTCGACGAGCAGGCGAATGCCCGCACCGGGCTCTGCTTCCGCCGGCTCGGCAGGGACGCGACTGGCGAAGAGCCCCATGCCCGCGTTGTCCACCAGGGTAACCTGCGCCAGGTGGGCGAAGCTGGGCTGATCGACGACGACGCCATGCGCCGGTCCGACGGTCATCGCCCAGGGTGAGAGACTCATCGGGCGGGTGTTGGCGATCAAGGTCCGGTGGAGCAGAAGGCCAGAGCCCGAGACCTGCACGCCGGCCTCCAGGTTGCCGCTGACGCTGACCTCACCGGTAAGCGCGATCATCGACCAGGCATCCTCTGCGGCGAGGAAGTCGGCGGCTGGCGAGAAGGGGCCGGCGGTGCCGCCGGGGAAGAACATGTCTCCGGGGAAGAACATGTCTCCGGGGAAGAACATGTCTCCGGGGAAGAACATGTCTCCGGGGAAGAACATGTCTCCGGGGAAGAGATCCTCCTGCGCGACCACGTCTTCGGTCGGGAAGAACATATCGCCTGGGAAGAACATATCGCCGGGGAAGAACATATCGCCTGGGAAGAACATATCGCCTGGGAAGAACATATCGCCGGGGAAGAGTGAGCCGCTCAGGTCGGGGCTCTCTACAAAGGCCAGCGTGGGCACGAAGAGGGGACTTTCAGGCTCCGGCACTCCGAGCGCCGGGTTGAGGTAGGCGGCGATGCCCGCGTCGGTGCGTCTGGCAAAAACACCCCGGCGGTTGTCGTGGATACGGGTGGTGCCCGTGATCCAGGCGCGGCTGTCGATGGCGAGCAGGCCCGGGCCCTGATTGGCGCTGATGTTCGAGGCACCGCGCACCTTCAGGTATGAGGCGCGGGCATCAACGCCAAAGGCCAACGCGCTGAGCGTGGGGGCGTGGTGCGAGCGGATCGCCGAGTCGACCACACCGAGCAACGCGCCTTCGGCGCGCACTCCGCTTCGCGCGGCCTCCGGCGCGGCAGCGCCGCGTCCGTCGACAATGACGTGCTCGAGCAGCGCGCCGGCTGCGAAGCCTTCCTGCGCCGGGCCCTGGGAGCTGGCGAGTTTGATGCCGTGACGCGCGTTACCCTCGAGAAGGCTCTGGCGTACGAGCGCCTGACCGCCATCGATGTTCAGACCGATGTTGGCGTTCTCGATGATCGATTGCCCGACCACCGCGAACGAGGTCTGCCGAAACTCCACCGCGCTGATGTCGGCGTGCTGCCCGTCGATGCGTGACGATGTGAGCAGTGCGGTGGTGACGTTATCGAAGGTCACCAGCGCTGAGACGGCCTGCTCGTGACCGCGCACGCTGACGCCGGCGAGGAGCGCGAGCTCGCTGTCGTGAAAGCGAAGTGCACCGGTGCCTTGCAACACCAGGCTCGTCGACGAGGCGCAGGGGCTTGAGACGATCGTGGGCCCTCCGAAGCTTAACGCCGACGTGATGGTATGCTCGCCGGGCAGAAGCGAGAGGATCGTCGGCCCGTCGAAGCTGCTGGTGGCGAGCGCATCAAAGGAGGTCGGCCGCGCCGGTGAGCTCCCGTCGCCGGCGGTGATCCGACCGCCACCCGAAGACGTGGTGTCGCTGCTCAGCAGGGAGGGCGGGGCCACATACACAACGCGGGTATCCTCGCCGAACAGCGCGCTCTGCAGGACGTCGGGTTGCGGCCAGACAAAATACTCGTCGAGCAGGCAGCTCTCGAGTCCGACAAAGGCGCCGCTGTAGAACTCGCCATCAGGCTCGCTCATCGGGAGGCCGCTGCCCTCACCGGCGTCTTCGCCGAGATAGCAGCCTTCGCTTGCACCATAGAGACAGATCCCGTCACCGCCTCCAAAGTCGGCTCCAGAGTCCGGGGTATCGACCTCCCGATCGTCGAAGTTGCCGAAATCCTCCGAGCAGGCCGTGACACCGACTCCGAGAAGGAGCGCGAGCACCAGGGCGGGGATCTGTCGGGTTTGATCAGCGAAACGAAGGGGAGAGTTCGAGCTAAGGCGTTTCATAAGACATCCATCGGAGGCGGCGCTCGGGCGGGAACCTCAAGCGCGCCGGGCAGGGCCCGGAGGTCATCAGCGTCATCAACATCGAGAGGCTAGAAGATCGGCCAGGCGGTTGCAAAAGATCGCTCAGGCGAGCGTTACAGGCAGGCTGCTACAGCCCCGTGGGCGGGAGCGGAGCCCGCTTAACGGCGCAGATCCAGGGCCATTCGGAAGCCGTAGTGGACGTGGCGGTAGTGCTCCGGGCTGGTCTGGTGCCAGTCGAGCCGGCACATCAGCGGAAAGGAGTTGAAGGACCCCCCGCGCAGCACATAGGTGCCGGCCGCAGAGTCTGCAGGGGTGGAGGTCCATTCCGCGATGTTGCCTGCCATATCGAGCACGCCGTAAGGGGAGCGATCGGTGGGTGTGGACCCTACAGGTTTGGGCATCGACTTCCCCGGGGCGCTCTCGCGCATATGACAGAACGACGCGTCGAAGTGGTGGCCCCAGGGATAGAGGCGCCCATCAACGCCGCGCGCGGCCTTTTCCCACTCCATGGAAGAGGGAAGCCTGTAGGCGCGCTGATCGATCTCGCTGCGCCAGGCGATATACGCCAGCGCATCGATGCGATTAATGATGCAGATCGGCCACTGCGGATCCCAGGCATCGCCGTCGGCATCCTGACGGGGCACAACGTAGCGACCGTCTTCCAGCGGGAAGTACGAGGGCATGTCATCGCGTACCCGGGGGGCGTGACGTCTTGCGAGATCGGGGTCGTCGTCGGCGATCGCGTTGAGAAACGCGACGTACTGCCCGCAGGTCACCGGCGTGCGTTGAAGCGCGAACGCGTCGAGCTCCACAACCTCCTGCTCCAGAGAGAGCGCGTCGTGAGCCCCGGCTCGAAAAGCCCCGGCGGAGATGACGACAAAGTCTTCGGGCACCGACGCCCGTGGCCACATCGGTACGCGCACCTGAACATGGGCCAGGCGATCCAGCGCCAGGGGGAGCTCCAGCGGCGCATAGCCCTCGGCGCTGACATGCAGCGCATACGCTCCGTGAGGCAGATGTTCAAAGGCCTCGGGCGCGTGGCCCGGAGAGCCGATAGGCTGGCTGACCAGCCGTCGCTGCGATTCGCTGACCCGCCAGAGTTGCAGGGTTGCTGACGACGGAAGGGTGTCCACCTCCAGGGCCGCCTCGCCACTCAAACGCTGGTCGAACGCCCCGGTGTTGTGCTGCCGAACCAGAGACTCAAAGTAGGTTGCCGTGGCGTGATCACCGGCGGCCTCAGCCTGCAGAAAACGCTCCCAGTAGAGCTCCGCCAACGCGTCGTGGGCCTCATTAAGAGGCGCATAGCCAAGGCTCTGGCTGAGCTGACGGGTGACCTCGCCGAAACGCTTCTCCGCTTCAACCCCGAGCTGGTCGACGCGCGCCTCGAGCTCCCAGAGCGCCGACTTTTCCTGTGGAGACGCCCACGAGGGAATGGATCGGCGCAGCTCGTCACGCCGGCGGATCGCCTGCGCCAGGTCATGGCGCGCCTCCTGATAGAGTGCGCGGCTCTGATGGGCTTCCTTCACGAGCTGCAGCGCCTGACCCCGCTGGCGCTCCCGCTCCTTGACGCCCTCCAGAAAGAGGTTGAGCTCGTCGGCCAGGGCCTGCGCGCTCTCGTAGCGATCGTGGGGTTCCTTGGCCAGCGCCCTAAGCGCGATCTCCTCGATGGTTCGCGGGATCTGGCGGGAAGGCGCGCGTCGTGATGGCGAGACCGGCTCGTCTTGAATGATGCTGATCAAGAGGCTCAGCACGGTGCGAGACTCAAAGACCGCCTCCAGCGTCAAAACCTCGTAGAGGATGGCGCCGAGCGCATAGACGTCGGTGCGTTCATCCACCTGATCGTTATGGCCCTGCGCCTGCTCGGGAGCCATATACTGCGGGGTGCCCACAAGGGTGCCACGGGGCAGGGTGCTGGTATGAGGATCATCGCCGCGCAGCACTTTGGCGATGCCCCAGTCGATCACAAAGACCTCACCATAACTACCAATCAGGATGTTGTCCGGTTTGAGATCCCGGTGCACCACCCCTGCGTCGTGGGCATACTGAATGGCCAGACAGACCTGGCGCACAATACCCACCAGCTGCGTTAGCGAGTAGTTCGAGGCGGAACCTTCGCGAAGCTCGTCGAGAATCGCAGCAAGGCTTCGCTCTCGCACCACCCGCATCGTGTAATAAGGCGAACCGTGATGGAGCCAGCCCACATCATAGACCGGCACAATACTGGGGTGTTCCAGCCGCCCGGTCAGCCTCGCCTCGGCCAGAAGACGCGAGTGGGCGCTCGGATTGTCCGTATCCGGCAAAAGCGTCTTCAGCGCGATCTCTCGCTCCAGGAGCTGATCCCCGGCGAGTAGAATCTGTCCCATCCCTCCACGGCCGAGCTCGTCGACAAAGTCATAACGCGCCTCGGCATGCGCTCCACTACCGGGGGGCGAAGCCGTCGTGCCATCCTGTTGCAGCTCTGCCCCCCCGAAGTTGGTCAACGTCGGAGTCCGACCCGCATGAGCATCCACTGCAGAGGACCCATCATCAAACGAACTCACACTCGGGGAAGATGCGTGTGGCCCGGGGGTTTCCATAAGGTCGAGGGTGTGGGCCACACGGTGCGACTCAAGGTTCTCCAGGATCAATGTGTCGCCATGCGCGAGCACCTCTTCGAACCGATCCTCTGTAAGTAGTGCGAGATCGCGCTCTAATTCTCGAAGATCGTCCGGGGCGATGCTCTCACACGACAGGAGCGCCTCACCAAGCGAGAGACCCAGCTCACCGGCGCGTGTTGCCGCCTCAATGAGGGCGCTGAGACCGAGAACGCCGCGGGCGAGCGCCAGCTGTCCGAGCCGAAGATCCAGTTGTTCAGATGCCATAACCGTCACTGCTTACTGAGGAGAACCTGTGTTTCGAAATGGCCGATGCGATGCGTGGGCGATCTAACTACCATCGACGGCCGACCTGCGCACCTCTGCGCTGGCTCTGAGAGCTTACAACGCATGCCACCACGACCTTCTCCGTGTCGGAAATGACAGGAGCTCACGCCGAACTTCTATGCGCGTCTGCATTCTTCAAAATTTGCCGAAAAAGACGTTGACATCAAGGCCACCACCCCTTAGGTTCCGGCTCCTCGACGCGGTGCTGCTCCTCGGAGCCACTCGCTGAGAGAGGCCGACAGCCACCGACGATGACGAGACTTTTTCGAAATCGGGCTTGACGCCAACGAGGTCCGGGCTTAGTGCCCGCCTCCGTTCAACGCGACGCCAACACGGGCCGCAGCGAGCAACGTCAGAACGGTTTTTCGAAACGTTGAAAACTTTCAAAATTCTCGAAAAACAACTTGACGGTCGCAAACGCGGACAGTAAGTTCCGCATCCCTCGACGGGGCGCCAGAAAGAAACACGGCGAAACGCGAGGCGAAGTCGAGTCAAGCTCTCGACGCTCTTTGAAAAGTTCATAGGAATCCAGACAGGGCATGTTCAATGCCTTGTCGGACAGCAAGCGTTTTTACAAGCAAAGCAATGTCAAGAGCTTATGCTGTGCAGGCGGGTTGAAGTTACATGACGTGAGCGTACGAACGACAGGTTCTCGTCAAGCGCATGTGACACGAGCGCGAGGCTTTATTTGAAGCGGCAACACTATGATCCGGCAGGGTCGTATCGGGCCGCGTCGCTAAAGTCGAAAGTGTTCGTAAAATAAATCAACACCGATACAACCTGCACTACGAAATCCATCACACCACTTCGACTGCTTAGGTGCAGCGAGGGTGATGGGGATCCTAATCAAACTGGAGAGTTTGATCCTGGCTCAGAATGAACGCTGGCGGCGTGCCTAACACATGCAAGTCGAGCGAGAAAGGGACTTCGGTCCTGAGTAGAGCGGCGAA